>NZ_CP139249.1:2400000-3139444 GCF_034064985.1 Acinetobacter pittii | reverse complement strand
TTGCGGGTGTAAAATTTATGGGAGAAACAGCAAAAATTCTGTCTCCTGAAAAAACAATTTTAATGCCGACACTCGAAGCAACCTGCTCACTTGACTTGGGCTGTCCTGTTGATGAGTTTACGGCATTTTGTGATCAGCACCCTGACCATACTGTAGTTGTTTATGCCAATACATCGGCGGCTGTTAAAGCACGTGCAGATTGGGTCGTGACTTCAAGCTGTGCGGTCGAAATTGTTGAGCATTTAGACAGCTTAGGCGAAAAAATTATTTGGGCACCAGATCAGCACTTAGGTCGCTATATTCAAAAGAAAACTGGTGCAGATATGTTGCTTTGGGATGGCGCATGTATTGTGCATGAAGAATTCCGTGCACGTGGTATTGCTAACATGAAGGCACTATACCCAGACGCTGCTGTATTGGTACATCCGGAGTCGCCTGAGTCGGTTGTAGAAATTGCCGATGCGGTAGGTAGTACTTCTCAACTCATTAAAGCTGCGCAGACTCTGCCAAATGAAAGACTCATTGTGGCAACTGACCGTGGTATTTTCTACAAAATGCAGCAAGCGGTACCAAATAAGATTTTAGTTGAAGCACCAACAGCGGGTGAGGGAGCAACTTGTCGTTCATGTGCTCACTGTCCGTGGATGGCAATGAATGAACTCGACGGAATTTTAGAAGTTTTACAAAAAGGTGGTCAGGAAATACACGTTGATCCAGCGCTTGCTGAACGTGCCAAAATGCCTTTAGATCGAATGTTAGCCTTTAGTGCATCGTTAAAACGTTAAAAAACCTCAAAATGCTTGTTAAATATACATTTGATAAGGATTTTTAACTTTTTTTGAGAATAGGTGTTGACGTCTGAGGGCGTCGCGCCTAGAATGCACACCGTACCGCACGATGTGCGATACAGCAAAAGCTGAGATAGATCGGAGCATAGCACAGCCTGGTAGTGCACCTGGTTTGGGACCAGGGGGTCGTAGGTTCGAATCCTACTGCTCCGACCACTTAAAATAATATTTTAAGATCGGCGAAGTATCGCATGATAAGCATCATCGGTTAAGCGCCTGTAGCTCAGTTGGATAGAGCATCCGCCTTCTAAGCGGATGGTCACAGGTTCGAATCCTGTCAGGCGCGCCATTCGGTAGCTTGGTACATAGAACTTATTTGATGGTGGATGTAGCTCAGTTGGTAGAGCCCTGGATTGTGATTCCAGTTGTCGCGGGTTCGAATCCCGTCATTCACCCCAATTTCGGAGCATAGCACAGCCTGGTAGTGCACCTGGTTTGGGACCAGGGGGTCGTAGGTTCGAATCCTACTGCTCCGACCATATTTAAAAGCGTTCAAGCTTTGAAAATATCCCAAATATTGAAAAGAATTTCTTCTAGTCTTACAGGTAGAAGGAATTTTTTTGTTTTTATATATTTAAATTTTAATTCATAAACACTCCAATCTTTGAACTTCTTTATATAAGCTCTGTTCTCTGTTCTCTGTTCTCTGTTCTCTGTTCTCTGTTCTCTGTTCTCTGTTCTCTGTTCTCTGTTCTCTGTTCTCTGTTCTCTGTTCTCTGTTCTCTGTTATTGATATTTTTGCCTTAACTCATCCTTTTCTTGATGTGATAAAAATGCGACTTTTAGTCCATTTTCTTGAGCTGTATAAATCTGCTCAGGACTTAGACCTGCTAATGGGGCAGCAGTTAAATATTCATGCTGTATTTCAATGCCTTCAACTGCTGGGTCATCTGTATTAATAGTGGCAAGCACACCATGTTCTAAAAAAGTCTTTAATGGATGCTCTGGTAAAGAAGGTACTGTGTTGGTTTGAATATTTGAGGTAAGGCAAGATTCAATACCAATCTCATGTTTCGCTAAATAATCTAAAAGTTTTAAATCTTGAACTGCTTTAACACCATGTCCAATTCGTTCGGCACCTAATTCTTCAATAGCTTGCCAAATACTTTCTGGGCCGGCAGCTTCACCTGCATGTACCGTAATGTGCCAACCTGCATCACGCGCTTTTTTAAAGTGCTCAACAAATAAATTGCCCGGATAACCAAGCTCATCTCCAGCGAGATCCAACGCTTTAATATCATTTTTATGGGCAAGTAGGGCATTTAATTCTTTTTCGCAGGCTTCTTGACCAAAAGTACGACTCATAATGCCGATTAAATTCGCTTTTACCCCGTAAGCTTGACTGCCTTCTTTTACACCAGCAATCACAGCTTCAACCACACCTTCGAGGGGGAGTTGATGTGTCATTCCCATATAACCCGGTGAAAAACGTAGCTCTACATAGTCTAGCCCTTGTTGTGCTGCATCTTGCATGTTTTCAAATGCAATACGCTTACAGGCATCTAAACTGGCTAATACTTTTACGCCCCAATCTAGCTTAGATAAAAAACTTAATAAGTCAGGTTGGTTATCCATTACTTGTACGTGTGGCCGTAAAGATTCAATGTCATAGGCAGGTAAATCCAAATTGTATTTTTGCCCCAACTCTAAAATGGTTTGAATGCGGATGTTGCCATCAAGATGACGGTGTATATCTGTAAGCGGGAGCGTTTTTGTAATCATAGACTTCTTCTTATCTGTTCGTATCAGTTCATCATGCCTGTTTAAGACTGCTGATAAAAGTTTGGATTTGCTATGTTTTTGTGAAAAGCGTTGAGTTGAGTTTTTTGAACTTACTATATTTGTATAAGTTTTAATTTTGATGACATTGTTCTGGCCTAAGAAGACAACACAGTCTGTGTAAGATACGAGCACCAAGATTTTTATTGTTTTTAATTTCGCTGAGCCTGTTTTTTGTTGACTCTTCAAGAGTGGATTGGCTGAAGAATGGTCATTGGTATTTTGCCTTTTACTTGTAAAGATGAATAAAGGCTTGCTAAAGTTCAAACTGATAAAGCGATTAATTTATCTGTAGAAATCTATTTCTGGCAAGTAAATGAAAAAGAAGAAATAGGAAGCGCTCAAATGAAGTCGGTACTATGTCATCAAGCAAAATTACAAGTGGTGGACCAACCGAAATTAACGCCTGCAAAAGGGCAGGTTTTATTGGAAGTGGTGCGATGTGGGATCTGTGGTTCAGATTTACATATGCAGCACCACTGCGACCACATGCATGATTTGGCTGCACGTGTCGGGTTTAATGGTTTAGCGAAGTCCACAGACCCGTTTGTATTGGGACATGAGTTTTGCGGTAAGGTTTTAGACTACGGCCCAAAAACACGTCATAAATTTAAAGCCGATACACTTGTCTGTGCAATGCCTCTTTTAAATGTAGATCAGCATGGTTATTTATCTACAGGGCTTTCTCCAAATGCTTCGGGTGGCTATGCCGAGCAAGTATTGGCTCAATCGAGCTTGATGTTTGAAGTACCCAACGGTCTAGATGCCGATAGTGCTGCCATGACTGAACCGATGGCAGTTGCATTGCATGCTGTTCGCCGTAGCCGTGTGAAAACTGGTGAACCTGCGATTGTGATTGGCTGTGGTCCCGTTGGGCTAGGTGTCATATTAATGCTTAAAGCAGCTGGGGTTAAAACCGTAGTTGCCAGTGACTTTTCACCAAACCGTCGTAAGCTTGCCGAGCAATGTGGTGCAGATATTGTGGTAGATCCTAAAGAGACATCGCCATTTGCTAACTGGAAAGAATTTGGTTTGCTTGGTAATGTTTCTGATGCAATTAACATGGGCATGGGATTGTTTGATAAGTTGCAAGCGACACGCTTACCTTGGTGGCATGGATGGCGCATGATTGATAAGTTAGGTGCTCTGCCAAAACGTCCTGTTATTTTTGAGTGTGTGGGCGTACCAGGTGTTTTACAGCAAATTATTGAAGGTGCACCTTTGTTTTCTCGAATTGTTGGAGTGGGTGTATGCATGCAAAGCGACAAAATCGAACCCGCACTTGCAATTAATAAAGAGTTAGAAATTCAGTTCGTATTGGGTTATACACCGCTTGAGTTCCGAGATGCGCTACACATGATTGCAGAAGGTAAAGTGAATTGCTCACCGCTCATTACTGGTGTTGTTGGCCTAGAAGGTGTTACCAGTGCATTTGAAGCATTACGTGATCCTGAACAGCACGCCAAAATCTTGATTGACCCTAAACGTAGCGGTTCAGATATTCAATTGATGAGTCATTAATTCAAAGTCATTTATGCTCAATTAAAAAGGTTGTGATCTTATCAATCACAATCTTTTTTTTATGGGTATAGTTCGCGATATTGGTTATAAATAAAGGCTATTGAGCTAATTTGTATTGCTCTTTAGTTGTTCTAGTTCTTGGTAAATCCACTCAACAAATTTTTGAATAGTCGGTGAGATGTCTTGGCTCGAATGAATGAGATAGTACTTCCGGCTGCCTTTTAATTTTTTATTAGAAACAATCACCAGTTCTTTTTTTTGTAGTTCAGACTCAATCAACATTTGTGGAATTAAAGCCATTCCCATGTCATGACTGGCAGCAACGGCAAGCATCGAAAATAACTCATGGCGCTGTCCATCAAAAGGCTTTGGGTGCTGTATATGATGAGTGAGAAACCATTCTTGCCAAATGCTAGGTCGAGTGGTTTGTTGAAGTAGGGGGATTTTTAGCAAATACTCGCAACTTAAATCATAGGTATTTTCATTAATCATGACCGCATCTGGAAAATACTTTTCGATTAGCCTTGGCGAGCATACAGGTACAATTTCTTCATCCATTAAATAATGCGCTTGTATACCGGGCCAATGGTCAATTTGCTGCTGCGTACCTGCAAAAATCGCAGCGTCAAAAATATTGTCATTAAATAAAAAGGGCTTGGTGCTGGTTTCTAAGTGAACCGTAATTTCAGGGTGTTTTTGATTTAAAAGATGGAGCTTGGGTAATAACCATCGCGTTGCAAAGGTAGGAACCACACCTAATTTTAGTGTGCCACCTAAACCCTTATGAGAAATCACATCGGCCGTACATTTCTCTAGCCCTAACAAGTAGGGTTTAATGCTTTTAAAATACTGATGACCAGCAATGGTGAGTTCGACGCCATGCCGAGTACGTATAAAGAGTTCAACGCCCAAGAAATCTTCTAACTGCTGAATTTGGCGCGAAACTGCACTTTGAGTAATGCATAGCTCTTGCGCAGCATAGGTATAGCTTAGATGTTTTGCTGCACTTTCAAAGCAAATTAGACCCTGAATGGACGGGATACTTCTTCGCATAAATAAATCCTTTTATTTGTCATCATATTTCAAAACAGCATATGACCTAAATGCAGATATCTGAGTTTAGTATAAAAATAAGTCATTTTTAATGAAATACAACGAATTAAATATATAAATTTAATGCCTCTTATTTTAAATATGCGTAAAGCGCATATCTGCATGAACATTTATCGTTTGATTACTGCATTTTTCACGCATAACATCGAGTTAAATAAAGAAGATCAAATCAAGCAGAGGATGCGATGAATCACATGGTGACAACAAAAAAAGCAAAAGTTCAATTTAACTGGCAAGACCCATTTTTAATTGAGCAACAGCTTACCGAAGATGAGCGCATGATTCGTGATGCAGCTCATGCCTATTGCCAAGAACGCTTGCAACCCCGTGTACTTGAACAATTCCGTCATGAAACAACAGATCCATCTATTTTTCGTGAAATGGGAGAGCTTGGTTTACTTGGTCCAACCATTCCTGAGCAATATGGCGGCGCAGGTTTGAACTATGTGAGTTATGGTTTGGTTGCGCGTGAAATTGAATATGTCGATTCGGGTTATCGCTCTATGGCGAGCGTGCAAAGCTCATTGGTGATGGTTCCGATTTATGAATTTGGTACCGAAGAGCAAAAGCAGAAGTACTTACCTAAACTTGCTACTGGTGAATACATTGGCTGTTTTGGTTTGACAGAACCTGACCATGGCTCAGACCCGGGCAGTATGATTACACGTGCTAAAAAAGTTGACGGTGGTTACCGTTTAAGTGGCGCAAAAATGTGGATTACCAATAGTCCAATTGCCGATGTATTTGTCGTCTGGGCAAAAGAAGTTTCTGCTGAAGGTAACGTGGGTGATATTCGTGGCTTCATTTTAGAAAAGGGCTGGGAAGGTCTATCTGCACCAGCCATTCATGGCAAGGTTGGTTTACGTGCATCGATTACGGGTGAAATCGTGATGGACAACGTTTTTGTACCTGAGGAGAATGCGTTCCCTGAAGTTCGAGGTTTAAAAGGTCCATTTACCTGTCTAAATAGCGCCCGTTATGGCATTGCATGGGGTGCGATGGGTGCTGCCGAGTTCTGTTGGCATACCGCACATCAATACACCATGGACCGTAAACAATTTGGTCGCCCGTTGGCTGCAAATCAGTTGATTCAAAAGAAACTGGCAGATATGCAAACTGAAATTGCTTTGGGTTTACAGGTAGCTTTACGTTTTGGTCGTATGAAAGATGAAGGCATTGCTTCAGTTGAAGGCACATCTTTAATCAAGCGCAATAACTGTGGGAAGGCGCTTGATATTGCCCGTATGGCGCGTGACATGATGGGTGGAAACGGTATTAGTGACGAGTTTGGTGTGGCACGCCATTTGGTCAATCTTGAAGTTGTGAATACCTACGAGGGTACACATGACGTTCATGCCTTAATTTTAGGTCGTGCACAAACAGGTATCGCAGCATTTAGTAACTAACTCATTATTTTTTAAAAGATAGAGGTGTTCTTTCGGGAGCACCTTTAGGGATTTTTACGCAAAAATTTATGGATAATGACAAGATTCATCGTAAGGATACTCATGTAAAGATGTGCCTCTGTGTACTTAAAGCTAAACGTAAGATGATGAAAATATAGAAGATTAAGTCATACAGAAAACATAAGTAGGCTACCGATGACTCATTTGGGAAAATGAGGAACTAAAGATGAACAATGACGTTCAAGTAATATCGAAAGAGTTAAAAACTACATTTCCAAGTAACCTTGGAACATATGAAAAGATTGGACCTCAAACATGGAAATGGGCGTTGTTATTTGCCTATTTTGCGATGGTGGTCGATGGCATAGATATTATGCTGTTGTCTTATAGCTTGACCAGTTTAAAGGCAGAGTTTGGTTTAAGTACCTTTCAAGCGGGTGCCTTAGGCAGTGCTTCTTTGGCAGGTATGGGTATTGGTGGTATTTTGGGTGGCTGGGCATGTGACAAGTTTGGTCGTGTACGAACCATTGCCAACTCGGTGACTTTCTTTTCGGTAGCGACCTGTTTATTGGGCTTTACGCAAAGCTTCGAACAATTTATGGCCTTACGTTTTATTGGTGCTTTGGGTATTGGAGCACTCTATATGGCTTGTAATACCTTAATGGCTGAATATGTACCGACTACTTACCGTACAACGGTCTTGGGTACATTACAGACAGGTCAAACCGTAGGTTATATTGCTGCGACGTTATTAGCTGGCGCAATTATTCCAGATCATGGCTGGCGCGTTTTATTCTTCCTGACCGTAGTACCTGCTTTCGTTAATATTTTCCTGCAACGCTTTGTGCCAGAGCCAAAATCTTGGCAGCTCACCAAAATTGAAAGCTTGCAAGGCAATAGACAACCTAAAGAAATGGTGGTGGCTGAAAAGCCGAAAAGTGGCAGTATTTATAAGCAAATTTTTAATAACTTTAAGCACCGCAAGATGTTTTTGTTGTGGATGACCACAGCATTCTTCTTGCAGTTCGGTTATTACGGCATTAACAACTGGATGCCAAGTTATTTAGAAACAGAAGTGCATATGAACTTTAAAAACTTAACCAGTTATATGGTGGGTTCATATACCGCAATGATTCTAGGTAAAATTTTAGCAGGGTATCTTGCTGACAAATTTAACCGCCGTGCCGTTTTTGTGTTTGGAACAATAGCCAGTGCTGTGTTCTTGCCAATCATTATTTTCTTCAATACCCCTGACAATATTTTGTATTCATTGATCACCTTTGGTTTCTTATATGGCATTCCATATGGTGTAAACGCGACTTATATGGCTGAAAGTTTTTCAACCGATGTGCGCGGAACAGCCATTGGCGGTGCTTATAACATTGGTCGTGTCGGGGCTGCTATTGCACCAGCCACCATTGGATTCTTGGCATCGGGCGGTACGTTTACTATGGCCTTTATTGTGATGGGCGCTGCGTATTTTGTTGCGGGTGTATTGCCAGGTCTATTTATTAAAGATCGTCAGTACGATCCACAAAGACAATCATAAACAATGACAAGAAGGTGCTCTGAGTACCTTCCAAAAAGATAAGGGTATCGTTATGGGTGCATTACAAGGAATTCGGGTTTTAGATTTAAGTCGTGTGCTTGCTGGGCCATGGTGTGGGCAAATCTTGGCAGACCTTGGCGCAGAAGTGATTAAAATTGAACGTCCTCGAGTCGGTGATGACACCCGTATGTGGGGCCCACCATGGATGCCCGATCAAGACGGAAACATGACCCGTGAATCTGGTTATTTCCAGTGTACCAATCGCAATAAATATTCGGTTGCGGTAGACATAACCACACCCGAAGGTCAGGCCTTAATTTATGAAATTGCCAAGACTGCCGATGTCGTGATTGAAAATTATAAGACAGGGTCTTTGGCTAAATATGGTTTGGACTACGCGTCATTAAGTGAGTTGAACCCAAATATTGTTTATTGCTCGATTACCGGTTTTGGGCAAGATGGCCCACGTGCAGAAGAACCCGGTTATGATTTTATTATTCAGGGTATGTCTGGCTTAATGAGCATTACTGGCGAGCCTGATGATGTGGCAGGTGGTGGGGCGCAAAAGGTTGGTGTGGCTGTAGTAGATATTCAAACGGGATTGTATTCCACCATAGCCATTCAAGCTGCCTTGATTGCACGCTCACACACAGGACGCGGTCAGTATATTGATATGTCACTCCTTGATGTACAGGTCGCGGCACTGGCAAATCAGGGAATGAATTATTTAGCTTCAGGGAAAGCCCCGCAGCGCATGGGTAATCAACACCCAAGTATTGTGCCGTATCAAACTTTTAAGGCTAAAGATAAAGAATTTATTATTGCTTGCGGTAACGACAAGCAGTTTAAAGATTTGTGTATTGCGATTGGTTCTCCAGAGCTACTCGAAAATGAAAAGTTTGTGCGTAATCAGGACCGCGTCAAATATCGAAATGAACTGATTCCTTTATTGTCCGAGCACTTTTTACAGAAAACTGCTAAAGAATGGGTCGACATGATTCATGCACTTAAAGTACCTGTAGGTGTTATCAACTCTATTGAAGATGCTTTGGCTGAACCACAAATCGTCCATCGCAATTTGGTGGTCAATATTCCTCATCGTTTAAATGAAAACTTTCAAACGATTGGTTCACCAATCAAAATGTCTGATACTCCAGTTGAATATCATCATGCGCCGCCAGAACTTGGTGAACATACCGCTCAAATCTTATCGAGATTTAAAACAGCAGAAGAACTGGCTGCATTAAAAGATAAGGGCATTATTGATGGGAAAATTGCTTAATCAAAATCTCATATATTCAATTGCAGCTCTAGGGCTGCAATTATAAATTTTGGTTAATATTAAATAATTGATTAATCGAATTTTTCATATTTATCGCAAGTGTTTCATCGAAACCATCGACCAAAAAGCGGCTAATGAGCCCTTCAATCACCGTATAGATCAGCTCAGATAAGGCTTCACCATTTGGTACATTGCAGTTCTGTGCAATCAGTACTTTAATCCATTGTTTATGGGCTTTAGAAATTAAAATAATATCTTGGTCATCTTGATTAGATTCAGCAACTGCTCTTACAAATAAACAGCCTTTAAAAAAATCTTGCCTAAACCAGTTGGTGTGCCAATCCAGAATTTTATTGATGGCCTCTAACCCTGTTGCATCTCCTACATAGCCCAAAAGACTTTGCTTAAACCGTTCATCACGTGCAACGAGCACAGACTTAACCAGTTGATTTTTATTTTTATAGTACGTGTACATGGTGGTTTTGGAACAGCCAGATTCATCGCGAATCAGGTCAACGCCAACCCCGACAAAACTATTTTCATTAAATAGCTTCTCGGCTGTATCTAATATTTTTAAGGCAGATTTTGACATAAAAATTTTCCAAAAAATAAAATAGTACAGATCTGTACTATTTGGAATTTTATCTATATGCTTTTTAAAAAGCAAATTTTTGTTTGAGGAAAAAACCATGTTCTCGATCTTTTATGGCAAAGAAAAATTGGCTCCATCGCCCACTAAATTTGATATTTTAAGAAGCCTTGTTGGGGGGACGGTCAGTATTTTTATACTTCTGTGGCTGAGTAAGGTCACACATAATATCTTTATCATGGCGCCGTTTGGTGCAACCTGTGTATTGCTGTATACCGTGTCACAGTCACCTTTGGCACAGCCCAGAAATATTATATTTGGGCATCTTATCTCAGCTTTTGTGGGTTTGTTTTTTCTAAAATTTGTCGGTGTTTCAATTTTTACAATTGCTTTTTCAGTGGGCTGTGCAATTGCGCTCATGCAGGTTTTTAAATGCGTTCATCCACCTGCTGGAGCTAATCCTTTGGTTATTTTGCTCACCGCAAGCAGCATACATTATGAGTGGAATTTCTTAATTTTTCCTGTTTTGGTCGGTGCAGTGTCTTTAGTTTTAGTGGCGATGCTCATTAATAATATTAAAGCGAGTACGAAGTGGCCGATGTATGGCTTAGGAATTTTAAATAGTAAAAAGTAGGGACGGTATGAAATGTTTTGAGCTTAAAAATAATGAAAATATTCACTACGCCAAGATAGTGAATACTTTTGAATGAAATTATGACTTCTTCGAAATACGTTCTTCGATAGCAAATTTGAGTAAAGAAGCACTGCGGTAAAAACCATGCGCGAACTTTCCAAATGGCATGGTAATAAAGAAAGTCATGACTGTGGCTAAATGGAAAATCAGTAAAAGTGCCATGTAAGGGGTATTGCGAAATGCCATAAGTGCTAGCCCTGAAGCACTAACGATAAGTAGAAGGAAAATAAAGCCTCGATCTACAGGTTTTTGCTCACGGTCACCATGCAACGGATGACGCTTAAGATTTAAATAGAGTAAGCCAGCAGGCCCGACAACTAAGCCAATTCCACCTAAAGTGCCTAAAATCACAGGCAAGCTTAGGTAAGGATAAGGTGCATGTAGGTCAAGAAAATAATGATATAAAGTCGCTACACCCGTAGCTGCGAAGCAGAGCATAAAGCCGTAAAAAGTTAGATGATGGAACACACGGCGGATTTGTGTGTAACGGTCATCTTGCTCATTACAGCCTTTGCCATGTCCACCATCTAAATATTTAAGGGTTAATACATTTTGGGTAGCTTGGACCAGATCTGGTTTCTCAACTTTGCCATGAATGACTTTAGAAGTTTGTCGCCAGAATTTGCTAATTCCAATACCGAGTAAAACAATCGCAACTGTAAAGGTCGCTCCAAACAATAGTGCTAAAAAGTTATGCGGGAAAATCGCATAGAAATTACCTTGGTAACCTGCAAATAAGTCAGTGCCTTTCCACCACACCACGGCTAACATGCATAAAAAGAAAATAACTGATAACGCCGAGACAAAAGGAATGCCCACCGATTTATAAAGTCTGCCTAGTGGTTGAGGTGTCGCAAACTCTTGGTAAGTTTCCAAACGTACTTGCGCCATCGCTTTCGGAATATTTACACCAAACTCATGCGGTGGGGCATATTGGCAAGCGTGTAAACAAGCACCACAGTTATGGCACAGGTTTGCGAGGTAATGAATATCGGCTTGGTTAAACTCAAGACGCTTGGTCATAGCCGCAAATACAGCACAAAACGATTCACAGTAACGACAAGCATTACAAATCTGTAGGGCTCTTTGAACTTCCTGCTCATGGTCAGAGAGCTGAACAACTGGAATTAGGGCTTTAGTACTAGCATTCATGTTCAACTCCTTGTGAAAGTGCGTAGTGGGCTGCATTTTTTCCGGCAATGCGTCCAAAGGTTGTGCCAATCGACATCCCAACGCCTGCGGTATAACCCTGACCAAGTACGTTACCTGCCATCATTTCACCTGCGACAAATAGGTTGCGGCTGGCTTTATTGTTAAAACGCACAGCAGCATCGTCTTCGACTTTTAAACCTAAATAGGTAAAGGTAATGCCGGGTTTAAGTGCATAGGCATAGAAGGGTGGCTGGTCGAGAGGAACGGCCCAGTGGGTTTTGTTGGGAATAATATTTTCGGTGGTGCAGTCATCTAAAACGGTATGGTTAAAGGTGCCTTGCACACAGGCTTGATTAAATTCTTTTACGGTATGGCATAAGGTTTTGGCATCCAGCCCGATTTTTTCGGCTAACTCTTGAATGCTATTTGCTTTTACACCTGCAAACACAGGTGGCATAAAGCGGCCAATGGCTTTTGAATCAATAATCGAATAGGCAATTTGCTGCGGTTGTTTGGCAACAAGGCGGCCCCAAATCGCATAACGTTTTGGCCAGAAGTCTTCGCCTTCATCGTAAAAACGTTCGGCTTTGTTATTGACCACAATTCCCAGTGAAACGCAGTCAATACGGGTGCAGATGCCGCCGTCATATAACGGTGCTCTTGCATCTACAGCGACGCAATGCGATTGTGATGGATCACCAATAATATCGGCGCCTTGATCTATCATAAATTTGAGTAAGTTGCCTTGATTAAAGCGGGTTCCGCGAATAATGAAATTATCGGCAGGCCATTCGCCGTTTTCATTTTGTCCCCATGCTTCTCTTAACCATTCTAAATTTGACTCAAAACCACCTGCGGCCAAGACACAGCTTTTTGCTTTAAATACACGTCCATCTTCAGCAATTGCAGCTTCAAAATGTCCTTGATTTAACTTTAGATCTTTAATTTTTGTGTTGTATAAAATCTCAATACCAAGTTCTTGGGCACTACGGTAATACGCATTAATGAGGGCTTTACCACCACCCATAAAAAAGGCATTGGTACGTGCAACATGCAAAGCACCCGATAGTGGCGGCTGAAAATTCACACCATGTTTACGCATCCAGTCGCGGCAGGTGGCTGTGCTACGAATCACTAGACGGGCTAAATGTTCATTGGTTTTCCCCGCAGTCACTTTAAGTAGGTCTTGCCAATATTCTTCTTCGGGATAGGCATCAACTAATACGTCTTGAGGAGCGTCATGCATGCAGCGAAGGTTACGAGTGTGTTGTGAGTTACCACCACGCCATTCTTTAGGTGCTGCTTCTAGCACAAGCACAGAAGCACCACTTTCTTTTGCCGTGAGCGCGGCACACAGTGCGGCATTCCCACCACCAATCACAATTACATCATGCATGGATTTCTCCCTTTCTCAGCTAGGGCTAATGTAGCTTTAAAAGGGAATATGAAGTGAGAGGCTGGGCTTGAATGGGTGTTTAGTAAAAATAAACACTAATCGCTTAAGTATTTATGAGTTCCGCACCGGGCCAGCGCTTTTCATTAATCAGGTTGGCCACACAGGCGCGAATCACTACTTTCGTGGCTAAAGTGGCTGGCGAGAGTTCTTCTTCAGAGAGACTAATTAAATAGTTAATACGCTCAATGGCAGGTTCTACAACGCGTAGCAAACACAAGTCTTGCCTTGAGTTTAACGATGCACCCGCAGGTTGAATGGTTGCCATTTCGAGTTGACTAATGCTTTCCATTAACAAATGCAGCCCATCAATTTCATAGGCCACTTTAAGTTGATGAATTTTCTGTTCGAGCAACAAGCGCAGCCCATGTCGTTGACTTGGTAAAATCAGAGGGAGTTCTTTAAGCTGTGAATGATTAATGGTCTGAGTGTCGATACAGCTTTCAAGGTGGTACTGACTCAACACTTCTTTAGGTGAGATTAAAAACATCTGTTCTTTGACTAAAGGCTGTATGGCCCACTGTGGGTCGACATCGTCACTAAAGATGATCGCGACATCGAGCTGCCTTGCATTCACTAAGGCTTTGAGGTCACCCGATAACCCTTCAATTAAACGGACTTTAATATCGGGATAACGATTTCTCATGAGTTTTAAAAAATGCGTGCCTATAACAGCTGCCACACTCGGCGAAAAACCGACGGTGACGTGGCCACTTAAACGTGAAGAATGCGCAGAGTCTACGGCATGGTCTAGGTGTCTAAGTGCCAGTTGCACTTGTTGAAAAAAAGCTAAGCCCGCAGGGGTGGGAACCGTACCCAAAGCGGTACGTTGTAAAAGGCGAATAGAAAGTTCGCTTTCTAATTTTGAGATTTGCTGGCTTAATGCAGAAGTTCCAATATCGAGATTTTTTGCAGCTTTACCCAAGCTTCCTGACTCGATCACTGCAATAAAATACTTTAATTGTTTGAGTTCCACGGCAAATACTACATTAACCTTTATGGATTAATTCTACACTGGTTTATCGCTATAGTTTTTACTCTATTGCTTTGAGTAAACTGGCAATAGAGTAAAGGCAACATCACCTCAAGATGTTGCCTTTTAGAGCTTTTATTCTTTAACCTGCTCAAGACCCTGTTCTTCAATAATTTGTGTTGCTTGTGGCGATTTCACAAATTTGATTAACTCTTTTGCGACTTTTGCATGTTCCGAGTTTTTACCAATGCCTGCCGCAAATACCGTCACTTTTTGATAAGGTACAGGGATTGGGCCGACTAATTCAACTTGACCATATGTGCCTGTAAAAGGTTTGATTTCACTAATTTGCTGGAAACCAATATCAAACTGGCCTTCAGCGATACGTTTTGCAACGCGGTCGCCTACCACTTTTTCTGCCTTACTCGAAATCACTTTGTACTCGACAGGCGGGAAGCTTGGGAAAATATCTTTTTCAAGATGCGTACCACTCGCACTTGCTGAATAGCCTATGTGCTTGGCATTTAATAAAACTTTTTCAAATTTTTCTGCAGAGCTGATATCTGGCTTTGGTGCACCTTTAGGCACAGCCATGCCAATGCTTGAATTCACTAAAGTACTTTGTGAATTTGGGTCTACATAACCCTTTTCTGCGAGCTTGTTGAGTTCAGGAGCAGCTAAGACCACCACGTCAAAACGTTCACCACGATCGAGTCGATTTGGAATTGCAGTTAGTGATGCACCCATTGATGAACCAGACGAGAGGTGAACCGTGTGACCAGTTTGTTTTTCAAATAATGGAATGAGTTTTTCCATAGATGAATAAAAACCACCTGAGCTAATCACTTCGATTGTATCTGCGTTAGCAAGAGTTGAGCCTAAGCTAGCACCAGCTAGGCAAATGGTCATGAAGATAGGGGACTTTTTCATAATATCTCGCTTTAATGACAGGAGAACACAGTACGGAGACGTAAGATCTGCCGTACTGTTCATTAAAATTTCAGGTCAAATAGTTGTTGTTTTAAGCGCTAATTTTTGCAGGTTCAGCAATCGCATCAGTATTTTTCTGTTTAGAACCGCGGCATAGATACAAGCTTGAGATTAAGCTACAAACCGCAGCAAGCATGAGCCAGAAAGCAGGGGTGCTTGGGTTGCCTGTGTTTTCGACAAGGAAGGTACAAGCCATTGGTGTCATACCACCAAAAATAGCGGCTGCAAGGCTGAACGCTAAAGAGAAACCAACTGTACGTACACGTTTTGGCATCACTTCGGCAAGGGTTGCAACCATGGTTCCGTTGTACATACCAAAGAAGAACGAGAAGTAAGCAAGCGTAATTAGAAGGTTTGAGAAGCTAATGTTGCTCACTAACCAACTTAAAACCGGATAACTTGTAAAGAGAGCAAGTGTGGTAATGCCGACTAGTACTGGACGGCGACCAATTTTGTCTGAAAGCAAACCACCCATTGGTAACCAGAAGAAATTAGACAAACCAACAAACACGGTTGCTAAAAGACTGTCTGTTACTGACATTTCTAAAGTACGTTTTGCATACACCGTGGTGTAAACCGTAATAAAGTAGAAAGTGGTCGTAGTCATCGCACTCATCATCATACCTGCAAGTACGATGCGCCAGTTGTTCGCCAGTGTGCTGAAAATTTCTTTTGTTGAAGGATGAGTCTTTTGCGATTTAAAGTCTTCAGTTTCCTCTAAAGTACGACGGAACAAGAAGATTAACGGAATAATCAAACAACCAATTAAGAACGGAATACGCCAGCCCCATTCACCCACTTGAGCAGTAGTTAAGATGGTATTGAGCCAGTAGCCAAGTAATGCGGCAAACACAACAGCAACTTGTTGGCTGCCAGATTGCCAGCTTGTGATAAATCCGCGGTTTTTATCCGTTGCAATTTCTGCTAAATAAATAGAAACACCGCCAGATTCAACGCCTGCCGAGAAGCCTTGTAATAGACGTCCAATCACCACCAAAATCGGAGCAATAATACCTATAGTTTCATAACCCGGTACAAAGGTAATTAAGATGGTTCCGATGGCCATAAGACTTAAAGTAACAATAAGACCCTTGCGTCGACCAACTCTGTCGACATAAGCGCCCAAGAAAATAGCGCCGAGAGGACGCATAAGAAAACCCGCAGCAAATACGGTAAATGTCATCATTAAAGAGACATATTCATTTTCAGAGTGGAAAAATTTTGCCGCGATATAAGTGGCATAGAAACCAAAAAGAAAAAAGTCGTACTGCTCTAAAAAGTTGCCACTCGTTACATTTAATATTTTTTTAAAAGTAGCCCTACGGTTATTCACGACATCCATTGGAGACCTCCTTGGCCTGACAAAATGGAAACATTCACGATTTTCGAGGCTGGACCTAAATTGATTCAATCAATAAATCTAAAGAGCAAATGGGTTAGAGATGAGATTTA
Organism: Acinetobacter pittii; assembly: GCF_034064985.1. Taxonomy (NCBI): domain Bacteria; kingdom Pseudomonadati; phylum Pseudomonadota; class Gammaproteobacteria; order Moraxellales; family Moraxellaceae; genus Acinetobacter; species Acinetobacter pittii. The sequence goes on along the minus strand of NZ_CP139249.1, from coordinate 3,122,643 downwards.
GTGAGGTCCTTTGCAGAAAATGTGATGCCTTGTTTCCAGTTCAAACTACACATCTATATTTCGATAAGCGGAAAACCACTTATCATTCGGACGAAAATGTAATCTCAAAAAGCAGGAGGGAGTGAGAGGGCAAAATTAATTAGGTATTTAATAAAATTAATGACTCTTTATAAAATAATTTCAGAACATGGCCAAATCTGGTTTTGAATCAAATCTTTCACACAGGCCTTAATGGCTGACTTTGCGGCAAGTGCGGCAGGTGATAATTCTTCTTCGGCAAGGCTTACCAAGTAATTGATTCGTTCAACTTCAGGGTCTACTAACTTGAGTAATTGAAGTTTATGTTTGTACTCTTGTAAACAAGCGCTACCTGGGCGGACACTGGCAAGGTCGAGATGAATTAGACTATCCATGAGTAAGTGTAGGCCATCAATTTCATAGACGACGTTAAGCTGACCAATCTTGTGCTCAAGCAACTTTCTTAAACTATGGCGCTGGCGTGGTAATACTAAAGGAAGATCTCCAATTTGTTGAGACTGAATAACGCCACTTTTGATGCAGTCGGCAAGACCGTATTTTTCAAGCACTTCCTTGCGTGCCATTAAATACATTTGCTCGCGTACCAAGGGTTGAATCGACCACTGTTTATCAATTTCATTGGTAAAAATAATCGCGATATCGAGCTGACGCGAGTTAATGGATTGAATTAGATTACCCGATAGCGTTTCCACAATCTCTAAACGAATATCTGGGTAACGTTCAGACATTAGTTTCATTAAAGGGATACCAATCAAAGCAGTAATCGTCGGTGGAAAGCCAAGGCTGACATGTCCAGACAGTCGTGCAGAATGAGCAGCATCTACCGCGAAGTTCACTTGACGTAAAATAAGTTGAGAATGTTTTAAAAAGGCGAGACCTGCGGGAGTAGGGGTAACACCAAAAGCATTACGCTGTAATAGGCGAATGCTTAGCTCTTGTTCTAATTTACTAATTTGCTGGCTAATTGCAGAAGCACCCACATCGAGTTTTTGGGCAGCTTTACCAATACTACCTGCTTCAACCACAGTCAAAAAATACTTTATTTGTTTGATTTCCATAATAAATGTGTTCGCTCATCATCCTTGATTTAATTTGTACAGATATGAAGGATTGGGAAATCTATCATGTGCTTTAATATTAACAGCAATCCATAAAAAAGATCTTTACTTTGATATTCTAAAAATAATAAAACGATCTTTTTCAACTTTAATATTAAAATTTATCCTCTAACTTTTATTTATTATTACGATAAATTTACCTGTAAATTTTCAGTCTTTCACTTCCCTTTTCTTAGAATTTTAACCTATTTAATTTTACTAATGCCCCCTTTAATTTATTGGTATCACGATGTTTTCTTGATCTGTGCTTTAATCTTTTCAAATGAAAAAAGGAGCACATTAAATGCATGATGCATTAAAAAATATGGTGGATTTTCAAATTATGAAGAAGCTACCTGATTAAATAACTATTGGAAAAATATATGAGTATTTAGCTCATTTGATCAGAAGGGAAGATTGGGTAAACAGGTTTATTTATTTAAATATTAACGTTACCCATAGCATGGATATGCAAAAGACAACTCAATAGATTACGTTTTTACTATCTTGTTGTTATTCATCAGTATTATTTAACCGAAGCATTTTTAGATATTTTTGCAAAGGTTTTAATTCTCATTATAGATCTGGTGATTGTCCTAACTTCTCTCTACTTAGCTATTTCTTTCAGTCGATTGATTCGTAATTTTTATAGTAACGCTGCATTACTGAAATTCCCTGTGAAAAGCGTATTTCAAAACATAAGACCAAAACTAAAAACCGATAAGCATGATCGTGCCAAGGAGGTCGATTATGGAGATTGGTAAAAATCAAAATATGAATAGAGCAAAACGTTATTAGGATGTATGTAACATGAAAAATTTAACTTTACTCGCATTAACATGCGTCAGTGTGACAATGGCTGGGTGTGGTTCAGGAAATGCTTCTAAAGAGGCGGGTCAGCCAAAACGTCCGGAATGTATAGCCCCAGCTAAGCCGGGTGGCGGGTTTGATATGACCTGTAAATTGATTCAATCTGGCTTTAAACAAACAGACCAGCTCAAAGATCCAATACGCGTAACCTATATGCCGGGTGGGGTAGGTGCCGTAGCCTATAACAAGATCGTAAACAGTGATCCTGCGAATAATAATGCCGTGGTTGCATTTTCCACTGGTTCACTTTTGAACTTAGCACAAGGAAAATTCGGACACTTCACTGAAAAAGATGTGAAATGGTTGTCTGGGGTCGCTGTCGATTATGGTCTGGTTTCGGTACATAAAAACTCACCATTGAAAAACCTTGATGACTTGATGAAAGCACTCCGAGAAAACCCAAAAGCTCTGAGCTTTGGTGGCGCTGGAAGTGTGGGGGGCCAAGACTGGATGCAAACAGCAATGTTGGCAAAAAAAGCAGGTATTAGTCCTGCCGATTTAAGATTTGTTGCACTTGAAGGCGGTGGGGAAGTGCTGACTTCATTACTGGGTCAGCATATTCAAGTTGGGGTAGGCAATATTAGTGAAGTCAGTTCATACCTAGAGTCTGGTGATATTCGGGTCTTAGCGGTTTTTGCTAACAAGCGTTTAGACGGGAAGTTCTCAAAATTACCTACTGCAAAAGAGCAAGGCTATGACATTGAGTGGCCAGTCATCCGTGGTTTCTATATGGGACCAAAGGTGAGTGACGAAGCCTATGGTTGGTGGAAAAATGCCTTCGATAAAATGATGGCTAACCAGAAATTTGATGCAGTCCGTGAAAATCAGGATCTACTCCCATTTCAGCTGACAGGTGAAGAACTCAAAGCTTATGTTTATAAACAGACCGCGGAAATGCGGCAGTTATCGCAAGAATATAAATTATCACAATAACAAATCGACTGGGTTGAGAAGCTATTTTTCAGCTCAGTTTTTTCTGAGGATAGATGATGAAATCTGAACGGATTCTTACCGCCATTATTACGGTTTGCGGGTTATTTTTGCTGATTTATGCGAGCAATTTTGAAGCCCCAATTTCCTACGATCCAGTGGGCCCTAAAGCTTTTCCTATTTTATTAATGGGCTTAATTACAGCGAGTGCAGCATATCTCACTATTCGACCAGCCATTATGTTTGAACCCGTTGAGTTGGGATGGACAAAACATTTAATCGTTAAGTTAGCGTTGTGCGCGGTGGCTTTAACGCTATATGCATTAGTTTTTGAATGGCTCGGCTTTATTGTTGCAACCCTATTAATGACCATTGCAGTGGGCAAACTTTTCCATGGCAAAACCATACCGGTTTTGGTGACAGGTTTAGTACTTAGCATCAGTACCTACTATATGTTTGACCGTTTCTTGGATGTGCCATTACCACTTGGATTTCTTGGTTAAGGATGACCCGATATGGATGTATTAAGTTTTTTAATGATGGGGTTTGAGGTTGCCTTGCAACCGCAGAATCTTTTAATTGCTTTGATTGGCGCATTTATTGGAACGATTGTTGGCTTATTACCGGGTTTAGGTCCAATTAATGGGGTGGCAATTTTATTGCCGTTTGCTTACGCCTTAGGTTTACCCGTAGATAGTGCCTTGATTTTATTGGCAGCAGTTTATTTGGGCTGTGAATATGGCGGACGTATTTCAGCGATTCTATTAAACGTACCCGGAGATGCTGGAGCCATTATGACCACGCTAGATGGTTATCCATTGGCACAGCAAGGAAAGGCAGGAGTTGCATTGTCTTTGTCATCGGTCAGTTCCTTTGTTGGGAGTACGGTCGCCTTTATTGGGATTGTATTGTTTGCACCTATATTGGCGAAATGGGCAATCGCATTTGGTCCTGCTGAATATTTTGCGCTGATGGTCTTTGCAATTGTTTGTTTAACTGGTCTGGTCAGTACGCAGCCTTTTAAAACCTTAATTATGGCACTCATGGGCCTAGCACTTTCAACTGTGGGAATGGATGCAATTACAGGTGTCTATCGCTTTACCTTTAACAGTGTGGGTTTAAGTGACGGAATTGCATTCACAACTTTGGTTATTGGCTTATTTAGTGTAAGCGAAATCCTATTAATGCTCGAACGCACGACAATTGGTCAAGTTGCCTTAAAACAAGGAAAGCGTTCTCTTTTTAATCTTAAAGAGTTCATTTTCTCGTTATTAACTATTATCCGCAGTTCACTGATTGGTTTCTTCTTGGGCATTCTTCCTGGAGCAGGTGCAACCGTTGCAAGTGCCATGGCCTATACCACTGAACGGAAGATGGCAAAGGATAGTAGCAAGTTTGGTAAAGGTGACTTACGTGGGCTTGCTGCACCAGAAAGTGCGAATAATGCAGCGGCTTGTGGTTCATTTGTACCCATGTTGACACTAGGTGTACCGGGTTCGGGGACGACTGCAGTCATGATGGGTGCCTTGCTTATGTACAACATTGCACCAGGTCCACAGTTATTTGTTCAGCAACCTGTATTGGTGTGGTCACTGATTGCATCGCTTATGGTGGGTAATATCATTCTGTTGGTCTTGAACTTGCCATTAGTAGGCTTCTTTGCCCGCATGCTGAGTATTCCTAATTACATTCTGATTCCGATCATCGCAAGCGTGAGTTTTGTTGGTGTGTATGCTATTCATAGCAATATCTTTGACTTGCTGTTATGTATGGGCTTAGGTGTATGTGGATATATTCTCAGAAAATTTGATTTTCCTTTAGCTCCACTGATTCTTGGTTTTGTACTTGGCGAATTAATGGAATCGAATCTGCGCCGTGCACTTTCAATTTCTCAAGGGGAACTTGATGTCTTATGGAGCAGTAATATTAGTATAGGACTTTGGATCATGTCAGGATTATTATTGATCTTGCCAATTGTTCGTAAGTACTTGTTTATCAAAAAACAGCAAGCTTAATAGGACAGCAATAATAGTCACCCTTGGTTGGCTATTATTGCTCTGAATTATGGAAAAAATAAGCTCAAATCTCAAAGGATTAGCAATTGCTCTGGTCGGAGCTTTAATTGCCAAATATTTGCATATTCCCTTGCCTTGGTTGCTTGGCCCTTTATTGACGGCCTTATTGTTCGGTAGTGTTGGTCATCCACTTGCCTGTGATCCCCAGTGGCGACGCATAGGGCAGGTCATTATTGGTATGGCTTTAGGCCTATACTTTTCACCAGCTTTAGTACAGGCAGTGGCAGCATATTGGGGCTTTATCCTCATAGGTTTGGCATGGTCACTTGTGTTGGGGACGTTGCTGGCTGGATTGCAATATCGAGTTAATGCCTTGGATTGGGCAACTGCATGGTTTTCTTCGGCCATTGGCAGTGCCAGTGAAATGGTGAATATTGCAGAGCGGTACCAAGCTCAAGTCGATAAAGTCGTTGCTGCCCATAGCCTAAGAATTGTGATTTTAGTTGTGCTGGTTCCAATTTTTATGGAACTTTATTTTCATGTCGAATGGACTGGTTTAAAGATACCAGTGTCAGATCAATTTAACTTTTTTCAAGTCGTCTTACTGTTTTGTCTGGCTCTGTTTGTTGGTCAGGTTTTTCAATTTTTTAATCTTTTGAATGCTTGGATTTTGGGGCCACTCGCCATTATCGGGTTATTATCATTTTGTGGAATACTTCAGATGAAATTGCCTGAATGGTTTACTGCCTTTGGTCAAATCTGTATTGGTTGGTCACTAGGTAGCAAATTTCCATTTAGCTTTTTAAGGAAAAATAAAAAGTTTATTGGAATCACACTAATATTCAATTTACTGGCTTTAGTGCTATCAATAAGCGTTGCTTTATTACTGGTCAATTTAAGTCATACAGAAAAACAAATCTTGATTTTAGGGCTTTCACCCGGAGGCATCGCAGAAATGTCACTGATGGCTAAAGCTCTCGGACTCGCAGTACCCATCGTTGTTTCCTTTCAGCTCTCAAGATTAATTTTTGTAATTCTTACTACACGCTTTTTTTATCAATACAGTCTGCAATTGTTTTTTAAATCTAAAAAGTAAGACCTCCTAGGCGGCTGAAGAGGATGTTTAGGTGGGGAATATCTACGGTTAGTGCTTACATGGTTAAGTCATGTAATGTCTTAATCTATTGAACAAAATAAGCTAAAGCGATGCTCTGTATTTATTATCGCTTTAGCAAACAAATGTCTTTACTGAATCTTAGTAAAAAGCAGAATCACACCTAAGACACATAAAATTGAACCAATCACCTTATTAATCTGTACTTGCTTGGCTAACATTTTTTGTCTCAGTAGCATGGATGAAAACAGTACAGCCACCAGTGAAAACCATACAAAATGAGCAAAAGACATAAAAAAGCCATAAGCCAGAAGTATGGTTTTAGGCGTGGTTAAACTCACAATTTGTGTATAGGTACTAATCACAAATAGCGTGGTTTTAGGGTTCAGGGCATTGGTAAAAAAGCCGTATTTTATGGCTTGCAAAGTACCTATAGAAGTTAAAGCAGCAGTGTCTAAAACAGGTTTTTGAGTAAAAGTTTTATAGCCAATATAAATCAAATAAAGCGCGCCAATATACTTAACAATATTCAAAATTTGAGGCGTATACGTCATCACAAAGGCAACGGCTACAAGTGTATAGGTTACATGTATCAACACGCCAAGCGATATTCCGAGTGAAGTGAACACACCTATTTTTCTGCCGTACAGATAACTATTTTTTGTAACGATGGCGAAGTCAGCACCGGGGCTAACCACCGCCAAAATCGTAATGAGAATAACCGCAATAAACTCTGCCATTATCTTGCACCCTCATTGAAAACGAGGTAATTAATCTGTACTTTTTGGAATGTATTTGAGAGGAAAACTGTTTTGCTTAAAGCAGTTATTCTTTTCGTGAGAAAGATTGGGGCTTTACATTTCGGAAGATAGATATCGATATTCAATATGTTTTTCATCATCTAAAATGGGGTTTAATAAAGATGATTTTTATTTTGAACAGAAATATAAAAATAAAAATCGATAAAAACGACTATATATCTATGAGTTTTTGGAATGATTGAGAGAATATCGCTGAATTCACTAAAATTTTTCTATTTTGTGGCGAAGTATGGCAGCGTCACTTTAGCTGCAAAGAAATTATTTGTGACGCAAAGTGCGGTCAGTAAACAGATTTATAATTTAGAAGAAGCTTTAAATACGACTTTGTTTGATCGAAAAAATAAAACACTTGTGATGACCGAGCAGGGTGAAATTTTATTGGGTTGTTGCCATCAAGTTTTTGGTCAACTCGATGAATGTTTAATAGAACTCAGCCAGCCTAAAACCCACAATAAACAACTAGTTTTGTCGTGTGAACCAACTCTTTCCATGAAATGGCTCATTCCTCGGTTATCAAAATTTAAAAAGCTCGGTCATGATTTTGAGGTTGTGCTACTCACAGCAGGCGGCGTGGTCGATTTTGAAAAAGATAATATTGATATCGCGATTCGCAGAAATGACTTTGATTGGGGAGAGCATATTTATAGCGAAAAGATTGCCGATGAATATATCGCTCTAGTTCAAGCAATCAAGCCATCGGAAACAAACGACTTACTCATTTCGACTTCTAGACCAAATTTTTTCAAAAGCATGAGTCGCATTGCTGAGTTAAAGCAGAGTTTAAAAGGCTATGCCAAAGTTGAACTCGAACATTTTTATCTATGTTTAGAAGGTTGTTTGGCGGGACTCGGCGCGACGGTCATCTCAATTTATATGATTGAAAAAGAGCTAGAGTGGAACTTACTGAAAAAAATTTCACCTGTTGTGCAAGATGGTTCAGCCTATTTTTTACTTTCTCATAGCGCTTTTGAGGAAGATTCACGTAAAACCATATTTTTAGAATGGCTAAAAGCAGAGATGAATGAGAGTCAGCACCCATTACTTTAGGTTGATTCTTTTTAACTTAAATTTTTCTTATTAAGTATTTGAAAGTAATAGTTAATATTTAAAATTATTAAGGTGCAGTGTGAGCGCCGTATATTGAATTTCTGCTGTCTAAAATTCCCAAAGATGAAAAATATTTAACTTCATACTTATTTATTAAACCTTAAACATGAATTTTGCTCAGTTTTGAATGAGACTAAATCATTTTTATTCATGTTTTGATTGCGGTATAAATCTATTCATGCTCTGAAGCGCTCCAGTAATTCACTTTGATAAGACCATAAGGCGCAAAACTGACAAGTCTGGAAAGTTTAAAAAGAGCAAAAAGTTTTTATTTAGGTTTTATCTCAGAAATTAGGGTACTGATCACAATGAGTAAAGAATTTACATTTACGATTAAGAGTATTTGTTTCGATGAGAACTATCGTCCAGCAGACAATACACGTATTACAACCAACTTTGCTAACTTGGCAAGAGGGATGAGCCGCGAAGAAAATTTGCGCAATACATTGCAGATGATCGACAATCGTTTCAATGCCTTAGCTCATTGGGACAACCCTAAAGGCGACCGCTATGGCGTTGAACTTGAAATCATTTCAGTTGAAATGAATATTGATGCCGAAAATCGTACTAGCGGGCTTCCTCTCATCGAAATATTGAAAACCAATATTGTTGATAAGAAAACCAATGAACGCATCGAAGGTATTGTAGGCAACAACTTCTCGTCTTATGTACGTGACTATGACTTTAGTGTGCTGTTGTTAGATCACAACAAAAACAAGTCGACTTTTAGCACGCCAGAAAAGTTTGGTGAATTGCACGGCAACTTGTTTAAGAGCTTTATTAACTCTGAAACTTACAAAGCCAATTTTAAAAAGGCGCCTGTGATTTGCTTAAGCGTTTCGACCACGAAAGAGTACCACCGTACTGAAAACGAACATCCAGTTTTAGGTGTTGAATACAAGCAAGAAGACTATTCACTCACTGATGAATATTTCCAAAAAATGGGCTTAAAAGTTCGCTATTTCATGCCGCCAAATAGCGTTGCGCCGTTAGCGTTCTATTTTACAGGCGATTTGTTGAGTGATTACACCAACCTTGAGTTGATCAGTACCATTAGTACGATGGAAACATTCCAAAAGATTTACCGTCCTGAAATTTACAACGCAAACTCAGTGGCTGGAAAATCTTATCAACCAAGTTTGAAACACGAAGATTATTCACTTACTCGAATTGTGTATGACCGTGAAGAACGTAGCCGTTTGGCTATTGAGCAGGGGAAGTTTGTTGAAGAGCAATTTATCAAACCATACCAAGCGATTCTTGAGCAGTGGTCTGCTAATTACGCTCCTAATTAATCAACATACGGGTCATTGATCATGAAAAAATTATTACCAACTTCAACTGCTGGCAGCTTACCAAAACCGTCTTGGCTTGCAGAACCTGAAAAGCTTTGGTCGCCTTGGAAACTTGAAAACGAAGGCTTAGTTGAAGGTAAAAAAGACGCGTTACGTTTGGCATTGCACGAACAACAACTTGCTGGCATCGACATTGTGAGCGATGGCGAACAAACCCGCCAACACTTTGTGACCACGTTTATTGAACACTTAAATGGCGTAGATTTTGAGAAGCGCGAAACAGTTCGTATTCGTGACCGTTACGATGCAAGCGTACCGTCTGTAGTTGGTGCGGTGTCTCGTCAAAAGCCTGTGTTTGTTGAAGATGCGAAGTTTTTACGTCAGCAAACCAATCAACCAATTAAATGGGCATTACCTGGCCCAATGACTATGATTGATACGCTTTACGATGGTCACTACAAGAGCCGTGAAAAACTGGCTTGGGAATTTGCAAAAATCTTGAACCAAGAAGCGCGTGAGTTAGAAGCTGCTGGTGTAGACATTATTCAGTTTGACGAACCTGCATTTAACGTATTCTTTGACGAAGTAAATGACTGGGGTATCGCGACTTTAGAGCGTGCAATTGAAGGTCTAAAATGTGAAACTGCGGTGCACATTTGCTACGGTTACGGCATTAAAGCCAACACTGACTGGAAAAAGACACTCGGTTCAGAATGGCGCCAGTACGAAGAAGCTTTCCCGAAACTGCAAAAATCTAACATTGATATCATCTCGTTAGAATGTCACAACTCACATGTGCCTATCGATTTACTCGAACTCATTCGTGGTAAAAAAGTGATGGTCGGTGCAATTGATGTGGCATCTAACCAGATCGAAACACCAGAAGAAGTTGCCAATACACTTCGTAAAGCGCTTCAGTTTGTAGACTCTGACAAGCTTTACCCTTGCACAAACTGCGGTATGGCGCCTCTTTCTCGTGAAGTGGCACGTGGCAAGTTAAATGCTTTAAGTGCAGGTGCAGAAATCGTTCGCCGAGAACTGACGGGTTATGATCTTACTGCTTAATATTTACCAATAAGTGGTATAAAGGGTTACTTTTTTGATGGCAGTTGATAATCAAACAAGTAACCCTCATTTTACTTACTACATGTCGCTCTAATCAGATCGCATGTCGATAGTACCTTCCTGATGGAGTTGGGCGGTATAGCAAACACACAGGACAAGGTACGGTTCAATTTAGGAATAATGTCATGGTTCAAGCAACAGACTTTAGAAATGCAATGTCTTTACTCACAAGTGCGGTTAGTGTTGTGACCACGGCAGGCATGTCTGGCCGTTTTGGATTTACTGCCTCTGCTGTTTGTAGTGTGACTGACACACCTCCGACATTATTGGTGTGTATGAACCAATCTGCGAGTTCACATGCACATTTCCTAGATAATAAAATTTTAACGGTGAACGTTTTAGGTGCACACCACGAACATATTTCAAAAGCATTTTCATCTAAACTCACACCAGAAGAGCGCTTTAAACATGGCGCATGGATTGAGTTAGAAACGGGTTCACCTGTGTTAGACGATGCTTTGGTGAGTTTTGATTGTGAGATTGAGCAAATTCAACAAGTCGGTACACACACGATTTTTATATGTCCGATTGTGGCGATTAAACAAAGCCAACATGACCAAAGTTTGGTTTATTTTAACCGTGCTTATCACCAAGTGGGGCAGACCGAGATTGTCTAATCCCACTTTCCGTTTTGTTGTCTCATCTTAAAAGTTAAAAGATAGAAATAAATAAGCATGGATTGCTTCACTTAATTTAAAAATACAATTAAATATAATATCTAAAATAATAATTAAGTTAATCTAATGAAAAACAATAAGAAATTTAAATACTTGGCATAAAAGCTACATTGACACCTCTAAATTCTCAGATTATGCTTTGCGTGCTGGCCACATTGCCAGTCGGTTTTAGCAGACCGTTCTTTGAGGACATTGAAAAAACACGTTTTTTTGATGTAGACCCACTCGTCTCCCTTTTTGTAGCGGTAGGACGGAAGGGGGACACCTTCGGGTGTGCTGGGTTCTCGAAGCCAGTCTGCTAACCCTCTTTCGTTCTGCCACCATAATTCCAAATGAATGCTTTGGCAGAACTCCCAAAATCAGGAGTTGGCTATGCACATCCATCATTTCTTGGCCTTGAGCGCCAAAAGCTATAACGATACCACTTAATTCATCTTTAAACAGTTTGAAGGCTTAACCGCTTTTCAGACCTTAAGTCATTACGGCTAAAAACTCATATCAACAATAAAACTTGAGATGTGCCAAGCACCGTCTTACGGCTTTGCTGTGCCTTTTTTTCTCCCAGAAAGGGCACAGGCTTTTTATCTCATTTAGAAACAACAAGAATTTATAACGGTAAAATTATGCCAACTTTAGAAATATCTTCCAAAAAATTACAGGTGGTTCAAACCGCCATCCAACTCTTTACCACACATGGATTTCATAATGCAGGCGTAGACTTGATTATCAAAAAATCCAAAATTCAAAAAGCGACGTTTTATAATTACTTTCACTCAAAAGAACGGCTTGTTGAAATGTGCCTAATCTTTCAAAAAAGTCGACTCAAAGAAGAAGTTCTGGCAATTGTTTATTCACACCGCTACCCAACCGCAGCCGATAAACTTAAAGAAATTGTTTGCTTACATGTCGATGTGAATAGCCTTTACCATCTTTTGTTTAAAGCTATTTTTGAATTAAAACTGCTTTATCCACGGGCTTACCGCATGGCAGTTGAATATCGAAAATGGTTACTGAAAGAAATTTTTGATTTGGTCTTTTGTCTGGAAACCAACAAACTCAAACCCGATGCCAACATGGTTTTAAACTTAATTGATGGCTTGATGCTACAGGTTTTAAGCTCTAATCGTGTGGATGAACGGGATGTGGTGTTAGAGAGGTTTTGGGGGAATAGAGTTAAAGTTATTTAGTTAACTTTAACTCTATATTTTGCGGAAAGTCTTATAAAGTTAGGAAAGTTGAAAGAAGATAAATTGGATTTGAGTAATCATGAAAAGTATTAATTTCTATTTTTAAACTTTAATCCTTTTAAGATAAGATTTCTAAGAAAGGATTTTTATCGAGAATAGCTGCTCGTGACTTTTTTTTCAAAAATTCTACTAGATCATCTTGACGATATAAGAGCATTACTATTTCTTGAAGAGAGCAAAGAAATAAGGTTTTTTGGCTAAGAGCATCTCTACATTGAGAAATTACAGCCTCAGTATAACCATTAGTTGCTATTAAAATTCCATGAGCATTTGCACGAAAGAAAAGTCTCCCTATATGTTGGGTAAACTCTGGAACTCCAACTGGAGATTTAAGCCATTTCATTTCAACCAGATGTAATTGGCCATTAAGTTCTATTACACCATCAATTTGCTCAACTACTACTCCCGTTTCAGGATCTCTACGTCTAAAATCCTCATGAATGTGAATATCGTATGTACGAAATAAATCATTTAAAATACTTTCCAATAATTTACCGCGTTCATGTGGTTTATCATCCATAGTAAATAAAGTGTTTAATCTTTGACTTATTTCTTCAAGACTTTTCTGTTTTTTTAATATTTGATTGCGTTCAAGTTCTCGTTTAGCAAGATTTTGTTGATGCTCAAGATCTCTTTCCTGTTTCATCCGAGTAAATGAGTCTTTTTTATTTACAACTTCGCGTATACTTGATACTAATCCTTTAGCTTTGAACTGATCATTTTCCCAACATGTTTCAAAGCTTTCAAACTCAACAACACGTTTAAGAATTTCACGACGAACAGCAAGTCCATTGTCACCACGTATATTCACTTTTGTTAAAACATCACGTGCAATTTCAAATTTATTAATTGATGCTTGATCTGTTCTAAGAGCTGTTTCAACGTGTATAAGATCTGACTGTATTACTCCGGCACCCCGAAAAAATAAGATTACATCTCTTTTACTTTTGCAGAGTAGAGGGATTGTATCCACAAGTAGTTTGAATAGTTCTGGTGGGTATTGAAAAGACTCGGCCATATTATTACTCAAGTTTCATATAGTTTATAATAAAACAATGGTTTAGCTTTATAATTGCACACAATCAAATTAACATATAGTTCTTATAAGGTAAAAATATACCAAACAAAAAATAAGTTTTTATTTTTACTTCGACATCTACTTATCATTTGAGATTTATAAGAAAATATTGATATTGCTATACTTTATTGAAATAATAGTAAAAATTTTTTCTTTTAAAAAGCGATGTTAAACTTACAACTGCCAAAAAATATAAAATTAGAAATTTTGAAAATTCTTGCTAAACAAGAAGGAAAATTATTTCAGAAAATTGATGAGGTAAGTTTCTTCGATTTAATTTTAGATTTAAGAAGCTTACCATCAACTGATTCAAGATACAGTGATGCTAGGGGTGACTTAAATCAACACTATGTAAACAATTCTGATTGGGAACTTGAGTATATCTTGATTGATAGATTTAATTTTATCAGTTCTGACGAAAATTTCTTTAAACTTCTTAATCTAGTTATTTCTCCTACTGTTAATGATAGCGAAGATGAAATTAAGTTTTTCTATCATACTTTAAATCCGATATTAAATAATTCATCGATTGAATACCGCCTAAAAAATATCAATAATGAGGGGTTGTCAATTTTTGAAATTGACATTCTAGATAAAAATAATAAATTTAAAGATATTGTTGATAATAAAATTCCTTTTATTGTAAATAATCATAGCAGTCAATATGATACTTTTTTTATCCTCTCACCAACCACATGGGATGATTATGGGAAAAAGAATGAATTTGTACTTTATTACTACTCTAATAATCAGCATTGGGTAATTGGGAAGTTAAAAATAATTTCAAAAAACTCTAAAAGTACAACAAAAGAAATAGTTACTAATTTTTTTATGCTGGATAGTGAATATTGTTCATTAGGACAAAGTTTTAGTTTTTATCAAAATTTAAAAAATATATTTGAACAAAATTATTTATCAGTATTGAAAGCTCTAAATGATATTGCCTTTTTTCCTCAGATTTCTGAAGAATTTGAAGATAATACAGATTTTAAAAATAGTATTATACGGTATGATGAGCAAGAACAGTTATTAAGACAAGCAAAATATCGTATTGATAACTATGATTTAAGTAATCTTTATTCTTTTGATTATTTTTTAAACCTAGTTATATAGAAGATAGTGAAGGCTTAAGAGTGCCATTTAACTTTGATGATAATTCTATTGTTCCCAGTAGAATATATACTCTTATTGGTAAAAATGGAGTTGGTAAAACTCAATTAGTATCTAAACTTCCAGTCGATATAGCAAAATCTAATACAGATTTATTTTCACCCAAAATTCCTATTTTTAGTAAAGTGATAGCTGTATCATACAGTGTGTTTGATAAATTTATTATTCCTGAAAACTCTTCTAAAATTAATTATGTTTACTGTGGACTTCGTCAAAAAAGCAATCAAAAAGAATCTATTTTATCTGAAAGTGAGTTAAATAATCGCTTCTTCTCATCTATACAGAAAGTACAACGTAGTAAAAGATTTCAAAGTTGGTGTGAAATATGTGAAACTTTTTTTTCCAAAGACTTTGTGGAAAGTTGGATAGAGTGGGATAAAGAAGTTTTTGAAGGTAGACTCAATATAGTTGAGTTTAATAAAACTCTAAAAACTTTTAGCTCTGGTCAAGCAATATTTATATATATTCTTACTGAGATATTAGCAAATATCAGATATGACTCTCTGATCATATTTGATGAGCCGGAGACCCATCTTCACCCGAATGCTATTTCACAATTAATTAATAGTATTCATCTTCTTGTAAAAAAATTTCAATCCTTTTGTATCATAGCTACACATTCACCTATTATTGTCCAAGGAATTTTATCTAAAAATGTATATGTTATTAGAAATGAAAATAACGTTTTAAGTGCAAAACATCCTGCTATAGAGACTTTTGGAGAAAATCTAACGAAAATAACAGAAGATATTTTTGGAGCCCGAGAAACACCCTCTCAATTTAAGAAAGAGTTACAGTTGCTAATAAATAAAGGGTACTCTTTCGATCAAATAATTGAAATTTTACAATCAAAAGATGTGCCTCTTAGCTTAAATCTTACTGTTTTATTAAAGAGTATGGTAGCTAATCGTTATGATTAATTTAAATGTATATAAAAATTCTAGTATATCTTTCTTAGAACTAGTAATTAAGTCTAAAAAAAAGGGTAGGAATGAAAGTGTACCTTATTATAAAGATCGTATTAAATTATTAGTTCCTTTTTTGGAAAGGTCATATCAAATATATGATGCAGCTTTTATTGAGAATAAATTATATAATTTATCTGCTATACCTAATATTGATCCACATGAAAAAGAAGATTTATTAAAGTTATATAATTATAGTTCAAAGCCTTTTGTAAATTTAAAGAATGCTATAATTTCTCTACCTAATAATCGTGAGCTTAATACTTGTCAATATTGTACTATTAATGATGTAAACACTTTGGATCATATTATACCAAAGGAGAGTTTTCCTGAATTTGTTGTCCATCCTAAAAATTTAATTCCTGTTTGCTCCCAATGTAATAGTTTTAAGTCAGATAAGTGGATAAAACATGGTGGTTTTGAATTCTTAAATTTATATTTACATATATTGCCAATTCAACAATTCTTATTTGTTGATATTAAATATAACAGCTTTACTTTTGATGTAAAATTTTATTTGAAAAATAAAAATGGAATAGATTCTATATTATTTAATATAATTGAAAATCATTATACTAACCTTAAGTTGATAGAAAGATTTAATAATAAATCAAACGAAATAATTTCTGAGTTTGAGAACTCAATTATTGGTAGTTTAACTAAATTGTCTCTTAATGATGCATTAGAGTGTTCTAAAACAACTATAGATCTTGAAAGGATACGATTAGGTTTTAATCATTATGAGAATGTACTGAAGTTAGAGTTATGTGAAGGTATGGCTTTTAAACAGTATTGTTACTCTAAAGGATATAAGTAATTTTATAAAATATTATACTTTGGTTGTAATAATATTTTATTTATCAGTTTATTATTTAGTATTTCATCTGTAAAATGTATGGAAGATGATCAATTAACTAGATGGTCAAATAAATTTATTTTGTCAGCAAGATATGATCTTATTAATTTTACATAAAAATATTTAAAATGGAGTTTAAAAGATGGGTAATGATACATTAATATCAAGTTTACTAAGTGAGCGAGATAATTTTATTGTTATTGGTTTGACGGGAAGAACAGGTTCTGGTTGCTCTACAACAGCCAAAATATTAGCAAGTAAAGACGAAATTAGTTTTCCTCAAGATTATGAAGTTAACTATAATAAAGAAAATTACTTTAGTGGATTAGATAAAAAAAGATATTCTATTCTTCGTAATTATGCTAGCGCTAATCATACACCTTTTCGGTTGCTTAAAGTTAGTGAATTAATTAGTGCTCAATTGCTTAATACAGAAGCTGAAACTTTTGCTAATTTCATCAAAAGTATTGTAAGTAAAGATCTAGAAAATCAAATTGAAGGAGTTTTAGAGGCTTCGCGCTTTTTAGAATTGCACGAAAAGATAAAAACATTACCAGCCAATGATTATTTTTTGAAAGAAGATTCTGAATTAATTAAAGATGAAAGTTCATATGAAGAATGGTTGATCCTTGTAAAAACATTTACAGAGGAAATCAAAGATATATTTAAAAAGACTCTTAGAAATAGTTATGTTGAGATCTATCAAGCGGCTGGAGACTCAATACGACGTACTGGTAGAGTTATACCAAATCCAGGTACTGCAGATTTTAATCTGGGAGGACTTCACGTTTTACCAGGAATGATTAATAAAATTATTAAATATTATCGATGGGTTGATAAAAAAGTTAGGGAAAAAACTTATATTGTTATTGATGCTATTCGTAACCCTTATGAAGCAAAGTATTTTAAAGATAGGTACTCAGCCTTTTATCTTATTTCAATCAATGCACCAAATGACGATAGACGAAAATATTTACAAGAGAAATTTAAGTTTACAATTGATCAAATTGAACTTATGGATAGGAAAGAATCGGGAGAGTTGGTAAAAGATCTTAAAGAAGCTGAAGCTAAGTGTGACGCTTGTGGTTCAAAGAAAGCTGAGCCGAAAGATGAATATCATGAATTAATAACTTCAAATGTTAAGCATTGTATTGAAATTTCTGATATTCATATTTTTAATCCCAGAAATGAACCGACCAACCATAATGTGCTCAAAGCACAATTAGCTTGGTATATAAGCTTAATGAAACATCCAGGGCTTACAACGCCAACTTCATTAGAACGTGTTATGCAAATTGCATACACCGCAAAAATGAATTCAGGCTGTATTTCTCGTCAAGTTGGTGCTGTTGTAACGGATGAAGATTATTCTATTAAAGCTGTTGGATGGAATGATGTAGCTAAAGGTCAAGTCCCATGCGGTTTAAGATCTTTGCAAGAGCTAGATGAATTCTCTAGTGAAACTGATTACAGTTTATATGAACGAACAAGTGAAAAATTTAGAGAAGAAGCTGGTAAACAATTAATAAAATTAAAAGATATAGGTAACAATGGTAGGAATTTAGCTTATTGCTTTAAATCTATTCAGAATAAAGTGGAAGGGGAAAAGAACCAAGTTCATACCAGATCATTACATGCTGAAGAAAATGCCTTCTTACAGTTAGCTAAATATGGTGGAATAGGTATTAATGGTGGAAAACTTTTTACGACAGCAAGTCCATGTGAATTATGTGCTAAAAAGGCCTATCAGTTAGGTATAAAAGAAATAGTATATATTGATCCATATCCTGGAATTGCTATGACCCATATTCTTGCTATTGGCGTAAATCCGCCAACCTTAACTCAATTTAGAGGTGCAGTCGGTCGTGCTTATCACCAGTTATATGAACCTCTTATGCCTTATAAAGATGAGCTAGGTTATTTACAAAGTATAAGTTAAGTTTTATCTGTAAGTTTTTAATAAAAATAAAATTTTTAGTTAAGGTAATTTATCTGAATTACCTTAACAGTATTTTTAATTTTTTTATAAAAACAATATTACTTAAAAATTTCATAAAGAACTCTCATACTCCACATACCCATCTTCAATTGCAGGAATAATGTCTACAAACTCAAAGTAGGGCACTGTACAAAACTCAGAGTCTCGAATCGCATCAATCACAAAATAATAATCTTGCAAAGATGTCGTTTCAAACATAGCAATATCACTCGCTTTAGTGCTAAAAGCTTCAACGTCATACCAACGGACTTTTACAGTTGGGTACTTCTCAAAAATAGGTTCAAGCTTCTGTGTACTAAACTCAGCACGCTTTTCACGAGCTAAAGCCAGCCAAGCAGGCAAAGCTCTTAAATGAATAAAAAAAGTATAGGTTCTAGACATAACCACTCCATGACTGAGCCGAGTTGTAGTTCAACTAAAAAGACAGCATTTACTTGTCATATCAATATGACTCAGTCAGTATATGAGTGATTACTCACATTAAATACTCGCATTTCGGGCCATGTCAGAAACACTTCCAGACCCACGCAAACGCCCGCGTCAAGCACGCTCAGTGGCTACATTTGAAGCTATTTTAGAGGCGGCTGCTCGCATTTTAGAGTCTTTAGGCTTTGCTGGATTTAATACAAATGCCGTGGCAGAACTTGCTGGTGTAAGCATTGGTAGCCTATATCAATACTTTCCATCTAAAGATGCTTTAATTGTTGAGTTAGTTCGACGCGAGCGCGCCAAGCTTTCAAATCATATTGTTGAAGCCATACAGCAACACGATGCCGCAGACTTAAAAGAAAAATTAAAACGCGTCATACAAGCCGCTGTGCAACATCAATTGAGCCGTCCGCAGTTGGCACGAACTTTAGAATTTGCTTCTGAAATTATTGGAAAAGACATTGAGGAAAGTGAGCTTCAACATGAACTTGAAACCATAATTTCTGATCTGTTTATACGCTCAGATATTTCTGGTGCACAAACAGTCGCACAAGATGTGATTGCTTTAAGCAAAGGAATAATTAACGCGGCAGGCATAGCAGGGGAAAGTGATTTAAATCATTTACAGCAGCGAGTTGAAAAAGCTGTATTTGGTTATTTGAAAATAAGTTTAAGTTAATATACATAAACACAATTACTAGTGAATTTTAATTATTTTTCAACCACTTGTATTTATTATTTATTTTTGTGATAAATAATAAATAATAAATAATAAATAATAAATAATAAATAATAAATAATAAGGTTTAAAAAGTGTTTAAAATGTTGTTGCTGTTTAATTTTTTTGTGTTATATTTTTATTGTAGGTTTTTTAATTGTTGCTGGAGAATTTATTATGTTTAAAGTGTATTTTTATAAATATTTCTTTTCTTTCTTTGTTCTTTTAATAACTTCAGCTTATTTTAATTTGGTAGATGAGTTCTTTTCTAAGCTTTTAAAGATACTTCAGATCGAAAATAAGCCTATCGTATATTTAATTTTTGCCTTGGGTGTTTTTTTAACAAATTCCTATTTTCAAGAACTGTTTAGAAAAAGAATTCGAGAAACATGCTTAATAAATTTTATGACATATCGATTGAATTTTGAAATTTATAGATTTAAATAATTTCTCTTTAAAATATTATTTGTATAAAAATAAAAAAGCCACTCTAGTAAAGCGGCTTTTTTTTATTCTGTTCGTAATGTGATACATAAGTTGTCATTTCCTATTTCAGTAATTCAAAAGTTTAGTGACTCTTACGAAATATGAAGGATTTAGATTAGATATTTATCAGTTTTAGGCTAAGAGAGATTACATGAAATTGTGGATAGTTGATCAATAAGTAATCGTGAAAGGTGACAAATCATTAAAAAAGCCCAAGTACTATGAGTTGGGCTTTGGTTAAAAAATAAAACTATGATTTATATTAGATAAAAAATACCTTTCACATAAGCTGTATTATGTTAATTTTAGGAAATCTTAATTTTTCAATGTGAACCGTATCGAATTATTCTGTGTAATTGATAATTTCTTTATTTGCTTATCCGATTTAGGGAGTCTGTATGAATATCAAGATTAGTAGACTAAATAATCTAGTTAGAAAACTTATAGTCATATTAAGCTCTCTTATATTTGTTACTACGATAATTTTTATAGCAGTCAATGTATTACTAGGTATTGCAGTAGATTCAGGACTTATTGGTGCATATACAAATTTACTTGTTTTTAACGCGACTCTTTTTACACCGATAGCAGCATACTTTTTCTATGATAATTGGAAAGATCAGCGAACATATGAAAATACATTTTCATTTGCAAATGCTACATACCTCTACCTCCTAGAGTTAGATATAAGTTTAAAAGAATTAAATCAATACTTTAAGCTAATATCTTTTAAAGAACAAAACTCAAATTCTAGTTATTCTTCAGAAATATATAAAAATTTTAACGCATCTGAGTTATTACCTCTCATGGTTAAATGTTCAAAATTAAGTTATACCGTTCTTGTGCATATTGAAAGATTAGAGCATGAAATGGAGTTAGAAAAATTTAGCAACTGGCATTCGGATTTATTATTTTGCAGTAACATTCCTAGCAACATTGTTATTACGGATCAGACAAAAAGAAATAATTGTTTGCAGAAATATAAATCTATTCAGAATTCAACAGAAGATATAAAAAATGAATTGAATAGAATAATTTCAAACTTAGATAAAAAATCTCCTACTCCATAACGGAAATAGCTGAAAGCATAATCGTAATTTTGTGACTTGGATTTAGATTTAATAAGCTAATAAAATTATGAATAATGGTTCATTTAACATAATGGGCGTTACCTGAAACCATATTTAAAAAATTATTAAAATCATAGTGTTAAGAATTTTTATCTACTATAAAGAAAGCAAAATTCCGATTTTGACGCAAGTCGGATTTTTTATGAGCAGATTTGATAGTTCTCGCCAATTATTTTGACTACAAATCACTCTGTACAACTTGAGCGAGACATAACTCGGTTTAGCATATAATTTCTTTTTCGAATTCAAAATTAAAATAAAAGCTAATTTTTATTACAACAGATATTCTTGTAGTTCTTTTTCAATCGTCTCGCTAATCAACGTTGAATAGTCACTATCCTTAGTATCTAAATGACGCATTAACCACACCTCTTGTTTTAAAGTTTGCTCAGGTAGTTTGGGTACTAAACCCGAAGCCTTTGCAACAAAACAAGGCAGGGCTGTAATTCCTTGTCCTTCAATGACTGCTCGTAGTTGCGAGTGCATGTTATCAAAAGATAAAGCAGGGGCTGTATCTTGGGTGAGTTCACGCATCCATTGTGCTAAGAACGTATATTGAAGGCTTCTGTCCCAACCGATTATACGATGATTCAGTAAATCATCAGCCGTTTCAGCATGCTCTTTGAAACTGGCAAGATAATCCTTACTACCATAAAGTCCATATTCCAGTTGGCCAAGTCGCCGAATAATGTAACGCCCACTTTCTGGTCGAACAAGTCGGAGAATAATGTCAGCTTCCCGTCGGGAAAAATCAACAGGAACGACACTCGTTGAGATTTCTAATTGTAAATCTGGATGCTTCAGTTGCAATGCTGTTAGCTTTGACTGAAGCAACTGTTGTCCGATTAATTCAGGTAAAGCAATGCGGAACAATGATTGTTGCCCTTGATCGTTGTACCGTTCCATCGCTATTAAATGCTCTTCTGCTTTTTCAGCCAAAGCAAAAAAATGTTTTCCAACGTGGGTGAGTGTATAGCCATCACTATCTCGAGAAAAAAGAATCGCATTGAGACTTTTTTCTAGTTCAACAGCTCTGCGATGTACGGTAGAAACACTAATACCAAGCAATTTTGCACTGCGGCTTAATCCGCCAGTTCGCCCAATAGCTAACAAAATTTTAGTATCGTCCCAGTTCATACCTTTCCATATTTAGAAAATGCGTTTGCAATAAAAACTATAGTATCCCCGCTGTCTAGATTTATACAATTCAAATAACTACTACAAAGAATCAAAATTCATTATATGAGGCGACTATAAACCTTTTAGAGCTGCGACATGCATTGCTGCAATTAAATAAGATTTTCTGGTTATGGCAGGAGCTATTTCTGAGATCACAATATTAACAACAGAGGAGTTCTGCCATGACGACCATTTATGTAGTTGATGCATTTACCACTAAACCAAATACAGGAAATCGAGCAGGGGTTGTTCTAGATGCGGACCATCTTACGACTCAAGAGATGCAAAATATTGCTGCATTTGCAGGGTATTCAGAAACTGCCTTTGTTTTATCCCCAAAAGATCAAAGCCATGACATACATGTTCGATATTTTACCCCTACACATGAAGTCCCGATCTGTGGACATGCGACGATCGCTACTCATTTTTTACGTGCAACTACAGGCCACCAATCAGACTATCCATTAATCGCAAAAACAGGAGCTGGTCATTTACCCGTTTCAATATTTGGAAGTCCAGAAGCGTTATTGGTGAAAATGACTCAAGGTCGCGTAGAGTTTTTACGACCTTTTAATACGAGTCAACGGAGTGAACTTGCAAGCGCACTGGGTGTGAGTGAAAGTGATTTTTCGGATTTACCAATACAAGTTGTCACGACGGGGCATTCCAAGGTGATGGTGCCCATGCTGAGCAGAAGTACTCTTGATGGATTAACTCCGAACAATGAAAAATTGAAAGCTATGAGTGCTGAAATAGGCTGCAATGGTTTTTTTCCATTCGTCTTGGAAGGTAGTAAGCAAGAGCCTGTTACTTATGGGCGAATGTTCGCACCTGCAATCGGTATAAATGAAGATCCGGTAACTGGTAATGCAAATGGTCCAGCGGGGGCGTACCTTGTTCATCATGATTTAATCGAATGTGACCAGAAAGTAACTTATTGGGGATATCAAGGTCTCGCAATGGAAAAACCGGGGCGAGTTTTAGTAACAGTTGAGAAAACAGATTCAATATTACACGTCAGTATTGCAGGGCAAGCGGTTCTAGTTGGCTCAGTTTTTTACTCTGGAATAGGTTGATTATATTTGAGAAATCATGACTTCTTGCGTGTTCTAGAGAACTTCTTCTCTTTACAGCAGCGAGTTGAAAAAGCTGTATTTGGTTATTTGGATCTAGTTTAAGAATCTATAAGCATGAGCATATAACTGTCAAAAGCTCTTTAATGAAAAGCACCTTCCAAACTCAAGATTTGAAAGGTGCTTTTATAAGGATTATATCTTTACGAACGAATTAGACAGTCGGTAAAGCATTTAAAAGTTGGTCAGTTAACTGGTTAACCGATGTGAAAGAAATCGTGTTAATTAAACTGCCACCAGTTGGGTCAGGTTCGCCCACAGCAATACCTTCATTCGAACCTACCGAGCCGAGGATATTTCCTAAAATAGTATCTATGCCAAGGCTATTGTCGTCAGAGCTGCCATTGTCGATAGAAATTATTCCATCTAGACCACCCAAGAAACCACCGTCTCCACTGTCAACACCACCAATAATCGTAGTGATTGACCCTAATAAGCCACCGTTTTCAGTCACAAGGTCATCACCTACAATATGCTGAATAATAGTAGAAGCCGTTGAACCATTAGTAAGTAGTGTATTAATTACACCAGTGAATGAACCACTCGCCCCCTCAAGGTCAACGCCTGCAAGGTCAGAAATAACCTCAAGCGTACCGTTAACACTATCGCGTGAAGTCTCGAAAAGTAGTTTTCCAAGGTCAGCAAAATCACCTACAGGATGTTCTGCATCTGGGAATACATCAATAATTGTGTCGGCAATCGTATCAATACCTGTGTTAATAAAACCTGTTTTTAGGCTCTCTAAATTTTGTAGAACGTCGATACCGCTTTGAATAATACCTGTAATTGGATTATCGCCTAGATCACCACCAATACCACCGATAATGCCAGTAATCGGACCTAAGATATCGCCTGTACCTTCACCGCCAATAAATGAGAAAGAGTTACCTAATACATTAATTGGAGTGGTGATAGGAGCAGTAACATCAACATCATCGCCATTACCGTTGCCAATACCATAATTATGTTCACCGTTACCTGATGCAATGCCATTTAATAGCCCATCACCAGAGCCGTTGCCTGAGTCGCCAGAACCAATCACACCATCTGAAGTATTGCCGTTATTGGTTGTGTCATTGTCATTGACTGTATTTGAAGTGGTTGTCGGTGAAATATTGATAGAGTCTGTCGAAGAGCCACCTATACCTGATAAAGCATTACCTAAAATGTTCAAGCTACCAGTAAATGGAATTGTAAAGTCTGCGTCGTCACCATTACCGTTGCCAATACCATAGTTATGTTCGCCATTACCAGACGCTGCACCGTTGAGTAAACCATCGCCAGAGCCATTACCAGAATCGCCAATGAGGCCGCCCGAATTAGCATTATCAATGGTGTCATTATCATTGACTGTGTTAGTCGTTGTGGTTGGTGCAATATTTACCGAGTCACTAGATGAGTTGCCAAAGCCTGAAATCGAGTTTCCAGAAAAGTTGAGTACGCCAGTTAGTGGGAATGTGAAGTCTGCATCGTCACCGTTTCCGTTACCAATACCGTAGTTATGTTCGCCATTGCCAGAAGCAGCGCCATTGAGTAAGCCGTCACCAGAACCGTTTCCAGAACTTCCGCCTACAAGTGCACCACCATCATTGCCATTATCAGTTATGTCATTGTCATTAACCGTGTTGGTGCTTGTGGTTGGAGCAGTATTAATTGAACTAGAAGATGAATTACCAATGAGCGAGAAAGAGTTACCTGAGAAATTCAAAACACCAGTAATTGGGGCAGTGATATCCGCATCATCACCGTTGCCATTGCCAATACCGAAGTTTTGTTCACCGTTGCCAGAAGCTGCACCGTTTAATAGTCCATCTCCAGCACCATTTCCTGAGCCACCGCCAATTCCGCCACTGTTGCCATTATCCGTCACGTCATTGTCATTAACCGTATTTGAAGTCGTTGTTGGGGCTGTGTTGACTGAACTTGATGAAGAGTCACCAATCAAAGTAAATGAATTCCCAGATAAGTTCAGAACACCAGTAATTGGGGCAGTAATATCAACATCATCGCCGTTACCATTGCCAATACCGTAGTTGTGCTCACCATTACCTGAAGCTGGGCCATTTCCGGCCCCATCACCTGAACCATTGCCGGAGCTGTCAAGCGCACTCACGCCACTATCACCATTACCGTTATCAGTGGTGTCATTGTCATTAACTGTATTTGACGTGGTAGTTGGTGAGGTATTCACTGAACTCGCAGATGAGTTGCCAATTAAAGTAATTGAATTACCAGAAAGGTTGAGGGGAATAGTAATTGGTGCGGTAATGCTTGCATCATCAGCAATACCATTTCCGATTCCGTAATTATGTTCTCCGTTTCCAGAAGCAATTCCATTGAGCAGGCCATCACCAGAACCATTGCCTGCACCCGAGCCATTACCGTTATCAGTGGTGTCGTTGTCATTGACTGTATTTGATGTATTGGTCGAAGAGTTGTTGACCGAGCTTGAGGATGAATCACCAATTAAAGTGATTGAGTTGCCCGCAAGGTTAATTGGAATTGAAAGTGGGGCAGTAATGCTTGCGTCATCAGCAATGCCATTACCAATCCCAAAATTTTGTTCGCCGTTACCTGAAGCGATGCCATTTAATAGGCCATCGCCAGAGCCATTGCCTGCACCGCCACCAACTGTAGAGCCATTACCGTTAATAGTAGTGTCGTTGTCGTTCACATTATTTGAAGTCGTTGTTGGAGAGTTGTTGACTGAGCTTGAAGATGAGTTGCCTATGAGTGTAATTGAATTACCAGAAAGGTTGAGAGGAATAGTAATTGGGGCAGTAATACTGGCGTCATCACCAATTCCATTTCCAATACCGTAGTTATGTTCTCCATTACCTGAGGCTGCACCATTTAATAGCCCATCGCCAGAGCCATTACCTAAATTATTGCTTGTGTTACTATTTTCAGGAAGTGGGATAATATTAGTAATCGAAGATAAAATACTTTTAATAAACATAATCTATTTCCATGTGATTTGTTTGAGATGTTTTTATTACTATTGTTTTATTATGTGCGTTAAGCCACATAATTGAGAAAGAGTATTTAATTTTTTGCTATTTGAAGTCAAGTTGTGTAATAGGTCACTGCTAATACCGAAAAATTTTAAATATATTCAAAATCAACTAAATAAAAAATACGATTATTTTTGATAACATTTTTAAACACAAAAGAGAGTTGAGTAAATAAAAATATTTTAAGAATAAAATAATATATTTATTTTTAAAATATGGGGTAGATAATATTTATCTTATTGAAATAAAATAAATTTACTATGTATTGGAATTTTAATTTTTTATAAATTATTGTTTTTTATATAGGTTTTATATTTAGTGTTTAATTTAATAATATTAATTCAAATAATTTTAATGACTTAAATAATAGGGCTGGGCTTTGTAATAGTTTTAATTAATTATCTTTTTTAATTTGTAAAATAAACGTATTGATAGGAGCTGTTGTAATAATAATTTGGTATATCTACGCCGTCGGCTGAGATTTCCTTCGTTTAAAAGCTAAATTGGGTCAGCCGACACCCTAATTTAAAGTATTAAAAAAATCTTTTTTAAAACAAGAGAATTTCTATATTTATAAAATATTCTTATATTTATATTATTTATTTTTAAAATAATAAAATATATTTTAATAGTTTGAATGTTAATCTGAATTTATTGAAATTAAATAATTTTAATAATAAAAAAGCCACTCGAGTAGAGCGGCTCTTTTGATTTGATAAGTTAAACTTACCAGCTTAACGCACCACCAGTTTGGTAGTCAGTTACGCGAGTTTCGAAGAAGTTCTTCTCTTTACGTAAGTCCATCATCTCAGACATCCACGCAAATGGATTCGTTACACCAGCAAATTGCTCTGGTAAACCTAACTGAGATAAACGACGGTTACAGATGAATTTCAAATATTCTTCCATCATGCTTGCGTTCATACCCAATACACCGCGTGGCATTGTGTCACGTGCATATTCGATTTCAAGCATCGTACCTTCAACAATCATTTGAACCACTTCTTGTTGGAACTCAGCAGTCCAAAGGTGAGGGTTCTCAATCTTGATTTGGTTAATCATGTCGATACCAAAGTTCAAGTGCATAGATTCATCACGCAAGATGTATTGGAACTGCTCAGCAACACCGTTCATCTTGTTACGACGACCCATACTCAAAATTTGAGTAAAGCCACAGTAGAAGAAGATCCCTTCAAGTACACAGTAGAATGCGATCAAGTTACGAAGTAAGCGTTGGTCGTTTTCAGGCGTACCTGTGTGGAAATTAGGATCAGTTAAAGATTGAGTATATTTCAAGCCCCAAGCTGCTTTACGTGCAACAGATGGAACTTCACGGTACATGTTGAAGACTTCGCCTTCGTCCATACCTAAAGATTCGATACAGTATTGGTAAGCGTGAGTGTGAATTGCTTCTTCAAACGCTTGACGCAAGATGTACTGACGGCATTCAGGGTTAGTAATGTGACGGTAAATCGCCAATACCAAGTTGTTTGCAACCAAAGAGTCAGCAGTCGAGAAGAAACCTAAAGAACGCATAACAATGGTACGTTCGTCTTCAGTTAAGCCATTTTCAGACTTCCAAAGCGCGATGTCATGGTTCATGTTAACTTCTTGAGGCATCCAGTGGTTTGCACACCCGTCAAGATATTTCTGCCAAGCCCACTCATATTTAAATGGTACAAGTTGGTTCAAGTCCGCACGACAGTTAATCATGGCTTTGTCGTCAACTTGAACACGTTGAGCACCCATTTCTAGCTCTTCAAGGCCAGGGGCAACGTCTAAATGTTCTAAGGCTTGAGCGGCTCTAGCCACTGTATCGGAGGCAACTGTTGGTCGCACGGAATGGGTTCCAGCGGATTGTGGAGCTGCCACGCTCGGCGATGATGGCTGCGCAGTAGATACATTCTGCGAATCTGACGCTTTTTCCGATTGGACGGGCGCAGACTTGTGTTCAGGTGTAGTCGGTTTTTGCGAATCATCTTCAAAATCGTCCCAACTAAGGATAGACATTTTTGTTCTCTCTTCGTTGTATATATCTATATTTGACATCTCTTAAACGAAGATGTCCCTACTATACGCTTTTAATGTGTAAACAAAATTAAGTTTTATTGATGCATGACCAAATTTTGGGCCTTTGGTCTCTACTCCCTACAACTTATTTTGTTTACGCTGCTGCTTACGTATTGTGATAAATGCGTAAACCATCGGCATATAAAAGAAAATAAAGGCAAAGATTAAAACTCCAACACCAAGCATATAGTTATGGCTGAGATGAGAAAGCATAATCTTTACCTCTTTTAAGATTGCTCTTTAGTGAAAAAGAGCAACCTTATTGAATGTTATTGGCAAGCTTCACAATCAGGGTTATCGATTGAACAAGCCATTGGTACAGGAGCTGCTTGAGTAAAGCCTTCTTCTTCAACTGCTGCTTCTGGTTTCTTCGCTTCTACAACAGGGGCAGCAACCGCCGCTGCTTCAACAGTCGCAGGTTTAACTGCGTTTAAAGCACCTGTGTTGATTGTAGATTTTTCAGCAGAAGTTGCACCTAAAGCTCGGAGGTAATAAGTCGTCTTAAGACCACGTAACCATGCCATCTTGTAAGTGATGTCAAGTTTCTTACCATTTGCACCAGAGATGTAAAGGTTAAGCGACTGAGCTTGATCAATCCATTTTTGACGACGTGATGCAGCATCAACGATCCAACGTGTATCTACTTCAAACGCAGTAGCAAAGATTGCTTTTAATTCTTCAGGAATACGAGCAATTTTTTGTACTGAACCTTCAAAGTGTTTAAGGTCGTTAACCATTACTGTGTCCCAAAGACCGCGTTCTTTTAATGCACGAACAAGGTATGGGTTAATAACAGTGAACTCACCAGACAAGTTAGATTTCACATATAAGTTTTGGAATGTTGGCTCAATAGACTGAGAAACACCACAAATATTAGAGATGGTTGCAGTTGGAGCAATCGCCATCACGTTTGAGTTACGCATACCGTCTTTTTGAACTTTGGCACGTAAAGTGTCCCAGTCTAAACGTTGAGTACGGTCAACTTCGAACATGCGCTCTGGACGAGATTTCGCAACAATTTCTAAAGAGTCGATTGGAAGGATACCTTGATCCCACAATGAACCTTTGAATGTTGAGTAAGCACCACGTTCAACAGCCAAGTTGCTTGAAGTTTCAATTGCGTAGTAGCTAATTACTTCCATTGATTCATCTGCAAAATCAACAGCAGCGTCTGAACCGTAAGCAATACCCATTTCATATAGAGCATCTTGGAAGCCCATGATACCCATACCCACAGGGCGGTGTTTCAAGTTAGAGTTTTTCGCTTGTGGTACAGCGTAGTAGTTAATGTCGATTACGTTATCGAGCATACGTACTGCTGTTTTAATAGTGCGAGCTAACTTCTCACGGTCTAACACACCACCTTGAACGTGTTGTACAAGGTTGATCGAACCCAAGTTACATACTGCAATTTCGTCTTGATTTGTGTTCAAGGTAATTTCAGTACATAGGTTAGATGAGTGAACTACACCAACGTGTTGTTGTGGTGAACGTAAGTTACATACATCTTTGAATGTGATCCACGGGTGACCAGTTTCAAACAACATAGAAAGCATTTTGCGCCATAAGTCTTTAGCACGTACTTTCTTGTGTAGCATGTTAGTTTCTTTCGCTACAGACTCATAGTAAGCATAACGCTCAGCAAATTCAGCACCAGTTAAGTCGTGCAAGTCTGGAGTTTCAGAAGGAGTAAATAATGTCCATTCACCATCTTCAAATACACGTTGCATAAACAAGTCTGGAACCCAGTTCGCAGTGTTCATGTCGTGAGTACGGCGACGGTCATCACCCGTATTTTTACGAAGCTCTAAGAACTCTTCGATGTCTAAGTGCCAAGTTTCTAAGTATGCACACACAGCACCTTTACGCTTACCACCTTGGTTTACCGCAACAGCTGTATCGTTCGCAACTTTCAAGAATGGAACAACACCCTGAGACTTACCGTTTGTACCTTTAATATAAGAGTTCAAGGCACGAACAGGTGTCCAGTCATTACCTAAACCACCAGCCCATTTAGACAGCATCGCGTTGTCACGCATTGCGCCATAAATGTCATAAAGGTCATCGCCAATTGTTGTTAAGTAACAACTTGAAAGCTGCGGACGTAATGTACCTGAGTTAAACAGGGTAGGCGTAGAAGCCATATAGTCGAAGCTAGACAATAAGTTATAGAACTCAATTGCACGCTCTTCTTTATCTTGCTCATTGAGTGCAAGACCCATCGACACACGCATAAAGAATAATTGTGGTAATTCGAAGCGAACGCCGTTTGAGTGAATGAAGTAACGGTCAAATAAAGTCTGTAAACCTAAATAGGTGAACTGATTAGAACGTTCTGGCTGAATTGCTGCTGATAATTTTTCTAAGTCGAAGTCAAGCAAGTCAGGTGAAAGCAAATCAAGCTCAACACCTTTTTTCAAGAATGCTTCAAGTGCATTGTTTTCAGGTGTATCTGTTGATAAGCCTAAGAAGGTTAAACCAGTGCTCACTAATTCGTTACAAAGCAAACGTGCAGTCACGTAAGTGTAGTTAGGTTCTTGTTCAATACGGGTACGTGTTGCCATCATCATTGTAGTGGCAATATCATTTTCTTTTACGCCGTTATATAAGTTTTTAACGGTTTCATCGACAATGGCTTGAACGTCAATACCTTCCAAACCTTCAGCTGCCTTAGAAACTGTTGCTTGCAATGCACTTAAATCAAGTGGCTGAAGCTGACCGTTTTTGTCGGTAACTTGTAAAGTAGGGTGGTGGTTTGAGTTCGTTTGCTGACGAGCGCTAGCACGTTGTTCACGGTAAATCACATAAGCGCGGGCAACTTTTTGTTCCCCAGTACGCATTAAAGCAAGTTCTACTTGATCTTGAATTTCTTCAATATGGATCGTACCGCCCGATGGTAAACGGCGAGTAAAAGTATTTAAGACCATTTCCGTCAACTGGGTAATACGGTCATGAATACGGCTAGAATCCGAACTCTGTTGACCTTCCACAGCAAGAAAAGCTTTACCAATCGCAACTGAAATTTTCTCTGCATCAAATGCAGCAACATCTCCAGTGCGCTTAATCACCTGAATTTGACCGGGAGTCGAAGTAATTACGCTCATGCCAGCATAGCTCCATTGTCACTTTTGTTATGTTCATAGACCGTTTGAACCGAGCAAAAAACATGCCACGATATTTGAGGGATAAACACAAGACTTAGTAGTTAAAGTTTATTTTCAACACAAGATACGGGATTTTTCATAGCAGATCAATCTTGACTTTTTAGTAATTTTTTATCTGTATGATTTGATGGGAGATAGCATAGCAAAGCTGTTAAAAAACACTTATAGATAACTTTGTGGATAACTCAAAAAACAAACACTTAAATAAATTTAAACTAAACAGAGAAATAATTTGTTTAATATTCATACATTGGAAATATGAATAGAATATGAAATTTAATAACAATAAATAAATCTTAAAAACACGTGAAAATTCAAAGGCTAATAAAATGCAACAAAATACGATGGTCATGTATCAGTTTGGTGAACGCCTACTTGTTTACAATGTAAACGTGTGTATATTGCAAATGATAAACGAATGTATCTGCAAGATTTTTAAGATACATGAAACGAGATTTATAGGGGCAATGATATGAGCCAAGAAGAAAAGTTACCAAAGATTCTGATCGTTGAAGATGACGAACGCTTAGCACGTTTAACTCAAGAATATTTAATTCGCAACGGTTTGGAAGTTGGTGTAGAAACTGATGGTAACCGTGCAATTCGTCGTATTATTAGTGAACAACCAGATCTAGTGGTCTTGGATGTCATGTTGCCGGGTGCCGATGGCTTAACAGTTTGCCGTGAAGTTCGTCCACATTACCATCAACCGATTCTGATGTTGACTGCACGTACAGAAGATATGGATCAGGTACTTGGATTAGAAATGGGCGCAGATGACTATGTTGCTAAACCAGTTCAACCACGTGTTCTTTTAGCGCGTATCCGTGCACTCTTACGTCGCACAGACAAAACTGTAGAAGATGAAGTTGCACAGCGTATCGAGTTTGATGACCTTGTAATTGATAATGGCGGTCGTTCTGTAACGCTAAATGGTGAACTTGTTGACTTCACTAGCGCAGAATATGACCTATTATGGTTGCTTGCATCAAATGCTGGTCGTATCTTATCGCGTGAAGATATCTTCGAACGTTTACGTGGTATCGAATACGATGGTCAGGACCGTTCAATCGATGTCCGTATTTCACGTATTCGTCCAAAAATTGGCGATGATCCTGAAAATCCAAAGCGTATTAAAACAGTACGTAGTAAAGGTTACTTGTTCGTTAAAGAAACCAACGGGTTATAAGGTCGGAATAAACTTCCTATAAGGTTGATCGAGTGTTTAAACACAGTATATTCCTGCGAATTTATGCGGGACTGGTAATTCTTGTTGTTTTGGTTGCTGTATTTGGTTATTTGCTTGTACAAATCATCAATTATCAAAGGGCACAAGAATACCGAGAATCTTTAACTGATGGTATTTCTTATGTCATTAGTGAAGGGGTGGCTCGACAACCGGGGAAGCAACAGAAAATAGACTGGGTTTCAGACGCATCAGATTTATTGGAACTTCCAATTTACTACACTGATGCAAGCAAGGTTGAGTTATCTCGTACCGAGAAAAAACGAATCGAAGCTCAAAAGTCTGTTGTCCGTTACGATGCCAGTAATAGTATTGCGTATATCATTATTGGCTTGCGTGACGACCCACAGCATTATCTATCTATAAAAGTCGACAAGATTAGTGAGCGCCAAATGAAGGCTCTCCCTATTTTTGTACTTGATTATCTAATGTTTTATCCAGGGCAAGAACAAGAATATCTTGCCAAGATTCAAAAACATTTCTCTTATCCAATTAATATCTACAATATTCAAGACGTTAATCTGGACTCTGAGCAAATTGGTCGTTTACGCCAAGATCAAAGCGTCATGTTGTACAAAGACAGTGCAACAGTTCGCGGTACAACCATTTCAATCGTCTCACCAATACCGAATCATCCTACACAGGTCCTCGTGCTTGGACCGGTGCCGATGTTTAACTGGATGCCTTTGCAGCTTTCAGCAGGGATTACCTTATTTAGCTTATTCTTGCTGAGTCTAGGTGTTTATGGGTTGATCTTGCCGCTAGAGCGCAAAATTCGCCAAGTACGTTATGCATTAAACCGCATGAAGTCTGGTGATTTGTCATTGCGTGTTCCTATTGAAGGAAGTGACGAAATGGCAAACTTGGCATCAAGTTATAACAACATGTCTGATCATATTCAGCGTTTAATTGAGGCTCAGCGTGAGTTAATGAGAGCTGTATCTCATGAGCTTAGAACGCCTGTGGCTCGTATTCGCTTTGGTACAGAAATGTTAGCTGAAGAAGATGATTACAATCATCGTATGCATCAGGTCGATATGATTGATAAAGATATTGAAGCACTCAATACTTTAATTGATGAAATCATGACTTATGCAAAACTAGAGCAGGGTACGCCTTCACTAGATTTCGATGAAATTACTTTATTTGATGTGTTGGATCAGGTTGCTGTAGAAACTGAAGCTTTAAAAACGCAAAAAGAAATTGAACTGGTTGCTCCTCCACTTTATGTAAAAGTAGATGCAGAGCGTCGTTATTTACATCGTGTTGTTCAAAACTTAGTAGGTAACGCGGTTCGTTATTGCGATAATAAAGTTCGAATTACCGGTGGTATCCATAGTGATGGCATGGCCTTTGTGTGTGTTGAAGATGATGGTGCTGGTATTCCTGAACAAGACCGTCAAAGAGTATTTGAAGCTTTTGCGCGACTAGATGATAGCCGTACTCGTGCGTCGGGTGGTTATGGTTTAGGATTGTCTATTGTAAGTCGTATTGCGTATTGGTTTGGTGGTGAAATTAAAGTGGATGAAAGCCCAACCTTGGGTGGCGCCCGCTTTATCATGACATGGCCAGCAAAACGCTTTAAACAGCCTCCTTTAAAAGCCAATAAAAAAGCACCTTCATAAGGTGCTTTTTTATTGATCTATTTATAGTTGAGTCGCATCTGGTTCCAAAATAGGTTTTCCGCTTCTTAAGCTGGTTAACGCATCGGAATTAAAATCGATCAGTAACGAATTATTTTTTGCATCAATCTGGTATTTTTGAATAAGAGGTTGATCTCCATTAATTGTTTCTATTTTATATTCATCAGCAATGTGCAAAATACCTTCTAGGTTTGTTGTCGTTGACGCAAAATCCTGTCTAAATATTTCATAGACATCCCGCAAGTCAAAAATTGCATTGTTGGCATCTGGATGTTTGTGAATATAGCTTTCTATATGTCGCACAAGTAGCTGTGCAAACAAGTAGTAATTTGGTTTGTGCGTATATTCTAGAGTCATGCATTTTTCTCCTTATTATCTGTTATTAGCATACATGGCAAAACACGGGTTATTGTATAAAATTCATTACACTAGATGATGAAATGAAAAAATTATAAAGAGATAAACACTCGATTACGTCCTTGGCGTTTTGCTTGATATAAAGCGTCATCTGCTTCTTTAAACAAACTCTCAATCGCTCGATGGGTCGATGGGGAATATAAACTTATACCAATACTCACCTGTATGAAAATAGGTAATTTCCCATAAATATAAATAGGTTGCTGGCTAATTTTAATTCGGATTTGTTCTGCCAGTTCAAAAGCACTTTCCTTGCTGGTATCTGCAATAAAAATAGCAAATTCTTCACCGCCTAAGCGGCCTAGTAAATCATGAGGATGCAAAATATTTTGTATCGTGGTGACACAAGTCTGTAGCGCCCGATCACCGATTTGATGGCCATAGTTGTCGTTAACTTGTTTGAAATGGTCGACATCCAACATGAAAAAAGCTGAGGTCTTATTTTCTTTTTGTACTTTTTCTTGAAGTAATCTGACCGACTGTAAAAACTGGCGTCGAGTGAGGCTAGATGTTAGTTCATCATGTGCAATGGCATGTTGAAGCTTTTGAATTAACTCTGAATGCAAAACACTAATACTCGAAACTGTCAGAGGGGCAATCGTCATCATGATTAATCCTATACGGATTGAAATCGTATTGCTGAAATAGTCGTTCGGATAGAGTAAAAGGTAATGTCCGGAAACATGATAAATAATGTAGGCGCTGGTGAGGCTCGTAATGAGTGCAACAACAATAGGTTTATAGCGAATGGCGCACCAGATGAGCGCAGCAATGGGGTAGAGTAGCGAACCGGGACCCGAGTCGTAATAGCTAGCAGCAATCGAAATGAGCACAGCTCCAAAAGGTAAAAGGTCGGTTGCCTGTAATCCTCGACTTCTCGAAAAGTAATGCTTTACCTGACTATACTGAGGTAGGTTCAATATGATGGGTAGAAGAAGCAAGGCATTTTGCAGTTCAGAAGTGAACCAATAACCGAATTCATCCAACAAACCACCCAGCATAAATTTAGTATTAAACATAGGCACGAAAGTTGCTGCAAACAATGCACCTACTACGCTACCTATTCCGCATAATCCAAATAAAAAAAGGTAGGAATAACCGCGATAGGCCGCCTTAATATGTTGATTAAAAAACATATAGAGCGCAAACGTAGTAACAACATAAAGAAAATTTGAAGTTGTTAAAACAAGTGTGAGAGCAAATGGCGTGCCTTGAAATAAGTCAGCAATCACATATCCTATATAGGCACCTAAAAATGCGCTTGGTCGGCGTGTGATTGGGAAGCGAATGAGCAAGCCAAGTAAAACCGAGTTAGCAGGCCAAAAAAAAGCGAGAAAACTTAAAGGGCGAGATGCGATGCCAATGAAACAACATAGTGCAATAATGATGCTAAACAGGAAAAAATATTTTAAAAAGGAGAGAAATGAAAATTCACGAAGTGAGTATGGCATCAGCTGCCCTTAATGATAAATACTCTTATCTAAGAGTAATAAAATATTATGCATGATTAAACATTCATCATAATTCAGAGGAGAAGTTGAATACAATAAAAAACAAACTAATATTATAAAAAAGTAAGTTATTAAAACTTAATAGTCGATGAACTGTGTAAATATTCTAAAATTAAAAAATGAAAAAAATCATCATAAATAAAGAAACTATTAAATAAACCGATTATGTGCGGTGAAACCCCCCTTACAACACATAGATGAATAGTTTTGTTGGGAAAATCATCCGAAAGACTAAGACGCTTCAACTAGCATGGGAAATTAGAAATCAGGTACAATTGGCGGGATTAATTTTGTGTTTGGTGTATTTGAAGGCCAATACATACATTCTTTGTTAAATAAATAGGCCTGCCAGGAGTTATCCCCGCATGAGTGCCATTACTCCATACGACTGGGCGATTATCGCCTTCGTGATCGGCGTTACATTTCTTTGCGTCTTTATGCTCACAGTTCCCTTACTTCTCGGGGGAAAATCGTGGGGACGTGCTAAGCAAGAGCAGTTTGAATCAGGTGTCGTGAGTGCTGGTGGCGCTCGCATTCGCCTGTCTGCAAAGTTTTATTTAGTCGCAATTTTCTTTGTTGTCTTCGACTTAGAGGCTCTTTACCTCTATGCATGGTCTACTTCTGTGCGTGAAGTAGGGTGGTTGGGATATACCACTGTTGTGATCTTTGTCGTTGATTTATTGATTGCGCTTGTTTATGCCTTCTCTGTAGGTGCTCTAAGTTGGTCGCCAGCAGATCGCCGTAAATCAGCAGGTGAGGCGGTTAAAATCGGTTCACCAACAATGAACATTGCTGAAATTACACGCTTTAATTCTATTGAAGAGCTCGTAACTGACCCTACAGGCCAGATTCCAGCTCAATCATCAGGTCGTGTTAAGTCAAAAACTACACCTGCATTGTCATCTGAAAAGGAGTAAGTCGGGATGAAATATACTCTGACCCGCGCGAATCCGGATGCTGATCAATACCCATTGCAAGAACGTCAAATCGTGATGGATCCGCTTGAAGAGGAAGTGAATAAAAACATATTCATGACTCGTTTAGAGGATGTCTTGCATACAGCAGTAAACTGGGGACGTAAAAACTCCTTGTGGCCATTTAACTTTGGTACCTCATGTTGTTACGTCGAATATGCAACGACCTTAACAGGTGTGCATGACTTGTCACGTTTCGGTGCAGAGGTTATCCGTGCTTCACCTCGTCAGGCTGACTTGATGATTGTTGCAGGGACCTGTTTCGTAAAAATGGCACCAGTTATTCAGCGTCTTTATGAACAGATGTTAGAGCCTAAATGGGTCATTTCGATGGGTGCTTGTGCAAACTCTGGAGGTATGTACGACATCTATTCAGTAGTACAAGGTGTAGACAAAATTATTCCTGTTGACGTGTACGTCCCAGGTTGTCCGCCTCGTCCTGAAGCATTAATTCAAGCTTTAATGCTTTTACAAGACCAGATTCAATTAGAGCGACGCCCGCTTTCTGCCGTGATCGGTGATGATCTTCAGCCAGTATATAAGCCAAAGATGATGCCAGAACGTGACCGTAAGAATGCAGAGCGTATTGCCGTTAAAAACTTACGCTCTATGGATGAGATTAAATAATTTTTTGACGGTGTTTTGACATATCTAACTGATATGTTCATCGAGAAAATTGACAGAATTTGTATTAAATAGGAAGCCAAGCCAATGGCTGAAACTGACATTGCTATGCCAGAGTCAACAGCAGTTGATTCACGCCCAGCATTTGCAATCGTAGAAGAGCTCAAAACCAAATTTGGTGAGAACTTTTACGTGCAGGCGACTTTTGAAGAGTTTCCAACAGTCTGGGTTGAGCGCGCACGCGTGCAAGAAGTCCTTATGTTCCTACGTAAAGTGGAACGTCCGTATGTAATGCTATTTGACTTATCTGCGATGGATGAACGTTTACGTGTTCATCGTGATGGTTTACCAGCATCTGACTTCACTGTGTTCTATCATTTATTATCGCTTGAGCGTAATAGTGACATTCGTATCAAGGTTGCCTTGAACGAAAATGATCTTAACATTCCGACAGCGACAAATATCTGGCCAAATGCCAACTGGTATGAACGTGAAGCTTACGATATGTTCGGTATCAATTTCGAAGGGCATCCAATGCTCCGTCGTATTTTGTTGCCAACGTATTGGGAAGGTCATCCGCTTCGTAAAGAATATTCAGCACGTGCGACAGAATATACGCCGTACATGCAAGACAAAGCGAAACAAGACTTTGAACAAGAGCACTTACGTTTTGTGCCAGAAGACTGGGGTCTTAAGCGTGGTAACGCTGATGAAGACTTTATGTTCTTGAACTTGGGCCCTAACCATCCATCTGCACATGGTGCGTTCCGTGTTGTATTGCAGTTAGATGGCGAAGAAGTGAAGGACTGTGTACCTGATATCGGTTATCACCACCGTGGTGTGGAAAAGATGGCTGAACGTCAAACATGGCATTCTTTCATTCCTTATACTGACCGTGTTGACTACTTAGGTGGTTGTGCTCAAAACATGCCGTATGTGATGGCTGTCGAGCAAATGGCTGGTATTAAAGTTCCTGAACGTGCGCAAGTGATTCGTGTCATGTTGAACGAATTGTTCCGTATCAATAACCACTTATTATTCTGTGGTACGGCAATTCAGGATGCCGGTGGTATGACACCAGTATTCTATATGTTCGCAGACCGTCAAAAAGTTTACGACATTGTTGAAGCAATTACGGGTTACCGTATGCATCCAGCATGGTTCCGTATTGGCGGTACAGCACACGATCTTCCAAACAACTGGCAAAAGCTTGTTAAAGAATTGCTAGAGTGGATGCCTAAACGCTTAAACGAATACTACACAGCTGCATTGAAAAACTCTGTGTTTATTGGTCGTACGCGTAATGTTGCACAATACGATGCCAAATCTGCACTCGCATGGGGTGTAACTGGTACTGGTTTACGCGCAACAGGTATCGATTTTGACGTTCGTAAATATCGTCCATACAGTGGCTATGAAAACTTCGATTTTGATGTGCCGGTTGAGTATGAAGGCGACGCATACGCACGTGTGCTTGTTCACTTCCGTGAAATTACCGAGTCGCTAAAAATTATTCAACAGTGCTTGGATAACATGCCTTCTGGTCCATACAAAGCGGATCATCCATTGGCTGTTCCACCACCGAAAGATAAGACATTACAAGATATTGAAACCTTGATTACGCACTTCTTGAGCGTTTCATGGGGTCCTGTCATGCCAGCGGGCGAGTCATCATTTATGACTGAAGTGGTTAAAGGCGCAAGTACTTATTACTTGACTTCAGATAAAGCGACCATGAGTTATCGTACTCGTATTCGTACACCGACGTTTACTCACTTACAGCAAATGCCTTCAGTGATTAACGGAAGTTTAGTATCTGACTTAATCATTTATCTGGCGACCATTGACGTGGTTATGGCTGACGTGGATCGCTAAGAGGTAACACATAATGATGATTTTGACTGATAAAAAACCACGTGTGAATGTCGAAGGGATTTTGACTGCGGAAGAAATTCATGAAATCGAACATCACATTGGTCACTATCCATACCCTCGTGCAGCCTCTTTGGATGCATTGAAGTGTGTACAGCGCCGTAATGGTTGGGTAGATGACGCTCAAATGAATGCCATCGCACAGTTGTTGTCGATGAGTGTTGCTGATTTGGAAGGCGTTGCAACATTTTACAATCGTATCTATCGCCATCCGGTAGGTCGTCACGTAATTTTACTTTGCGACTCAATTGCTTGCTTCTTAATGGGTGCAGAAACTCTTGCTGAAGCATTCCAGCGTGAATTAGGAATTCAGTATGGTCAAACGACACCAGATGGTCGTTTTACATTGCTTCCAATTTGCTGCCTAGGCAACTGCGACAA
Organism: Acinetobacter pittii; assembly: GCF_034064985.1. NCBI lineage: Bacteria > Pseudomonadati > Pseudomonadota > Gammaproteobacteria > Moraxellales > Moraxellaceae > Acinetobacter > Acinetobacter pittii. The sequence continues at coordinate 3,082,187 of NZ_CP139249.1, read as the reverse complement.
AGGCCCAACTTTAATGATTGATGAAGATACTCACGGTTTAGTCGAAGTGACATCAATTAAACAGTTATTGGAGAAGTATGTATGAATACTGAACCAAAACCAATTTATGGCGACGGTAATCCGGAAACTCATCCGCTCACTTGGCGTTTAAGCAAACAAGAAGCGGTACGTAGTGCTGATGATTACGAAGCACTTGAAGGCTATGCTGGCTTTAAAAAAGCTTTAGGCATGAAACCTGCTGAAGTGTTAGACGTCATTAAAGCTGCAACTGTAAAAGGTCGTGGTGGTGCGGGTTTCCCAGCGGGTATTAAATGGTCATTGATGGCACCAAATGATGGTGGTCCACGTTACTTGATCTGTAATGCCGACGAAATGGAACCGGGTACCTTTAAAGACCGTTTGTTGATGGAGAAACTTCCACATCAATTGATCGAAGGGATGTTAATTGCGGGTTATACCTTAGAAGCAACTCAAGGTTATATTTTTATCCGTGGTGAATACATCGAGGCTGCTCAATATCTAAATGAAGCGTTAGAACAGATTCGTGCTAAAGGTTATTTAGGCGAAAACATCTTAGGTTCTGGCTGGAATTTTGATCTGCATGTACATACGGGTGCAGGGCGTTATATCTGTGGTGAAGAAACTGCATTGATTAACTCGCTTGAAGGCCGTCGTGCTAACCCGCGTACTAAGCCACCGTTCCCGCAAGTTGCAGGAGCATGGGGCCGTCCGACGATTGTGAACAACGTTGAAACTTATAACAACTTGCCAGCAATCATGCTTCGTGGACCAGAGTGGTATATCGGCTTGTCAGCGGGTAAATCAAAAGATCCAGGCACTAAAATTTATGGTGCATCGGGTAAAGTTAAATTCCCGGGTCTTTGGGAATTGCCATTTGGTACAACTGCACGTGAAGTAATTGAAGATCATGCAGGTGGTATGCGTGAGGGCTTAAAGCTCAAAGCATGGTTGCCAGGTGGTGCTTCAACTGACTTTTTACCAGCAGATACCATTGATTTACCAATGGATGCGGACACGATTATGAAAGCAGGTTCTCGTTTGGGAACATGTTTGTTAATGGTGGTAGACGAAACTCAATGTATGGTATCGCTCACTCGTAACTTAGAAGAGTTCTTTGCGCGTGAATCATGTGGTTTCTGTACACCGTGCCGTGATGGTTTGCCATGGGCTGTTAAAGCGCTTAAAGCACTTGAAGCAGGCGAAGGTAAGAAAGAAGATATCGACCATTTACAAGAACTAACTCGTAAATTATGGATTGGTAAAACTTTCTGTGCCCACGCACCAGGTGCGATGGAGCCGCTTATGGGCGCACTCAAACATTTCCGTGGTGAGTTTGAAGCGAAAGTGACGAATCGTCCTGTCGTGCAAACCAGCAACGTAGAACAAGCTTAAGGAATTCGACTATGGCTACAATTCATGTCGATGGAAAATCGTATGAAGTCAACGGCTCGGAAAACTTGCTACAAGCATGTTTGAGTCTGGGCATCGACATCCCATATTTTTGTTGGCATCCATCCTTAGGTTCGGTTGGTTCTTGCCGTCAATGTGCTGTTACGCAATATGCGAATCCAGAAGATACGCGTGGTCGTTTGGTCATGTCTTGCATGACACCAGCATCTGACAATACCTATATCTCAATTGAAGACAAAGAAGCAACGGATTTCCGTGCATCTATTGTTGAATTTTTGATGACCAACCACCCGCACGACTGTCCAGTTTGTGAAGAGGGTGGTCACTGTCATTTACAAGATATGACTGTAATGACAGGTCATGACCGTCGTCGCTATCGTTTTACAAAACGTACGCATTACAACCAAGAACTCGGCTCATTCATTGCACATGAAATGAACCGCTGTATTGCTTGTTACCGTTGTGTTCGTTACTACAAAGACTATGCAGGCGGTACAGATTTTGGTGTCTATGCCAATGCATCTCGTGTTTACTTTGGTCGTCCAGAATCAGGTACTTTAGAGTCTGAATTCTCTGGTAACTTGACTGAAGTATGTCCAACAGGTGTATTCACTGATAAGACTCATTCAGAGCGTTATAACCGTAAGTGGGACATGCAGTATGCACCAAGCGTGTGTCAAGGCTGTTCTTCTGGTTGTAACATTTCTCCGGGTGAACGTTATGGTGAAATCCGTCGTGTAGAAAACCGTTTTAATGGTTCGGTTAACCAGTACTTCCTTTGTGACAAAGGTCGTTTTGGCACAGGTTATGTCAACCGTGCAGACCGTCCACGTCAGCCTCAGTTCCGTAATGGCGAAACTGTTGCAACTGTTTCTGTCGATCAAGCTCTCGATCAAGCGATTGCGAAGCTTCAAGGCAAAAAAGTTTTGGGTATTGGTTCTCCTCGCGCAAGCTTGGAATCAAACTACGCATTACGTGAGCTTGTAGGTCAGGCAAACTACTCAACTGGTATTGCACAAAAAGAGCAAAAGCTTGTTGAACTTGCTGCCTCTATCATGCAAACCGAGGGTATTTATAACCCGAATATGCGTGAAATTGAAAGCTATGATGCTGTTCTGATCTTAGGTGAAGACCTGACTCAAACTGCACCTCGCATGGCCTTGTCTGTTCGCCAAGCTGCGAAAAACAAAGCACGCGAAATGGCTGCAAAAACACGTACACCAGATTGGTTGGCTGAGCCTGTACAACGTATTGGTCAAGAAGCAAAATCTCCGGTTTACATTTTAGCTGCAACTCAAACTCGTCTTGCTGACATTGCAACTGGTGAAGTGGTTGCTTCTCCAAATGACATCGCGCGTTTAGGCTTTGCAGTTGCTGCGGCAGTAAGTGGTGAAGTTGTAAGTGGTTTAGATGAAGATGCAAAAGCATTTGCTCAAACCATTGCTGACACTCTAAAAGCAGCAAACAAACCATTAATTATTGCGGGTACAAGCTTGCAAGATGCTTCTATTATGGAAGCTGCTGCACAGTTAACTCAGAACTTAGGTTCTAAAGCTGGTTTAAGTCTTGTAGTTCCTGAAGTGAACTCTATGGGCTTAGCATTGTTTGGTGGTTTAAGCCTTGAACAAGCATTTGCTCAAGACTACGACACACTGGTTATTGTTGAAAATGACTTGTTCCGTCGTTTACCTGCTGCCCAAGTAAAAGCTGCATTAGATAAAGCTGAAACAGTAATCGTGCTTGATCACAGTGAAACTGAAACTGTGAAACAGGCTGATATCGTTCTTTCAGCAGCAAGCTTTGCAGAGGGTGATGGTACTGTTGTAAGCCAAGAAGGTCGTGCACAGCGCTTCTATCAAGTTTACGATCCAAGTTACTACAAGCCTGAATATGCAATTAAAGAATCATGGCGTTGGTTACATGCCATTGAAACTGGTATTAAAGGTAAGGCTGTAGATTGGACATTGCTTGACGATGTAATTGAAAGCATCGTGAAAAATGTACCAGTACTCGAAGCTATCCAAGATGTAGCACCAGATGCGGGTTACCGTGTACATGGCTTGAAAATCGCGCGTGAACCACGTCGTTATTCAGGTCGTACAGCAATGCGTGCGCCGTTATCGGTTCATGAGCCTAAACAGCCTACCGATCCAGATTCAGCATTAACATTCTCAATGGAAGGTTATGTTGGTCCGCAAAAAGCATCATCATTAGTACCATTTGCATGGGCTCCAGGTTGGAACTCTCCACAATCTTGGAATAAATACCAAGATGAAGTCGGTGGTCACTTAAAAGGTGGTGATTCAGGTGTTCGTTTATTCGATCGCTTGGCAAAACGTCCTGCACGTAGCTATGTTGCTCCAGTGCCGGTTGTTGCAAACCCTGAAAGTTTCCGCTTAGTACCAATGCACCATATTTTTGGTTCTGGTGAATTCACGATTAAAACACCTGCAATGGAAACTCGTATTCCGGAAGCTGTGTTTGCAGTGGGCGAACAAGATGCAACTCGTTTGAACCTTCAAGAAGGTCAACGCATTACGGTAAAAGCAGGTGAAACGACTGTGAGCTTGCCGGTACAAGTAATTGAATATTTACCTACAGGTTATATTGGTTACCCAGTTGGTTTAGCACCAATGGTGTCACTAGCTGAGCCTGTTTCAGTGGCTTTAGGAGTGTAATTCATGAATCAAGAAATTATACGTCAAACGCCACTTTGGGCTGAGAACTGGCCGATTGCGTATGCTGTCGTTCAAGCAGTTGTGATTTTGCTTGTTGTTGTTTTAGTTGCGGCGTTGATGTCTTTTATTGAGCGTCGTTTACTTGCTTGGTGGCAAGACCGTTATGGTCCAAACCGTGTTGGTCCTGGTGGTATGTTCCAGATCGTTGCCGACATGCTCAAGATCATGTTCAAAGAAGACTGGACACCAAAGTTTGCTGACAAACTTACATTCCGTTTAGCACCTGCTGTTGCAATGGCAACAGCGGTTCTTTCATTCATGGTAATCCCGGTGAGTCCTTCACTGGGTGTTGCCGACATGAGTATCGGTTTATTGTTCTTCATGGCAATGGCTGGTATTGCTGTCTACGCAGTTTTATTTGGTGGCTGGGCTTCAAATAACAAATACTCATTACTTGGTGGTTTACGTTCAGCAGCTCAAACCATTTCTTATGAAGTGTTCTTGGGTATCTCGCTGATGGGTGTGGTTGCAATTGCAGGCTCATTTAACCTTCGTGAAATTGTTGAAGCACAACGCGATGTTTGGTTCGTTATTCCACAATTCTTAGGTTTCTTGATTTTTGTGGTTGCTGGTGTTGCGGTAACTCACCGTCATCCATTTGACCAACCAGAAGCAGAACAAGAATTGGCAGAAGGTTACCATGTTGAATATGGCGGTATGAAATGGGGTATGTTCTTCGTTGCTGAATATGTCAACGTAGTACTGATCTCTGCATTGATCGTGACTTTATTCTTTGGTGGCTGGTTAGCGCCATTTAATTTAGAAATTCCATTTGTTCCACCAGTATTTTGGTTTGTGATTAAAACAGCATTCTTTGTAATGATGTTTGTATTGGCACGTGGTTCTTTAATGCGTCCACGTTATGACCAAGTCATGAACTTTGGTTGGAAAATTTGTTTGCCATTGGCGTTGGTCAACTTGTTAGTGACTGGTGCTGTGATTCTGATGAATCAGGCCTAGGACAGCAGGGAGTACAAAATGTATAAATTTCTAGCTGGATTCGGATCAATTGTACGTACGTTACTCATGGTGTTTAGCCATGCAACACGTAAACGTGACACGATTTTATATCCAGAAGTTCCGGCTGAACAGATTGTGCCGCCACGCTTTCGTGGTCGTATCGTATTAACGCGTGACCCTGATGGGGAAGAGCGTTGCGTAGCATGTAACCTATGTGCGGTTGCATGTCCGGTTGGCTGTATTTCACTACAAAAAGCAGAAACAGAAGATGGTCGTTGGTATCCGGAGTTTTTCCGTATCAACTTCTCACGTTGTATTTTCTGCGGTATGTGTGAAGAAGCATGTCCAACAACTGCGATTCAGCTCACACCAGACTTCGAGTTAGGCGAATATGTACGTCAAGACCTTGTTTATGAGAAAGAAAACTTACTCATTTCAGGTCCGGGCAAATACCCAGACTACAACTTCTACCGTGTGACGGGTATGGCAATTAACGGTAAAGAGAAAGGTCAAGCACAAAAAGAAAGTGCACCAATCGATGTACGGAGTCTATTACCATGATGTGGCCGTTTTATTTGATGGCACTCGTGGCCATCGTTTCTACGGTTCGTGTAGTGACTAACACGAACCCTGTACACGCTCTACTTAGTCTAATTGTTTCATTGCTTGCTGTTGCTGGTATTTTCATGATCGTGGGGGCACCTTTTGCAGGTGCTCTTGAAATCATCGTTTATGCCGGAGCAATTATGGTTCTGTTTGTCTTCGTGGTGATGATGCTTAACTTAGGTCAACACACCGTTGAACAAGAACGCAAATGGCTTTCTTCAGATGCTTGGGCATATCCAGCACTCATGAGTTTCTTACTCGGCTTGCTTTTAGTTTGGATGCTTGGTGGTGAATACACCACTATTTCAGCACCACTTGGGGCACAAGTGATTGGACCAAAAGTAGTTGGTCAAGCACTCTTTACTCACTATTTATTATTGGTTGAAGTTGCCGCGATGTTATTGCTAGCAGCCCTTGTTGCAGCATACCACTTAGGTAAACGTGAACCAGGTGCAGAAGAGGAAAAAGAATAATGGGCCAGATTCCTTTAGAACATGGTTTGATTGTTGCAACCATCCTTTTTGCACTCGGTTTTTACGGTGTAATGGTGCGACGCAACCTTTTATTTATGTTAATGAGCCTTGAAATCATGATGAATGCTGCAGCATTGGCATTTGTTCTTGCGGGTAGCGTATGGGCACAACCAGATGGGCAAGTGATGTTCATTCTGATTTTGACCCTTGCAGCAGCAGAGGCATGTATCGGTCTTGCGATTGTCCTTCAGTTCTATCATCGCTTCCATCATTTGGATGTGGATGCTGCTAGTGAGATGCGCGGATGAGTTATTTATATCTAACAGTATTATTTCCGCTAATCGGTTTTATTTTATTGGCGGCAGGACGAGACAAACTCTCTGAAAACATTGCAGCAGTTATTGGTGTAGGTTCTGTAGGTTTATCTGCATTATTTGCACTCATTGCTGGAATGGCATTTACCACGAGTGGTCAGCAAGTTTTCGTTCAAAACTTGTGGACATGGTTCAATGTTGGCGGTTTTGCTCCGGGCATTAGCTTACATTTAGATGGCTTATCTTTACTCATGATGGGCATGATCACGGGTGTTGGTTTCTTAATCCACATCTTTGCATCATGGTACATGCGTGGTGAAGAGGGCTATGCGCGTTTCTTCTCTTATTTCAACCTGTTCGTTGCCAGCATGCTTGTGCTTGTATTAGGTGACAACTTGGCGTTGTTATTCTTGGGTTGGGAAGGCGTAGGTCTTTGCTCTTACTTGCTGATTGGTTTCTATTATGCAAACCCTGCAAATGGTTGGGCAGCGATCAAAGCGTTTACAGTGACCCGCGTTGGTGATGTATTCTTGCTTATTGCTTTATTCTTGCTTTACCAACAATTTGGTACGCTGAATACTCAATACATCGTTGAACACGCAGCAGAAGTAATGACGAAGAGTTCGTCACTTACCATCTGGACTGCATTAATGTTGTTCTTGGGTGCTGCTGGTAAATCTGCTCAAATTCCATTGCAAACATGGTTAGCAGATGCGATGGCAGGTCCAACACCTGTTTCTGCATTAATCCACGCTGCCACAATGGTAACGGCTGGTGTGTACTTATGCTGTCGTCTATTCAGCGTATTTGAACTTGCTCCTGAAGTGATGCAATTCATTTCAGTAACTGGCGCGGTAACTTTGTTAGTTGCAGGTTTTGCTGCACTTGTACAAACAGACATCAAACGTATCTTGGCTTACTCAACAATGAGTCAGCTTGGCTATATGTTTATGGCTGTAGGTGCGGAAGCGTATCAAGCTGGCTTGTTCCACATGTTGGCTCACGCATTCTTTAAGGCATTATTATTCTTGTCTTCTGGTGCGGTTATTCTGGCTTACCATCACGAGCAAAACATTTTCAAAATGGGTGGTTTGTTCAAACGTAATAAATTCCTGTTTGCTTGTTTCGCGATTGGTGGCGGTGCATTAGCAGCTATTCCATTCTTGACTATTGGCTTCTTCTCTAAAGATGCGATTCTTGGTGAAGTTTGGGTACAAGGTCAATCAGTTGCCCTATATCACACCTTATATTGGGTGGGTGTAGCAGGTGCATTCCTGACTTCAATCTATACATTCCGTTTAATCTGGGTTGTATTCTTTGGTCAAGAAAACACGCCTTACCATGAAATTAAAGGTGCAACTTACTGGGCTCCATTGGGTATTTTAGCTGTATTGTCTACTTTTGTTGGTGCGGTATTAAAAGCACCGGTAGCAGGTATTCTGAATACTGCAAAAATTCCTGAATTCCATGTCGCTGAACAATTTGTAGAAGGCATGCATGGGGCAGAGCACTTAGCTGTAGGTATTGCACTAGTTGGTCTAGTTGTTGGTATAGCATTATTTACATTTGCTTATGGTGCAGTGAAATCATTCGCTCAAACAAGTTTGGGTGCAGGTCTGGCACATATTTGCCGTACTGCTTTTGGTTTTGATGCATTGTATGACATTGTTTTTGTTAAACCTTATTTATTCTTCGCCAAAATCTTTGGCCGTGATCCGATTGACGGTTTGTGGTTAGTTCTTCCTGCACTCGTGAAAGGCGGAAATAGTTTTACAAGCTCACGTCAAACAGGTTCATTGCGTGAATACGCATCAAGCATGTCACTCGGTGTAGTGGTGTTATTGATGATCTTGATCGTTATTCAGGTAGTGGGGAAATAAAATGGAAAACAATTTAATTTTACCCGCGCTGATCCTTGTTCCGTTCATTGCCGGTTTTATTTGTTGGTTAGTCGACAAGCTCGACAAAACTTTGCCACGCTGGATTGCCTTAATTGGTATGCTCATTACTTTGGGCTTAGGTCTTGCACTTTGGCAAAGTGGAACTTATAGCTACGAGTTGGGTTCTAAAATCCCAACTTGGTCTGCTGAGTTCTATTTACCGTGGATTCAATCACTCGGTATTGGCATTCACTTAGCTGTGGATGGTTTATCTTTACTCATGGTGTTATTAACAGCGTTACTTGGTGTACTTGCTGTTGGTTGTTCATGGGGTGAGATTCAAAAGAACGTTGGTTTCTTCCACTTAAACCTATTATGGAGTTTAGGTGGCGTTATCGGTGTATTCTTAGCGATTGACTTGTTCTTGTTCTTCTTCTTCTGGGAGATGATGCTTGTACCAATCTACTTCTTGATTGCGTTATGGGGTCATAAAGGTTCAAACGGTCGTTCACGTGTTTACGCTGCGACTAAGTTCTTCCTTTACACGCAGATTGCTGGTCTAGTGATGTTAATCGGTATCCTAGGTCTTGTAGTTTATGGCTACATGATGACAGGCATGATCGGTTTTGATTACAACTATTTATTAGCTGTAGCTAACCACTTACCTGCAGGCTTAGCGTACGGTTTCATGATCTGTTTCTTCATCGGTTTTGCGGTGAAATTACCAGTATTCCCATTACACGGTTGGTTGCCAGATGCGCATGCTCAAGCTCCTACAGCAGGTTCTGTAGACTTAGCGGGTATCTTGATTAAAACAGCTGCGTATGGCTTGCTTCGTTTTGTTATTCCATTCTTCCCGACAGCTTCTGCACAGTTTGCAGACATTGCGATTATTTTCGGTTTGATTGGTATTTTCTACGGCGCATGGTGTGCTTACCAGCAAACTGACATGAAACGTTTACTTGCGTATACGTCGATTTCACACATGGGCTTTATCTTACTTGCAATCTATGCAGGTAATATTTTGACCTTCCAAGGTCTAATGATCATGATGTTGGCACATGGTTTGTCATCAGCTGCATTGTTCATTATGTCTGGTCAAATCTACGAACGTTTACATACACGTGATTTACGTTTAATGGGTGGTCTTCGTGGCCAGCTTCAGTACTTGCCATTTTTCTTAATGTTCTTCGTTGCTGCTCTTGTAGGTGTGCCGGGTCTAGGTAACTTTATTGGTGAATTCCTGATTTTGATGGGTTCATTTAATAAATATCCTGTCTTCACGATCCTTGCTTCTATCAGCCTTGTATTCGCAGGTTTATATGGCTTGATCTTGATTCACCGTGCTTTGTTTGGTGAACCAAATCCTGAACAAAAGCAACATTACACTAGTCCATTGAAAGACTTATCTGCTCGTGAAGTTGGTATTTTGATGATTTGTGCGATTGGTCTCGTTTGGCTTGGTATCTACCCACAAACATTCTTGGATGTATCTCATTCAAGCATGCAGTGGTTGGTCAATAGTTATGTACCAGTACAAGAAGTCGTTGAAACTGTTCAGCAAACAGCTACTCAACTTGACCATGTGGAGATCCAATAATCATGAACTTCACAGTATCATACTCTACGCTTATGCCTTTAACTCCGGTGATGATTGTTGCTTTGACAACAATCGTCGTCATGTTGTTAATTTCTATTAAGCGTAATCATAATTTAATCGCAACGACTTCTGTTGTTGGTTTAAACCTCGCTGCACTTTATATTTTATTTGCAGTATTTGGCGGTAAGTTTGTTCCGGCAAATGTGATGGGCATGTTTATGGTTGATCCATTTACCATGTTCTATCAATTTATGATTTTGATTGCGGCATTGGCTTGTTGTACTTTGTCTCACGCCTATATCGAGACTTATAAAGACAACCGCGAAGAACTCTATCTTTTGTTACTTGCTTCAGTAGCAGGTGCAATGTTGATGGTTGCAAGTTCTCATTATGCATCGTTCTTCATTAGCCTTGAATTAATGTCGATCCCTGTATACGGCTTACTTGCTTATACTTATCAACGTAGTAGTTCACTTGAAGCGGGTATCAAATACCTTGTACTTTCAGCAACAGCTTCTGCCATGTTGTTGATGGGTATGGCATATATTTATGCATATACAGGTTCACTTTCATTCTATGATTCTGTACAAGCATTATTTGAAGCAATCAAACAGCCAATGGTGTTATTAGGTTTAGCACTTATTATCTTTGCTGTTGCATTTAAATTGTCGCTTGCGCCGTTCCATAAATGGACTCCGGATGTATATGCAGGCGCACCAGCACCAATGGCAACTTTCTTAGCAACTGCTGCTAAAGTTGCAACAATTGGTTTATTCGTGCGCTATATGCTTGCTTCAGGCGCAATGATGGTGAACTCGTTAGTAACTATTTTGACAATCATTGCTGTATTGTCGATTTTGGTTGGTAACTTACTCGCTGTTCGTCAGGTTAACTTAAAACGTATTCTTGGTTATTCATCTATTGCTCACTTCGGTTATTTGTTAATTGCTTTAATTAGCATGACTTATGCAAGCTTAGGTAGCGTAACTGTATATGTGGTGTCTTATGTATTAACAACTATCGGTGCCTTTGGTGCGGTAGCGTTAATGTCTAGCCCATATAACAACGTAGATGAAGCACAAAGCCTTGCAGATTACCGTGGTTTGTTCTGGCGTCGTCCAGTACTTACAGCAACTTTAACAGTCATGATGTTATCTTTGGCTGGTATTCCATTAACAGCAGGCTTCATTGGTAAGTTCTTGGTGGTAATGGCTGCTGTAACAACTCAACACTGGTTCTTAGCTGCAATGATTATTGTGGGTAGTGGTATCGGTTTGTACTATTACTTACGTGTGATGGTTGTCATGTATATGACCCCACCAGAAACTCCTCGTATTGATGCAGATGCTCATTGGGGACAAAAAGTGGGTGGTTTAATGGTATTGGCTGCTGCTGCATTAGTTATAATTTTGGGTGTTTATCCAGATCCAATGATTAATTTGGCATTAAAAGCAGAAATTTTATCTCCATTACATTTCATGCTTTCACAACAGTAATTCTGGTGTACAAAAAAGCCTCCAAAACTGGAGGCTTTTTTTTATTGAGCGTTAAAAAAAGATTATAATAAATACGTTTTTATATTTTTAGGTAACATCTGTGGCCATTCAAGAAATTCGTCACCCACTTATTCGTCATAAATTAGGTTTGTTACGTCGTGCTGATATCAGTACCAAGAACTTCCGTGAGCTTGCTCAGGAAGTGACTATGTTATTGACGTATGAAGCAACAAAAGATTTACCAGTTGTGGATTGCGAAATTGATGGATGGGCTGGAACTGTTACTACACAGCGTATTGCTGGTAAGAAAATAACGATTGTACCGATTTTACGTGCCGGAATTGGTATGTTGGATGGTGTGCTTAATCTGATTCCAAGCGCAAAGGTGAGTGTTTTAGGTCTTGAGCGTAATGAAGAAACACTAGAAGTTCGTACTTATTATAAAAAACTAGTTCCAGATGTAGCTAACCGTCTTGCGATGATTATTGACCCAATGTTGGCAACAGGTAATTCTTTAGTTGCTGCTATTGATGTGTTAAAGGCGAGTGGCTGTAAAGATATCCGTGTTATGGTGTTAGTTGCCGCTCCAGAAGGTGTTGCTAAAGTTGAAGCAGCTCATCCAGATGTGCAAATTTATACAGCATCTATTGATAATGGCTTAAATGAACAAGGTTATATTGTTCCTGGCTTGGGCGATGCTGGCGATAAAATTTTTGGTAGTGTACAAAAAGATTAATTTTTTGAAATCGTAATAAAAAGAGACTTCATTAAACCGTATAATTTTAAAACGGAATCGTGAGTCTCTTTTTTATTTACCGCAACAACTGGATTGGAAAAATAGGGGAAAGATCATGAAGCAAGAGTTTTATACTGGATGGGTAAAACAATATAACCCTGATAAAGGGTTTGGTTTTATTGAAACTAGTGAAGGAGATATTTTCTTTCATATTTCTGATTTCCCTGCATCAGAGGGCGAACCGAAAAGAAATGAAAAAGTAAGATTTCTTGCCGCAGATAATCAGGGCAAATTTAAAGCGATCAAAATTGAGCGTGTTGACCCAAATCCTGCGAAAACCAAGAAAAATAAAATTGCGGATCACAATAAAGCGATCACAAGTGAATTGTTGTCAAATTTTCGACGTTAATTAAAGAAAAGATCAGGTTTTAAACCTGATCTTCACAAAATTGTAAGAATGCTTTGAGGCCTGGACCCTGATACTTTTGACGGTGTACCAGCATATAAAGCGGGCGGGTAAGCTGCCAAAATGGTGTATCTAAAATTACTAATTGTCCCTTTTCAATTAGAGGTTCAATAGCAAGTTTAGAAATACATGACATACCTAAACCACCAGCAACAATTTTTAAGATTGCTTCATTGTGACCTAGGGTGAGGCGAATATTCGCGTCTGGTAGATCTTGCAATATAGCGTTATCAAAAACTTCACGCGTTCCTGAACCTTCTTCACGTAAAATCCATTCGATTTGAAGAAAATCATGAGCTGTTAAAGGTCTATTTAAGCGTGCTAATGGATGATTTGGAGAGCAGCATACTGCAAGCTCATCATCACGCCAGTGGATACATTGGAGCTGAGGTAAATGACATGATCCTTCAATTAAAGCTAAATCAAGTTGGAATTGATTAACTGCTTCAATCATTTGGCGTGTATTGCCCACCTGTAATTGCAAATGTGCTTTAGGATGATGCTGTAAAAAGTTTGCCATTAAATCTGGCATGAGGTAATCACTAATTGTTAAAGTGGCCCCAATACGTAAATCAATGCTTTGCAATTCACCTTTTGCAGCTTGCTCAAAAGCTTCACAGCGACCTAATATTTCTAGGGCTTGTGGTAATAGAAAACGACCTAAATCATTAAGCTGTAATCGTTTACCTAAACGATCAAATAGAGGAGCACCAAGGCCATCCTCTAAATCTGCTAAAGCCATACTTGCTGCACTTTGCGTCAGTCTGACCGCATCACTGGCTTTAGTGACAGTTCCTTCTTGAGCGACTGCTACAAAAACAGCCAACTGGCGTAATGTCATGCGCATGTTTAAAAAGCCTTAACGTTTAAAAGTATTCATTATTTCGGCTGTCATGCTAACATGAGCGCACTATTTCATGCCACGTTGAAATCATGTCAATTGAAAAATTTAGCGTAGAAAAAGTTTTATCTGTACACCGCTGGACCCCAACTCTTTTCAGTTTCACCATGACTCGCCCTGCACATTTTAAATTTACGGCTGGGCAATTTGCACGTATTGGGCTGAAAGTTGGAGAGGAGCTTGTTGTCCGTGCTTATTCGGTTGTCTCTTCACCATTTGATGAAACGCTTGAATTCTTCTCGATTGTAGTGCCAGATGGTGCATTTACTTCAAATCTTCAACATCTAAAAGTAGATGATGAGCTTTACTTAGAAAAAATACCTTATGGCTATTTGACCTTAGCTCGCTATCAACAGCCTTTACCGCATGATTTATGGTTACTGGCAACAGGTACAGGTTTAGCTCCATTTTTATCGATGCTACAAGACTTTGAAACTTGGTCTAATTATCAAAAGATTAATTTGGTCTACAGTGTCCGTACTGCAGCTGAATTGGCTTATGTCGATCGTATTCAAGAGATTGCTGAAACTTTTGGAGAGGGGCATGACGGTTTTAAATTTATTTCAATTATTACCCGTGATCCATCTGCGCCATTGCATGATCGTTTGCCGATTCTGATTGAAAATGGTGAACTAGAAAAATCTGCTGGTATAGAACTGAACCCTGCCACTAGCCATGTCATGCTTTGCGGAAATCCGCAAATGGTAGATGACACTAAAGAGGCTTTAAAACGACGTGGTTTGACGATGAATCGTCGAGGTGAGGGAAATATTGCGGTAGAAAATTACTGGTAATAAATCTTATTTTGAAAGAACTTTAAAATTAATTTTATGGATATGTTTATTAGTGGACAAACATATCCATAAATTCGCGAATTTCTGCAATTGCACTATCTACATCAGTTGAAAGCCAAGTTGGTTCAAAAAGACCTGCATAATGTTCCAAACGATCTTGAGGGACAACTAAGCGAACAGGGCAGTCTTCTTCAAGTAAACGCCAAGGTAAAATCGGAACTTCATTGTCCAAAAAAATATTAATATTACGAATATCAACAATCATGGCATTAATGCAGTCAGGAAACGGCATGACGGAAAATTCTTCAGTACGGCGACGAAAATACTCTAAATCACCCCATTTGAGTTCATAACTTGGTTTATTAAATTCAATAATACCAATGAGATGTTCGTCTCTCGTCTGATGTAAATAACATTGATGTGTGACGTCAGTGTCGAGATCAAGTGTTACGTTTTGCTGACGATACATCATAAAATAGAGCAGCTTTAAAACAAGGGGGCTTATTATAGCCTATTTTATAAAAAGTGACCGCTAAAACATATTGTATTACAAATAGAACATTGAAGAAGCTCGGGCATAACTCATCATTATTTTTAGAGGGTAAAATAATTTCGACTAAATTTTATACTGTTTTTATGATTTTAATAGTAGAGTTTTGCAACTACAGACACCTTAGCATAATGCTTTTTCACACAATGCAACAAACCGAATTGCTATGATGATTATAAAGTTAATGATAAAAGAAGAGGGGAAAGAAGATGCATGATTTTTCAAAACCACCTCATGTGACGAGTCCTGAAGAAACTGCGAAAAAAAGAAGATTGCCAGTTTACATTTTAATTATTGTTGGGCTTTTTCTTATTGCACTGATCGTCTACATGGTTGCTGATCACAGCAAAACACCTAAAGAAGAAGCCGCTTTTCAACATGAGGACACACCACATGTCATTAAGAGCACTTCAGATTTGAATATTTATAAAGGGTAATAAGCTAAACAGTATATCTTTATAGAAAGTCTTTAGGACGTGACCTGAAGGCTTTTTTTGCAACCTTTTGCATCAATTTGTTGTATTTATGCAGAACTGTGTTGATTAGAAAATATTCAAAACATAAGGTGAGATAGACCGCATTCATCGTCATTTTTAACAACGAAAAGTGTTTTCACTATTGATAGCACTGAAAAGAACATAACAATTGAGGACATAACAATATGAATGAATTTTTTGATGGGCCTCGCGGCGCTCAGTTTGATGCGATGTATTACTGGGATCAGTTTCATCCTATTTTAGCTGCAATCGTCATCTTACTGGTAGGCTGGATAATTGCTTTATTAGTTGCGGCAGGGGTTAAAAAACTTCTGCAAAAAGTAAATACCAATGCAAAATTATCTTCAGCAACTGGGCGTACTCCAAATATAGAAGGCCTTATTTCAAAAGTCGTATTCTGGTTTATTTTAATCTTGGCTGTAGTGGCAGCTCTCAATGTACTTAACATTAGTGGAGTAAGTGGCCCGTTCAGCAATATGGTGAATCAGGTACTCGTCTATATTCCAAATATTATTGCTGCTGTTGTGGTCGGTTTTATTGGTTGGATCGTTGCTCGACTGGTGCGAGCAGGGGTGACCAATGTTTTATCGCGAACTCAACTGGATGATAAGTTAAGCAGTGAAGTGGGTGTAGGTGGAATTAGCCAAAATATTGGTGAAATTCTTTACTGGCTTGTATTGTTACTTTTCCTTCCGATTGTTCTTTCAATACTAGGATTAACAGGCTTACTGATTCCAGTTCAAAATATGGTAAATGACGCCGTAGCGTTTTTACCAAATATCTTTATTGCTGGCGTTATCGTTTTTGTTGGTTATATCTTGGCAAAAATTGTACGCGGTATTGTTGAAGGTTTGGTAAATAGCCTAGGTGTTCAGGCTCAAGCTGAAAAAATTGGTCTTTTCAAAAGCTCTAACGTAGGCAAATTCTTAGGTTCATTTGTTTTCGCAATCATCATTATTACCACTTTGATTGTAGCGTTTGAAGCTTTAGGTATTGAGACAATTTCTCAGCCAGCAACAGCAATGCTCAATGAAATCTTGCAAGCGATTCCAAACATTATTGCTGCTGGTTTAATTCTACTGGTTGCTTATATTGTTTCTCGTTTTGTTGGCCGCTTAGTCGCTGAATTAATTGCAGGTACAGGTGTTGATGAAATTCCTGCAAAGTTAGATGTACAACGCTTTTTAGGTCAAACTAAAGTTTCTAATGCAGTTGGCTGGTTAATTGTATTCTTTACGATGCTGTTTGCAGTTTCTGAAGCTGCAGATCGTCTTGGTTTCGATCAAATTAGTGGTCTAATTGCAATGTTTATCCATTTCGGTGCAAACATTCTATTGGGCGCTGTAATCTTGGTTATTGGTTTCTGGCTTGCCAATGTTGTGGCGAACGTGGTTCAACGCGGCGAATATAATAGCTCGCGTTGGTTAGGTAGTTTAGTTCGTGTGTTAATTATTGGTCTCGTACTTGCGCTTGGTTTAAGAGCGATGGGTATTGCAGATTCAATCGTTAACCTTGCATTTGGTTTGACTCTAGGCGCAGTGGCAGTTGCTTTCGCTCTTGCATTTGGTTTAGGTGGACGCCAACCAGCAGAAAGACTGTTGAGTGATTTGTTAGATAAAGCTAAAAAAGAAGCGAATGAACCAAATCCTCTGTACCAACCACCTTCTACTACCACTACGAGTAGTCCATCTGCTGGTAGCTCATCTGCAACGCCTACTTCTTCAACATCTACAGTTGCACCGACGACTACAACTTCACCTTCAACAGTGTCATCTGACGCAAAACCAGCTGATTCTGCGCAAGTAAATCCAGCACAACCACCAGTAAATAAACCTTTTGGATCTACTGGAGAAAATGACGAAATTTAGTAGATGAAACTAATTTTCAGATAAACAGTACAAAAAATCTTTGATTTTTGTGATAAGTTCGACCACTCTATATTGAGTGGTCGTCCTTTTTTGGTCGTTATAAAAACAAATAAGTGAGGAAAATACGATGAAGAAACCAGGTCGTTTTTTAGCACCGATTGTCATTGCGGGAATTACCGTAGGTTTTTTAGCAAGTGCTTATAAATTTGCATTTAACAAATCTAATTCATCAAAACAGACAACAACTCATACGCGTAATTCTGAAAAATCGTCAAATGATTCGAAAGCCTCAAATTAGCTTATTCATCATTTAAACATATTGTGCTGCTGCATAAGCGGAAGACCAAGCCCATTGGAAGTTATAACCTCCTAAATGGCCAGTCACATCAAGTACTTCGCCAATAAAAAACAGTCCTTTTTGCTTTTTACTTTCCATGGTTTTGGAAGATACTTCAGTTGTATCCACTCCACCTAAAGTAACTTCGGCAGTACGATATCCTTCTGTACCTGATGGTTTTACAGCAAAACCATGTAATTGCTCGGCAATATGATCTAGCTGTGCATCACTGATATTACCAATCGCTGTTTCACTCTGTTCTGGCCAGATGAGTTGCTGTAACTCTTGCACAATACTTTTTGCCGTAAATTCGTTCAGAAGAGTACGCAATAAAACTTTAGGTTGGGCTTTCTTTTTATCTTTTAAATAAGTTGCTAAATCTTGGCTTGGGAAAAAGTCAATTTTAAAACTTTCACCAGTATTCCAATAGTTTGAAAGCTGTAGGGAGCTTGGTCCACTTAAGCCACGATGCGTAAACAATAATGCTTCAGTAAAGCTATTTTTTGAGTTACTTAGAGTCACATCTAAAGCATTACCACTAAGGCGTGTAGTGACCTCTTTAATATGATCTGAAAAAGTAAACGGGACTAAACCTGCGCGGGTTGGGAAAATTTGATGACCAAATTTTTGTGCCAATTCATAGCCAAAACCTGAACCGCCCAAAGTCGGAATAGATAAGCCGCCTGTAGCCACCACTAATGACTCACAACTAAACCGACCTTGATTTGTGTGTACAGTAAAACCGCCTTTTTCTAAGGAATCAATCTGGACAGCTTCGCATTGGGTTTGAATATCAACATTGTTGGTTTTATTGCATTCACTCACCAGCATTTCTAAAATTTCTTTAGCGCCATTTAGCGTGAATAATTGCCCGTGTTTTCGTTCTTCATAAGCAATTTTATAATCACATACCAGACCAATAAAGTCCCAATTGCTATAGCGGGATAGGGCAGAAATAACAAAGTGTGGATTATGAGAAATATAATTATCAGGCTCTACATATAGGTTGGTAAAGTTACACTTACCGCCGCCTGACATTAAAATCTTTTTACCAATTTTATTGGCTTTTTCTAAAATTAAAACCGAGCGTCCTCGTTTAGCAGCATGTGCAGCCAACATGAGTCCAGAAGCACCTGCACCTAAGACAATGACATCGACATGACTGTTAGACATAAGAAATTCTCGATTAATCGTGAAAATTAAAAAGGGGCATATACTATCATGCCGAGCCTTAGTCGTGCTAAAGACATTTACCGCTGTGGTGAATAATACGACGTGAAAATAAGTAAGTTATTGATGTGATTTATTTCTTATATCTGCCTGTAAACCACCTGAATGGATTGCCAGAATGCGTGTTCCCTCAGCAAAGTAATTATTCTTTATAAGATCAAACAGACCAAACATCATCTTTCCCGTATAGATCGGTTCAAGTGGTACTGAATGCTGCTCTTCAAAAATTTCTATAAATGCCAATAGCTCGGGTGAAGTTTTTGCATATCCGCCACAGCAGTATGCATCTGTCAGCGACCAATTTTGTTTTTGGGTCCACTGCCGAATTTCTTGGTGTAAAAAGTCGCCTTTTAAAGCCGAAAATCCTAGAACCTTTTGATGAGGGGTGCTTCGTTCAATGAGCCCTGAAATCGTTCCACCAGTTCCGACTGCACAGCAAATGACATCATAGTTTTGCAAATCGCTTTGACTGAGAATCTCCTGACAACCTTGTACTGCCAGTTCATTGGTACCGCCTTCGGGAATAATATAGGTTTGTGAAAAGTGATGACGTAATTGTTGAAGATAGTTTGCATCATCCCGTAAGCGGTATTCATTGCGTGAGACAAAATGTAGATGCATTCCTAAACTTTGAGCTTTTGCTAAGGTTGGATTGAGAGGTTTGCTCGCCAATTCTTCACCACGAATAACACCTACACTTTTTAAGCCAAAAAGATGAGCTGCATAGGCAGTCGCGGCAATATGGTTGGAATAAGCCCCACCAAAAGTCAAAATACTTGATAAATTTTGTTGTTTTGCGACAAGCAAATTGTATTTCAATTTGAAAAACTTATTACCCGAAATTTGAGGGTGAATTAGATCTAACCGCTTAATGTCGAGATGCAAGGGATAGGGGAGTTGAATATGTTGATGAGGAACTGATTGAGCAATGTGATCAAACATTAGAAATTGAGAAAAATAATGATTGATCACATTGTAGCTTTTTAAAGAGAACTTTAAAAAGCTGTTTACGAACTTGTATCGACAGAAGTAACCACTGACATGCCAGGACGTAAATGTTCCATCCCTTCCTGATTTGGATCAATGGTAATACGTACGGCAATCCGTTGAACCACTTTAGTAAAGTTACCTGTTGCATTATCAGGCTTTAATACACTGAACTCAGAACCAGCGGCAGGTGAGATCTGTTCAACATATCCTGTAAATTTTTTATGTTTCATGGCGTCGACTGTGAACCACGCCTTTTGACCAATTCGCATATTAGCAATTTGGGTCTCTTTGAAGTTAGCGATTACCCAAGTTTGCTGTGGAATGAGATAGAGTAATTGGGAACCTGCTGCTACATATTGCCCAACACGAGGATTCACCTCACCAAGTTGACCATCCATTGGAGCAACAATAACACTGTAGTCTTTGGTGGTTTGCGCTTGGTCTAATTGAGCCTTAGCACTTGAAACCTGTGCTTCTAAACCTGCTTTTGCGACTTGTGCTGTTTTTAGCGCTTCATTTGCAACTAAAACATTGGCTTCTGCCTGTTTAAGGGCGGCAAGGTTATTTTCAGCATCTGCTGCGGCTTTATCCTGCTCAGATTTAGAAGCCGCGCCACTATTTCCTAACTGTTGATAGCGTCTAAGCTGTGCTAAAGAAAGTTCATATTGAGCTCTTGCTTGATCTACTTTAGCTTGGGCAGCCACAATATCAGCTTGTTTTTGTGCAATGGATTGGGTTTGATTGGCTAAAGTATTTTTGGCCTGTTCTACCCCCGAAGCCGCTTGTGCTACTTTTTGGTCGTAAGTAGTTGCATCGATATGCATAAGCACTTGACCCTTTTTAACATGGTCAAAGTCTTTAACAACTACATCCTTAACGTAACCATTAATTTGTGACGATAAAATCGTGGTTTTACCTTTGACATAACTATTGTCAGTTTGCTGAACACTCGTTGCAAAAGGTCCGATTCTCCATGCCCATAAAATCACTAAAATACCGACAATAAGAACACCTAACATCCATAACAGTGTTGAGCGTTTTGTCGGAATCAGTTTACTTGCAGGTGCAGGTGCAGGTGTTGGCTCGTTGGCGGGTGCCTGAGCTGGTGTTGGTTCTGGTTTGTTTTGATCATCTGGCATATATCAATCTCAATTTCTATTTCATCAATAATGAAGGCCGTTAAGGACGGCTAATTCCTCTACGTTGTAGATATTTACTTCGTGCAATATTAAAACCACCCCACAAGAGTAGTGCGACAGCAAAAATACCGTTTAATGCAATTACATCATTGTAGGCACGCACTTGAGCTTCACGAGTGACCACTTGATTAAGCGAACGCATGGATTGGGCTGTTTGTAATGCTGGGTCAGTCGTAGTAATTGATGCACTGCGTTGATAGGTGGAGAGTCTTTGAGCGACTAAAGGGTCTGCTTGTTCTAAATCTTTAATAATCTCGGCTTGATAGTTTTGCGTACGATGTTGTTGATAGGTCGAGAAGAAAGAAGACCCAACAAGACCACCGAAGGTTTGGGTTGCGGAAAATAATACAATAAAGGTGACTACATAAGATGGACCTTTAGCAAGTGTCTGTGCAAAGCCAATAAGCAGTAATGGGCCAATAAATAGTCCACCAGCAAAGCCGACTAAAAACTGACTTGCAAAGAAATTCACAGGTCGAACATCACTAGTTAGGTGATAATCTAGTCCACAGGCCACTAAAATTAAAAACTCTGCAAAAAGTAAGTGGAAGATAATTCTCTCACGTGAAAAAGTCAGGGCACTAAAAAGAGTTCCACTTAAAATCCCCACCAAAATGACAACATAGAGTGGAACAAATTGGTCTGGACCCATCCCCATTGTTTTTAAGAAGTTAACAGCTGCATAACTTTGTTCTGACATTAAAAGCCGGATAGCAAAAGCACCAAAAATGAAACGTAGAGTTGAAGCAGCACCTAACCAACGAGTCATAATTAATGGATTAGCACGATAGTGTTCATAGAGCAAACCAAGAACAACTAAGCTAAAACCTGCAATTAATACATAAGCAAGCCACTGGCTATTAAACCACCATAAAATTGGGCCTTGTGTGAGCACAATACATAAACAGGCAAAGCCGGGAGCGAGTAAAGCAAAGGTGAAAAAGTCTTGCTTCTCAAAAACATAAATTCTTAAACTACGTGGTAACTTCAATGAAACGACCATGGCTAAACAACAAAGTGCTAAGCCGAGCTCAAACGTATATAGAACAGACCAACTGTCTGTATTTACAAGAAATGGAGAGATAATCCAAGCTAATGGCACGCCAAGTTGCTGAAAACCAAAGGCAATATATATACCTTTTGCCATGTCTGCTTTTTTAAAAGCTTGCATGGTGTAATACATACCCAGTGAGCTTAATGGCGCACCAGCTAAACCAGCTACAACCCTTGCGAATAGGGCCATTTCATAAGTATGCACAAAAATATGTAATACCAAAACCGCAATAAAAATCACCAGTCCTATTTCTGAAAATACTCTCAAACCATATTGTTGTCTGGCTTTAAACAAAATCAGGTTTGAACTGACATTTGCCATGACATATGCCGCAGGCAGCCAAGCAGCTTCGGAAGGCGTCAGTCCATATTCACCTTGAATTAAGGGTAAGTTTGCTGTAATAAAACCATTACTTAAGCTTGCTGAAAGAGCGACAAATAAACCGATAAAAAAGTATATAAATCGTTTAGGTACAGAATGTGCAATAGCTGCCGGTGAACCTGGTAAAGTCGGTTGCTCTTCTGGCGTCCAGTCGGGTGGTGTTTCTAAATAACGAGGCGTTTTACTCATTCTATCCCTCGAATTTTTTGTATTTGAATACCTTGAAACAGTAATTCAATTGCTCGTTTTGCTAAGCGAGTCTGTTCTTCTGTTTCATGTCCTTGAAATGAAGAACCCAACATTGCAGTGACCATTGCATAGTCATCAGCAGTTAGATCAGCTCGGCACAATTTTTGTTCTATCGCATTTTCAATCAGTGGGTTAAGTGCATTATTTCGCCGTTCATAAATTTTTAACATAATTGGATCTTGTCGATCAATCACTCTCCAAAAATCTTGCAAAATTGCGAGTTTGGGAAGTTGTCCAATATGTCCTTCAATTAAACGAAATAAGCCGTCCTCGAACTGTTGAAAATGAGCTGCTTTTTGCTCTAGCTGTGTAATCGCACGCTCTAAAAGCGCACTAATTAAAGCTTTGCGATCACCAAAGTTACGATAGAACGTCGCTCTGCCTACGCCAGCGTGGTCAATCACAACTTGTAAGGGGACATTAATGCCATGAATACGAAAACATTCTTCGGCTGCATTGAGTAATTCATCCCGATTCTGGGCAGCAATTTTTTGACGTTTACTCATGTCATTGGTTGGGGAGTTTTAAAGGTTATATATTTAACGGACATTTTTGTCCGTTGTGAAGATATAAATTGTAAAAACATGAAATTTCAATTTTCATCATTTATATCTTCTGCATTTTTATATGCGTCATAAAAAGCTGTTAGAATACCGCGCAATTGCATGATGCTAGGTCAATACAATGTTTGAGTCCCTTATTCCTCTTTTTTCAATTGCGATGGCATTGATGCTTGGAGCAATAAGCCCTGGGCCAAGCTTTATTTATGTTGCACAAAATTCAATTTCTAAATCACGTAAACATGGGTTGTTTACCGCTTTAGGGACGGGGACAGGTGCAGCACTTTTTGGTCTATTAGCTGTTATGGGGTTACAAGCAGTTTTATTGGCGGTGCCTTCTGCTTATTTAATTTTAAAAATTGGTGGTGGGCTATATTTGCTTTGGTTGGCTTTTAAAATTATTAAACATGCTAAAGAACCAATTGCGATGGAAAACGATGGCAAATCGAAAATGACCTATAAACAGGCATATCGATATGGTTTGATTACCCAGTTAAGTAATCCAAAAATTGCTGTTGTGTTAGCCAGTGTATTTACTGCTTTACTGCCAAAAGAAATTCCAAATTATTACTATGTTGCCTTACCAGTTATATGTTTTATGATTGATGCTGGTTGGTATTCATGTGTCGCAATGCTGTTATCTTCAGAAAAACCTAGAAAAATGTATTTGAAAGCAAAAACTGGTGTTGATCGAGTTGCTGGGAGTATTGTTACTCTACTAGGTTTAAAGCTTATCTTTTTCAAGTAAATAAAGTTTAATTAAAATATCTAAAAGATAGAAAGCCAGACAATTAAGGTCTGGCTTTAATTTTGCGTAAAATATATACAAATTAAAATAACTTTTTCGGCACTTAAGCGTTTAAAAAGTGGTAACTTAATAAATAAAACAAAAAGAAATGAGGATCACGTTATGAAAAAACTAATGGTGAGCATTTCTGTAGTTTTTCTCATCTTAACTACAGGATGTGAGATGAGAACGATGAGCAAGCAGCAACCAGCAAATGAACGGACAATGAGTATTGTTGGTACACCTGTGCACGAAAAAGACTATAAGATTTCCGATTTACATGCCAACAATCATGAGCAATCTAATTATTAAGTTACTTACAGGCTGCATCACTTACTGCATTTTTAATGTGGTAAGTGCTTGCGAACCTGCCTCTTTAGATTGGGAGCTTTTTCAGGAAAAATACGATGTAAATCATGATGGAATGTATAGCCTAAAAGAATTTCAACGGGTTGAAGACTTTTATCCTTATAACTGGCCGAGTGATAAGCGTTTTTAAGGTGAAAACAAGCAGACAGAGCTATTTCATTATTTAGATGAAAATAAGAATGGCTATTTAACAAATGAAGAGTTGGGGAATATACACGTTTTATTTAATAATCCTTGTGAAGGGTGGCTATGGTCGTAATTTAAATTTGTTTATTCATGCTTGTTTAAAAATTAGATATTCAAAATAAAAAAAGCTCCCAATTTAGGGAGCTTTTTTATGAATCTAGATTAAGAAACTTTATCGCCTGGTTTTGCACCGCTATCTGGAGAAATAATGAAAATACCTTCACCATTTCCAGCAGCAAGTACCATACCGTTTGAAATACCAAAACGCATTTTACGTGGTGCAAGGTTAGCCACCATAACGACCAATTTACCTTTTAGGTCTTCTGGTGCGTATTGGCTACGAATACCACTAAATACATTGCGTGGTTCAGCTTCACCAACGTCTAACGTCAGTTGAAGTAACTTATCTGAACCTTCAACTGTACCTGCTTCAATGACCTGAGCAACACGTAAGTCAACTTTTAAGAAATCTTCAATACCGATAATTTCAGCTTCACCCACTGCTGGAGTAGGCGCTGCTTTTTTCTCAGCTGCTTTGTCTTTTTTCGCTGCCGCTTTTGTTGCTTGTGGAGCAGGAGTACCCAAAGACTCTTTAGAGGCATCAACCATGGCTGCAACAGCTTTTGGATCAACACGCTGCATGAGAGGTTGGAACTGCGCAATCTCATGGCTTACAAGGATTTGTTTACGTGACTCAAAATTAAAGCTTTCAAGTTTTAAGAAATCTTGAACTTGGTTAGCTAAAGTTGGTAGAACAGGAGCTAAGTAAACCGCTAATTGACGGAACAAATTGATACCAACGGAACACACATCAAGAACTTGTTGTTCTTGACCTTCTTGTTTAGCAAGTGCCCAAGGCTTTTTCTCGTCAATATATTGGTTGGCACGGTCAGCTAGCGCCATAATTTCACGAATAGCTGTAGAGAATTCACGTGCTTCATAAGCAGCCGCGATTGAATCACCTGCATCAATAAAACTTTGTACTAAGTCAGATTCTGCACAGTCAGTAGATAAAGTATTGTTAAAGTTGCTATTGATGAACTTCGCACAGCGGCTAGCAATATTAACGACTTTACCAACTAAGTCTGAATTTACTTTTTGAACAAAGTCATCAAGGTTCAAGTCAGAGTCTTCAACTTTATCTGAGAGCTTAGAAGCAAAGTAATAGCGTAAATATTCTGGGTTTAAATGCTGTAAGTAAGTCTCGGCCTTAATGAAAGTGCCGCGTGACTTAGACATTTTTTGTCCATTTACAGTCAAGAAACCGTTTACAAACAAGCCAGTTGGGGTGCGGTAGTTTGCGCCTTCAAGCATTGCAGGCCAGAATAAAGCATGGAAATAAACAATGTCTTTACCAATAAAGTGATAAACATCGTTGTGGCTGTCTTTTTTCCAGAAATCGTCAAAATTTAAATCTGGACGTTTAGTTTTGATGTAGTTTTCAAAACTAGACATATAACCAATTGGCGCATCTACCCACACATAAAAATATTTGTTTGGCGCATCTGGAATTTCAAAACCAAAATAAGGGGCATCACGAGAAATATCCCAGTCTGCTAAACCTGCTTCAAACCATTCATCAAGTTTGTTTGCAATTGAAACTGGTAAGCGACCTTCATCACGCGTCCATTTCTGCAAATATTCAGCGAAGTTAGGAAGTTTGAAAAAGTAGTGATCTGATGATTTTTCAACTGGTGTTGCACCACTTAAAGTCGAACGAGGGTTAAGTAACTCGGTTGCATTATAAGTTGTACCGCAAACTTCACATGAGTCGCCGTATTGATCTTCTGACTTACATTTTGGGCACGTACCCTTAATGAAACGGTCAGATAAGAACATACCTTTTTCTGGGTCAAATAATTGAGTTACAGGACGAACTGCAATATTTCCAGCTTCACGGTTTTTAATATAGATATCTGTTGAACGTGCTTTGTTCGCATCGCTATGCGTTGAATCGTAATGATCGAAATGTACGCCAAAACCATCAAAATCACGGATGTGTTCTTTTTGAACATTCGCAATTTGTTCTTCTGGGCTAATACCATTTGCTTCGGCACGTAGCATGATGGCAGTACCGTGAGCATCATCCGCACATACATAAGTCACATCATGACCCATTGCTCGCATGGCACGAACCCAGATATCTGCCTGGATGTAACCGAGTAAATGACCCATATGAATTGGACCATTAGCATAAGGGAGGGCATTAGTGACTAAAATTTTACGCACGGATTTCATTCTCTCATTCGTATTTATAAGGTGGAAGATTTTAACTGATGCACGGAGATAAGCAAAGATTAATAATCTTGGGCTTGGCGTAAGAGGTTTCTATTAAAATAGATTTTGCTCAGAGATGTTTCTCTTTAGAACAGATAAACAAATCAAAAAATATTTGAATCTTCCTGTATTGTCTTTGTTTCAAATTGCAGTTACGGTCAGAAAATAAGCCATAACGATGTATAACTAATAACTTATTCAAGTAATTTTTTTAATTAACTATGAGGATAACAACGATGACTACTGAAAATAAATTAGACGAATTAAAGGCAAAAGCGGCTGATGCAAAAGTACAAGGTGAAAAAGCTTTGGATGATTTAAAAGAAAATGTAAAAGAGAAGCAAGCTGCTGGTAAAGAAGCAGTTGACGATAAAGTAGAGCAATTAAAGGCAAAAGCAGCCGATGCAAAAGTACAAGGTGAAAAAACTTTGGACGATTTAAAAGAAAATGTAAAAGAGAAGCAAGCTTCTGGTAAAGAGGCTCTTGAAGAAAAAGCAAACGACTTGAAAGGCAAACTTGAGGATGCTCAGCATACTCTACAAGATAAGTTTGATCATTTACGTACAGAGGCAGCCCATAAACTTGACGATGCTAAAGCCAAAGCGGCGGAATTAAAGGAAGAAGCTGCTACCAAATTGGATGAGTTGAAAACGCAAGCAACCGCAAAACTTGATGAGTTGAAGAAAACTGCGACCGATAAACTCAATAAATTAAAGAACCATGATTCTGCTGAATAAGCTGATTTAAACTAAAATCCGTACTCCTTATCTAAAAGATGAGATGTGAAGTTAGTAATTATTCATCCCAAGGTGAGCGAGTGCGGAGCAATACTGTTACACTATCTCCATTAAGCTGTAATGATCTGTTTTTGGAGTAAACAATATGTCTTGGCTTTCTTCATTAAAGTCCGTTTTTTCACCCGCACAAGAAGTGAAAGAAGATGAAATCCAAACCGTACTCCAAAATTATTTATTACCGCATTCAAAAGATGCTTTAAAGGAGCGCATTAGTCAGCTTCAAGTTCAAGGTCGAGTATTACAACTCACTATAAATACATTTCCTGATGAAAAAGAGCATTTGCAGCAAATCCATGATGATTTAGCTGGTGCATTAGAAAAGTGCGGTATTGAAGAACTTAATTTACACGTGGTTCAACAAAAGCGCCCTACACAAGAAAGTTCAAATTTACCTCCTGTGCTTGATGCCTCACCTAAATCAGAACCAGATCCAAATAATCCACCGATTCAAAAAGCTGCTCCGCAACAAAGAGATGTTCCACTTCATCCCCGCATTAAGAATGTTATTCTAGTTTCATCAGGAAAGGGGGGCGTTGGTAAATCGACAACTACTGTCAATTTAGCGCTTGCCTTGCAAAAAATGGGACTTAAGGTTGGGGTTTTGGATGCTGATATTTATGGCCCAAGTATTCCGACAATGCTAGGCAATGCTGGTAAAACTCCAATTATTGAAAGTGAGAACTTTGTACCTTTAGATGCTTATGGTATGGCTGTGCTTTCTATTGGACATTTAACTGGTGATAACAACACACCTGTTGCATGGCGTGGACCAAAGGCAACTGGCGCTTTAATGCAATTATTTAATCAAACACTTTGGCCCGATTTAGATGTGCTCATGATTGATATGCCACCGGGTACTGGTGATATCCAACTCACGCTTGCACAGCGTATTCCGGTTACAGGTTCAATCATTGTGACTACTCCGCAAAATGTTGCCTTGCTTGATGCCACCAAAGGAATTGAGTTATTTAATAAAGTTGGCATTCCGGTATTAGGTGTCGTCGAAAACATGTCGACTCATATTTGCTCTAACTGTGGGCACGAAGAACAAATTTTTGGTATTGGTGGTGGTGATAAGCTTTCCGAGCAATACCATATTCCATTGTTAGGTCGTTTACCTTTAAACGCTCAGATCCGTGAACATGCTGATCAGGGTAAACCTAGTGTTGTGGCAATGGATGAGGCAGCTGATAGCTATATTGATATTGCTAAAGCGGTATGGCAACAGATTGAGAAAGTTCCTCAGCGTGCACGTGATGATAAGCGTATTTTCTAATTTATTAAAACCCGGCTTTAAGTCGGGTTTTTTATCATCTGATTAAAATAAAAAATTAAATTACTGAAACCTAATAACAAAGCTAAAATTGTAATTGGCATGTAGATTGCTACTTTACGCTTCTTTTTCAAAGAAACAGGTGAAAAATGCAATTTAAATATTGTTTGGGCGTAATCAGTTTATGTAGTGCTTTATTTTTAGTGGGATGTAACGATGACAACTCATCTGCTTCACAAACGCCAACAGTTCAGGAACAAAAACAGAAATTACAGCCGATCATTATTCAGGGTGCTTTACCTGTAGAGTCAGCACACATGGCTGCTAAATTACAAAACGTGACAGTTGAAACTATAGGAAAGAGCTGGACCTTCTGGAAGGGGACCTATAACGGTTATCCAGTGATTATATCTAAAACTCGTATGGGAATGAGTAACTCAGCTGCCGCAACCGCTTTAGCCATTGAACGTTATAAACCGATTGCGATTATTAATCAGGGAACAGCAGGTGGACACGACCCGGATCTACATGTTTACGATATTGTTTTAGGAAAATATGCAACCAATATTGGAGCATTTAGAACGCCTAAACAACCAGTAGGTGCTGGTTCAGACTCACTCACATGGGTTGAGGCTTTTGATGTTTTGCCAACAGATGAATCTAACCCAGAACCGATTACAATACGCAAATTTGAAGGTGACCAAGAGTTATTAATGGCAGCCCATAAAGTTCGTTATGATAAAGGCGAGGTTGTTGAAGGAACGATTGGTTCAGCAGATGTTTGGAATAATGAGCTAGACCGTATTCAATTTTTCCATCAGCGTTATGGTACTTCTGTTGAGGAAATGGAAGCGGCTTCTGTTGCACAAATCGCAAGCCAGTTTAATGTTCCCTTTTTAGGTATTCGAATTTTATCTAATAATATTACCAATAATGGAGCTTATGACCCAGGTACAGGAGAGGCTTGCCAAGAGTATGTGCTTAATGTGGCTGAAGAATATATGAAATCAAAACTACCAAAATGATGATTTAAACTTATGCAAGAAGAGAGGAGTTTTTATAAAACCTCTTCTTGCTTTTTATGGCGATGTCTACTTTTCCAGTTTTTTATGACCATCCAACGCCAGAAAATTTCTGTGCATATATATAAAATAATGGCAAATACAAAAGCTTCTACGACTAGACCTGTCATCAAGATTTTCGCAAGACTAAAATCAATATGACCATGGCCGAAATGAGTGATCCAGCGAGAAATTTGATGCAATACACCCAGTAGCATTTCCTTGTTGATCATATGCACATGAAAAATATGCGCACCAAACCAAAAACCAATATATAGAATCGGAACTAGAGTAAGAGGATTACTTAACCAAGCGAGCATTAAGCTAATAGGTAAATTTACTTCGAATAGTAAGACCGCCATCACAATAAATACACTGTGAAAAGGAATAGGGAGTAAACCAAAAAAAGTTCCGACAAAAACAGCTCGGGTAATTGATTTCCGATTGACATACCAAAGCACAGGATTAAGGGTCTTTTGACCAAAAATCCTTAGAAATTTCATATTCGAAACTTTCTCGGGGGAGGGAAGCCAAGATTGAAAAAAGTGCTTTGCCATAATCATTAAGGTAGTAGAGCGCGGTGCTCTATATAAAAAATCAGAAATAATATAAGAATTGAAACTTATTAAAAGCTTAAAATTTAAACTTACCATTACTATATATTTTTTATTATAAAGACTTTTGATGGAAAAATAGACTTAAAATAAAAATACTTATGTTACTTAATGCGTAATCTATTTGAAAAGCGTCACAACTGACCGTAAAGTTTTCTTCTCTACTTTTTGAAATAATTTTATAAGTTTTTGTTTTTATAAATTTTATTGAGATAATGAAAATAATTTTAAAAATTTTGTCTTACAATTACCTTTTGCCTTGTAACAGGATATCTATTAATCTGAGATGACTATATTGTGAGGTCATTCAATGATTTCATGGCTTTTTATTGGCTTAGTAGCCACAATTTTACTTACTCCTGGTCCAACCAATACACTACTCGCTTCTTCAGGCGTACAAGTAGGTTTAAGGAAGTCAGTAAAACTTATTCCAGCAGAAGTTTTGGGTTATGTGATCTCTATTTCTGCATGGGGAATGCTGATTGGAAAAGTGTCTAGTACACTACCGATGCTGCCGCCTATTCTAAAGCTATTGAGTGCTTGTTATATTATTTTCTTAGCCATTAAGTTGTGGCATACGGCAAATCAAGAAGTTGAATTAAATCAGCCTACGATTCGTGCTCGTGAATTATTCTGTGCAACTTTATTAAACCCAAAAGCCTTACTCTTTGCTTCAGCTATTTTTCCGGTAGATGCATGGAGTAATTTTCATATTTATTTAATTCATATGATGGCTTACTTGGCACTTATTACCCCAATTGCATTGTTCTGGATTTTCTTGGGATCGGTTTTAGCATCTAAGAAAGTGGGTTGGTTAAATCAAACTAACTTGCAAAAAACTGCCTCGCTTGTTTTGGTCAGCTTTTCAATTCCAATTAGTTATTCTGCTTTACTGAACCTTTAAATGAGGCACATGGCCATTCTTATTTGTTTGAGTAGCTTTGTGTTGTTTTCATAATTGGTTTTTTAAGTTAAAGTACGTCGAAATCAATGAATTTACCTTTTGGATAGAAAATACATGGCCATTAAGTCTGATCGTTGGATTCGCGAAATGAGCGAAAAACACGGCATGATTGAACCTTATGCAGAGAATCAAGTCCGTTTTGATAAAAATGGTGAAAAGTTGATTTCCTACGGGGTCTCTAGCTATGGTTATGATGTACGCTGTGCCCGTGAATTTAAGGTTTTTACAAATGTACATTCTGCAATTGTTGATCCAAAAAATTTCGATGACAAAAGTTTTATCGATATTGAGTCTGACGTTTGTATTATTCCGCCAAACTCATTCGCTCTAGCGCGTACAATTGAATATTTCCGTATTCCTCGCAATGTGTTGACTGTATGTCTAGGCAAGTCGACCTACGCTCGTTGCGGTATTATTGTAAATGTGACTCCATTAGAACCTGAATGGGAAGGTCACGTTACTTTAGAATTTTCAAATACAACAAATTTACCTGCACGTATTTATGCAGGGGAAGGCGTAGCGCAAATGCTATTCTTTGAAAGTGATGAAGTGTGTGAAACTTCTTATAAAGACCGTGGTGGTAAATACCAAGGTCAAACAGGTGTTACACTTCCTAAAACATAATTTTCTTAGCTGAATAATAGTCTTAATAATGATGGGTCACTGAGGTGGCCCAATTTTATACATAAAATTTTTATGAGAAGCGTTTATCGGAATTATGATAAACGACAGTTTTCTTTTGTAAAAAATGATATAAAATAATCAATGATTGATTTGTTTTTTGCTCTGTATCACAGAATTTAAAAGCAAATAAAGTGGATATAGGCTCTCTTTGATAATGTTTAGTTAAATACATGATCAAATGTAGATAGGCCAAATAAAAAGAAATTAAACAGGATTATGCCCCCACGGATACGGAGGTCGGCCATGCGACAGTTTACGTCTCTTCGAGTAGCACTTTTGACACTCGGAAGCTTATGTTTTTCTTCAGCTTACGCTGCTTCTACACTGGTGCCTATGTCTGATGCTGAACTATCAGCAACTCGTGGCCAAGCCTTGATGAGTATGTCTTATATTGCGCCTACGGACTCTGCAAACTTAGAAAAATTGCGTGATAGTAATAGCAATGTGGGTTTTTATAAATTAGGTTTAGATGCTGATGTAGAAATTAATACTAATATACGTAAGCTTCAATTAGGGTGTGGCGGTGTTAATGGTACTGGAGCATGTGATATTGATATTGATAACTTAAGTTTAAGTGGTATTTCTGATACAAATGATGGCCGCGCTAGTTCATCTGCAAAAATAACTAATCCATTTATTGAATTTGCAATTAAAAATCCTAATAGTACTTCGTTACGCGAAGTAACTGGGATGCGAGTAAGTGCAGAGGCTATCGAAGGTTTATTAACTTTTGGTACTGAAAATGGACCAACTAAAAGTGGTATTAATTCTTTAAGTGGTTATATGGAGGTTGCTCAAGCTGGAGGTACAGTTAAAGTAAATCCTGTAAGTGGTTTGAGACCAGCTGATGTGAATAATACTCAAATTTCTGGTGAAGCTTGTGGGTATCTAGCTTGTGTACCTTTTAAGACATATGACTATACATTGAATTTAACGACAGATGCAGCTGGTAACTCAACTGATAAATTGACTGGAACTCTATTTCTACCTCAGCAAACGATTACTGGTAAACGCATTTCTGTAGCACCATTAAAAGCCACAGCAACGGTAAGCGGTATTAATGTATCTGGCAATATTAAAGCTATGGCGGCAGGGATTTTAAATTTAGATAAATCTGTTACTGGGTCTATTAATAATTTAACTGTAAATGTTGATATTTCAGAAGATCTGGGGTTCTTTCATAAGGCTAACTTAAATGGTTCACCTGTTTCATTGTCACTTCAAGGAAATGATATACGTTGGCCTGGTTCTAAATCTATAGCACAGCGAGGTTGGTGGCTAGAACTTTCAAATCCAATCGATATTGGAGATATTACTCCAGCTGATTCTGTGAGTATCGCAAATAAAACAATTGAAGAAACTTTAGCACTTGTAAGTCAGAAATTAAGTACAGGTACAAGAGGCGATACAAAAGTAGACTGTGGTGATTTAGGTCTTCTAAGTTGTATTGGTGGTAGCACCATTAATATTGGTAACTTAAATTTAGCAGGTGCAACTCCAGTACAGATGTCATTAAGCAATTTGGTTTTAAAAAATCAAAGTTTCGCACCTAACTGTCATGGAGCAAATGTAAAATTCTGCTAAAAGTTTAAACTATTTCATTCATCGGAAATTTAGATTTTTATGCCCTTTTTTTTGCATTTGTGCAAATATTCTTCATAATAGAAATGTGGAAGAGTTGGCAATATCTTTTAGATTTGTCTCTTTGTCTAAGGTGAAAAGGAAAGATTCACCTGACCTCAAGGATTGTTAAAGAAAAATAAATATGGTGCGCGGCAGCGTATAAAACAGGAAGGTCAAGATGACTACACTTAATTATACGGTAAGGTTTCAAAAAACCGTTTTAGCAAGTTTAATCGGGCTTTGTATCAGTCAATCTAGTTTCGCGCTTGAAGAACTTTCTGATGCAGGTTTAAGTGAAACTACTGGTGAAGGTATTGCTATCTTGCCACAGAATACTTATATGGTATTTCGTGGGGCAGGTGCTAATGAAACCTCAAATCAGATTTTAACTGACCGTACTAAAGATACAGGTTATATCAATTACATACCTGTTGGTCCGTTAAGTATGACAGCCGCAGATACCAATAAAAATGGTACGATTGATTCAGGTGATCGTGCAGTAGGTAAAGCAGATATTTTTCTTTATGGTTTAGCGCTTTCTAAATCTGATAATGATACTAATACAAGAATAGCTACTACTGATTCTGCCGCCACGATTTCAAGTTGGGGAACTGCTGTTAACCCATGGATTTTTAAAGTTGCTACAGAAAACTTAGTACCGAATTTTAGTGCGACAAATTGTAGTGGTACGGCTGATCCGACTTGCCAAGTGACTAATTTAGCTTTAGAAGCACCTTTGTATGAGGTAGGAACAAAAGACGCTGCTGGTATAGATGCATATAAGCTAAAACTAGGCTTATGGACAGATATTTTTGTCCGAAATCCAAATAAAATAAATGGTGCGGCAGATCAATTTAATTATGGTGATTCAAATGGTTTAATTGGAACAAGTACAGATGCAAGTCGTGCAAATCGTCTTCGTTTACAAGGGGTTTGGAATAACTTTAGTTTAAATGGTAGCCGTTTGCAGCTTTTCCAGACCCTAGGTGGTGCGACATCTGCAAATGGGCTAAGTCCATTTTATAATAATACTTTAGGCTTTGCTGGAGTGATACGTTTAAACAGTGGCGATGCCTCTAATTTAAGAGCAACAATTACTGCAAATACTCCTACCTCAACAGTTGGACCATGGGTAAACCGCTATAGTACTCAATATACTGGCGCACCAAGTAATAACTCTCCAAGTTCAGACTGGTTATATCGTATTCGTAGTCAGACTACTACTGTTACATCAACTGGTTCATGGACTGCACCAACTGATAGTACTATGAATAATGTATTACGTTTAAGCACACGTGAATCAGGTACTGGGCAGGGTAATCTAGTAACACCTGCAATTAATGGTGGGCTTGCTCCAACTTTTGATGCGAATGAAGGTTTGTATATTTATAATCCAAATATTAACCTTGTTTTGGGCTCTTTGTATCAACCATTGGTTCTAAGCTCGGATGGCAAGAACTTTAGTTTAGAACTTGCACGTATTCCAAATAAACCTGAAATTTATAAGAAAATCTATACTGACTATACTGGAACTGATAGTAGTTATCTCGGCTCTACTTGTAATATTTATCAATGTGGCACTAATTTAACGTTGGGTGGTAAAAGTTATCAAGGTTCTAGCGCAACGCATAGTAGTATTTCAATAGGATCGACTGTTTATAATGCGGCGAATAATACCTTAGAGGCATTTAAAGGGAATAGTACTCAAGATGCAGTCGGCATTTCATTTGGAAAATTGCCAACAGGTACAGTTGCCGCTACTACACAAACTAAAAACTTTTATCAACTACAAAATCAAGAACGTCGAGCGGGTAGTTATACATGTAGTTTAATTTTTACTTGTTATGATACTTGGCAATATCGTACAGCAACAGGCTGGACTGGAAATGCGGGTTCAGGATTAAAATTTGATTCTCAAGGAGCGAATTGGGCTAATATTGATAGTACTTCTTATTATAACCCGACAGTAAATAATACAGGTTATACCACCACAGATGCGGGTAATGGTACACAATATGTTGTACCAAATGGTACGCCTTTACCTGATGCACTTTATAACAATGGACGTTGGTCTACAACCACGCCTAATGCTGACTTGAATACATATAAATTATCCAGTTCACAAATTAGTTCTTCGATTAGTAATAACATGGGTTCTGCTGTCATTGACGGTGTTTTAATCCAGCACCTGAAACTAACAACTAAAGGCCTATAAGAGGAAGAAAGTGATATGAAAAAAATAAGTACTTTAATCCTCGCTCTTTGTGCAACCGTTAGTCATGCAGAGCTACAAACTTTAGATAATGACGCATTAGAGGCCATAAATGGACAAGCAGGTGCTGATTTATCTTTAATGCTTAATTTAAACCAGACGGCTAATGGTGCATTTGACAACGGTAGTGGTGGTGTTTGTGAGAACGTTGAGTTCTGTCATATAGGTTTAGCGATTAACAAACGTTTTGTACAGGTAGATCCGTCGAAACCAAGTGGTTGGGCTGAAAATAGTGATAGTGGTAATAAACTTTGGCTTGTATTTAAAGGTGTACAAGGCACTTTAAATATTCAAAAAATGGGTTTGGATGGCGCTGATTTAAAGTATTTGGATAAAAACAATACTGAAATGATTAAGCCTGCTATTCAACTGAGTTTTAGTGCAGCACAGCCAATTTTAATTCGTAACTTTGGTTTTAATGCCTTATCAATTGAGCAAGATAACTTTACCAGCTCAACAACAGCGCAAGGGTCCAGTGCAAATATGTATGATTATGCATATTTTAAAAAGCCAACTTATGCAGCGACTGCTAACAGTGCGAACCAGCAAGTAGCTACTGCCACACCATCAGCGTATGACCATGGACGTGAAACTGGTTTTATGGGCTTGATGATGAACGGAAACTTGGCTATTCAAGGGAAAGTCATGGTCTTTAGTTGTGATGGTAGCCATCCTCGTTGTTAAGGGGTAATGTAGATTTCAAAGGAACTGAAGTGATGAAAAAAAATAAAGAAAATCACAGCTCAAAGTTTATTTTAAACGCATTAACAACCAGCATGTTGTTAGTGAGCGGACATGCTTTTGCTTTAGAAGCTTTAACAGATGCTGACTTGAGTGCTGTTAATGGGCAAGATGGGATTTCGATTCAAACGACGTTTAATGAAATCAATATTGATAATGCTTACTGGGATGATCATGCAGGTACACCTAGCAGTGCTGATCAGGTCTTAAGAGCACAAGCAGGCGGGATAAAAGTTCAAAAAAGTAATGCATCTAGTCAGCCTTTAAGTACAAATTATCGGTTAGATGTAGGGAGCAATCCAACTACGGGTAAAACTGGACTCGACTTTTCTATGCAAAGCAGTCCATCACTCATTACTGTAAATAGTTTTAAAGTATGTAATAACTCTGCTACTTGCTCACCGACAATGGGGCAGTTGGCTATTCAAACAACTTCTCCACTAAATTTGGCACTTACCACACAAGACGGTCTATTTAATGCAAATAGTCAGTCAAGCATGACGCTCGGTATTAATAATGCCAATATTTATCTAGGGCAAGTGGATGCGCGCAGCCAGTTAAATCAATTAATTTTAAGAAATTTTAACTTTAATTTTGTTGGGAAAGGGGCAATGTTGATTGACCCAACTCGTGGCGTAGTTTTACAGACAAATACTGGAACTAATGTCGCTGGTGTAGGGCAAACACCGAATAGTACCTATGGCTATGTTGATTTTAACCGCGTAGCAGATTCAGCTTCTGGTTTAACCGCAGGTACATATGTAGATAGCAGTGGGAAAGTAACTAATTCAGGCCTGAATATTGAGGTCATGCTAAGTTCCAATATCGATAAAACAAATCCTTATGCTTTAGATGCAACCAATAGTCCACAAAATGCAAAAGGTTTGATTCGTTTAGGTGCTAGCGGACGTATGGTAAATAGTTATTTACAAGTCCGTGGTATGGATGGTACTTCAAATACAACAATATTAGGTACGGCAAATACCGCTTCGGGTACCAGTTCAAGTAATAGTATTTTAGGTAATTCTGGAATTGCCTTTCGCATGAAAGGTGAATTCACTAAAGATAATGACTCAATGCTAGGTTCTGATGGTAAAGCAACTACTTTAGAAATTGGTGGAGCAGGTCTGAATGCTTATGGTTTCGAATTTGGTAATTTAACAGGCCTTAACTCAGCTACTCGCGGTTATTTCGACAGCGGAAATATTTATTTAAATCTTGCTGATACAAAAACATTATTAATGCCAAACAACGCGACTTTAAATGCAATTCGTTTAGGGGCGGGTACTTTAACAACAGCTGCTGATTATCAACATAACATTCACCGTGATACGGTGACTAATCCATTTAGTTTAATTCTTGCGATGCGTGGAGCAGAGTTTCAGTCATTTTCAAGACGCGGTCGTTTTACGACAAGTGCAAATGTTGCTGCTGCCAATCAGTTTGCAGACAATGGTGCAAATAACCAGTGGGGCTTAGCCTTACCTTTTTATAATTTAAATGCTAATGCTGCTGTATATGGTTTAGATGCACCAGCAAATAGTGCTTATTACTATACCAAAGATGCAAATGGTAAGCCTGTTCGAAATGTTGTGGCGACCTCTGGAACGACTTCTCGTTTAGGTTTTGGTATTGCTGCTGGAACTACGGGACGTGATGCGACTGGAACCAAAACAACCTCAATTTTATTAATTGATGGTTCTCCAAATGCTAATAATGGCGGTAGTCCTACTGATTATTATATGGGATTACGTAATATCGATATGTTCGTTAAAGGCAATGGTAGTATCGGTTTGGAAAATGGCAGTCTCAATATTAGTTTAAAAGAGATGCTACTTGCTTTATCAACAGAAATTGCAGCAGGTTATTTACCGGGAGCTAAATATAAAACTTGTCCAGCGACAGGTTCCTGTACTTCACCTATTGATAATTTTGCCAAAAATAATGATGTCTTATTTGGTTTAAAACTACGTTTAGGTGGTGATCTTAACTTATCAATTGTGCCAAATAGTTCAATTGCAGATGGTAGTGCTTTAACTGTACTGGGTGATTTTACAATGCCTGCGACCGCAACTGGAAATACGGTTCAAATTAGTGATCCGATTGATGGTTCTGCAATTGGCTTTGATAATATTACTGGAAAGCTAGCGTTTAATACTGCTTTGGTTGTGGGTAAAGACACAGCTAGTGGTTTAGGTAAGGTTGGCGTAAATACGGCGGTTTATTTTAACCCTGATAAGAGTATTGACGGCGCGTTACGTGTTAAAGATATTAATTTCTATCCACCCTCAACAGGAGCAGGAGCGCGTTTAGGTGAGCTTGCAATTACGGGTGGACGTTTAAATAGTAGCTTTAGTATTGTGCCTAGAAATGGCACCTTTAACTAATTAAAGTAAGCAGCGTTAATCGCTGCTTTTTTATATAAATTTTATTTTAATGTGATTGGATTTACATTCGTCGGGTTATAGGGATAATTGCTTTGTAGTTGAATATTATTCTGATAGTCTGAACAAATAATAAGCGTTTGTCTCTTAAGGATTAGAGCGACATGAAGAATAAAAATATAGAGTTCTGGCTGCTACTTGCCAGTAGTTCAGGTGTTTTTGCAATGCAGCCTTTGGATGATCAAAGCCTTGCTGCAGCGACGGGCCAAAATGGTTTAACCTTAGGTATTCAGGCCGATAGTGTTAAATTTAATCAAGTCGCGCTCATTGATACTAATGGTATTGCTTCAACGTCTTATAACAGTAAGGCTGGTTTTGTCATTGCCGGAAACTCTACTAATCCGGTTCCTGGTATAGAGTTTATTAAAGCTGCCGTATCTGGTAATCCTTCTTTTAATATTGCAATGGATGCCGACGCGGGTGGTGGAAATCCGTTTTTAAATTTAGCTATATCGATGGGGAATGATGTAAACGGTATTCGACTTTTACCTTTCTCAGTTTATTTAGCTCCAAGTGCATCTTTATCTAGTCCATCCGATTACGCACTAACGAGCTATGCACCCAAATCAATTTTTAGTTCGGGAACGACAGTAAATACGGGTGTAAAAGAAGTTATTCGTTCTAGTGGAAATCTTGATATTAACTTTGTATCAACCAATAAACCCCGCTTAAATATTCAACTTGGCCATGCTGCGCAGTCCGTCATGATTAAATTTGGTGGGGCAATTCAATCTATTTGTTCTGCTACTGCGGGTTGTCCAATTACTTTAGTGTCCGATAATACAGGTGCAACATTTGGATTTAAATTTGCAGGAACAAATACCTCAACCGGTTTTTTGTTAGATGGCTTTTATGCAGGTGTTGATTCAACTGGATTAACTTTTGGAAATACAGGCGCATCTAGTAAATTTGATGCTTCACTTAACAATGTCACTTTAGGAAATATAGGGAGCCAAAATACAACAACATTTAATAATTTACCTAATGGCTCAATGGGGAGTTTTGGTGTCACTGGCGTTTCTGTAACTGACTTTAAAATGAAAGTAAGCGGCTTTTAAAAAAGAATAATAGCTTAACCTGAAATACGAGAGGGCGACTATGAAAATAATCGCCCTCTTTTTTATGGCTATACCGAGTTAAATATTGTCTGATCTGGTGTGTTCTAATTGTTGAACAATTTCATCTAAAGCTTTAATACGTTTCACCTGGTCCCATAATTCTTTTGCTTGTGGATAGGCTTTAGTCATCATGCCTAACCATTGCTTATAACGACCCACCATTCCAATTTCTGTTTTTGCTTGACCGTTTAAAAAACGAATTTGTAAGTCAACGAGTTGTTCCCAACTAAATAATGCTTCATCCATATTTTGGCGAATACATTGGGTTAAATCTGGAGTAGTCACCGCACCACGGCCAATCATGAGGTCTTCACAGCCAGATTGTTGTTGACAGGCTCTAGCATCAGCATTGGTCCAGATTTCACCGTTAGCAATGACATTAATTTTTAAAGCTTCTTTAATAGGTAGAATTTTTTCCCAATAAGCTGGTGGTGTATAGCCATCTGCTTTAGTTCGAGCGTGTACAGTTAACCAGCTTGCACCTGCATCTTCGACAGCGTGGGCATTTTCCATTGTATGGTTTTCATCGAGATAACCCAAACGCATTTTTGCTGAAACAGGAATATGAGCAGGTACAGCATCTCTCACTGCTTTAATCAGCAGATGTACCACGTCTGGTTCATCAAGAAGGACTGAACCACCACGATGTCGATTAACGGTTTTTGCAGGGCAACCAAAATTAAGGTCGATTGCAGGTGCACCCAATTCAACAACTTTTGCTGCATTTGCTGCCAGCATATCTGGGTTATTACCTAGGAATTGAACGTGAACAGGTGTACCGGCTGCCGTTTTACCGTCATTTTTTAATTCTGGGCAAAAACTATAGTAAATATGGTCTGGCAAAATACTGTCTGTAACGCGAATAAATTCGGTCACACACCAGTCGAAATCACCAACAGATGTGAGTGTATCCCGCATGATCGGGTCAGTTAAACCTTCCATTGGAGCGAGTATGAGTTTCACAGTCTGGGTCACCTGAGTAAAACGAAAACAGCGTTATACGGGATATGTATAACGCTGTCTAGTATCGATTAAATTTTAATTTATCTAGCGACCTAAGATCATCTCAAGCACGAATTTACTACCGATAAATCCAATCGCCAAAAGCACGAAACCGATTAAAGTAAAGCGAATCGCTTTTTGACCTCGCCATCCTAGTTTGTAATGGCCGATCAATAATGAGCCATAGATAAACCAAGAAATAATACTAAATACTGTTTTATGAGCGAGATGCTGGGCAAAGAAGCTATCAATTGTTAAAAAACCAAATGCAAGCGCAATCGTTAATAAAATGAAACCAGTAATAATCAGATCAAATAATAAAGATTCCATCGCCTGAATCGGCGGGAGTAAATTAACCCAGAAACGTTTTTTTTGTTTCTTTTTGAGTTCACGATTTTGGAACCATATTAAGATCGCATGTATGGTTGCCATCAGTAAAACTGCATAGGCCGAAAGTGAAAGAATAATATGAGTATCAAGACCTAGCGAATGTTGCTCAATAAATTGATCTGGTCGGCTAAAGGCAAAACCTAAAATAAGACCAATGGCCGCTACAGGAATGCCTAATAAATTTAACGGTACAATCGGACGAAAAGTACTAAAAATTAAACTTAACAACAACATAAGCCATGATGTAAATGATACTAAATTAAAAACATCATAGTTAATTCCGGCTGGAGTCAGCATGCCATGGCATAAAACCGTGCCGTGCAGTAGCAGTGCTAATGTTACAACAAATGCAAATAACCATGGGTTTGGTTCACGTTTTGACATTAAACGAATAAACAGATACCAGAAAGAAGTGGTATATGCGATCAGTGCCAAAATTGTGTAAACCAAGGGGAGGCTAATCATGTCAAACCTTTTTCAGGATTAATTCATCTATATAAGATATAAATTCGCTGCGAACTAAAGTATCCTATAGCATTCTATGCATAAATTTTCTATTTCGAGAAAGATTTTTTTGCAACTAGCCATTTTAAGCGGATTTTGCAATGTTTGATACCTTAACAGAACGACTCACACAGAGTTTAAGAAATGTTACTGGCTCAGGGCAGCTGACCGAAGACAATATTAAAGATACCTTACGTGAAGTACGTATGGCACTTCTTGAAGCCGATGTCGCGTTACCTGTAACTCGTGAATTTATCGCGAAAGTTAAGGAAGAGGCATTGGGCCAAGAAGTGATGACTCAGTTATCACCAGGCCAGGCATTTGTAAAAATTGTTTATGACGAACTCACCAAGATGATGGGTGAGGCGAATGAAACACTTGATTTAAGTGCGAAACCTCCTGTTGTAGTATTACTTGCTGGTTTACAAGGTGCAGGTAAAACAACAACTGCTGCCAAGTTGGCACGTTTCTTAAAAGAACGTCAAAAGAAAAAAGTAATGACTGTTTCTGCCGACGTTTACCGTCCGGCAGCAATTAAACAGTTAGAAACTGTTTCAAATGAAGTTGGCGCAGGCTTTATTCCTTCAGATCCTTCTGAAAAGCCAATCGATATCGTTAATCGTGCAATTGAACAA
Organism: Acinetobacter pittii; assembly: GCF_034064985.1. Taxonomy (NCBI): domain Bacteria; kingdom Pseudomonadati; phylum Pseudomonadota; class Gammaproteobacteria; order Moraxellales; family Moraxellaceae; genus Acinetobacter; species Acinetobacter pittii. The sequence goes on along the minus strand of NZ_CP139249.1, from coordinate 3,039,136 downwards.
GCAAAAATCCAGTTTGCTGATGTGTTGATTGTCGATACGGCAGGACGTCTACATGTCGATGCAGACATGATGGACGAAATTAAAGAATTACACGCAGCAGTTAAGCCGACTGAAACCTTGTTTGTGGTTGATGCCATGACAGGTCAGGATGCTGCAAATACAGCAAAAGCATTCAATGATGCTTTGGCACTTACAGGTGTAATTCTTACTAAAACTGATGGTGATGCACGTGGTGGTGCTGCACTTTCTGTGCGTGCTATTACAGGTAAGCCAATCAAGTTCTTAGGTATGGGCGAGAAGCTTGATGCTTTAGAACCATTCCATCCGGACCGTGTTGCTCAACGTATTTTAGGTATGGGTGACGTACTTTCTTTAGTCGAAGAAGTTGAACGCAAAATCGACAAAGAAAAAGCCGAAAAAATGGCGAAAAAATTGCAAAAAGGCGGTAGCTTCAACTTTGAAGATATGCTGATGCAATTTGAGCAAATGAAAAAAATGGGCGGCATGATGGGCTTCTTAGATAAGTTGCCTGGCATGAGCGGTGCAGGAATTCAGCAAGCGATTGAGCAAGCGAACCCTGAAAAACAAGTCAAGAAGATGGAAGCTATTATCCAGTCAATGACTGTTAAAGAGCGCCGTAATCCGGACTTAATGAACCCAAGTCGTAAAAAACGTATTGCGGCAGGTTGCGGTATGGATGTTGCTGAAGTGAACAAACTTATTAAACAACAAGCGCAAATGGCCAAAATGATGAAGAAATTTGCGAATCCATCTGGTATGAGCAAAATGATGCGTTCTTTAGGCAATATGCAAAAGCAATTTGGCGGCGGCGGTGGCGGAATGGGACCACTCTTTGGTAACAATGACCAAAAGAAATAAATCCATAAAATAAAAGGCGCATATAGCGCCTTTTATTTTGTTCTGTATTTTAGTCTTTAGGATAATGAGCAATATATTGCTGTAATCCTTTGAGCAAAAGATCGGTTTCTACAACAGGATCATATTTTTGTAAAAACTTGGCAAATAGTTTTGCATCACCACCAGTCAGCAGCAGCTTTTTAGGAGATTGTTGCATAATATTTTCAATGGTACTAATCAGGCCTAATAAAATACCGTGATGTACTGCATCTACAGTGTTATTGCCGGGATTTAGATTGTCAAAAGCTGAGTCTGGAATTTTAATGCCTTTGGTATTTTGAATAAGAGCATCTCGTTGCAAATATAAATTAGGGAGGATGTAGCCACCTAAATGCTGTTTGCCTTGCGTTAGGTCAATTGTGAGCGCTGTACCACAACCAATAATGCAATAGTTTTCATCTGCTTGAGCTACAGCTAAAACTTGTAACCAGCGGTCAATACCGAGCTGACTCGGTACTTCATAACCGCACTGTAAGCCTGCATATTCTGAATGAACTTTGGCAAAGACCACAGGAATTTCAAGCCATTTTAAAATCTGCTGAATACGTTGGTTGTTTTCAGTATCGAGTACCGATGAAATTCCAATTCGATGTAGACCTTGATGTTTAAAGTGTTGGATTAATCCCAGTAATAAATCGGCAGGAGACTGTAAATGTAGCTCGGCTGCATGCTCAATAGTTTGCTGATTTTCAGTAATCCAGTATTTTAAACGAGTGTTTCCTATATCAAGCCATAAACTTTTCATGGAGAAAACACCTATTTACTGAGTGGTCTGTGGTCTTAAACGACCTTGATAAAACTGCTGTGGTTCTGGAGTTTCAAGAATTACCGCACCTTCATTGGAAATCCCAACGAAACGACCATGCACCAGTCCTTGGCTATGCTCAAACTGAACTAACTGGTTGATCCATGCAGCATGATGGTTAAAACGTCCTGCCAAATTGTAGCAGCCATGATCAAACCAGCGAGCAGCATTTTGAATTGCAACATAAAGTTCTGAAATTAACTCAAGGCGACTCATTTGCTCTAGGCCTAAATCTTCTAGAGAGGTAATCGGTTGATCGCTATCTGTCACTGGTGGTGTTTTTAAATTAATACCCACACCCACAATAGCCTGATGCTGAGAAAGAGGTTCAACCAAAATTCCACCCCATTTCCCTTGAGTACTATATAAATCGTTTGGCCATTTCACTTGCAGGTTCAAAGATTGTAACTGCGGTATTTGTAGAATATTTAGAGCAACTTCAAGTGCTAAGCGACCATCTAAGGGTGTTCGAGTTTGCACCAATGTGCTTAAATAAATGTTTCCTTCAGGTGAAATCCATTGCCGTTGATGTTGGCCTCGCCCTTGAGTTTGTTGAGCACTGCAAACCAAGCCTGTTGTAATGCCTTTTTGGGCAATTTCACGAATATCATCATTGGTCGAAGTTGTGGTTGCTTTTAATAAAACCACTTCTGGAAGCTGGTTTTTTGCGCTTAAAAGTTGTTGTAGTTGGCGAGTCTCTAAATCCATGTTGAATATGAGCAGAGTGGTAAAACATTTATGGAGTTAATCATATATTTACTCATTGGCGCAATTGCTGGTTTTACTGCCGGATTGTTTGGGGTGGGCGGTGGACTAATTATTGTACCAATCCTCTATGTGGTTTTTACCCAGCTAAACTATGACCCAGCGGTAATCATGCATATTGCAGTTGGAACATCGCTTGCAACTATTATCGTGACGTCTTTTAGTTCTGTTTCGGCTCATCATAAAAAGGGTGCGGTACTTTGGCCTGTTTTTCGTAATTTAGCGCCTGGATTAGTGATTGGCTCATTTTTAGGGGCAGGCATTGCCGACTTGATGTCTGGTCAGCATTTGCAACTTCTTATTGGCGTTTTTGCAGTTTTTATGGCTTATCGGATGTTTAAAGGAGCACATGTCGTTGTTGACCCAACACGTCGGCTTCCTTCAACACCTATGCAATTTATGGCGGGTGGAGGTATTGGCATTGCCTCTGCAATTTTTGGTATTGGGGGTGGAAGCTTAACCGTCCCATATTTAAATCGTCATGGCGTGGTAATGCAAAAAGCAGTTGCGACTTCTGCTGCTTGCGGTTTACCAATCGCAGTTGCAGGAGCGATTGGATTTATGTGGTTTGGTGCGAAAGAACAAATTTCAGTGCCTAACACGATTGGTTATGTGCACATCTATGCGTTTATTGGCATTAGTATCATGAGTTTTGTCACAGCGAAGCTTGGAGCAAAGGTTGCTCATGCACTATCACCGCAAATGTTAAAAAAAAGCTTTGCTTGTTTGTTAGTCGTGGTCGGCAGTTATTTTATTTATAAAGGCATTATGCACTAGAGACTAAAATCTTAAATTTATAAGACTATGGTTAAAAGCTTGAATTTTTAGGAATTCGAGCTTTTTTATTCATAAAATATAAGAACATTCGGGGCTTTTATTCATCCGATTTTGGTGTTGTTTTTAAATGGGTTGGCTTAAAATGCAATGAAATTGTCAGACAATGACATAGTTTTTAATCGATGGGATCAGTTAAAAACAAGGATGCGAAAGAAAAGCATGGATTAATGCATATAAAAAGTAGCGGGTGATTTATGAATCTCGAAGAGACAGAAAGTCTTTCTGAGCAAATTGTCAAATATATTAGTGAACAGATTATTAGTGGCGAACTGGTTGAAGGCGAACGTATTCAAGAGCTTCGTATTGCCAAAGAACTTGACGTTAGCCGAGGGTCAGTTCGTGAAGCATTGTTATTATTAGAGCGTACTCATTTAATTGAGATATTCCCACGCCGCGGGGCAATTGTCTCAGAAATGTCTGCACAACAAGTTAAAGCACTGTTTGATACAAATATGATGATATTGGGACATATTGTACAACGTATGAGTGAAACATGGCGTGCGCATGAAGCTGATCAATTGCAGCTATTGTTAGAACAACTTCTTGAACATGTTAAAGCAGGTGATATCGAAAAATTTTATGATGGAGTCTTCCAATATTTAGCTGAACAGCAAGATATGGTCGGTAATCCTTATCTAATGAAGTTTTATAAAGAGCTATTGCCTTCATTACGTCGTAGTTATTTTTTGACCTTAAATACCTCTAAGCGGGAACTGCAAGAAGCATTTGCATTATTTAAACTCGTGACTGATGCAATTTTAATCCGAAAATCACAACAAGCCGCTTTATTTATGGAAGATTTTTGTCGACACTTACGTAACCTTGTGTTGGAATCGCTGACACGAATGAAACAGATTGAATTGGCCTGGGCAAGACGCTCACGCCGCTAGTTAGGGCATTATGCGTTTAAGCAGTTTAAAACTTTCCGGCTTTAAATCTTTTGCAGATAGTACAACTTTAAATTTTAAGGCGAACCGCACAGCAGTGGTTGGCCCAAACGGTTGTGGCAAATCCAATGTAATCGATGCGATCCGCTGGGTGATGGGTGAATCAAATGCCCGTCAGCTACGTGGTGGTAGCATGCAAGATGTTATTTTTACAGGAACATCCAAGCGCAAGCCCGTTGGTGTGGCCAGTGTTGAGCTACGCTTTGATAATACCTATGGCAAATTGGGCGGGGCTTATAATGCTTATAATGAATTAGCCGTTCGCCGTCAGGTCACTCGTGAAGGGAAGTCCGAATATTTCTTAAATGGTACTCGTTGCCGCCGTCGTGATATTACCGATATTTTTTTGGGAACAGGCCTAGGGCCGCGTTCTTATGCAGTGATTGAACAAGGCATGATTAACCGTTTGGTTGATGCCAAGCCAGAAGAAATGCGTGTGTTTATTGAAGAGGCGGCAGGTGTTTCACGCTATCAAGCGCGTCGACGCGAAACATTGCAACATCTTGAACATACCGAGCAAAACCTTTCACGTTTAGAAGATATTGCGCTTGAGTTAAAATCGCAGCTTAAAACGCTTAAACGCCAGTCAGAAGCAGCAGTTCAATATAAAACGTTAGAAAGCCAGATTCGTACCCTAAAAATTGAAATTTTGTCCTTTCAGGCAGATAAAAGCGTACGTCTTCAAGAAGAATATACCGTTCAAATGAATGAACTGGGTGAAACTTTTAAATTGGTTCGCTCAGAATTAAGTACAATTGAGCATGATTTAGAAGCGACCAGTGCTTTATTTCAGAGACTTATTCAGCAATCTTCACCACTACAACAAGAATGGCAACAAGCTGAAAAAAAACTGTCTGAACTGAAAATGACTCTAGAGCAAAAACAGAGTTTATTTCAGCAAAACAGTACCACTCTCGTTCAGTTAGAGCAGCAAAAAGCCCAAACTAAAGAACGTTTACAACTTTCTGAATTGCAACTCGAAACACTGAATAATCAACTAGAAGAGCAAACCGAAGCTTTAACTGGAATTGAGCATACTGCAACGGAAGCTGAACAAAGCTTTGCTGATTTACAATCTCAGCAAAAACAAGCACAGCAGCAGTTTGAACAAATAAAAGCTCAGGTTGAAAAACAACAGCAGCAAAAAATGCAGATGGCAGCTCAAATTGAACAGTTGGGTAAAAATGTTCAGCGCATTGAGCAGCAAAAAGAAACGCTGCAACATCAAGCAAACCAAATTCAATCGCATGTGCATGAAGATGAGCAGGGTGAGCTTGAGCAACTGCAACAACAGCTGCGTAGTGAAATTTCGATGTTTGAAACTGAAATTGAGCAACAGTTGCTACATTTAGAGCAATCTCAACAGCAACACCAGTCAAGTAAAAATCAGCAGCAAACGCTGAAAACAGAAATCCAAGTTTTACTATCAGAGCAGAAAAACCTAAGCCAGCTTGTTGCTAAACAAAGTTTAAAGCAAAACCAAGATACGCTACGTTTAATGCAGGCCCTACAGTTAACCGAGCTAGGTAAGTCGCATGCGCAGATTGTTGAGAAGTTTTTAGCAAAATGGTTACAGGCGCATATTGTTGAAACTGAACAAATCTTTCAAGAAGGAATTGCTCGTCAGTTAAAACCTTCTGAGCAAATAAGCAAATTTAAGGGGAACCTGACTTGCTTGAATGAGTGGATTGCATCGCCACAGCTATCAATATTCTCGAATGTAGCGATTGCACAAGATTTGACTCAAGCTTTAAATGAGCAAAAACAGCTGGAACATGGTCAGTCTATTTTGACCTTAGATGGCTATCATGTCGGGCAGGATTGGGTGATTGCGCTTATGTATGATGATGAGAGTCAAAGTGCACAAGGTATGCTGAGCCATCGCATTCGTCTAGATGAAATCGAACAAACTCTTGAAAAGCAACAACCTGAATTACAAGCATTAGATCAAATTGTAATGCAGCAAAAGGATGAGTTAGGGCAGTTACAGGCTGATGTGCAGCACAAACAGCAAGTTGTGAAACAAAAGCAAAAAGACTTGCAACAGCTGGATGTACAAATTGCTAAACAGCAAACCGCAGCACAAGCATTTTTACTGCAAAAACAACAATTGAAAGATCAGTTAGCTCAACTAGACATGCAGCTTGAAGAAGATGCAATGCAAAAAGACGATCTTGAAATTGATTTGCATGCATTAGCAATCAAGCTCGAAACCATTTTACCTGACTATAAAACTTTGCAATTTCGGGTAGAAGAGTTAACAGAGCAGTTAGAAGAACAGCAACAAGCTCTACAACATCAGCAACAAGAACGTGAAATTTTACGCCGTAATAGTACGCAGATTACTCAACAGATTGAGTTGCTTGAAAAAGATATCTCGTTCTTGCAGAGCCAATATCAGCAAATTGCAGCTCAAATGGAACAAGCGAAAAAGTTTGTTGACCCTATTCAATTAGAGTTACCAAATCTTGAGTCGGAATTTCAGCAACAATTTGCTCAAACTGAAAAGTTGCAAAAGAACTGGAATGAATGGCAGCTTGAACTCAATAGTGTGCAAGAAAAGCAACAAACACTGACAGATCAGCGTCATCAATATCAACAAAAAGATGAACAGCTTAGAGAACAACTTGAACAGAAACGGTTAGCTTGGCAAGCAGCTAAGTCAGACCGTGAGCATTATCAAGAACAGCTTAAAGAACTAAATGCCGAGATTCAAAAAGGCTTACAAATAGATTTAACCGAGCATCAGCAAAAACTGGAAAAAGTACAGAAACAGTTTGAAAAAATCGGTGCGGTTAACCTTGCCGCTTCACAAGAGTTTGAGGAAGTTTCTCAACGTTTTGATGAGCTGAGTCACCAGATTCAAGATTTGGAAAATACGGTAACTCAACTAAAAGATGCAATGAAAAGCATTGACCAAGAAACCCGTAAGTTATTTATGACAACTTTTGATCAAATTAATCAAGAGTTGCAAAATCTGTTTCCAAAGGTCTTTAATGGTGGAGAGGCGAGTTTAAGTCTTGAAGATGACTGGCAATCTGGTGTTAAACTGATGGCAAGACCGCCGGGTAAAAAAAATAGTTCTCTAGCATTACTTTCCGGTGGAGAAAAGGCTTTAACAGCGTTAGCATTGGTATTTGCAATTTTTAGATTAAATCCGGCACCGTTTTGTGTATTAGATGAAGTGGACGCACCACTCGACGATGCGAATGTTCAGAGATATTGTAATTTGGTAAAAGAGCTTTCTGAACATGTACAATTCATTTACATTACACATAATAAGCTGGCGATGACCATGGCAACTGATTTGTTGGGTGTGACCATGCCTGAACCGGGTACATCAAAATTAGTCACTGTCGATTTAGAACAGGCAAAAGAATACGGGTTAGTTTCGGAGTCATAGAATGGAAATCAATACGATTATTGGCATCGTTGTTGCCATTATAATTATGCTAATTGGCTTAAAAATGATTTTAAAAAAGCCAAACCATGCTGAACCCTCATTAGACAGTGATTTACATATTAATCCTGATAGCAATCAACCAGTTATACCTAGACATGTGAGAGACCAGCTTGAAAAAACTGAAGCTGAATCTGTAGCGGTGACTAGTGCTGAGCGAGTAGAACCAACTTTAAGCGAAGCTGCGCCATCACAAGTTCCTGAAACAAAACAGTCAGAAATTGATAGGGTAGAACCCGCTAAAACAATTCAAACTGAACAAACCCCACCAGTTGTTGAAAATGTTTCTGTAGAAGAAATTAAAGCTGAAGAAGAAGTAACAAGCTCTGCTATTACCACAAATGGTTCAGTTGAGTTGGTCGATGCAGTTTCTGTGAAACCGGAAGCTGAAGCTTTAGCAAAAGAGAATCTGGAAGCTGAAAGCGAAAAAACTGAGCCTGAGTTGAGTTTAAACCCGAATATTGAAACTGCCAAAATTGCTGAATTTGAAGGCGAGAGCAATATTCTGGATGTGCATTTACATGAACAGCAACGCTATGATGATGAAAGTGCATTAGCGATGGCTGAGCAGATTATTGCGCTAAATGTTTATCCAAACCCTCGTCGTGCATTGTCTGGCGATAAAGCACTTAAAGTGCTGTTAAAATATGGTTTACGTTACGGCGAAATGTCATGTTTCCATCGTTATGAAAATACTGATGAGCCGAGTGTACTCATGTTCTCTGTATTGCGTATGACAGACAATGGACCAGCTGGATTTGACCTTGAAACTTTATCTACCGAACAAGTTCAAGGGTTGGCATTTTTCCTTGCGCTTCCAAACAGTAAAGCCGTGACTGGTTTTGATATGATGGCGAGTATTGCAGGTCTAATTGCTCGCGAAATTGATGGCAAAGTTTACGATGAGAATAATCTTGAATTTACGCCACAGTTAAAAGAGCACTGGCGTCATCATGTGATTGATTATCGTCCGGCACAGGCGACTGCCTAGTTTTAATTTTTTACGTTCGTTGCGATAATTGCAACATATCTAGTCGCAGCTCAGGGTGGAGAAATTTCCACCCTTTTTTATGGTGAATAACATAATGGCAACAACTTCCGTGATCGAACAGATGCGTCAGCTTATTCAACTGATTGCAAAGCATAACCATGCCTACTATGTCATGGATCAGCCGACAATCTCGGATAGTGAATATGATCATTTATTTCACCAGTTAAAAGCTTTGGAAGAGCAATATCCTGACCTTGTTCAATCGGATTCACCAACAACCAAAGTAGGCGGACAAGCACTCTCTAAATTTCAAAGTGTGACTCATGTCGTTCCGATGCTTTCTTTGGGGAACGTTTTTAATCAGGAAGACTTATTCGCATTTGCTCGCCGTGTTGAAGAGCGTTTGCCTAATCAAAAAGTACAATATGAAGTTGAATTAAAACTTGATGGTCTTGCGATTTCACTCTGGTATGAAAATGGTGTCTTAGTACGTGGCGTTACACGTGGTGATGGCGAAACTGGAGAAGACATTACCCAGAATGTTAAAACGATTCGTAATTTGCCTAAAGTGTTGCATTCAGATCATTTTGAAATTCCACGTTTATTAGAAGTACGCGGCGAAGTACTTATGCCAAAGTCTGGCTTTGAAAAACTCAATGCCGACCAAGAAGCAAAAGGTGATAAAACATTTGCGAACCCGCGTAACGCAGCAGCGGGTAGTTTAAGACAACTCGATCCTAATATTGCTGCTGGTAGACCTTTAGCATTTTATGCTTACGGTATCGCTCAATGTGAACCTAATCATGGCTTAACTACCATGCACGATAGCCTACAATGGCTCACAAAACTTGGATTTGAAATTGCGGAACGTCAATATCTGTGTGATTCAATTCAAGAAGTACAGCAGCGTTACGAACAAATTCAGCAAGAACGTCCAGATCTACAAGTTGAAATTGATGGGATGGTCGTAAAGGTTGATGACTTAAGACAGCAGCAACAACTTGGTTTTTTAAGTCGTGAGCCACGTTGGGCAACAGCCTATAAATTTCCTGCACAAGCTGCATTAACTACGGTTGATCAGATTGATTGGCAAGTCGGGCGTACAGGTACTTTGACCCCTGTAGCGCGTTTAAACCCTGTATTTGTGGGTGGTGTTACGGTTTCTAATGTAACCTTACATAACATTGGTGAAATCCATCGCCTTGATGTACGTGTTGGCGATACAGTCAGTGTTTACCGCACAGGCGATGTTATTCCTAAAGTAGAAAAAGTTTGGCCAGAGTTTCGTTCACCTGACGCTGAAATTGTACATTTACCAGAAAGCTGTCCTGTTTGTGCTTCACCAGTTGTGATGCCTGAAGGAGAAGCTTTAGCACGTTGTTCTGGTGGGCTATATTGTGCTGCACAGCGTATTGAAGCGATTCGCCATTTCGTATCACGTAAGGCGATGGATATTGAAGGTTTAGGTGATCGTTGGGTAGAGTCCTTATTACATCTCGATTTACTTAAAGATGTGGCCGATATCTATCATTTGCATGAACACCGAGAAACTTTACTTGGTATTGAAAAAATGGGCGAGAAATCGGTACAAAATCTGATTGATGCCATAGAAGCCAGTAAAAAGACAACGCTTTCGCGTTTTATTTATGCTCTGGGAATTCGTGGGGTAGGTGAAACAACAGCTCGGATGTTAGCCAATACTTTCCAAACTTTGGAAGCGCTTAAAGCTGCTGATGTTGAAGCTTTAAAGAAAACACCAGATGTTGGTGATATTACTGCCGAGTGGATTGCTGACTTTTTCTTGGCACCGCACAACATTGAAGTGCTTGATCGCTTAATTGCAGCAGGAATTCATTGGGATGCACCGACTGCACCGACACGTCAACCGTTAAATGGCGAAAGTTGGGTATTAACAGGCACATTAGAGCAAATGACCCGTGATCAGGCAACTCAAATGCTGCAAGCATTAGGTGCACGTGTAAGCGGTAGTGTATCAAGTAAAACTAAATGTGTTGTTGCAGGGGAGAAGGCAGGTTCTAAATTAGAAAAAGCAGCAAAACTTGGTATTGCAGTTATGAATGAGACTGATTTCTTATCACTTATGGCAAGCTATGGGCAGACTTTAAGCGAATAGATCTACCGAAATAAGAACCATTGATTTTAGTTACAAATTTATAAATTGATGGTTTGTGCCTTATTTTAACGCTTGTCTGAGCTAATAAATCGGACAAGCGTTTCTTTTTGCAGAGAAAATTTAAATAACTTAAACTGCAAATGCGTATGTTTCTCATTTTAATTTTATAAAAATCATAAACTTAACTATTTTTTGTTTTGCAATCACTTTTAAGATTGCCCATAATAGTTCTCATACGATAGGAGATTTATTATGCGTGGCAATCCAGAAGTCATAGACTATTTAAATATGCTCATTGGCGGAGAATTGGCTGCCCGTGATCAATATCTAATCCATTCACGTATGTATGAAGATTGGGGTTTAAATAAAATTTATGAACGTATTGATCATGAGATGCAAGAAGAAGCTTCTCATGCTGATGCGATCATTCGCCGTGTATTATTTTTAGGTGCTAAACCAAACATGCACCGCGAAGATATCAATGTTGGTACAGACGTTGTATCTTGTTTAAAAGCGGATTTGGCCCTTGAATATCACGTTCGTGAAAAGTTAGCGACAGGTATCAAACTTTGTGAAGAGAAGGGCGATTACATTAGCCGTGATATGTTGCGTCAACAATTATCAGATACTGAAGAAGATCATACATACTGGTTAGAAAAGCAATTACGTTTAATTGAGTTGATTGGCTTACAAAATTATATTCAATCTCAAATTTAATAAAAGAACCCAGCTTAGGCTGGGTTTTTTATTGGCTTATTTTAATAAAATTAACTCATCACTTAAATGTTAATTATGTCAAATTTAACATATTCAAAGCTTTACTACATAAGGCTTTGGTAGTTACAAAAAAGTCAGAAAATTTGTATCACACCCCCTGTTTTTTTTATGAAATTGGATATAATTTCGCCAACAAAACCCTTGCCTAGAAATTTAATGAGGCAAGGGTTTTTCTATGGAAAATCGGTTGGTATGGATCGCCAATGATTTTATGGTGAGTTCGCGAAATATGTTATTTACCAAACCTACTGTTTTAGATACAGCTACTCTCCTAAGCACACAGCGTCTTGCAACACGACTAAGCTTTTTTAGCTTAGGTTTTGCAACCGCAGCTTGGGCACCTCTTATTCCTTTTGCACAGCAACGTTTAAACCTAAATCATGCCGATTTTGGTTTGCTTTTGCTTTGTATGGGTATTGGTTCAATGATTGCTATGCCTGCCACTGGTGCTTTAGTCAAGCGCTGGGGATGTCGTCCATTAATTGGTTTGGCATTGATGCTTTTAATGGTTTTATTGCCTAGCCTTACGATGTGGAGCAGCATTGTGACGATGGCTGTAGCATTGTTTATTTTTGGATCGGCAGCAGGATGTCTTGGAGTAGCTATCAATTTACAAGCAGTGGTTGTAGAAAAGCATAGCTTGCGAGCTCTTATGTCTAGCTTCCATGGAATGTGTAGTTTGGGTGGCTTAACAGGCGCTATGCTTGTGACTGCATTATTGGCAGTGGGTCTTTCTCCATTAATGAGTACGTTATCAGTCGTTATGATTTTACTTGTTATTGGTGGTGTTGCGATTCCATCTTGTTTAACGTCTTTTGAACAGGATGAAAAGCCACATGAAGATACAACTCAAGCACCGAAAAAATTTTATCGTCCCGATGGTATTATTTTGCTTATTGGTATGATGTGTTTTATCGCCTTCTTATCAGAAGGTGCGGCAATGGACTGGGGTGGTATTTATTTAACAAGTAAATATCAGCTTAACCCTGCTTTTGCTGGCTTAGCTTATACTTTCTTTGCGCTTAGCATGACTACTGGACGTTTCGCAGGTCATGTCTTGCTTAAGCAATGGGGCGAAAAGAATATTGTAACTTATAGTGCAATTGTGGCTGCGATTGGTATGGCTATTATTGTGACTGCGCCAGTCTGGCAAGTGGTTATATTAGGTTATGCACTGTTAGGACTAGGCTGTTCTAATATTGTGCCCGTAATGTTTTCTCGGGTTGGTCGACAAAACAATATGCCAAAAGCAGCTGCACTTTCTTTAGTATCAACGATTGCCTATACGGGTTCTTTAAGCGGCCCAGCTTTAATTGGTTTAATTGGTGAATGGACAGGCTTAAGTACGGTTTTAACAGGCGTAGCTGTATTGCTATTTATTATTGCTTTACTTAACCGTTTTACATTAATAAAGACAAATTAATTTATAAATAATAGAGATCCTCAAAGAACATCGAGAAATTTAATTTCTCGATGTTCTTTTATTTAGATTTATAAAACCTGATAGATCGATTGATAACTATTTTGTAATAATCGCTGAGGCTTCATCAGTAAAGTTGGTGTCTTTTCTAGATCATCCAAGAAATTATTTCGCCAATGGGTAAGATCAGATGATGTTAATCCTTCTATCAATTGCTGGTAACGATTAATACGCTCAGTTTTAGACATTTCTAAAGCCATTTTTAAAGCATCCATCATCGCCGCTCTATCTTGTGGATCAACAATCAAGGCTTGAGTCATCTGCTCAGCAGCACCAGCATATTTAGATAAAATGAGTACGCCCGGATTTTCTGGGTCTTGGGCTGCAATATATTCTTTAGCGACCAAGTTCATACCATCGCGTAGCGAACTGATCCAGCAAATATCTGAATGGCGGTAAATGTGCATAAGATTATGGTGTTGAACCGTGTCATAGCAGCAATCTACAGGTCGCCAGTCTTCATGTGCAAACTCTTCGTTAATTAACTCGAGCTTGGTTTTAAAACGTTGGTATAAGCGTTGATAAGCTGGAATATCAGTACGAGAAGGTATTGCAACTTGAAGATGACGAACTAAACCATGATATTCAGGACTGGTTTCCAAAAAGGTTGCAAATGCATTAAATCTTTCGAGCAAACCTTTTGAATAATCAATACGATCAACCCCAATAATTGTTTTTTGACGTGGTATTTCCTCAAAATTAAACACAGAAGAGGTCGCCAAATCTTGTTGGGCTTGCTTTTGTATAATTTCAGGCTGAACACCAATTGGGTATGACTTAATTAATATTTGACGTTTCTTGTAGCTAATACTGTTACTTTGTATTTTCTGAGCTTCGAGTAAATTTAGACAAGTCTGCATACATGCATTTTGATCGATTTGGGTTTGTAAACCAATAACATCATATTGACTCAAGTCTTGAATTAATTCTCGGCCCACTGGAATTTTGCGCCAGATATTGAGGCTAGCAAATGGTATATGTAAAAAGAAACCAATTTTATTTTGCATGCCTAATTCACGGCAGTAACGCGCTACACTAAAAAAGTGATAATCGTGTATCCAAATAAGATCTTCAGGTTGAGCAAGCTGTTTTAACTTTTCAGCAAACAAACGGTTGACCTTTTGGTAGGTGCTATATTCTTGCCCATCATATTCAATTAGATCTTCGCGACTATGCATGGCTGGCCAAAGAACCTTATTTGCAAAACCACAGTAATATTGCGCATATTGTTGATGAGTAAGAGGGCAGGTAATGTAATCAATCCCTTGAGAAGAGGCTTGTTCAAACTCTGGCGCTTCGCTATCGGTAATTTGCTGACCATTCCAGCCTAACCAAATACCATTACTATCATTCAAAGCGTCTTGTACAGCCACGGCGAGGCCACCAGCTGAAGCTTTACCTGATGGCATACTTATCCGGTTCGATAATACGATTAATTTAGACATATTTTTTCTCCATTCTGATTTTGGCTATTTTTGACATATAAGCTTTTTATTTTGTTTTGAAATAAAAAAAGAAAATTCGCGACATTATCAATATCTTTTAATCTATATTTAGCTTGTGTTTCACCGGAACCCACTTTAATCGTGAGGCCAGATTGCTGATTAATAAATACAAAACCTGATTCATCTGTTAAATCATCGCCTATAAAAATAGGTAATACGGAAGGTAAATTAAGATGATTTAATATGGTTTTAATTGCTTTACCTTTATCAGCTTGATTTGGAATTAACTCAATAACAAATTTTCCTTTATTTAATTTTAATTGAGGATAATTAGAACTAATCTGTTGCATAATATTAATAGCATGATTTTCTAAGTCAGGATTTTTACGATAATGTAAAGCAATAGAATACTTCTTATCCTCAATTAATAACTCAGGGTATTTCTCGCAAGATTTTTGAATATCTTGTTTTAATTTTTCAAAATTAATTTGACTTAAATCTGGCCTAATATAATTGTCTGAATCAAGACAAATATCTAAACCATGTAAGCCCGCAATAGGAATTTCAAGAGGATATAAGAGTTTACCAGCTGTATTGATATCACGACCTGTTACAGCAATAACAGGTATATTTAATTCAATAATTTTTTTTATAACTTCTAATGTAGTGTTTGGAATAAAACTGTGCTCAGGATTAATTTGAAAAGGTGCTAATGTCCCATCAATATCCAAAAATAAACAATAATTTTTATCTAAGGATAAGGTGCTTATAATATGATTGGGTGTAACAAAATATGTACTTTTTTCTCTCCCATCAGATATTGTATTTTGACTGTTCATATTAGCCTTCCCAATATTTTTTGATCAATAATTACTCTTCTAACATTAAAATGAATTGATGAGTCATTTCTTTTAATAAAAAAACATAAGTATTAACATTAATTACATTGCATAATGGATTTATAGGCGAAGTGTGGAGTATGTTGTTTTTTGATTAGCTTCAATGTTTAGATAATTAAAGTTTTGTATATTTAATATGAATAATGCAGGTCTTATTTATCAATATATTTCAGAATATTAACGTATTATAAATGCTTGATTTTATGATTTGAAATCTGTTTTTAATATTGATTTTAAAAGATATTTTAAATCAATATTATTATATAATCTTTATAAAATCGGTTTTGGATAGGCATATGAAGTTACAAAATAAAATTTTATTAATTACAGGTTGGGGAGTAGGAGTGGAACCTTTGCAGCCTCTCAAATTGCACTTGGAAAAAGTAGGGTTTGAGACACAACTTATTAATATTTTTAATGTTTTAGAAAGTAATTTCCAAGCACAGCTGGACTTGGTGGCTTGGGCTGATGTAGTCATAGGCTGGTCTTTAGGGGGACAGTTAGCAACTCAACTGGTTGATATTTTTTATAAGCAAACAGGGCAGACTAAAACATTAATTACACTAGCTTCAAATCCTTGTTTCGTTGCCAATGATAATTGGCAACCTGCAATGCCTACTGATGTATTCACTCAATTTAAATCTTCTTTTTTTCAAAACCCGCAAGCCACTTTAAAGCGTTTTTATTATTTAATTACACTCGGTTCCATTCAAGCGAAACAAGATTGGATGAGTGTACAAAATATAGCAAATCCTCCGTCAAATGAACTTTTAATAGAAGGTTTGCAAATGCTTGAACAACTAAATTTGGTAAATAACTTAAAAAACTATGCTGGCCGACAACTTCACCTGTTTGCTGAGCAAGATAATGTCATTCCTTGCAAAATTATCGAAAAATTTGAGGAGATCGTGACAGAAAACATGAATTATAAAGTGCTAAAAAGCGCTACTCATGCTTTTCCATACCTAGAAGTAGATCGAGCAATTGAAGAAATCTGCCAATTTTTAACAATTCATCAGCAAAGTTAATAAGCTTTGATTGATCTCGCAATTTTCTTTCATTCTTAACAGGTTTAACATGTGCTAAATGAGAGATTTAATTGTTGTAAAAGGGTAAATAGGATGACCGATAATTTTGATTTAGAACATATTTGGCATCCTTATACTTCAATGACCCAACCGTTGCCAACCTTTAAAGTTAAACGTGCCTATGGGGCAACGATTGAACTCGACGATGGTAAGACTTTAATTGATGGTATGTCATCTTGGTGGTGTGCAATTCACGGTTATAACCACCCTGAACTCAATCAGGCAGTGACAGATCAATTACAAAATATGTCACATATTATGTTTGGTGGGTTAACCCACGACCCTGCCATTGAGTTGGGTAAAATCCTTTTAAAAATTACACCGCCAAGCCTCGACAAAATTTTTTATGCAGATTCGGGGTCGGTTGCCGTTGAAGTTGGTTTGAAAATGGCTGTGCAATTCTGGACAGCACAAGGCCAACCTCAAAAAACAAATTTTATTACTACACGTTCTGGTTATCACGGTGATACATGGAATGCGATGTCTGTTTGTGATCCAGTAACAGGCATGCATCAGATTTTTGGTACAAGTTTACCAAACCGCCTTTTTGTAGCAGCACCGCAAACCAAATTTCATGATGAGTGGAACCAAGAAGATATTGCTGAGCTAGAAAAATCTATTCAGCAAAATCATGAAAATCTTGCTGCACTGATTATTGAGCCAATTGTACAAGGTGCAGGGGGTATGCGCTTTTATCACCCAGAATATTTGCGTCAGGCTAAAGCACTTTGTGAAAAATATAACCTGCTTTTAATTTTCGATGAAATCGCCACTGGTTTTGGTCGTACTGGCAAGCTCTTTGCGTGGGAGCATGCCCAAGTTGAGCCAGATATTATGTGTATAGGTAAGGGCTTAACAGGCGGCTATATGACCTTATCTGCTACCTTAACCACAAAGCATGTTGCAGAAATTATTAGTCGCGGTGAGGCTGGGGTGTTTATGCATGGCCCAACTTTTATGGCCAATCCACTTGCCTGTGCCGTTGCCTTGAAAAGTACGCAATTGTTAATTGAGCAAGATTGGCAGGCCAATATTGAGCGAATTGAGCAACAGCTTAGCCAGTATTTAACGCCTTTAAGTCAGCTTGATTATGTTGCCGATGTGCGAGTGCTCGGTGCAATTGGTGTAGTAGAACTCACCTTTAATGTTGATATGAAAACTTTACAGCAGCAATTTGTGGACCGCGGAATCTGGATCCGTCCTTTTGGAAAATTGGTTTATGTGATGCCACCCTATGTCATCACGCATCAAGAGTTAAACGATTTGCTCGAACAATTGGTTGAAGTTGTTCAAACGATGCAGGGAGCGAATTAAGATGTCATTGCTCAATCATTTTGCTGCCGAGTTAGATGAGTTAAAACAACAAGGTAACTTCAGACACTTTACTCAAAATGTGCAGCATGACCGTTTTATTACGATTCAAAATAAAACGATGCTTAACTTGGCTTCAAATGACTATCTTGGGTTGGCAGCTGATATTAATCTTCGCCAAGAGTTTCTAGATAGCTATCCATTAGAAAGAAGCTATTTTAGTTCTTCATCTTCACGCTTATTAACGGGCAATTTTGAAGAATATGAACAATTAGAAAATAGCCTAAGTAAAGCATTTGGTGATCAAGCAGCCCTATTATTTAATAGTGGCTACCATATGAATCTTGGTATTTTGCCTGCGGTTGCTGATAGTAAAACTTTAATTTTGGCAGATAAGTTAGTCCATGCAAGTATGATTGATGGTATACGTTTGTCTGGTGCCCAATATGTACGTTATCGACATAATGATTTACAGCATTTAGAGCAACTTCTACAAAAGTATCATGATGATGACCAGATTGAACGAATTATTGTGGTCACGGAAAGTATTTTTAGTATGGATGGCGATGAAACAGATTTAACCGCTTTAGTCCAGCTTAAAAAACGCTTTGCTAAAACCATGTTATATGTCGATGAAGCGCATTCAATTGGCGTACGTGGGCAGCAAGGTTTAGGGTGTGCCGAACAATATAATGTGATTCATGAAATTGATTTTCTGGTCGGTACATTAGGCAAAGCATTAGCAGCAGCCGGTGGTTACATTATTTGCGATCCAATTATTAAAGATTATCTCATTAATAAAATGCGGCCACTTATTTTTAGTACGGCACAGCCCCCGATTGTGATGGCATGGGGAAACTTTATTTTTCAAAAAGTATTAGTCGCTCAATCTCAGCGTGAACATTTAAAAAGTATTAGCCAATATCTTCAAAAAGCTGTTGTGCAAAAGGGTTATGTAAGCCCATCGACCAGCCATATTATTCCTGTCATTGTTGGAGAGAGTCAGGCTGCTATCGATAAAGCTAAACAGGTTCAAGAGAGTGGTTTTTATGCCATGCCTGTGCGTCCACCAACAGTACCTAAAAACAGTTCGCGTTTGCGTATTTCTTTAACGTCAATGGTGCAGCAACATGAACTTGAAGAATTGGTGAGTTTTCTGTGAGTTTGAATAAAAACTTGGTTGCCCAGCGTTTTGCTAAAGCAGGGCAGAGCTATTCAGAACATGCAATTGTTCAAAAACAAATTTGCCAAAATTTAACGAATTTACTAAAGCAATTTTGCCCGAGGACGATGCTACGTGTTTTTGAAATTGGTTGTGGTTCTGGCAATTTAACTCGTCTTATTACTGCATCTTTTCAAATCGAAGAGTTAATTTTGAATGATCTATATGCAGATGTGCAGCAGCACTTTAGTCATCAAGAAAGTTTGAAATGGTTGATTGGAGACGTTGAGGCGTTAGATTTTCCTCAGCAGCTCGATATGATTGTTTCAGGTTCGGCTCTACAGTGGATGCAAGATTTACCGCGCTTGCTCGAACGTTGTAATGAGGCTTTAGTCGATCAAGGTTGGTTATGCTTTTCAACATTTGGCTCTAAAAACTTATTAGAGATTAAAGAATTAACAGGACAAGGTTTAAGTTATTGGTCAATTGAAAATTGGAATAGTGCCTTAATTCAGGCTGGTTTTGAGATTTTTCATTTGTCAGAATCAGAAACTCAACTCTATTTCGATTCACCTAAAGACGTGTTACAGCATTTAAAAGCAACAGGTGTAACAGCAACGGCTCAGCATTGTTGGACTAAGCAAACTTTACAACAGTTTTATCAAGATTATGATCGGTTTAAACATACCGATGGGTATTCCCTAACATATCATCCGATTTATTGCATTGCCCGGAGAGTGAAGTAAATGAGTGGCCAGATCTATTTTGTAAGCGGGATTGATACTGAAATTGGTAAAACTTACGCAACAGGATTTTTAGCAAAATTATGGACTGAGCAGGGTAAAAAAGTGATTACCCAAAAACTCATTCAGACAGGTAATGCTGATATTTCTGAAGATATCGAAAAGCACCGTGAAATTATGGGGCAGGGCTGGTTTCAAGAAGATCATGACAAGCTTACTATGCCTGAAATCTTCAGTTACCCAGCTTCACCTCATTTAGCAACTCGTCTTGATAACCGAGAAATTGATTTTCAAAAAATTGAAAATGCGACCCAAACATTGGCAGAACGTTTTGAAATTGTATTGTTAGAAGGTGCAGGAGGCTTAATGGTGCCACTAACCACCAGTCTGCTGACCATTGATTATGTCGCTCAGCACCAGTTTCCGGTTATTTTAGTAACCTCGGGACGTTTGGGAAGTATTAACCATACTTTACTTAGTCTTGAAGCACTTAAGTCTCGTGGGTTGAAGTTGCATGCCTTGGTTTATAACCTAAAAGATGAATCAAAAGATCCATTAATTTCTCAAGATACTTCAAATTTTTTGAAAGATTATTTAGCTATTCATTTTCCTGAAGCTGAATGGATCGAATTGGCGAAAATGAATTAAGTTAAACAGGCTATAAAAAACCGCTCAAATTTGAGCGGTTTTTTTACATCTTATGAATGTTTAGAATTTCTTTGAACCACGGTTAAAACCAGTCGCTTTACGTTGGTTGCCCGTGTTAGTTGGCGCTTCTTTTTCATCATCACGACGTTGTTGACGTAAGTAACCGCCACGACGTGCTGCCATTGGTTTTTCAGTCATACGATCAGTACGGCGTTTTGCCATACCAAATAAACCTGTACCTTGACGTGGTTTTAACTCAACTGATTTTGCTAAGTTGTCGATGTCAGTTTTATCGAGTTCCATCCAACGGCCAGTACGTAATTCGCGTGGTAAAATAACGGTACCGTAGCGTGTACGTAATAAACGACTTACTTTAAGATCTTGCGATTCGAAAATACGACGTACTTCGCGGTTACGGCCTTCTTTCACTACCACTTGATACCAACGGTTAATACCTTCACCACCAATTTCAGAGAATGATTCGAATTTGGCTGGACCATCTTCAAGCTCTACTCCGTTAACCATGTTTTGGCGTAGTTTTGGTGTTACTTCACCCATTACTCGAACTGCGTATTCACGTTCAATTTCATTAGATGGGTGCATTAAGCGGTTAGCAAGTTCACCATCATTCGTGAAAAGTAATAAACCAGTACTGTTAATATCTAGACGACCTACCATTACCCAACGGTCATTCGCGATTTGTGGTAAATGATCAAATACGGTTGGGCGTTTTTCAGGGTCATTACGTGAACAGATTTCACCCTCAGGCTTATAATAAATCAGTACGCGACGACGAATTTCGTCTTCAATCTGAAACTGAACTTTACGGCCATCAATGCGTAATTCATCGCCTGGTTCAATGCGCTCACCCACTTGGGCAACACGACCGTTTACACTCACGCGTCCTGCGGCAATAACCTCTTCCATATATCGGCGGGAACCTAATCCGATTCGCGCTAATACCTTTTGCAATTTTTCACTCATGACAGCACAACCTTAGACATAATGATCAACAGTCCACCTCTTTATGATTTCGGTGCATTTGCATCGAGAGCCATAAAGGCTTCCTTGGCGTTCTGTAGGGGAGGCAATTGGCCTAGAGAAGCTAGACCAAAAGCATTCAGAAACTGAGGCGTTGTAATTAGCAACGCAGGTCTTCCGGGTAAATCTCTAAAACCGGCTTCTTTAATCCAGTTCCAGTCAAATAGTGTTCTAAGAATCTGACTATTATTAGACACACCACGAATTTGTTCAATATCAGCTCGGGTAACCGGTTGATGATAAGCAATGACAGCCAGCGTTTCTAGTAATGAAGGCGACAGTTTTGTTGGTCGCTCTGGCCAAATTTGCGCAATAATACTACGATATTTAGATCTTACCTGAAAGCGAAACCCTTGCGCTGTTTCAATCAGCTCAATAGAGCGGCCATGCTGTAATAACGCGAGCTGTTGTAAAAGCTGACGAAGCTGTTGTTTATTATACTGATTATTAAATGCTTCTTTTAAGCGGGCAATTGAAACAGGCGCGTCACTGGCAAAAATAATTGCTTCAAGTTGTAATAAAACTTCGTGATGAATGTCAGCTAATGACAAATCATTATTATTTTGTTCAAAACTACTCATAGTGAAGACCCTTGAATTGCTAAGGGAGCTTCAATACCAGTGGCAATAATTTTAATTTTCTGTTGGCGGGTTAATTCTAAAACCGCCATAAATGTAACAACCATTCCCATACGACCTTGCTGGGGATTGAGTAATTCTTTAAAACTTAACACGTCGCCAGACTCTAATTTCTCTTCAATATATGCAATACGTTCTTCTAGTAAAACAGGTTCTTGAGCAATGACATGCGTAACAGGTTCCGGGCGATTAAAGACACAGAACAAAGCATCATGTAGCGCTGAAATATCATAGCCTTCATAAATAGGAGCAATATGACCTAAGCTTACATTGGCATTAAATGTATCACGCTCGAGAATTGGCATTTGTCCCAAACGCTCAGCTGCTTGCTTAATACGTAGATAAGTTTCAAGACGATCAATAAGTTCCTGCTTAGGATCTTTTTCAATGCTTATAATTGTAGGTTTCGGTAAAAGCAGGCGAGATTTTAGATCAGCTAATAGAGCAGCCATCACCATATAATCTGCCGTTAATTCGATATTTAAAGACTTCATACTATCCATATAGGCTAAATATTGAGTCGCAATAGGTGCAATATCGAGTTGGATTAAATCGAAACCATTTTTTTGAATCAGATAGATTAAAAAATCTAGTGGACCTTCAAAGTGCTCGAGCAAAATCTCAAATGCAGCTGGAGGTATATAGAGATCTTCTGGAATCTTGTCATGCCACTCATCTAAAACACGGATGTGTGGAGCGTCTTCCATGGATTGATGAAGTGATTGATTCATTACGATTATAAGCCACGCGAATTTTCAAAAGCATGAGACTTGTTATTCAAGTCAAAGACAGCTGTAAGTAGAAGAACAGCAGATAGTGAAAATCATTCTAAATGAATTGTGTCTTTTAATAAATTACTTAACGACTAAAGTGTAAAAAAAATCCAAAATAAATAAAGAGTATTTTTTTGAGTGATAATACATTTTTTTAAACTATTGGTAAAAAAAGTAAGTGCTTATTCAAAAGCACTTACATCGCCAACACCACGACGGATAATCTCAGGATGTTCACCCGATAAATCGACAATACTTGTACTTGTTAACGTACCAAAACCACCGTCAATAAATACATCAATTCGTTTATCTAACTGATTTTCAATATCGTAAGGATCATCTAGAGGGTCTTCTTGGCCAGGTAAAATTAATGTACTAGTGAGTAGCGGCTCACCAAGTTCTTGTAATAAAGCCTGACAAATCGGGTTACTTGGAATACGTAAACCAATCGTTTTCTTTTTAGGATGCATCAATCTACGAGGAACTTCACTTGTTGCAGGTAAAATGAACGTAGTAATCGCTGGTGTATTCGCTTTCAATAAACGGTATGTTGCATTATCAACTTTTGCATAAGTTGCAATATCAGATAAGTCACAGCACATAATGGCATATTGATGTTTAGGCCCTAAGCCACGAATCTGTGCAATACGTTCCATGGCATTTTTATTACCGATTTGACAGCCAATCGCATAGGCTGCATCGGTAGGGTAGACCACAACATCTCCCGCTCGGATACGTTCAACCGCTTGGGCAATGAGGCGTTGCTGTGGATTTTCAGGATGTACATGTAAATGCATCATATTTTAGAGACTCCATCACGCCAGTGTTAAAAATAATTATTAGGCTTTTTAAATAACCTAGGCAAGCAATTAACGTAGTTTTTTTGTCAATTAATCAAGGAGTTCACGTTTAAATTCATTTAATTGTAAAGGTGTACCTGAACGTGTGCATTGGCAAATAAAACCAATAAATGCTGCTGCGTCACGGGGTAGCTTAGCTTCACCCGAAAAGTAACGTTGCACTTGAGCATAAACATTATCTTTAAATAGTTTGCCATCTCCGCTATCACCTGTAAGGTTATCGAGAGATACTCTAAATTTTCTGCCAAAAGATTGTGCAAATAACCATTCAATGGCTTGAGGCTTAATTTCTACTTGTTCAAATAAACTTTGCTGTTCTTGGGTACGACCATCAGGGGCATACCAATATCCTAAATCTGGTAATAGACGTCTTTTTTCACCTGCAATAGACCAATGACTAATTTCATGCAAAGCACTATTAAAGAAACCATGAGCAAATTGGATCTTGGCGGGTTCCTTATTTGTTGCAGGGAAATATTCTGGTTCAAAATCTCCACGAACTAATGTCACATTATGGTGGGAAAACCAGTGATTAAAGTGTAAAATAAGCCAATCAACTTGCTCAGACTCCGATTTTGAGCTTGACCATGGTGAGAGTTGCACTGGGTCAGGTACAAGAGTGTTCTGATGCGTTGAATGGGTGCAAACGAGTAATGAAGTGTTAACTTCAGGTTGCGGCTGCAACAGGTGCATTGCTTAATTTACCCCGAGTTCTGTCTAAAGAAGTGCA
Source organism: Acinetobacter pittii (assembly GCF_034064985.1). NCBI lineage: Bacteria > Pseudomonadati > Pseudomonadota > Gammaproteobacteria > Moraxellales > Moraxellaceae > Acinetobacter > Acinetobacter pittii. Next base: position 3,014,684 of record NZ_CP139249.1, on the reverse strand, counting down.
AAATTGTATCTTAATCTTTGACAGAGTACCGATGAATTTGTAGAATTGCCGCCTTAATTATGTCAGCAAATACCTTTCCGGCACAGATTGAGCCGTTTAAATGGGCTGAACAAGGCTTTACATGGTCAGGTCAACTGCCCTTGTCTCGCTTTGCTCGTATCGCTCGTGAAGCTGTTGGATCAATTGATAATCAATTGATCAACATAGACTGTAAGCTATCAATGGATGCATATCATCGCATTGTGTGGATGGACGGTCACATGGACACGAAAGTTCCAATGGAGTGCCAACGTTGTTTGGAACCTGTTGAAATGCCTCTTGTCTTAGACTTCCATATTGCATTAGTGGATGATGAGTCACTGATAGAGCGCTTGGATGAGGATGCTGATTTCATCGTTTTAGGTGAAAGTGAGTCTTCGACGAAAGGCAATTATGATACGCCTGCCTCGATTAACTTACTCGCATTACTAGAAGATGAACTGTTATTGTTGATGCCTTTATCTCCCAAGCATGATGCTTGTGAACATAAACATCAACCTACCATTCAGAATATTGTCGAAGAAAAACGGGATAATCCGTTTGATGTTTTGGCAGGTTTGAAGGGTAAACTTAACTCATAATTTGTGTTATAATTGTGAGATAAGACAACTGAATTTGTTCTGATCCATTTTTTCGATCTTTGTAAGGAGCCATCATGGCCGTTCAGCAAAACCGTAAAAGTCGCTCTCGCCGTGACATGCGCCGTTCACATGACGCTTTAACCGAGAATGCATTAACAGTAGACCAAGCAACTGGTGAAACTCATCGTCGTCACCACGTGACTAAAGACGGTTTCTACCGTGGTCGTCAATTATTCGCTAAAGCAGCTGATGCTGAATAATTGCATGATATGCATTAAGCGTGATGCTTAAGTATAGAAAAAATGGGAGCGAAAGCTCCCTTTTTTTGTTGTTTTTCGCAATTATAAATATATAAATAACATGTTAAATTTCCGCTCCAGAAATGAGTGAAAACCCAAAAAAGGATTTCTTATGTCTGCTAAACGTCTTGAACAAGTAGCTTTAGCCACAAAAACTGCATTTGTGTTTCCTGGTCAAGGTTCACAAAAAGTCGGTATGCTTGCTGAACTAGCAGAACAGTTTAGTGGGGTCGGGCAAACTTTTGCAGAAGCTTCAGATGCTCTTGGATTTGATCTTTGGCATATTGCGCAAAGTGGCGAAGGGCTCGACCAAACAGAAAATACCCAACCTGTGTTATTAACTGCCAGTATCGCTTTATGGCGTGTATGGCTCGATTTAGGTGGTCTGGCACCTAAGTACCTTGCAGGACATTCACTAGGTGAATACAGTGCATTGGTTGCTGCAGGCTCTATGAGCTTGGCGGATGCAGTTAAATTAGTTAACTTGCGTGGCAAGCTCATGCAAAGTGCCGTTCCTCAAGGGGAAGGGGCTATGGCTGCAATCCTTGGCTTGGCTGATGAGAAAGTGGTTGAACTTTGTCAAACCGTGAGTGCATCAGGTGAAGGTTCTGTAGAAGCTGCAAACTATAATTCACAAGGTCAAGTTGTGATTGCGGGTAGTACTGCATCTGTACAACAAGTTATGGCGTTAGCAAAAGAACAATCTGCTAAAGCAATTGCTTTACCTGTGTCGGTTCCTTCGCATTGTTCTTTAATGAAACCTGCTGCAGAAAAATTTGCAGAAGCTTTGGAACAAACTGCCATTGAGCTACCTACCATTCCTGTAATACAAAATGTCAACGCGGGAATAGCTACCGATGTTGCTCAATTGCGTCAGGCATTAACTGCACAATTGTACCAATCAGTACAATGGACACGTACCATGCAGTCTCTACAAGACCAAGGTATTCAATACATTGTTGAGTGTGGTCCAGGTACAGTATTGAGTAACCTCGCAAAGCGTTTACCAAATATTGAAAAAGCTTTTTCTATTGATAGTAAGAGCAAAATGGAAGATGCCCTAAATGCTGTTTTAGTGGCAGAAGGAAAAATTGCATGACACAAGAACGCAAAGTTGCATTAGTAACGGGCGCGAGTCGGGGTATTGGCGCTGCCATTGCCCAGCAACTTATTCAAGACGGTTATTTTGTTGTAGGTACTGCGACTTCTGAATCTGGTGCACAAAAGTTAAGTGATAGCTTTGGTGAACAAGGTGCAGGTTTGGCGCTCGACGTGCGTAATCTCGACGAGATTGAAGCAGTCGTTTCTCATATTGAACAGAACTATGGTCCTGTACTTGTTCTAGTTAACAATGCAGGTATTACGAAAGACAATTTGTTGCTTCGTATGTCTGAAGATGATTGGGATGACATTCTCAACATTCACCTTAAAGCAGTTTATCGTTTATCTAAACGTGTGCTTAAGGGTATGACGAAGGCACGTTTTGGTCGAATTATTAATATCAGTTCTGTTGTAGCTCACTTTGCAAACCCAGGCCAAGCGAACTATTCTGCTGCTAAAGCAGGTATTGAAGCATTCAGCCGTAGCCTTGCAAAAGAGATGGGTAGCCGCCAAATTACTGTAAACAGTGTGGCGCCAGGCTTTATTGCAACAGAAATGACAGATGCACTTAGTGAAGACATTCGCAAAAAAATGAGTGATCAAGTGGCTTTAAATCGCTTAGGTGAGCCACAAGATATCGCAAATGCGGTGAGTTTCCTTGCAAGTGATAAAGCAGGTTACATTACCGGTACGGTATTACATGTAAATGGTGGTTTATACATGGCCTAACGCCGATGTATAAACTTTTAAAAATTTTTATATTCAATTAAACTAGTGGCAAATTAAACGCCACAAGCAATGAGGAGAATTCCTGTGAGCGATATCGAACAACGCGTTAAACAAGCGGTTGCAGAACAACTTGGTCTTAAAGCTGAAGAGATTAAAAACGAAGCATCTTTTATGGATGACTTAGGTGCTGACTCTTTAGATTTAGTTGAACTTGTTATGTCTTTCGAAAACGACTTCGACATCACTATCCCTGATGAAGATTCTAACGAAATCACTACAGTTCAATCTGCAATTGACTATGTAACTAAAAAACTTGGTTAATTCGCATATTGCTGAATAAAAAGAAGGCCACCGTAAGGTGGCTTTTTTTTATGAGAGAAAAAATTAAGAGATACATATTTTTACAAGATCAACCTCAATTGATAGCAGAGGCATGACTTTTTTGAAGTATAACAATAAAGGTCAGTTTAATGACTTTACTATAAACAATAATATGAGGACTAAAAGATGGGTCTTTTTGATTTTGTAAAAGGTATTGGTAAGAAAAATACCGCTCCAGCAGAACCACAACCAGCTCCAGCAACACCAGCAGAACCTTCTGCACAAGAAGTTGCAAATAAATTATTAGGTTTAATTAAAAGTTTAGGCTTAGGGGTAGAGGGCTTATCTGTAACCTATAACGGTACTACTGATACCGCGACTATTAAAGGACAGGTAAAAAGCCAAGCAGATAAAGAGAAAATTATTCTTATTGTTGGAAACATTGATCATGTGGCTCAAGTAGATGACCAGATGACAGTGGCAACACCTGAACCAGAAAGTAAATTTTATACAGTGAAATCTGGTGACAACCTTTCAAAAATTGCGAAAGAAGTTTACGGTGATGCAAATCAATATCCAAAAATCTTTGAAGCAAATAAACCAATGTTAAAAGATCCTGATGAGATTTTCCCAGGACAAGTTTTACGTATTCCTCAATAATTGAGGTTAATAAAAAAAAGGCGCTTTAAGCGCCTTTTTTGTGCTTTTAAAAACGCTTTGGAATCTTTTGCCCGTTTGGTACAGGGGTATCTGCATTTTTTAAAACACCGAATAACCATGTTTCAGCATGTTGTACCGCAATTTTTAAAGAATCACCTAAAGCTAAACGCCCTGCGATAAAGCTAGCTAAAGAACAACCTGAGCCGTGATATTCACCTTCAAGGCGAGGACAGCTACTAGTCGCTGCAAGTTCACCGTTAATGTATAAACTATTTTTAATATGATCTGGTGTATCTTCATGTCCACCTTTCACTAGAACAGCTTCAGCACCCATTTCAAAAAGCTTTTGAGTGGCTTGATTTAAATCAGTAATACCTGTTAGAGCACGTAATTCAACTGTATTTGGAGTAATAATTGTGGCTAGGGGGATAAGTTCAACGAAAGCTTTAACGAGAGTTGCCTGATCACCTAAAGAACCGCCACTGTTTGCAATTAAAACAGGATCAAGTACATATTGGTAGTCAGGATGTGCACGAAGAAATTCAGCGAGAGCAGCAATATTATCTGTCGTGCCAAGCATGCCAGATTTAACGCATTTAATGGGTAAGTCACCTACCACTGCATTTGCTTGTGCTAATAAAAGTTCTTTTGAGGTTGCTTCGAAGCCAAATACTTGTTGTGAGTTTTGAATGGTGAGGGCAGTACATGCAATTGCTGCATGGGCACCACTTTGTCCAATTGCTTCGATATCGGCTTGTAAACCTGCACCACCTGAAGGGTCTAAACCCGAGAAACAAAGTACGGTTGGACGCACGGTTATTTCCTTTTCAATTTAAATTTACGTTAGTATAAGAGAGTTTGATTAAACTCTCGACCAATTGAATTAAATACTTTACTGGGTTAATGATTGAATGGCTATAAAACATATTTTGATTGATTTAGATGGAACCTTAACAGACCCAAAAGTTGGAATCCATACTTCAATTCGCTATGCAATGGAGAAATTAGGCTATCCATTGGCTGCTGATTTAGATATTGATTGGACAATTGGCCCACCATTAAAGCCATCACTCGCAAAATTATTAGCTACTCAAGATGATGCTTTAGCTGAACAAGCTTTACTTGCTTATCGCGAGCGTTTTTCGGTGGTTGGCCTGTTTGAAAATGAAGTATATCCATCTGTTGCAAAAACACTTAGTACATTAAAAGAAGAGGGATATCGCTTATTTGTTGCAACTGCTAAACCAACGATTTATGCAAAGCGTATCTTGGACCATTTTGAATTAAGCCAATACTTTGTACATATCTATGGGAGCGAGTTAACGGGTGAGAGGACTAATAAAGCTGACCTTATCCATTATATTCTTGAGCATGAGCAATTAAACCCAGAAGAGTGTTTAATGGTCGGTGACCGTCAATATGACGTTTTGGGTGCTCGTCATAACGGTATTGAGGCGGTAGCAGTAACTTATGGTTATGGAACACCTGAAGAGCTCGCTCAAGCACAGCCTAAAGCAATGATTAAGCAATTCTCTGAACTTTTGGACTATGTTGAAGAACTTGCAGCACAAAAGAAAGTTTCTTAAATATTATTAAATTTTAATTTGAAGGTTTGGCTTTGATCTAAAGCCAAACCTTTTTTATTTAAACACTGTGTTGTTGGCGGTATTGAACAAGTTCTTCAATCGTAATCACCGTTAAGTGATGAGTTTGAGCATATGCTAAAACTTGAATGCCCGATGCCATCGTGCCATCCGGATTGGTTAATTCACATAATACGCCAGCGGGTTTAAGCCCAGCTAGTCTTGCTAGGTCAATTGTTCCCTCAGTATGACCTCGACGAGTAAGGACTCCACCATTACGTGCACGTAATGGGAAAACGTGACCCGGACGGTTTAAGTCACTTGCAACAGCACCATCTTTAATAGCAGTTTGAATAGTTGTTACACGGTCTTTAGCAGAAACACCAGTGGTAACGCCTTGAGCAGCTTCAATGGTCACTGTAAATGCAGTATGAAACTGACTTGAGTTTTGAGAAACCATTGGTGGAAGTTCAAGATGATCAGCTAACTCTTCAGTAAGGCATAAACATACAATACCTGAGCCATCACGAATCATACGTGCCATGGTTTCAACAGTTAGGGTTTCCGCTGCAACAATTAAATCTGCTTCATTTTCACGGTCGAAGTCATCCATCACCAAGACAGGTTTGCCTTGACGGATATCTTCTAATGCTTGTTGAATGCGCTGCTCAGCAGGAGAGAGAGCTGAGAAAAAAAGTTCTGGTTGAATTAAGCTAGACATAATGAAACGCTCTCGTAAAAATACGGTTGAACATTTCAGGACTGATGTAAAAACAGGCTGGTACTGAAATAAAACGGATTTATCCCAGTTCGTCGTCTTCTTTCATCCGGACTATACCGTCGGCTTTGGAGTTTCACCAAATCTGCTCAAATTACACAATTTAAGCTCGTGGGCTTGTTAATCTATTTATAAAAATTAACTTTACCACCGGTGGGGAATTGCACCCCGCCCTGAAGCGATGGGTTTTATTATAGCGCGCTTGATAGAATTGGCTAGATGCTTTTATAGAATGCTAAGTTTCTTTATGAATAAGCATTTTCATAAATCGAAATAGGCTTTTTAACAAGAGCTTACTTGTTGATATGAAAATGGAATGCTATGTTTTTTATAGAAAATTATAAATAAAATAGGTGTTTCATGCATATAAGAGACTATTATCCTCTAACCAATAGCTCATTTATTCAGCATCTCCATATTTTCAGTTATGTATTTATGGCAGTAAGTATCCTTTATTTAATTGCTGCCAACTGGTTGATGCTTCCAAACAGTATTCAACTCGCGATCCCGCCCGTTATATTACTTGTGTCAGCATGGTTCAGCACAAAAGATACTTTAAGTGATGGGGTTAGGCAGACCTTACATAACGTTTGTGGTTTGATGATAGGTTTAAGCTTGGCCGTTATTGGACAGGTTTATCAAACAGGTGCAGACAGTTATTTGCTTTTTTTAATTTGGACATTGCTTTTACTGCCGTGGTTATATCGACCAAATATTGGAATCTTTGCTTTAATTTGTATTACCAGCCAACTTACACTTTTTTTATTTTTTAAACAGACTTTCTGGTCAGAAAAATTTCCTTATGTATATCTATTTGCTCTGAATTTATTAAGCCTTATTGAATTTTGGGTGTGTATAAAGAAATATCGTGCTTTACGATTTGTCTTTATCGCTTGGTTCGCCGTTATTTCGATTATTGGAATGATTCAATATTTATCGAATGAGAATATTCCTTATCTAATTTCTGCTTTCTTTTCGGGAATAATCGCTTTTTATTATTTCTTCAAAAAAGATAATCAGCTATGTGCCAGTTTGATGGCTGCTGTTCTAGGCGTGACGGCAACCATATGGCTTGTAGATGGGATTAATAACTTATTTAAAGACTCTAATGAGTTCATTTTTTTATTGATTGCAGGGATTATTTTTATTTGGTTTGCGCTGATTAGCTATATTTTAATAAAAATTTTTCGTCAAAGCCGCTTTTATGTCATTCCATTAGCAATTGGTGCTTGGCTTGCTGGTTTAGCACTTGCAGCTTTTACTCTCGTATTTTGGGAGGCTATTTCTTTAGTTATTGGAGTTGTTTTTGTTGGATTGGCGTTTATTCTTTTAAAGAAATCACAAAGCTATTTCTTTCGGCAATTTGTCTATTGTTTGTTTATCAGTGGGCAGACCGCTTTCTTGTTTCATCTTGGTTCAGAAACAGATCAAATTCTATGGGTTTTAATTGCTCAGATTTTTATTCTATGTATTAGTTATTTTCTTAAACCATATTGGTTCTTCATTTTAATTCAAATGCTTGCTACGTATGGCATAGCTTTTATCTATTTGCTACAACTGGACCATTCATTGTGGTCAATACATTCTACTCAGACTTATTTAAATTTAACTTTGCTCAGTTACTTGGTTTTTAGTTTGGTGCTCTTACCTAAGAGGGAATCAATAGCCCTATATGAGCGTAGTATTTTTTTATGCGTGCTGGTCGTAATTCTTGTAGCTTCTTTTTTTCAATACTTTTATGGGGTTGGTACCAGAAAATTCGATAGATCAGCAGTTATGGGTTTTATATTTGCTACCTGCTATCTGGTTACTTTGCTTTAGTATTTTTCATTTATATCGACAACTTAATACACTCACTTTTTTCGCCTTTTTAATATTTGGTGTGTTCCTTATTGTGTTGGGATATTTTGAAATTTTCATCCTGCTTATTATTTTAACGTGGGCATTAAAAAAGAAAGATTATATTGTGTATGGAGTGAGCTTAACAGTATTCGTTTTTGTGTTCTGGCAGCTCTATTACAACCTACAAATAACTTTTCTAGCTAAGAGTGCATCTATTTTTATTTCGGGCATTGTTTTGTTAGCTCTGTCTTGGTTACTTCAACGTGAAAATAAAAATGATCTTGTTAAAGGAGAGAAAGAATGAAAAAGTATTTTTCTCTTATTCTTGCCTTTATTACGCTATTATTTTTTGCAGGTTTAGTGGCGAAAAACGAATGGCATTTGCACCATAGTAAAAGTATTTTCATTGAGCTTAAGCCAGTTGATCCTCGTTCAATTTTACAAGGTGACTATATGGCACTGGCTTATGAATTACATTTACAATCTCTTAAAGCTTTTGCAGGAAGTGAAGGTGAGGCTCTGGAACAGGTGATTTTTAATCGCTCTTCCGTTCCCGCAAAAGTTATTTTGGATTCACAAAATCGCGTAGTTCGTACCATTTTAGATATTAATAATTCATTTGCTGGGCAGAGGTTAATTTTAAAAAATCCTGAAAATCGTTTGCAGGCTTTATATCCTGCCTCTCGCAGTTTCTTGTTTGCAGAAGGCTTGGCTCAATGTTATGAAAAAGCCAAATATGCTGAATTTAAGGTAAATCCTGAAGGAGAGGCGATATTGTTCGAATTACGAGGAGAGCAGCTTCAACCATTAAATTGTGAAAAACAAAAGAACTGGTGGGAAGGAACTATTAAGGATTTATAAAATAATAAAAGCCCGTCAATGCGGGCTTTTTATTCTTAAAATAAATTAGGCAACTTGAACAGGAATGCAATTCGCTGTGTGGTTGACTGTATTATTTGGATTAGCATATACCAAACGTGGTTTATGAATATTTGCTTCAGCTTCAGTAAAATCACCAAATGTAGCAATAATTACTAAATCGCCAACGTCTGCTTGATGTGCAGCACCGCCGTTTACTGAAATAATTCCAGAGTTATCTTCACCACGAATCGCATAAGTTGTGAAGCGTTTGCCATTGGTTACATTCCAAACATGAATTTCTTCATATTCACGAATACCAGCTAAGTCCATCAATACGCCATCAATTGCACAAGAACCTTCATAGTGAAGTTCAGCATGGGTTACAACTGCACGGTGAATTTTGCATTTTAATAAACGAGATAGCATGGCTAGCGTCTCCTGAGTAGACCTAAGATGTAGATCTTATGGTGAAATCTTTAGCTTTTGCGGTTGGCAAAGTGGCTGATGCGCATTTTGCTCCTAAAAAAGCAAGATAGCAAGCATGATTGTTCAACAATTTAAGTGGGTTTATATGCATTAATTTGATTCATGGCCTGTGGAACTTGTCCTTGAACAAGTAGCTTCACTTTAGAAAGGGCATGATCAATTGCTGCATCCATTAGACTTTGTTCACTACTTGGAGCTTTTCCAAGTACGTGACCTGAAACTCTCTCTTTCGAGCCAGGATGTCCGATCCCAATACGTAAACGGTGAAAATTTGGACCAATATGAGGGACAATGTCACGTAAACCGTTATGACCACCGTGACCACCGCCTGTTTTAAGACGAATCACACCAGGGTTCATATCAAGTTCATCATGAGCAATCAAAATTGCTTCAGGAGCAATTTGATAAAATTTTGCAAATGGAACCACACTTTGTCCAGAACGGTTCATAAATGTAGTGGGTAGAAGTAGACGGACATCGTGTCCTTCTATATTACCACGTCCACTGATTCCGTGAAATTTCGGATCATTTTTTAATGTAATGCCATATTTGTCTGCAAGCTGTTCAATGAACCAAAAACCTGCATTATGGCGGGTTTGGGCATATTCTGAACCAGGATTGCCCAAACCAACAATTAGCGAAATATTTGACACTAATCTACGCCTTTAAACACTTATGCGCGTTTGAAGTCAGCGTGCATAGGAGTGTTTTTAGATGGGTGACGTTGTAACGCTTGGATTTTAACGTTTTCAACTTTGTCGCCCACTTTGATTTCTACAACTTCTTCAAAGAAAGCATTGCTTTCTAAAGCTTTTACAAGCTCACGAAGTTCTAAAGTAACAGTTACAGGCTCAGCGTTGCCACCATAAATGATAGCTGGAATTAAAGCTTCGCGACGAAGGCGGCGGCTCGCACCTTTCCCTTGTTTGTCTTCAGCACGCGCTTGAGCGTTTAATACGAAGTTTGCCATGAGTAAATCCTCATTAAAGTTTAAAAGACTAAACTTGCGACCAGTTTAGTGATAGAAAACCCCAGCCAAGGCTAGGGTTTATAGAAAGCTGCAATATTATAAACTATCGAACATTGCACTGATAGACTCTTCGTTATTAATACGACGAATCGTTTCAGCAACCATGCTAGCAACAGAAACCTGACGGATCTTGCCTAAGGTCAATGCTTCTTCAGAAAGAGGAATGGTGTCAGTCACAACCAGTTCATCAATAACTGAATTACGTAAGTTTTCAATAGCCTTACCCGATAGTACAGGGTGAGTTGCATACGCAACTACACGACGTGCACCAAATTGCTTAAGCGCATCAGCTGCTTTACACAATGTACCAGCAGTATCAACCATATCGTCTACGATAACGCAATCACGATCTTTTACGTCACCAATTAAGTGCATAACTTGCGACTCATTGGCTTTTTGACGACGTTTATCAATAATTGCTAAATCGATGTCACCCATCTGTTTGGCAACAGCACGCGCACGTACTACACCACCAACGTCAGGAGAAACCACCATAAGGTTGTCATGTTGTTGTTGACGTAAGTCAGCAAGCAAAGCAGGAGTACCGTAGATGTTGTCGACTGGAATATCGAAGAAACCTTGAATTTGGTCAGCATGTAAGTCGATCATCACGACACGGTCAATACCAACAGTGGTAAGCATGTCTGCGACAACTTTAGCTGTAATCGGCACACGTGCAGAACGTGGACGACGGTCTTGGCGAGCATAACCAAAATAAGGGATAACAGCGGTAATACGACCAGCACTTGCACGACGCAATGCATCTGCCATAACCAAGATTTCCATAAGGTTATCATTGGTAGGAGCACAAGTAGGCTGAACGATAAATACGTCTTTACCACGAACATTTTCAGTAATTTCTACTGAAATTTCTCCATCAGAAAAGTGACCGACTGATGCAGCACCTAGAGGGATATGTAAGTGACTTACGACTTTTTGAGCGAACTGTGGATGAGCATTTCCACTAAAAACGACAAGATTGGGCATGAAGCACCCTTGGCGGTTGGTATGTAATGAAATAGATGGCAGGGGCGGCTGGATTCGAACCAACGGATGCCGAGATCAAAACCCGGTGCCTTACCACTTGGCGACGCCCCTAATGCGGCAGAACTTTAATATTTTTGCAATGCAATGTCAAGATTAATCAACAAAAAGCATAGCAATTAAGTCTGTCTTTAAAATAAGAGAATGGCAGGGGCGGCTGGATTCGAACCAACGGATGCCGAGATCAAAACCCGGTGCCTTACCACTTGGCGACGCCCCTAAATTCGATGATATATATGATGGCAGGGGCGGCTGGATTCGAACCAACGGATGCCGAGATCAAAACCCGGTGCCTTACCACTTGGCGACGCCCCTAATATAATCATCATTACAGGTGAGGTTGGCAGGGGCGGCTGGATTCGAACCAACGGATGCCGAGATCAAAACCCGGTGCCTTACCACTTGGCGACGCCCCTAACGTGTAACCTTAAAATGATTAAGAGGAGATTCTTTTAAACTATTTACCAAGTAAGATTTACATGGTGAATGCTTAAGAATTTCATCAATATTCATTTCATTTGTTACTTCAGTAAAAACACAAGCACCTGTACCTGTAAGCTTTGCTTGACCAAACTGATCTAAATATTGCATTGCTTCTTCTACTTCAGGGTATAACTGCCGAGCCAGTGGCTCAAAGTTATTTCCAAAATTAGAAGGCTCTAACTGATAGGCGCAAAATTTAGTGGTCTTAGAGTCTCTTGTCAATGTTTTTTGTGAAAAAAGCAATTGAGTGCTGATAAAACAATCAGGTTTTAAAATAATGAACTGTTTTTGATCTAAGTCTATGAATGATAAATGTTCGCCGATGCCTTCAGCCCATGCATTTTTACCATAAACAAAAATAGGGACATCAGCACCGAGCTTTACACCGTAGTCCGCAAGTTGTTCTTGTTCCAGACCACATTCCCATAATTGATTTAACACAATAAGCGTGGTGGCTGCATTGGATGAACCACCGCCTAAACCCGCACCCATTGGAATATTTTTTTCAATTTTGATGTGCAAACCACAAAACTTTTTTGCATGTGGCTTTAGTATTTGAGCTGCCCGATATATCAAATTTTCTTCAGGTCGAACTTCACTTAACCCATCAATTTCGATTTCTTCATTTGAAGTAGGCGTAAATGTCATCCAGTCATATAAATCAATAAGTTGGAAAATGGTTTGTAGCTCATGATAACCATTTTCGCGTCGGCCTGTAATATGTAAAAACAGGTTGAGCTTAGCAGGGGAAGGAACTCGAATCATAGATTTATATAATTAGACTTAGCGGTTTTGGATGACCATTGTAATACGGTTTTCTTTATCTTCAGCAAGAGCTTGCTTTAAAACCAGTTTGTTTGGCAAAGTTTGTTCACCATCGTAACTGAAATTCACGGTCCAGCCATCTTCAATGAGTTGACTCACTCGATTTGCAGCATCTTTGGTAACTTGCGCATTTAATGTTGCGGGTTTTGCCAAAATCCAGCTCGTTAAGTGCGTAATTGGTGCTTGCCAACCCGTTGCACGTTCTAACAGCTCTTCTGGAGAGGTAGCGGTAATAAGTCCTGTTTTAGAACTGTTTAAAGTTACTTCGCCTGGTTTACCCTGAATTTGAGTTTTTCCAACGCCTAAAATACCGCTTAATTCGATATCAAAATTATCTTGCTGTTGAAGCCAAGTAAAAAAAGCACTACCAGTTTGCTGTGGTGTACGGACTCCAATTTTACCTTGTAAATTAAAGTGTTTTTCGTCTTGAACTTGTTGGGTAACCGCAGGTTTTGGTTGAGTAAAATGCTGACAACCGGTTAGAAATAATACACTTGATCCACAGATCGCTGTGCACAGTTGGGCAAATTTGCTCATATATTTAACTCTTTTTTGCAGATGTAGGTAAAATTAACGCATCAAGCTGTTGTAATTGTGGATCATTGGCATGTTTTTGTTTCAGTTGTTGTAACACTGCGCTAAATTGAGTGAGTGACCCTTGCATATACAAAGCTTTAGCATAACGAATGCCAATATTTATATTATGGCTAAGTTCATAAGCTTTGCTTAAGGCTTCTGCAGCAGCTTCATAATCATTCTGTAAAAATGCAATATAGCCTAGCGTATCAAGGATTGATGCTTGTTCAGGGGCATATTCCAAAGCTTGTTCAGCATATTGACGTGCTTCTTTTAACCTGCGATTTTGCAGTGCCAGTGTATAAGCATATGCATTTAGATACGTTGGGCTATTGGGCTCAAGCTGTAATAATTGCTTTAATGTTTTGTCGAGTTTGTCGCGGTCCGTATATGGATCAAGTAATAAAACTTCCGCATAAATCAGTTCCGGATCATCCGGTAAGTTTTTTATCGCTTCATCTAATAAATTTAATGCAGCTTTTTTATTGCCCATTTTCTTTAAGATTTCAGCTTGGGCTTGATATAAGAAACTTGCATGTTGGGGATAATTTACTCGTTCTTGAGTAAGAAACCGTAAAGCATCGTGTAAATTTTCTTGTTTATCATATATTGCGATCAGATTGCGTCTTGATACCACGTATAAGCTGCCATCAACTAAACGATAGTAAGCTTTTGCAGTTTCATAATGCTGTTTACGTTCTGCATTAATCGCTAAGTAGTAATATGCTTCATTTTGGTATTTAGCCGAGTTGCGTAAGTCAACAAGATATTGTTCTGCTTTGTCGTATTGCTTTAAATCAATACTTGTTAAGCCTGCAATAAATAAGGCTTCTTCAGCTTGAGGGTTAGTTTCTATAATTTTTTCAAGTTTTTCTAACGCAAGCTCAGATTGGTTAATTTGTATGAGATAGCGGATTTCAGCTAAACGAATATCTAAATTTTTCTTATTTTTACGACTCGATTTTGCATACCATTTAAGTGCACCTTCTTGATCGCTGAGAGCAATAAGTAAGTTTGCTTTCATTAAAATAAAGCTCGTTACTTTAGGACGTCGGCGTAAGGCTTTGTTAATGTTGGTTAGCGCGGTTTGTAATTGACCATTTTGTGCTTCTAAATTGGCGATGAGCGCTAAGATAGAAGGATTGGCTTTTTCTGCACTAGAGCGTAAAGCTGTTAATAAGACCTCTCGATCTTGTGCATTTTCTGGGGCAATACTGGCTAAAATCTGTTCTAGATCAGCAGTGGGATCTATCTTTAAAATTTTATCTAATGTTTCAGCAGCAAGCTGATATTCGTGTGTTTTTAAAGCGATATGTGATAAATAGAATAAAGCGGGTACATCTTTGGGTTCTTGAGCGACCCAATGTGTAGCAATGTTTAACGCAGCTTGTAAATCATTGTATTCAAGTGCAACGTCTAAAGCTCGCTGCTTAATTGAGGTAGAGTTGCTTTTAATTGCGAGCACTGTGTAATTGTGCAAAGCGTTTGGAATATCGTCATAAGCTAGCGCAAATTCAGCAACCATGGATTGCTCTAATGCCTGATCAAACGAATGCACGGCATAGGTCTCTTGCACAGGACGTGCATAGACATATGAGGACATGCTACCTAACAATAAGAATGTGGTAGAATACTGTCTTATCGAAGCACCGTTAAAATTAATACGGCTATTCATTTGACGCAATTTTTATTGATCCAAAGTAATGCTTTTTATGACACCGATGTTGCACAATAGCATAAATTTAGCGAAATGATGATCTGATATGTCTTTCTTTGCATTGGGTGTCAACCATCAAACAGCTTCTGTAGAACTCCGCGAACAAATTGCTTTCAATGCAGAGCGATTAAGTCGTTTGCTTGCCGAACAACGCCATCACCAAAGCCTAAAGGATTTGGTGGTCGTCTCGACCTGTAACCGTACAGAAGTTTATGCTATGGCTGAAAACGCCGAAAGCCTTCTAAAATGGTTAGCCGATGCCAATAATATTGATGTAAAGCAGTTAATTCATCATGTTTATCGTTACGAGAACACGCAGGCAATTACACATTTAATGCGAGTAGCGAGTGGTCTAGACTCTCTTATGCTAGGTGAGCCGCAAATTTTAGGGCAAGTTAAAAGTGCTTTAGCATTGTCTAAAGAAGCTCAAACGGTCTCTCCTGAATTAAATAGTGTTTTTGAATATGCTTTTTATGCTGCCAAACGTGTACGTTCCGAAACTGCGGTAGGTAGTCATGCTGTTTCAATGGGTTATGCGGTTGCACAACTGGCCTTACAGGTTTTTAGTAAGCCTGAAAAACTTACCGTAATGGTGGTTGCTGCGGGTGAAATGAATAGCTTGGTGGCTAAACATTTGGCTGAAATAGGTGTCGCGAAGATTATTATTTGTAATCGTAGCCGTGAGCGCGCTGATCAGTTGGCTCAGGAAATTGCACATCAGGTTGAAGTTGAAATTATTGAGTTTTCAGCATTAGCAGAGAATTTATATCGTGCTGATGTTGTGTCGAGTTGTACCGGTAGTCTATACCAAGTTATTGCTTATTCTGATGTTAAGGCTGCATTGAAAAAACGTCGCTATCAACAAATGTTGATGGTTGATTTAGCAGTGCCACGTGATATAGATTCTAAAGTTGAAGCACTTGATGGTGTCTATTTGTATGGTGTCGATGATTTACAAAGTGTGATTGATGAGAACCTCGCTCAACGTCGTCAGGCGGCAGTTGAAGCGGAAGTAATGGTGAATCAATTAGCGACTCAGCTTATTACTCATCAAAAGGTTAAAGAGGCTGGTAGCACCATTCATGCTTACCGCCAACACAGTGAAGAGATTAGTCAACAAGAGCTTACGCATGCATTAGAAGCTTTGCATCATGGTGAGAATGCCGAGCAGGTATTACAGCAATTTGCCCATCGTTTAACGCAAAAACTTATGCATCCTACATCGATATTACTACGTGAAGCGGCTAAAGCAGAAAATCCTGATTATTTTGAATGGTTACAGCAGCATTTACAGGATGTATTTGATCATGAGCGTAAGCCAAAACATTAAGATAACAGTTTCAAGCTAATTTGTTTTGTTAATTCATTCAATTGTTGTCTTAGATTTCTTGATTCAATTAAAGAAATCGGTGATTTCAGCTTCTGACGTAAATATCTTTCTTGCAGACTTAGCGAATATTCCTTAGCTAACTTGTCAGCTACCTCAGGTGCCTGTGTTAATGCCTGAATATTGGTTCTTTGCATAATATCGGCGATTTCATGACAGTAACTACTACAAGCACCAAGCACATAATAAGTTGCCAGCTCTTGGTCATCCGGTAAATCATCAAAAATACGATTTAAGATTGCCAGTACTTTGGCTAATAATTCATCTTGGTGAATATAAGCCCGTAATCCTTCGAAATGAATATAAAGAAAAGGATGATGCATTAAAATTGCAACCGCAAAATCTTCATCTTTTGTATGAATATTAAACGAGAGTGAAGCATCGTGACTGATTTGTGGGGTAAAACGTTTACCAAGTCCGAGTTTTTCACGGAAAGATTGAGTAAGTAAGTAGCGGAAAGAACCTTGTTTTGGTAATAACTCGGTGAGTTCCCTGAGTTCTCCCATAACCAAACTTTTCCCTTCAGGTGTACTGATATCGTGTTGACCTGTTAAGTGCGCAAACACGAAATCGGACAAAAGAGGGGCCTGTTGTAATAATTTTTGGAAATTTTCCAGCCCTTCTCGACGGATCAGAGAGTCGGGGTCATGATCATTCGGTAGAACGAAAAATTTAAGTTCACGACCATCATTGAGAAGGGGTAAAGCAATTTCTAAAGTTCTGCGTGCTGCTTTTTGACCTGCTGCATCACCATCAAAAGCAATGGTAATACGACTATTTTGTTTAAATAAAATATTAAGATGTTCAGTATTACTTGCGGTACCTAACGTTGCTACAGCTCCAGTAATGCCATACTGCTGAAGCGCAATGACATCCATATAGCCTTCAACCATTAACCAATCACTAGATTTAAGCTTTCTACCTTCATAAAGTCCGTAAAGTAGCTGATTTTTATGAAAGACTTCTGAATCTGGTGAGTTAATATATTTGGGCTTGATTTCATCATTTAATGCACGCCCACCAAAACCAACGACTCGACCTTTAGGGTCGCGAATTGGGAAAATAACGCGGTCACGTAATAGGTCAAAATCACGGCCATTATCGCTCGAGCGGATAAGCCCAAGTTGTTTTAAGCCGTCAATGTCATAGGGAAAGGCTTTCTCTAGGTGTTGCCAGTCTTCTGGGGCATAGCCTAAGCGCCAAAATTGAATCGTCTGATTGGTTAGTCCACGCTGTTTAAAGTAATTTTTTGCCTTTTGGCTATGAGGTAATTGTTGTTCATAGAACTGAGCAATATTTTCCAGTAAGTCATATAAATTACCTTCTTGAACTGGTTCATCAAAGCTAAACGGCTGTTCGAACTGAGCAAAAGGGTCATCAAAAAATACGGGTTCAAGTGTGTTGTAGCTTTCATCCGATGGCTGCTGTGGAGTTACAGGCTCAGCCGTATTTGTTTTAGTAAGAGGTGGCTTTGTAATCTGACGGGTATAAGACAGTTTTTTATTTTCAGTATTATCTTTGGGTAATTCAATTCCAGTACTACTCGATAATTCTTTCATTACCTCAATAAAGTTTCGGTTATCGATATCCATGAGAAAACGGATTGCATTTCCGTTAGCCTGACAGCCAAAGCAGTGATAATACTGCTTGTCACGGTAAACATGAAATGATGGCGTTTTTTCTTGATGAAAAGGGCAACAGCCGGAATAGGTACGTCCGGTCTTTTTCAGTTTCACACGTTGACCAATCAGATCGACAATATCTGTGCGATCTAGAATTTGATCAATCGTATGTTGTGGAATTGCCATAATTCAGATAACCGTATTAAAACTTGATGAGACAGTAAGTCAGAATATTCTGACATGATGAATCGAGATATGCCCAATAAATATTTTAATATTTTATAAAAACAAACAGGCAAGTGATATCACTTGCCTGTTTGTTGATGTTTTTTAAAGCTTAAACTTATTGAGCAGCGTCATCCGCACCTTGAGTTGCTTCATCTGATTGCACATCAGTTGAAGATTCAGTAGATGTGACAGCTGGTGCAACAGTTGTATTTTCTGCTGCTTGTGGTTCAGGTTTGTCTAATAAACCGAAGCTTAAACGGTTTGTCCAACTACGTTCAGACTTAGAAGCTTCAACAGGTGTTTGTTCTGGTGCTTCAGTTTCTTCTTTATCTGAATTACCAATTAAACCAAAACTAACACGGTTGAGGAAACCACGTTTTGGAGCTTCTGCTTCAGTTGTGCTCTCTGGCGTTGCAGCAGTCGATTCACGACCGAAAATACCTAAAGTTGCACGGTTGATCCAGTTACCTTCTTTACGAGCAGCACGCATGTTAACTGTGCCGTCTTTTTTCACAAGGCTTGGATAATTAAGCTTTAAAACTTCAATATATTGTTGCGAAGTAGCTTTATCACCTAATTTATCATAGCTATATGCCAAAGTGGCTAAAGCTTCTGGAACTTGAGGTGTTTGTGGATAGTGTTCAATCACCCATTGCGAACGTTCTGCAGCGGCGATCCAAGCTTTACGTTTAACGTTGAAGCGGGCAGCAGTCATTTCATTTTCAGCAAGTTCTTGTCCAATGAATTTCATACGCTGAGCAGCATCGACAGAATATTGGCTACTTGGGAAACGACGAATTAAATCAACAAAGTTTTGATACGCAACTTTTAAATAACTCACATCACGATGTGACTGTTGCAAAGAGGTATAACGCATCAAACTGTCGTAGTTTTGCTCCATATTGGCAACAGCACGAACATAATAAGCATAATCTACATTTGGATGTTGAGGATTTAAACGAATAAAACGTTCTGCTAAGGCAATCGCGCCTTCATAATCTTTTTGTTTAAATTTCGAATATAGAAGTTCAAGTTGTGCTTGTTGTGCGTATTGTCCAGTCGGATAATAGGTATCGATTGCCTCTAAAGACTTGGTCGCATCAAGATATTGACCACGGTCAAGCGACTTTTGGGCTTTTTCGAAGTAAGCTTGTTCACTAGATTGAGGGCCAGTATCGACCACTTCTTTTTTACTTGGATTGCTGCTACAGCCCACAAATGCAGACGCTACACCTAAAGATAAGGCAAGCATCGTAATTTTATAACGTGGTAGCGACATAAAAACTCCTCTGTTATGTTGGGCAATGAGCTACAATTGCGCTATTAAACCACTTTTATCTCAATGATCAAATGACTTCAGCACAATCTTCAAACACAAACTTCTCTGAAACCGACTTCAATTTACTTGAAGATTCTGAGGATGCAGATAACCATACTTCTGATACAACTGCAACACGTTTATCGTTGCAAGTTCAGCTAGATGAAACCTATCTGGGACAACGTATCGACCAAGTAGCAGCCTTGGTGTGGAGCGAGTTTTCACGTGAAAAGCTCAAGCAATGGTTGAAGGATGGCCATCTGTTGGTGAATGGTAACATTGTCAAGCCTAAGCACCGTTGTGAAGGAACTGAGTTGCTTACGCTCGAAGTAGAGCTTGAAGCTCAGACAACGAGTCAACCTGAAAATATTCCACTTAATATTGTCTATGAAGATGATGATATTTTAGTCATTAATAAACCAGTAGGCATGGTGGTACATCCAGGAGCAGGCAATAGTTCTGGAACTTTAGTGAATGCTTTGCTTTACCATGCTCCAAAATTGGCAGAACTTTCGCGTGCTGGTTTGGTACATCGTATTGATAAAGATACCAGTGGCTTACTGGTTGTTGCTAAAACATTAGAAGCTCAATTTTCTTTAAGTAAACAATTGGCGAATAAATCGGTTTACCGTGTATATGACTTGGTTGTTTATGGAAATATTATTGCTGGCGGTACGATTGATGAACCAATCAAACGTCACCCAGTTGACCGTGTGAAAATGGCAATTTTACCGGGTGGGCGAGATGCGGTAACTCACTACAATGTAAAAGAACGTTTTAAAGATTTTACCCGTGTACAAGCCCGCCTTGAAACAGGACGAACACATCAGATTCGTGTGCATTTTAGTTACATTGGTTATGGCTTGATTGGCGATCAGGTTTATATGAACCGTGTGCGTGTGCCAGCTGGTGCGTCTGAGCTGCTCATTGAAACTTTACGTGGTTTTAAACGTCAGGCATTGCACGCAGCTAAATTGGGCTTAAAACACCCTCGTACTGGTGAAGAAATGCTATTTGAAGCGCCGTGGCCTGAAGATTTCACACATTTAGTGAATGTGTTACGTTCAGAAAACGCTGCATATTAAGGACGTGCATATGGAATTTGTTCAAGGTTTACCTCAAGGCGTATTTGTAGGGCAGACACGTGTTCAGCATCCTTTGGCATTGCCAACAGGTCAGGTTGAGTTATCTGGCTTTAATCTGGCTTTACATGTCAAAGATGAGGCACAACGTGTTCAACAGCATCGAATGATATTGTTATATGAGTTTGCGAAATTTGGTGTTAAAAAAATGACATGGATGACTCAAACGCATAGTACGATTTGCCATACTGTAAATGAACAAATTCCTTTTAAAGCTTTAATCGGCGATGGTTTGGTCACCCAAACAAAAGGTCATGCTTTAATGATGATGACGGCTGATTGTTTACCTGTCGTGTTGGGAAATGCCGAAGGAACCGAAGTCGCTAATTTGCATGCCGGTTGGCGTGGTTTAGCAGGTGGCATTATTGAAAATACAGTTACGGCTATGCAAAATCCTCCAACTTGGGCATGGTTAGGGGCTGCAATTAGTCAACCTTGTTTTGAAATTGGGGCTGAAGTAAAAGCTGCCTTTTGTGATAAATATCCAAAGTTGGAAACAGCTTTTGTTGAGGGAGCAGCTCCAAATAAATTTCATGCAGACTTATATGCCATTGCACGCTTTATTTTGCAAAGTCTAGGTGTGCAACAAGTCTTGGGCGGAGATCGATGCTCTTATCAACAGGTTGAAGAGTATTTTTCTTATCGTCGTGATGCGAAGACAGGGCGTATGGCTACGTTTGTTTTTATGTAAGTTTTGATCATCGCCTTAAAAAACTCTCTTATTTTATAACCGCTAAAAATAAGAGAGTTTTTTATTTAATTTAAAAATATTTCTATAGTGTGGGGTAGTGAAAGGCTTGTATTTCATATTTATAGATGAAGGTTTAGCAAGCGTTAATAAAATGATAAAATAGAAAAAATCGCTCAAAATTTTAATCTTATGTCTTTGCCTGAAAAACACCTCTCTATTGTTTACCACAGTCCATATGGTCATACCGCGAAAGTAGCTTTCGCTATTGCTGCTGGGGCAGAGGTGATGGGTGTAAAAGTACATTTAATGAATATTGAACATATTGATTGGGATGCGCTTGATGCATCGCACGGTATTATTTTTGGTTCACCTACTTATATGGGAAGTATGACCGCTGACTTTAAAAAGTTTATGGACAGTACTTCTAAACGTTGGAAAGAGCGTTTGTGGCAAGGGAAGCTTGCAGCTGGATTTGCAAATTCAGGTGGGTTGAGTGGCGATAAACTGGCTGTATTACAACAATTAAATATTTTTGCGATGCAACATGGCATGCTTTGGTCAGGTTTACCTTTAATGACGACAGGTCATAGTGAAAAAGATTTAAACCGATTATCGAGTTGTTTAGGTTTAATGACACAGTCAGATAATGCGCCTGTTGAAATTACTCCTCCACAAGGCGATTTAGATACTGCAAAATGGTTTGGTGAATATCTTGCTGGACTCTTATATAGATTAAATTAATAAATTCCGCGATATAAAAAAGCCTCTAAAAAGAGGCTTTTTATTTAATTACTTATGAAATATACGAGCTTTATCACGCTGCCAATCGCGATCTTTTTCAGTCGCACGTTTGTCGTGAAGCTGTTTACCTTTCACAAGCGCGATTTCAAGCTTAACCAAGTGACCTTTCCAGTAACATGCTAAAGGAACACATGAGTAACCTTTTTGGTTAACTGAACCTGTTAGCTTTTCTAGTTCTCGGCGTGATAATAATAATTTACGTGTACGTGTAGCTTCAGGTACTACATGAGTAGATGCCGAAAGGAGCGGTTGAATTTGTGCACCAAATAAAAACGCTTCACCATTCTTAAAAATGACATAACTTTCTGTCAAACTCATGCGACCAGCACGTAAAGACTTTACTTCCCAGCCGAGTAAAGACATACCAGCTTCAAATTTTTCTTCGATAAAATAATCATGGCGGGCACGTTTGTTTTGTGCGATGGTTCCGCCATTATGTTTTTTCACTACTGTCGCTTTCGCCATAATTCAAACTTCCACAATTATGCCTATTGTGCCGTAAACTGATGCCAAGGTGAAGTTTTTCCTGCACGTCAATATTTCGCCTGATGTATAACTTTTGCTAAAATAGGTTCACAATACAATTAGAGTACTAGCGGATGTCTAAAACGCGTGTAATTTATCCTGGAACATTTGACCCCATCACGAATGGACACGTTGATTTAGTTACTAGAGCATCAAGAATGTTTGATGAGGTTGTAGTAGCAATTGCAATTGGACATCATAAAAACCCTTTGTTCAGTCTAGAAGAGAGAGTTGAACTGGCCCAAACATCACTCAGCCATTTATCAAATGTTGAATTTGTAGGCTTTGATGGTTTGCTCGTTAATTTTTTCAAAGAACAAAAGGCAACAGCAGTACTTCGTGGTTTAAGAGCAGTTTCTGATTTTGAATATGAATTTCAACTTGCCAATATGAACCGTCAACTTGACCCACATTTTGAAGCAGTATTTTTAACACCATCTGAGCAGTATTCATTTATTTCTTCGACATTGATTCGGGAAATTGCTCGTTTAAAAGGGGATGTAACCAAGTTTGTTCCGCAAGCTGTGGTTGAGGCTTTTGAACGTAAACATCAACAAGGTTGGTAAAGTGTCGTTATATATCACCGATGAATGCATAAACTGTGATGTTTGTGAACCAGTTTGCCCAAATGAAGCTATTTTCATGGGTGAAGTAATTTATGAAATTCATCCAGATTTATGCACTGAGTGCGTTGGTCATCATGACCAACCGCAATGTCAGTTATTTTGTCCTGTAGATTGTATTCCTAAAGATCCACAGCATGAAGAAACGGAAGAGCAGCTCTTGGACAAATATAAAAAATTAATTGCTCAAAAAAGCACGAGCAATTAGTCAATAAATTTGTTAATATGCGCCCCTGAAGTGAGCTGGATGGTCGCTGCTGTGGAGGTCTTCGTGACTGAAGCAGGGGAGGAAAGTCCGGGCTTCATAGGGCAGGGTGCCAGGTAACGCCTGGGCGGTGAAAGCCGACGGAAAGTGCAGCAGAGAGTAGACCGCCTCATTCGTGAGGTAAGGGTGAAAGGGTGCGGTAAGAGCGCACCGCGTGTCTGGTAACAGTTCACGGCATGGTAAACCCCACCAGAAGCAAGACCAAATAGGAATCCTGAGGTACGGCCCGTACTGGATTCGGGTAGGTCGCTTGAGCGTATGAGTGATTGTGCGCCTAGAGGAATGACCATCCTCGACAGAACCCGGCTTATAGGCTCACTTCACCTCATTTTATTTAAAATTTTTCTTGACGTGCGTTAAAGAAGTTAAGATAATGCGCGCACAGTTTTCGGCTATGTAGCTCAGTTGGTTAGAGCACCGCACTCATAATGCGGGGGTCACAAGTTCAAGTCTCGTCATAGCCACCATTTTATAGACCACGCTCCTGCGTGGTCTTTTTTTATGCTCATTTTTTTGATTAAACACAGTTTGTAAAGACCGACTTCATAGTTCTGGCATTGTTTGTCTAAGCCAATTTCTTCATGTTCTTATAACACTTAACAAGGATGTTGAAGACATGAAAAGGTCATTATTATTTTTAGGAATTCTAAGTTTAACTGCGGGAGTAGAAGTCTCTGCAGCTGATTTGAGTTGGGGTGATCCAACTTTAGATTCGGGGCAATTTAAAGTGTCTGGTGCAGTACGTTCTCGCTATTTACATAAAGATTATGTGGTCGGGGCGAATGAAGGTTCCCAAAATGATGACTGGCGATTAACTGATATTAAATTAGTGCTAGGTTATGAGAATCCAGATTGGATTGCAGGTGCGGATGCCCGTTGTTATCAATATGATCGCTTATGTGATGCGATTTTCCTAAAAAAAGCATGGGTGGGTTATAAGTTATCTGACCAGCAGAGAATCACGGCAGGTTTGCAACCAGTTGATTTTGGCTTTGGTGAATTTTGGGGAAGTAGTTATTACGAAACGCTTTTAAATACCGTTGGTTTAGAAGATATTGATAATCTGGGGATTAAATATAAATTTGCAGATAATAAATATAATTTAACTTTAGGTTTCTATCCAACTGATGGAGGAAATTATAAGGGGACATCAAAAGACTCAAGCCGATATAGTAGTAATTTCGTTGAAGCTGATGATTTAACTACAGGAACCAATATTGAAGAAAAAAATATGTGGATTGCACGGGCCTCTAGAAAATTTGAGCTTGATAAAGCTCAAAAATTTTCGACCGAGTTAGGTGGTTCAGTTTGGTATTCTGATTTAGAAAATAAAAGAACAGACGAAGATGGACACCGCAAATCATGGAATGTATTTGCTCAAACGCAATATCAAGCATGGCAATGGATGTTCTTAGCAGGTAAGCAAGATGTCACCAATGGTGATAATTTATTGCCAAATAGCTCAACCATTGGAGCATTTGATTACCCGTATCAAGTCGCTAACAAAGGCAAATATCTAGTCAATGAAATTAACTATACCTTTGCTCAGCCATTCCATAAACTTGAAAATATTAAACCTTATATCTCTCATAGCCGCTTTTTCAAAGATGAGGAGGGATATAAAGACTCTGAACGCTTAATTGCAGGGGTTTATTTTAATTACAAAGCCATTGGTATTCAGGGTGAATACATTATGAGTAAAAATGATCCAATGGTTGGCGGTGGGGCTGATGGCCTTGCACAAGGTAGCAGTAATGACTGGGATAAACTGTTTTATCTTTCAATTGGATATTATTTCTAAAATTTAAAAGTAAACGATTGCCCTAAGTGAATAGGCCTCACTTAGGGCTTTTTTTCACAGAAAGACTTTTTCAGGCGGTGGTTCTCGTTTAACTGCCGGAGAAATGAGTTGTCCTCGGTTTAGATTTTGAACATGCTGTAAACGATTGAGCAATTCGTTTTGAATAAACAAAATACAGGTTTGTAATTTAGATGAGCTTTTAAGCCGTGATGGATAAACCGCCCAAATATCTGCATCTTGCCAGTACTCAGGCAAAATATGCTGAAGTTGTCCTGTAATTAATTCATCTGCAACATCCCAAATTGACCGGAAAATAATACCGTGACCTTCTATGGCAAGCTGATGAATAATCTCGCCGTTATTTGAAACAAATCGGGGTTTGATATGTACGGAGACATCTTCAGAAGTATGCCTAAATTTCCATAACACCGATGATTGATCGCGTTCACTAATGGTCAGACAATCATGTGTTTGCAAATCTTCAATGCTGTCTGGTACGCCGTGTTTAAGTAAATAACTCGGCGCCGCACACAAAATTCGAAAATTGGAAGCCAGCTTCTTTGCAATCATATTCGGCGCAATTTCGTTACCAATTCTAATGTCCAAATCAATACTGTGTTGAATCAGGTCTTTGGTATTGTCGATGGTGTCAAAATGAATTTGGAGCTTTGGATAAAGCATCATTAATTTAGACAGAATTGGTGCAATATGCTTTCTGCCAAAACCAAAGCTACTAATAATATCCATACGACCTGTAGGCGTACTAAGCGGGTTATTGACCAGCTCACAAACTTCATCAAATTCTTCAAGAATATTTGAAACTCTCTCAAGGATGAGTTTGCCATCTTCCGTTAGGCTGACATGACGCGTGCTGCGATGAAAGAGTTTGCAGCTTAACGTGTTTTCTAAAATATTAATTCGCTTGCTAATAAAAGCTGGCGATGTCCCAAGTTCCTCAGCAGATTCGACAAAACTTTTTAGTTTGGCGACTGTGCAAAAAACCTTTAAATCCGATAGGTTAGGTAGATTATTCACGATCCGTGTCCATTGGAGTGATAGTTCTGTTGTTGATCATTTTTGCTTAAAACATCATGTTTAAGCCATACAAGGATATTAGTCGAAGGTGTGAAGGAAGCTTATGGCAAAAAGATATAAAGTTGCCACGATTGCAGGCGATGGCATTGGTTTAGAAGTTCTACCAGAAGGCATTAAGGTTGTAAAGGCAGCAGCAGAGAAGTACGGCATTGAGCTTCAGTTAGATGCATTCGATTGGGCAAGCTGCGATTACTACCTTGAGCACGGCAAAATGATGCCAGATGACTGGTTTGAAACTTTGCAGGGCTACGATGCAATTTATTTTGGCGCTGTAGGCTGGCCAGATAAAGTGCCTGACCATATTTCACTTTGGGGTTCGCTGCTCCAGTTCCGCCGCGGTTTTGACCAATATGTGAATTTACGTCCAGTGCGCTTAATGCCGGGTGTGAAATGTCCATTAGTAGGTAAAAAACCGGGCGATATCGACTTCTACGTGGTTCGTGAAAACAGTGAAGGGGAATACTCAGCCATTGGCGGTAAAGCTTTTGAAGGGACAGACCGAGAGTTTGTGCTTCAAGAAGCAGTATTTACACGTCATGGCGTAGACCGAATTTTGCGTTATGCATTTGAGTTTGCAAATCAGCGTGATGCAAAAAAAATTACCGCAGCGACCAAGTCAAATGGTATTGCAGTGAGCATGCCGTACTGGGATGAGCGCGTTGATGCGATGGCAAAACAGTATCCACAAATTCAAGCTGATAAACAGCATGTTGATATTTTAGCGGCTCGTTTTGTTTTACAACCTGAACGTTTTGATGTGGTTGTGGCATCCAACTTATTTGGTGACATTCTTTCCGATTTAGGTCCTGCATGTACAGGAACCATTGGTTTGGCTGCTTCTGCAAATTTAAACCCGGAAAGAAAATTTCCATCATTGTTTGAACCTGTACATGGTTCAGCACCAGATATTTACGGTAAA
Organism: Acinetobacter pittii; assembly: GCF_034064985.1. Taxonomy (NCBI): domain Bacteria; kingdom Pseudomonadati; phylum Pseudomonadota; class Gammaproteobacteria; order Moraxellales; family Moraxellaceae; genus Acinetobacter; species Acinetobacter pittii. The sequence goes on along the minus strand of NZ_CP139249.1, from coordinate 2,987,312 downwards.
CAAATTGCCAACCCAATCGCTGCGATTTGGTCGGGTGCCATGATGTTCGAATTCTTTGGCGAAGATGATGAACGCTGCATTCAAGCAGGTCAGGACATTATGCAGGCGATTGAGAATGTATTAATTAATGGACCAAAAACAGCCGATATCGGTGGTCAGGCAAAAACTTATGAGGTAGGAGATGCAATTGCATCGTGTGTAGCTCAAACTAAAATGGACGTGTTCGCTATGGAATAACGCCATCCAAAAATGGATGTAGGGATATGGATAATCAAAACACAAAAATTTATACGGATAAAGTTCTTGCCGTAACCAGCTTACTGTTTGTATTTATTTCAGTTGCTGGTTTGGCTATTTATTCGCAAGAGTCGATCAAGATTGCTGCAACATGGATGCAGTGGACGACCTCAGTATTTACAACCCCAGTATTACTGTTTGCTTTTTTAGCCATTATTTTTACTTTTGGTCTAGCTTTTAGTAAATACGGCAAAATCAAACTAGGTGAAGGAAAGCCTCAATACACCACGATGTCATGGATTTTTATGTTCATCTTGTCAGGGATTGGGTCTTCTACGCTGTACTGGGGTTTTTTGGACTGGGCCTATTATTATCAAACTCCAGGTTTGAGCTTACCGCCTGAGTCAGCAGAAGCATTGAAATATAGCGTGGCTTACTCGTTTTTTCACTCAGGTTTAAGTGCATGGGCAATTTATGCTTTGGCATCAATTTCTTTGTGCTACAGCTATCATGTGAGAAAAAATAAAGGCTTAAGTTTGGCATCTGTGATTGAAGCTGTGACAGGCTTTAAATCAACCGGCGTGGTTGGACGTTTAGTTGACCTTATGTTCTTGCTTTGCATGTTTGGTGCATTGACGATTTCATTAGTACTCACCGCCGTGACATTTACCAATATTTTGTCTCAACTCACAGGTATCCCAAATACCTTTATGACTAAAGTCATCATTATTTTGGCAGTTTCGGTTCTGTTTGCACTCAGTTCATATGTAGGTATGGACAAGGGCATGCAGCGTTTAAGTCACATGGTGTGCTTGGGTGTAGTGCTATTTGCAATTTATGTACTTTGCTTTGGTCCGACTCAATTCATTTTGAATAATTCATTAATGAGTTTTGGGTTAATGGCAACCAACTTTGTTGATATGAGTTTGTTTACCGACCCAATGGGTGATGGCAAGTTTACCCGTGAATGGACTGTATTCTACTGGTTATGGTGGATTTCATATGCACCGGGTGTGGCACTGTTCGTAACGCGTGTTTCTAAAGGTCGTACCATTAAAGAAGTGATCTTTGCCATGGTGATTGGTGGCAGTGTCGGTCTTTGGTTCATCTTTGGTGTGTTTGAAAACTACAGTGTTTATAGCTTTATTCATGGGGCTGTAAATGTACCGCAAATCTTAAGCCAACAAGGTGGTGAGGTTGCGATTGGTCAATTGCTTAGCCTGTTACCTGCTGGAAAGCTGATGATGTGGATTTTCCTCGGCATTATGGTGGTGTTCTTGGCTGCACACATGGATGCGGTCGGGTATGCGGTTTCAGCAACATGTACACGTGGTTTAAGTGAAGGACAAGATCCATCACCAAATGCCCGCCTGTTCTGGTGTGTCATGCTAACTTTGGTTCCGATTGCCATGATCTTTAGTAAGGCACCTTTAGACACCATGAAAACGGCAACCATTGTGACGGCTTTACCATTCATCGTGATTATTCTGATTCAAACCTATGGCTTAGTGAAATGGCTGATTCAGGATTATGCCAAAGTCCCATCGCATTTAATTGAGCAACAAGGTTATGATGATGCGGAAATTGGTTTAAACCAGTCTCAAGATGAATATGCAAAACGGATGCAGCTTGAGCTTGCAAGCTCAATCAAACTGGATAGAAAAACCAGCTAGAGGGAATGGTAATGACTACATGTGAACAGACCACGTATGTCTTAAGTGAGGAAATGCAAAGCCTAGTGTACTGGAGCGGCATTTATTCACCAGCAGATGCGGATATTGACTCAATTCGTGCAGCATATGACGCAATGTGCCGACACTACACTTTGCCTCGTGATGGCAAGATCGAAGTAGAAGACCGAGTTGTTGCAAATGCAGAGCATCCTGTACCTGTTCGCATCTATTCACCAAAAACTAAACGACCTGAAGCTGGTTGGCCGTGTGTGTTGTATTTGCATGGCGGTGGTTGGATGGTCGGTGGACTCGATTCACATGAGTTTATTACCAGTTATTTATGTCAGGACTTAAATGCAGTTGTCATTGGTGTGGATTACCGCATGGCACCAGAGCATCGCTTTCCGGCAGCTTTTGAAGATTGTTTAGCAGTTTATCAATGGCTTAAAGAGCATGGTTCTGACTGGCAGATTGATAGTGAAAATATCGTTCTAGCAGGCGATAGCGCAGGCGGTAACTTAGCAGCAGCCCTTGCAGTGCATCTACAGCATAGTGGTATGCAAGCTCAAGGTCTGGCTTTGGTTTATCCGTGTTTAACTACAGCACTCGATACACTAGCCGCACAAAAGCATGCCCATGCGCCGTTGTTAACAACAGAAGATATGTATTTTTATTTAAAGGAATATGCACCTAACTCTCAAGATTGGCAGGATTTACGTCTAGCGCCTTTATTGGCAACGGACTTTTCAGATATGCCTGCCAGTTTTGTCGCAGTTGCTGAGTATGACCCTTTAAGTGATGACGGTTATCTCTTTACCCAAAAATTGGAACAAGCAGGAATTTCGAGTGAGTTCCATTTAGGCAAAGGTTTATTACATGGCAGTTTACGTCTCATGCGTGATTGCCCTGAAGTTCAACAGTTATATCAAAACATGCTGAGTGCGATACGTCGCATGTTTGGCAGTGTCGAAAAGACATCAATTTAATATCGAGTCATTTGGACGAAAAGAATTTAATGGAGTAATAACATGAGTGCAGTTGAAAAATTACCTGAAGATTTTTGTGCAAACCCAGATGTTGCATGGACTTTTCCTAAAGTTTTCTATACTTCATCGCAAGTTTTTGAGCATGAGAAAGAAGCAATCTTTGCTAAAAGCTGGATTTGTGTTGCACATGGCAGTGAATTGGCACAACCGAATGACTATATTACCCGTAAAGTAATTGGTGAAAATATTGTCATCATTCGTGGTAAAGATAGTGTTTTACGGGCGTTTTATAATGTATGTCCGCACCGTGGTCACGAACTTTTAAGTGGCAGTGGTAAAGCAAAAAATGTAATTACCTGCCCATATCATGCTTGGACTTTTAAGCTAGACGGTAGCTTAGCTTTGGCGCGTAACTGTGACCATGTCGAATCTTTTGATAAAGAAAATTCAAGCATGGTGCCTTTAAAAGTTGAGGAATATGCAGGCTTTGTTTTCATTAATATGGATGAAAATGCGACTTGTGTAGAAGATCAACTTCCAGAATTTGCTGAGCGTTTAAATCAAGCATGTAGCGTAATTAAAGATTTGAAACTGGCAGCACGTTTTGTGACAGAAACGCCAGCAAACTGGAAAGTGATTGTCGATAACTATCTAGAGTGCTATCACTGTGGACCAGCGCATCCTGGCTTTGCTGACTCGGTACAAGTTGATAAATATTGGCATACCACACATCAAAACTGGACTTTACAGTATGGTTTTGCGCGTTCATCTGAGAAGTCGTTCAAGCTTGATCCATCGGTCACTGATCCTGAATTTCACGGTTTCTGGACTTGGCCTTGCACGATGTTCAACGTACCACCGGGCAGTAATTTCATGACTGTAATCTATGAGTTCCCAGTCGATGCAGAAACGACTTTGCAGCATTACGATATTTACTTCACCAACGAAGAACTCACTCAAGATCAGAAAGATTTGATTGAGTGGTATCGTAATGTATTCCGTCCTGAAGATTTGAACTTGGTCGAAAGCGTACAACGTGGTTTGAAATCACGTGGTTATCGTGGTCAAGGCCGTATTATGACTGACAAGCAACGCTCTGGTATCAGTGAACATGGTATTGCTTACTTCCAACATCTTGTAGCGCAGCATCACAAATAAAACAAATGGATTTATTCAGGTGTAAAGATGATTTACACCTGACTCTTCAATTAGGAAGATGATATGTCGAGTTTACAAAGTTCTGAATTATTTCAGCAACAAGCCTATATTAACGGGCAATGGTTAGCTGCACAGTCGAATGCGACGGTTCCGGTAACTAACCCTGCAACAGGCGAAGAAATTGGCACAATTCCAAATATGGGAGCGGCTGAGGCTACACAGGCGGTTGAAGCGGCCTATACAGCATTGCAAAGTTGGAAAGCTTTAACGGCTCAAAACCGTGCAGATATTTTATTGGCTTGGTACAAACTGGTTCTCGATCATACCGATGAACTTGCTTTAATCATGACTATTGAGCAGGGAAAACCTTTGGCAGAAGCGAAAGGTGAGGTGCGTTATGCTGCATCATTTATTCAATGGTTTGCCGAAGAAGGCAAGCGTATTTATGGTGATGTGATTCCAACCGTCAATAATCAACAGCGATTTATTATTAGTAAAGAACCTGTGGGGGTTGTGACTGCAATCACGCCGTGGAATTTCCCAATTGCCATGATTACCCGTAAAGCAGCACCAGCTTTAGCAGCTGGATGTACGATAGTGATTAAGCCAGCAAATGAAACACCTTACTGTGCTTTAGCAATTGCGAAGCTTGCAGAAAAAGCAGGTATTCCAGCTGGTGTAATTAATGTTGTTACCGGTAAATCTCAAGAAATTGGTTCTGTATTTACTTCGCATGAAAAAGTGAAGAAATTGACCTTTACTGGCTCAACTCCAGTGGGTCGTTTACTGATGCAGCAGTGTTCAAGCACTATTAAAAAGTTAGCGTTTGAGTTGGGCGGAAATGCACCTCTGATTGTATTTGATGACGCCGATTTGGATAAAGCTGTACAAGGCGCGATTTTTGCAAAGTTCCGTAATGCGGGCCAGACCTGTGTTTGTGCTAATCGCATTTATGTCCACGACAATATTTATCAAGCTTTTGCCGAGAAGTTTGTACAAGAAGTACAAAAGTTTAAAGTCGGTAATGGACTTGAAGATGGTGTACAAATTGGCCCATTAATTAATGAAAAAGCAGTTTTGAAAGCACAGCAGTTAATTGATGATGCAGTGAGCAAAGGCGCTAAGATTGCCTGTGGTGGTAAGCAGCATATTTTAGGGCAAACCTTTTATGAACCATCAGTTTTAACTAACGTTGACCGTACAATGGAAATTGTCCAAGAAGAAATTTTTGGTCCAGTTGCGCCGCTTATTCGCTTTACAGATGAAGCTGATGTTGTTGCTCAGGCCAATGACACGATCTTCGGTTTGGCTGCTTATGTATATAGCGAAAATATTTCACGTTTATGGCGAGTGTCAGAACAACTTGAATATGGAATGGTCGGCATGAATGCCACAGCAATTTCAAATGAAGTTGTACCATTTGGTGGTGTGAAGCAATCAGGTGTTGGGCGTGAAGGCTCAAAGTATGGTCTTGAAGAGTTCATGACTATTAAATACATGTGTTTAGGGCTTTAAGGATAAGCCCTAACAACAAGAATATGCGGTAAAAGAAGGATTCTAATATGGCTAGTCATTATGAAATGTTCCCGGCGGTTGTTACTCATGTGGAGCAGCTAACCCCTTTAATCAAACGGTTTACGTTCAAACGTCAAGATGGGCAGAACTTTCCTCGATTTAGTGGGGGAAGCCATATTATTGTCAAAATGAATGAACAGCTTTCAAATGCATATTCATTGATGAGTTGTACACAAGACCTATCGACTTACCAAGTCTGCGTTCGTAAAGATGTGGAAGGTAAGGGGGGGTCAGTGTTTATGCATGATCAGTGTAATGAAGGCTGTGAAATTCAGATTTCAGAACCAAAAAATTTATTTCCATTAGCCGAAACAGGCAATAAACATATTTTAATTGCAGGTGGAATTGGCATTACACCATTCTTACCTCAAATGGATGAGCTTGCAGCACGCGGTGTTGAATACGAACTACATTATGCTTATCGTTCGCCTGAACATGCGGCTTTGTTAGATGAGTTAAAGCAGAAACATGCCGAGCATGTATTTAGCTATGTTGACTCAGAAGGTTGCTCATTGAAGCTGGATGAACTGATTTCATCACAACCTAAAGGCACACACGTGTATGTCTGTGGGCCGAAACCCATGATTGATGCTGTGATTGATTGCTGTAATAAGCATCGTTATCGCGATGAGTACATTCACTGGGAACAATTCGCTTCAACAGTTCCTGAAGATGGGGAAGCATTTACGGTTGTACTAGCCAAGTCTAATCAGGAAATTGAAGTACAAAGTAATCAGACGATTTTACAAGCTATTGAAACATTAAATATTGATGTGGAATGCTTATGTCGCGAAGGCGTATGCGGTACATGTGAAACTGCTATTTTAGAAGGCGAAGCAGATCACTTTGATCAATACTTAAGTGATGCAGAAAAGGCTTCACAGAAGAGCATGATGATTTGTGTATCGAGAGCTAAAGGTAAAAAACTAGTATTAGATCTTTAATATATTTCTGTGGCTGATCAATTGTTTAAAGCAGAAAAATGCTAAAAAAAGAACAAATAATGATGATCTGAATCTTATTTGTTCAATTGATGGGCATTAAGGGTTTTTACCTATTGACCTGCTATACAGAACTATAGATAATGCGCACACAGTTTACGGCTATGTAGCTCAGTTGGTTAGAGCACCGCACTCATAATGCGGGGGTCACAAGTTCAAGTCTCGTCATAGCCACCATTTTAAAAACCACGCTCCTGCGTGGTTTCTTTTTATCTATTTTTTACTCATTAAAATGTTTTTCAATCATATCGAGTGTTTTTGAGCTTTGATAAAAGGGAGCTAAAAGCGCTTGAAGTAAAGGTTCTAAAATACCGTGCTCATTAAAGGCATCCATAACCTTCGGATAAAAACGTAAAGCTTCAGTTTGTAAGTCGCTTTCAGTTAATCCAATCTCACTTAATACTTCAAATAAACTTTGATCTTTATAAAAGTCATAAAAAACTTCCACGCCATACAAAATCAGGTCTTGCATAAATTGCGATTGGCGTAATTCTTTCCAGTATTCATAGATTAAAACAAAGAACTCTTCTACATCGAGAGGAGTGAGCTGTTTCATAAATTCATACATTTTTTTATGTCTAATATCTTCCCAAACATGACGTACTAGACTTTCTAAATCTTCACTCGATAAAAGACTTAATTCTGTAAGTTGCTCATGAATAAAACTGGCAATCCAAGTTTCAAGTTTATGCTCAAGGCGTTGCTGCTGTAAAAAAGAGAATTTTTTGAGCTTATGTTGCCATTCAAAATGGTAGTCATCGACTCTAGATGCTGTTAGAAGTTTTGGTAATTTTTGTTCTAAAGTTGAGGTTGCAATGTATTGGCAAAGTTGTTGTACAGAAGGACTAGTTCTTAAAAACTGATTAAGATAATGAGGAATATGCTCCATTTCCAAAAATTTAGAAAGCCACATTTCAAACTGGTGATCAGAGACCAAATCTTGTAGCTGAATTGGAGACTTCATCGCAGATAAATAAATACGTTGCGCGATTTCCCCAATAAACTCAAGTAAACCAGCACCTAGCTGCATTTCAAAAGCATAGCGTTTCACAACGGCTTGTAGTTGTTCTAAATCAACAACCTCATGGAGCTTGATTTCATCAGCATGTTGCATAAACAGTTGAATGAACTGCTGGAAATAAATAGGTGAGTTTTCTATAGATAATTGTTTTTTGAAAAATTCCACTTGCTCAAGCAAAAGTGCTTGAGCAAGTGCTGTAGTTTTTGATGAGTTTTTCTGCTCAGTCATTCGCTGTCCAACCGTTGACAATCGGATAACGTCGTTCGCGACTAAATGCGCGAGAAGTAATTCTCGGGCCAATCGCACCTTGACGACGTTTGTACTCATTACGATCAACTAAACGGATGACTTTTTCAACAACTTCTTTATCAAAACCTTTGGCAATAATGTCGGCCTGACCTAAATCTTCTTCAATGTATGCGTACAGGATGGCATCCAATACATCATAAGCTGGTAAAGAGTCTTGGTCTTTTTGATCCGGGCGAAGTTCTGCTGAAGGTGGGCGGGTAATCACACGCTCAGGAATAACCGGAGTTTCACTTAAGCTATTACGGTATTTTGCTAATTCAAACACGATTGTTTTATAAACATCTTTTAGAACCGCAAAGCCACCAACCATATCGCCATAAAGCGTACAGTAGCCAACTGAAAGTTCAGATTTATTTCCTGTGGCAAGGACTAAATTACCGAACTTGTTTGATAAGCCCATAAGCAATGTGCCACGAGCACGCGCTTGTAAATTTTCTTCAGTTGCGTCAGCTGGTGAATTACCAAAGAAAGGATACAGGGTTTGCATGAAGCTATTTACGATTGAGTGAATTTCAGCAATACCGAAAGTTACACCCATACGGCGAGCTTGTTCAGCCGCATCTTCTACACTAATTTGAGATGTGTAAGTATATGGCATCATTACAGCTTGGACTCTTTCAGCACCGATTGCATCAACAGCAATCGCAAGTGTAAGGGCAGAGTCGATACCACCAGAAAGACCCAAAATCACACCAGGGAAGCCTGAGCGTTCTACATAGTCACGAGTTGCCATGACTAAACCTTGATAGATCTCAGCAAACGTTTCTAATGCAGGAGCAGATTCAGTGACTTTATATAACTTTGTATCACGGTCAAATTCAGCAATATAAATGTCTTCTTTAAAGCTCGGTGCTTGTAAAGCAATTTCACCATTTTGATTGCTGACAAAACTTGTACCATCAAAAATTAAATCGTCTTGTCCGCCTACTTGGTTAACATAAACAATATTTAGATGAAGTTGTTTTGCAAGTTCACTCAAGGTTTGTGTACGGTGCTGTGGCTTGCCGACTTCATATGGTGATGAGTTGAGTACAAGGACTGTATCAACATTTAATTGGCTCAACTGTTTGACAGTATTAATTGACCAGATGTCTTCACAGATTAATACACCAAACTTATGCCCAAGATATTCAAACACCAAATGCTGATGTCCTTTTTGGAAATAACGTTTTTCGTCAAAGACGCCATAGTTTGGTAAATTGTGTTTGTTAAAAACACCCAAAACCTGACCGTCTTTCATGACAGCAGCAGAATTATAACGTTGACCATCTTCTGTCTGGTTCACAAATCCGAAAACCATGACAATATCTTTAATTTCGGCAAGTTGTGCAAAAGCCTTTTGCATACGTTTATTTAAATTTGGACGTAACAATAGATCTTCAGCTGGATAACCAATAACAGAAAGCTCGGGAAAAATAATCAGGTCAGCGTCTTGTTTTTTCGCCTGATTTACTTGCTCAATCATCTTTTGGGTGTTTGAGTCAATATTGCCAATATGCGGAGAAAACTGAGCAAGGGCAACTTTAAAACTTTTCATTCAAACCTAATCCTAGATCATAACGAATATAGATACACACAGTGTTGATTTTTATGGATATAATTTTTCAACGATGTGTATGATACGATAGTAAACAATTAAAATAGTAAACAAAAATGTCAAGATCAATAATATATACCAATCCCATATTTTCTGCGTAAAAATAACGAGATTTTCTGTATAGAATAGAAACAGGCTTCATTATTTTTATCGTTTGTATACTGCCTTATCACAAGCTAATTTGGAATAAGCCTGTTCTATTTTTTTCAATAATTTGAATTGAATAAGCGCACTTTTATAGTTTAGATAAGTATTTCTGTTTTATAAGAATTCTCATTTACATTACGCACGAAATGTTACGTTCAAAGCGAGATTGATTATTTAGTTACAAATGAAGTTGAGGTGAACAGATAATATTCGGGATTTTTCCAGAGCAAATGTCGCGCGCAATTTCGCCTTGCTGTTCAATATTATACGTACTAAATGCTTTATCAGGGTGGTAGGTATATTTGTAGGGATTGTAACTTTTAAAGCTCAGGTAATAAGCTGATTGTAATAAAGCACCTTTAAGTAGTACATGAATACCTTTTTGATATTGCATGACGTGTGTGAGTTCGTGAATAAAAATACCCTGCATAAACTTGGATTCTAGAGCGTAATTTTCGCTGTAATCAGCAGGATTGACATAAATATTCCCATTTGGGGCCATGAAAATACCGCAACTCTGCCAAGGGAGGTAGCGCGTAGCAATAATTTTAGGCCGTTCGCAATCAAGCATGTCGCCGAAAACCATTTGTGCCAATAATTTTTCTTGACTAGTCAAATGTCTAATCGGATAGTTTTTTAAGTGACGGAAAATAAAAAGTGTAATAAGAATAAATGGTGTATGGATTAAGCGTTTAAAGGCATTAAAAATTAGCATAGCTTTGCCATTAAATGAGTTCATCTATTTCTTTAGCATAGTATAGATTAGGTATTGCTAAATAAAGAGGTAGGGTATTGATTAATTTTATAGTTCTGTTTTGAAAAATATAATTGTTTGAATAGATTGTGCATTTTATTAAGATGAATAAAAGAATTCTTGGATAAGAAAAGCAAAAGCCCCAGTTAAAACTGAGGCTTTACAACAACTAAAATCACAACAGCAAATAAAATTAAGGTTGGCATTTCATTAAAGAATCGCCAGAACTTATGTGATTTATAGTGAGCATTTCCGATGAGCTTTTTACGATAATAGCCACATACCAAATGGTAAATCACTAATAAAGCCACTAATCCAACTTTGAGGTAAAACCATGTGGCTTGATGATAATGTCGAGTTGCATCACCCCAATCTACTAGGAAATGCGCGGTTATTAATGTAGCAATCATCGAAGGCCACATAATTCCACGGTACAACTTACGTTCCATTACCTCAAAGCGTTGATGACTTGCAGCATCTTCACTCATAGCATGATAAACATATAGACGTGGTAAGTAGAACAAAGCAGCGAACCAACAAACCACGGCAATAATATGTAATGCTTTTACCCACAAAAAAGCATCAGAAGGTGCATCCATCGATAATCCTAGGTGGGATTATGCATCCCACTTCTTGAAAATAAGGCAAGCGTTAACACCGCCAAAGCCAAAACTGTTACTCATTACAGTATTCAATTTTGCATCACGTTTTTCAAGTACGATATCAAAAGGTTTTGCGCCTTCATCAAGTTCAGTCACGTTGATGTTTGGTGCAATAAAGTCATTTTGCATCATTAGTACAGAGTAAATAGCTTCTTGTACACCGGCTGCACCCAAGCTATGGCCTGTCATCGATTTGGTCGAGCTAAGAGGAGGTACCTTACCTTCACCAAATGCACGTTCCATTGCTTTAAGTTCGGTAATGTCACCCGCTGGAGTAGAAGTACCATGTGTATTTACATAGTCAATTTTTTCTACGCCATGTTGCTTAGCTTCTTCAAGTGCCATTAATACACAACGTGTAGCACCTTCGCCGCTTGGAGCAACCATGTCTGCACCATCACTGTTAGCAGCATAACCAACAACTTCAGCTAAAATGTTCGCACCACGTGCTTGTGCATGCTCAAGTGATTCAAGTACTACGAAACCACCACCGCCAGCAATAACGAAGCCGTCACGGTCTGCTGAATATGGGCGAGATGCTGTTTCTGGAGAGTCGTTATATTTTGAGCAAAGTGCGCCCATTGCATCAAACAATAAACTTTGAGACCAGTGATCTTCTTCGCCGCCACCAGCAAGCATAAGATCTTGTTTGCCAAGTTGAATCAAGTTGTACGCATAACCAATTGCATCTGCAGAAGTTGCGCAAGCACTTGTAATAGTATGTGAAATACCTTGTAGTTTAAATGCAACACCGACGTTTGCAGTAATGGTGTTTGACATGTTACGCGGTACGAAGAATGGGCCTACTTTACGTGCACCTTTAGTTTCTAATAATTCTGTCATTTCAACAACAGAAGCAGTTGAACCACCACCTGAACCACCTGCAATACCATAACGTGGATTACCGCTAAGTTGCTCAGGAGTAAGTCCTGCATGTTCAACTGCAGCTACAGCAGCGTTGTAAGCATACATCGCACATACGCCCATAAAGCGTTTTAATTTACGATCGATATTATCAAAATCTTGGTCTGCAGCAGCGCTAACATGACTTTTAAAATTGAGTTCAGCATAAGTTGGGTTAAAACGTGTCCCGGAGATTCCATTTTGAAGTGAGTGAGTAACTGCTTCTAAAGAGTTACCGATACATGAGTTAATACCCATACCAGTGATTACAACACGTTTCATCTACAGGTCCCTTTATGGTGATATTAAGAGTCTATCGTGTTCAACAGCTATGAAAATGAATAGGAGAATATAGCTGTAAGAAAACGAGACTCATGTTTTTCGTTGTTAACATGATAGCAGAAAGGTTTTTTATTTCTTATGGCAAATCTTTATGACAATTTTACATTTAAAAAAAATAACCAAATACATAGTATGTTGCATTTAGGGTTAACTAAAATACACACATTCAAGTTGAGATAAATCCACATTCCACCTAGTATTTATCTCTAATTAGATAAATTAAAAAATCGAGGTACTTGATGACAAAATTTAATAATAATCAATCTGACAATTTGTTTTCTCAGGTCTTCGGAGTGGCTAAAAAGCTCAGTTCTACAGGATTGAGTATCTTGCAACAGAACCAATCAGGTGACGTCAGTAAGGTAATTGAACCCATCCCAACTGGAAAAACTGTTGAAGGTAGATCGAGAACAAAAAGCCCATTTGAAGTTGAGCAATATGAAAGTCCTCAACAAATGCTAAGAGAACATTTACCAAAAGTCACACGTCAGGTATTTGGTCGACATTTTAAAAAAGTAAATGGCGTTGCCACTTTTCTTTCACCGGATTGGGATGAAAAAATCTCAGGCTATTTATTTGATTGGCTAAATGACTTTAGTTCAAAAAGTACCTTAACTGAAAAAATCCTAGAAGAAGCGGGAGCTAAAGATTTATTTGAATTAACTAAAGATACAGGCCGTTCTCAACGTTTAAGTCAGGCACTTATTGAACAAAACAAGCTTATTGCGACTGTACAGGGTGCAATTACAGGTATCTCTGGTGTTGTGGGTGCAGCTGTAGATATTCCAGTTTCATTGGTTTTGGTTTTAAGAACTATTTATCAAACAGGAAGATCACATGGCTTCGATCTTTTAGAAGCTACTGATCAAGATGTTGTAGAGTTTATTTTTAAAGAAGTTGATATTAGTCTCATCGCCGAAAAGCAAACTCTTTTATTGGCTTTGAAAACCTTACGAAACATGTTGGAAACCCAAGATATTCATCAATTTCAGCAAGTGTTGGGTTCAACCACAGATATAGACACTTTAAAAAATTGGCTGGTAAATGAAGACGGCGAGTTTAAATGGGATTGGTTAAACCGTATTCCTAAATTGTCTGCTTTTAGTAAATTTACCCCCGTTGCTGGTGCTGTTTTAAGCGCAGTGTATAGCTGGAAATTACAAGAAGATGTAGGTCATAAAGCTCAAGCAATTTTCGGAGCTGCAAGACACTATTTAAATGAACATCCAAGTGAGCATTTATCTCCGCTACAGGCTTATTATGCTGCCGTTACACTCATCCAAAAAGCGAGCCCAAGACTTTTAAATGTAGGCGAAGATGGCAATATTCATGCTGCTCATCATCATAAAGTAGAAAATCATAATGTGATTTCAAAAGTTTCTATTGTGTTAAAGCCTACCGAAAGCGAAAAGAGTGAAGAGAAAATTCAGGAAAATGTTCATCAGGGCCTCGAAAAACTTGCTGACAAGCATGTAGCAGAACATGAGCATACGGAGCAAAAGCCTGCTCTAACTCCTGAAGATGATGACGAGATAGTGGAAGATAAAAAATACTCTTAACAATGCCCTTACAAAGAGGAGGTTTAAAAAGTGAAACTAACCTCCATTTAAATTTGTAAATCGTCCTGTCAAACATTGATATGGTCAACATTTGGTAATGTATTGCCGTGTTGACCATTTTTGCATCTTGGCTTACAATTATGTGCCCTTAAAAAGAGGTATTTTCTTTTTAAGGTTTTTTAATAACGGGAGAATTGCCATATGGCAACAACGAATCAGTTGATCCGTAAGGGTCGTACGACTTTGGTTGAAAAATCCAAAGTTCCTGCGTTGAAGGCTTGTCCACAACGTCGTGGTGTTTGTACACGTGTTTATACAACTACACCTAAAAAACCTAACTCAGCTATGCGTAAGGTTTGCCGTGTTCGCTTAACTTCAGGTTTTGAAGTATCTAGCTATATCGGTGGTGAAGGCCATAACTTACAAGAGCACAGTGTTGTTCTTATCCGTGGTGGTCGTGTTAAAGACTTACCGGGTGTACGTTACCATACCGTTCGTGGCTCATTAGACTGTGCTGGTGTTAAAGATCGTAATCAATCACGTTCTAAATACGGTACTAAGCGTCCTAAGAAGTAATTCTAGGAAACTAGTCGAATAAGCCCTTTAGCGTTTCGCTTGTTTGAATTCTTCATAGATTTGTAATTCAAGCGACGTATAGTAAGGCCAGCGTCGTGTACATGACACTTGTACAAACTGCTGGATCATCCTGAAGTGTCATATTATTAGGTGTATTAAAATGCCAAGACGTCGCGTAGTCGCTGCTCGTGAGATCCTTCCAGATCCAAAATTTAGCAGCCAAACAATCGCTAAATTCATGAACCACGTAATGCAAGATGGTAAAAAATCGATTGCAGAAAGTATCGTTTACGGTGCTTTAGAACGCGTTCAAGAAAAAAACAAAGTAGACCCAGTTGAATTTTTCGAGACTACTCTTGAAAAAGTTCGTCCTATGGTTGAAGTAAAAGCACGCCGTGTTGGTGGTGCTACTTATCAAGTACCTATGGAAGTACGCCCATCCCGTCGTACTGCCTTAGCTATGCGTTGGTTAGTAGATGCTGCTGCTAAGCGTTCTGAAAAAACGATGGCTTTACGTCTTGCTGGTGAGTTGCTTGATGCAGCTGAAGGTAAAGGTGCAGCAATCAAAAAACGTGAAGATGTGCACCGTATGGCTGAAGCTAACAAAGCCTTCTCTCACTACCGTTTCTAAGCGGATAAAACAGGCCTTATTCAGGAGAATATTCATGCGTACAGCAGCTCGATTCAACATTGCTCTCTATCAAAGTGGGGGCTTTGCAGGTATTTAAGTTGCCTGTTTGGATATTCGCGCGCATCAATTTAATTGGTGCGTCCTGTTTTAAATATAACATTTAGGAATGTAGACATCATGGCTCGCCAAACCCCAATTACTCGTTACCGTAACATCGGTATTTCTGCGCACATTGACGCAGGTAAAACAACTACAACAGAACGTATTTTGTTCTACACAGGTGTATCTCACAAGATTGGTGAAGTACACGACGGTGCAGCAACAATGGACTGGATGGAACAAGAGCAAGAGCGTGGTATTACAATTACCTCTGCTGCTACAACTTGTTTCTGGTCTGGTATGGGTAACCAATTCGAACAACACCGTATCAACGTAATTGACACCCCGGGACACGTAGACTTCACAATCGAAGTTGAACGTTCTATGCGTGTTCTTGACGGTGCATGCATGGTTTACTGTGCTGTAGGTGGTGTACAACCTCAGTCTGAAACTGTATGGCGTCAAGCGAACAAATATAAAGTGCCTCGTTTAGCATTCGTGAACAAGATGGACCGTACTGGTGCAAACTTCTTCCGTGCTGTTGAGCAAGTTAAAACTCGTTTAGGTGGTAATCCTGTACCTATCGTTGTGCCAATTGGTGCTGAAGATACATTCCAGGGTGTTGTTGACCTTATCGAAATGAAAGCGATTATCTGGGATGAAGCATCTCAAGGTATGAAGTTTGAATATGCTGATATCCCAGCTGACCTAGTTGATACTGCTCAAGAATGGCGTACAAAAATGGTTGAAGCTGCGGCTGAAGCTTCTGAAGAGTTAATGGACAAGTACCTTGAAGAAGGTGATCTTTCTAAAGAAGAGATCATTGCAGGTCTACGTGCTCGTACATTAGCTTCTGAAATTCAAGTAATGCTTTGTGGTTCTGCATTCAAGAACAAAGGTGTTCAACGTATGTTGGATGCTGTAATTGAATTCTTACCATCACCTACAGAAGTTAAAGCGATCGAAGGTATCCTTGACGACAAAGACGAAACTAAAGCGTCTCGTGAAGCATCTGACGAAGCTCCGTTCTCTGCGCTTGCGTTCAAAATCATGAACGACAAATTCGTAGGTAACTTAACATTCGTACGTGTTTACTCTGGTGTTCTTAAACAAGGTGATCCAGTTTATAACCCAGTTAAAGCTAAGCGTGAACGTATCGGTCGTATCGTGCAAATGCATGCGAACGAACGTCAAGATCTTGATGAAATCCGTGCAGGTGATATCGCAGCGTGTGTAGGTCTTAAAGACGTTACAACTGGTGATACATTATGTGATGAGAAAAACATCATTACTCTTGAGCGTATGGAATTCCCAGAGCCAGTAATTTCATTGGCTGTTGAACCAAAAACTAAAGCAGACCAAGAAAAAATGTCTATCGCTTTAGGTCGTTTGGCTAAAGAAGATCCATCGTTCCGTGTTCGTACAGATGAAGAATCTGGTCAAACAATTATTGCTGGTATGGGTGAGCTTCACCTTGATATCATTGTTGACCGTATGAAGCGTGAATTCGGTGTTGAAGCTAACATTGGTAAACCAATGGTTGCTTACCGTGAAACGATCAAAAAGTCTGTTGAACAAGAAGGTAAGTTCGTACGTCAAACTGGTGGTAAAGGTAAGTTTGGTCACGTATATGTACGTCTTGAGCCGCTTGATGTTGAAGAAGCTGGTAAAGAATACCAATTCGTTGAAGAAGTTGTTGGTGGTGTAGTACCTAAAGAATTCTTTGGCGCGGTTGACAAAGGTATTCAAGAACGTATGAAGAATGGTGTATTGGCTGGTTACCCTGTTGTTGGTATTAAAGCGACATTATTCGATGGTTCTTACCATGACGTCGACTCTGACGAATTATCGTTCAAAATGGCAGGTTCTTATGCCTTCCGTGATGGTTTCATGAAAGCGGATCCTATCCTTCTTGAACCTATCATGAAAGTTGAAGTAGAAACTCCAGAAGACTACATGGGCGATATCATGGGTGACTTAAACCGTCGTCGTGGTATGGTTCAAGGTATGGACGATCTTCCTGGTGGAACAAAAGCAATTAAAGCAGAAGTTCCTCTTGCTGAGATGTTTGGTTACGCGACTCAAATGCGTTCTATGTCTCAAGGTCGTGCGACTTACTCTATGGAATTTGCTAAATACGCTGAAACTCCACGTAACGTGGCTGAAGGCATTATCGCTAAATTCCAATCTGGCGGTAAAAAAGGTGACGACGAGTAATCTTTCGATTACTATAAGCCCAAACTAATTTCTTAGTTAAAAACCAAGTGCTCATGGGGTGACCCTCCATGAGTAGTTTATAAAGGAAGATCATCATGGCTAAAGCCAAGTTTGAACGTAATAAGCCACACGTAAACGTGGGCACAATCGGTCACGTTGACCATGGTAAAACAACTTTAACTGCTGCGATTGCAACTATTTGTGCAAAAACTTACGGCGGTGAAGCGAAAGATTACTCACAAATCGACTCAGCACCTGAAGAAAAAGCACGTGGTATTACAATTAATACTTCACACGTAGAATACGATTCTCCAATTCGTCACTACGCGCACGTTGACTGCCCGGGCCACGCCGATTACGTTAAAAACATGATTACTGGTGCTGCTCAGATGGACGGCGCGATCCTTGTGTGTGCTGCGACTGACGGTCCAATGCCACAAACTCGTGAACACATCCTTCTTTCTCGTCAGGTTGGTGTACCTTACATCATCGTATTCTTGAACAAGTGTGACCTTGTTGATGATGAAGAATTACTTGAATTAGTAGAAATGGAAGTTCGTGAACTTCTTTCTACTTATGACTTCCCAGGTGATGACACTCCAGTTATCCGTGGTTCTGCGCTTAAAGCGTTGGAAGGCGATGCTGGTCAATATGGCGAGCCTTCAGTTCTTGCTCTTGTTGAGGCGCTTGACTCTTACATCCCAGAACCAGAACGTGCTATCGACAAAGCATTCTTAATGCCAATCGAAGACGTATTCTCAATTTCTGGTCGTGGTACTGTAGTAACAGGCCGTGTAGAAGCTGGTATCGTTAAAGTTGGTGAAGAAGTAGAGATCGTTGGTATTAAAGATACAGTTAAAACAACTGTAACTGGCGTAGAAATGTTCCGTAAACTTCTTGACGAAGGCCGTGCAGGTGAGAACTGTGGTATCTTACTTCGTGGTACTAAGCGTGAAGACGTACAACGTGGTCAAGTACTTGCTAAACCAGGTACAATCAAGCCGCACACTAAATTCGACGCAGAAGTATACGTACTTTCTAAAGAAGAAGGTGGTCGTCACACTCCATTCTTAAATGGTTACCGTCCACAGTTCTACTTCCGTACAACTGACGTAACTGGTGCAATCCAATTACAAGACGGCGTTGAAATGGTAATGCCAGGCGACAACGTTGAAATGTCAGTAGAATTGATCCACCCAATCGCAATGGACCCAGGTCTACGTTTTGCGATCCGTGAAGGTGGTCGTACTGTAGGTGCTGGTGTTGTTGCGAAAGTAACTGCATAATCACTTTCAGTGAAAAAAAGCGCTCTTTTTAGAGCGCTTTTTTTATACTTAATTGTCTAACAATCCCTATAAAAGCTGGCCTTAACTGATATTTCAATGTCCTTATTTCCCCTTAATCCTTTTTATTAACTTTGTATGATAAGAATCAAGAAAACGAACAATAAAGTTTGGGTAACTAAGGTTACTTATTAAGGAGCTTTGGGTATGAATGCTAAAGTGAATATTACGAATCGTGCAGGCGCAAGCTTTCCAGTACGTCGTATGAATTTTGACTTTAATGATGTACCAGAATATTGGATGAATGGTTCTGCTGGACTTACACATTTTATGACTGCATTGTCAGCATTGTTTCCAGCTGGTGAGAAATTCTTTATAGATAGTGTACGAGCAGTACGTTACCACCCAGCTATTAAAGATGATGAAGCACTCCAAAAAGAGATTAGTGCTTTCATTGGGCAAGAAGCAATGCATACTCAAGAGCATGTGAACTTTAATGCCTCTGCTCAAAAGTTTGGTCACGATGTAGAAACGTTAGAGAAATTTACCGATACGGCGATTCAAACAGCAATTAAAGCTTTCGTAAAAATTGTTAAACCTTTCGGTATGACAAAAGAAATGGTTGACCTGACTGCTACGACGGCCCTTGAACATTTTACCGCTACTATTGCTTCTCAATTATTGGTTAATAAGCACATTCAAGAGCTTATGACAGATGAGACAATGTCAACAATGTGGTATTGGCATGCTATTGAAGAAAATGAGCATAAAGCCGTAGCTTTTGATGTATACGAAGGTGTATTTGGTAAGGGTGTAAAAGCTTATGCTTTACGAACCAGCTCTTTAGTGTTTGCTATGACTTTAATCTTTTTGATCCAGTCATCTTTTGTGCTTCGTTTATTAAAGCAAGACAATAAATTAACTTTATCTGAAATATCAGTAATTTATAAATACGGATATAGCCCATCTAAAGGTATTATTAGTGGTATGGCTAAGGAAATGTTAGCTTACTTTAAACCTGGTTTTCATCCAAATGATCTAGATACCGTGGGCCTATTGAAAAACTGGAAGGCAAAATTAGGTTTATAATTTCAATTCATGATTTATAAAGGACCACTATTGGTCCTTTTCTTATTTTCTATATCTAGTCCAACGAGAGAGGTCCTAGGTTTTGCACCTTTATGTGTCTATGAATGACCTCATCTGATATTTCTCTGTCCTCATCTGCACTTAATTGGTACGTTGAAAGACGTATGATTATAAATATTAAGAAAATAAATAAAGTTATATGTGAATTAGCTATTCACTTAAAAGGAGTCTGAGATGAATGCTAAGGTAAATATTTCCAATCGTGCTGGTGCTAGTTTTCCTGTGCGTCGTATGGACTTTGAATTTGCTCAGGTCCCACGCTATTGGGCGAATTATGATGCAGCATTAACACATTTTATGACAGCATTATCAGCCCTTTTTCCTGAGGGCGAACAGTTCTTTGTAAATAGTACGCGTGCTGTTCGAAATGATCCAAAGCTTGCTGATCCAGATCTTCAAAAAGAAATTAGTGCTTTTATTGGTCAAGAAGCGATGCATTCGAAAGAGCATTTAGCATTTAATGCTTCAGCACAGGCTTATGGTTATGATGTGCGCCATATGGAAAAGCAAACTGGAAAAGTCATTAAGATGGGTACAGCTGTTGTAACCAAATTAATGAAACCTTTTGGCTATACCAAAGAAATAATTGATTTGACTGGAACATGTGCACTAGAACATTTTACATCGACCATTGCAGCTGAACTTTTACAAAATCCTGAAATTCAGGCTATGTTCCAAGATGACACTATGTATCATCTGTGGATGTGGCATGCAGTTGAAGAAAATGAACATAAAGCTGTGGCATTTGATGTGTATACAAGCATGTATGGGCAAGGTCCGAAAGCTTACTTTATGCGTTCAACAGCTTTGATTATTGCAATGGCATTAATCTTCGCAACTCAATCTTATTTTACTGCGAAGTTACTTAAGACTGATGATAAATTAACTTGGAAGGATACGAAGTACATGCTTAAGTTCATGTATGGCCGTAAAGGTTTTATGACTCGTCAAATTCCAGAACTACTTGATTTTTTAAGACCAAAATTTCATCCAAATGATTCGGATACCGCAGCATTGTTGGCAACGTGGCGTGAAAAATTAGGTCTTTAAAATTACTTTAAAAAAGGACAATTCAATTGTCCTTTTTTTTTTGCTCGTTTTTTCTTGGGAAGTTTTTATAATACGCACTACTTTAGAATCTTCATTGCGTTGAGACTCATGATTCGCATTATGCAAAACACTGATGTTGATATTGTTGTTCAAATTGAAAAATCAGTTCAAACCCATCCCTGGTCAAAACAGCAATTTATTGAATCTTTGAATTCTTATCAATGCACAGTGATTGAGTCACAAAACAGAGTGGTTGGGTTTTGTATTTTACAGCCCGTTTTAGATGAGGCGAATTTATTGCTCATGGCAATTGATCCTAAAATGCAAGGGCAGGGTTTAGGGTATGAGTTATTAAATGCATCGATTGAAAAATTAGAAAATCAGCCAGTGCAAATTTTTTTAGAAGTACGTGAAAGTAATAAAGCCGCTATCGGCTTATATGAAAAAACAGGCTTTCACCAAATTGACCTGCGTCGCAATTATTATCCTACCCAAGATGGTGGGCGGGAACATGCGGTCATTATGGTAAAAACCTGTACAGATGATTTCGCATCTTTATTTAATGATTAAATTATTCCATTCAGAAGGTAACGTTGTCATAAGAGATGTACCTAGCTGTTGAATTTCTTCTGGTGACAATGATCGGTTTAAACGACGCCATTGTCCATCAAGTAGAAGTTCTAAAGGGGTATATTGAGATTTATAGTTCATTTTGGCTGAATGCGGTACCCAATAGCCTAAATAAAGGTACTCTAAACCGAGCGATTTAACATATTCAATTTGGTTAAGAATAGAATACACACCAAGTGATCTGCGATGCTCATCGGGATCAAAGAATGTATAGACAGCCGATAGTCCATCATCCATTAAATCACAAGTAGAAACACTAATAAGCCGATTGTCTTTCCAAAGCTCAAGAAAAAAACTATCTGTGCAGCTATGTACTAAAAACTTTTCAAACTGATCTAAGCTCGGAGGAAACATATCACCATCTGCATGGCGTTCATTAATGTAGCGTTCGTATAAATCATAATGAATTTGTGCTGCTTGTCGCGTAGGCAGAACAGTCATGGTGAGATCTTGATTACGTTTCCATGCTTTTTTTTGCATGCTATTCATTTGAAAATCGGCAACTGGAACACGACAAGACAAACATTGTCTACATAAGTGACATTCAGGGCGATAAACAAAGTCGCCACTACGGCGAAACCCTAAACGAGAAAGTTCTGAAAGAGTGACCACATCAATTCGATGGATGGGGTCTAAAAATACCATGCGTGCAGATTTATTTTCTAAATAGCTGCAATCATGAGGCGGAGTAATATAATACTGCAGATCATTTAAAAGGGACTTCGGGTGATATGATTTCATGATTGGTCCCTCCTGTTATCATTCCATTAATTTTGCATCTAATGCTATTGTTTTACTTGAAAATACACGTTCTTGATACTTTTTCCAATTGATAGAGGGGTGAATAATTACATCTTGTAACGATTTTAAGTAGTCTTGACGAGAAAGTGTACTGGCTCCCAGACTAATTAAGTGACTGTTTACGAGTTGGCAGTCTATCCATGGTAGCTGATTTTCTTGTCCAATGAGCATTAATGTATAAAAAGCCATTTTTGAAACATCGGTTTCGTTGCTAAACATTGACTCACCAAAACATCCTTTGCCAATCGTAACACCGTATAAACCTCCTACAAGATCCTCTTCTTGCCATACTTCAATACTGTAACCATAACCAGCATTAAACATCTCACAGTAGCCTTGAATAATATCTTCACTAATCCATGTTTCGTCTGCATAACTTCTTGGCAAAGAGCAAGAGCGAATAACTTGTTCAAAGGCATGATTAATCGTGATTGCATAGTCATATTTTTTCATATTTCTCAGTAATGACTTGCTAGGCTTGTAGTTTTGAGGGTATATCACGCAACGAGGCTCAGGACTCCACCAACAAATAGGTTCATCTTCATTAAACCAAGGAAAAAGACCATGTGTATAAGCTTCATATAGGGTAGAAGGGGAGAGGTCCGCTCCGATACAAATTAAACCATGCCCATCTGGATCGGCTTCAATGGGATCAGGAAAAATGAATTGGGAAAGTGGAAGTGTATTCATAAAAACAAAATAAGATGAGCTTTAAGGTTATGCTATAAAAATTAATATATGTCAGCTAGTCATTATTATAAAAAAACAGCCGTTATAAGAACGGCTGTTTTAAAAACTCTAGAAATCTATGATTTAAAGATTATCTAGATATTTTTCTGCATCTAGAGCAGCCATACAGCCTGACCCAGCAGAAGTAATTGCTTGACGGTAAATACTATCCGCGACATCACCAGCAGCAAAAACACCAGCTACAGAAGTTGCTGTTGCATTACCAGAAGTACCGCTTTGTACTTGGATATAGCCATCACGTAAGTTTAATTGACCATCAAACATTCCAGTATTCGGTTTGTGGCCAATTGCAACGAATAGACCATGAACCTCTACGTCTTGCTTAGAATCATCTTGAGTTGATTTTAGGCGAACACTGGTTACGCCAGTATTGTCACCCAATACTTCTTCAACTTCGTGGTTCCAGATAATGCTGATTTTGCCTTCTTTTTCTTTGGCAAATAAATGATCTTGCAAAATCTTTTCAGAACGTAAAGTATCACGGCGATGTACTAACGTTACATGTGAAGCAATATTTGATAAATAAAGTGCTTCTTCAACAGCAGTGTTACCACCACCAACAACCATTACTTTTTGGTTTTTGTAGAAGAAACCATCACATGTTGCACATGCGCTTACACCTTGACCCATAAAGTTTTGTTCAGACTCTAGACCAAGATATTGAGCTGTAGCACCAGTTGCAATAATCAAAGCGTCACATGTGTATTCTTCCATGTCACCTTTTAAAACAAAAGGACGTACATTTAAATCCACTTCGTTAATATGGTCATAGACGAGTTCTGTACCAAAGCGTTCAGCATGTGCTTGCATACGATCCATTAATGCAGGACCTGTTAAACCTTCAGGATCGCCCGGCCAGTTGTCAACTTCGGTTGTTGTTGTAAGTTGCCCACCTAGTTGTAAACCTGCAATTAAAGTAGGTTTAAGGTTTGCACGTGCTGCATATACAGCTGCACTATAGCCCGCAGGGCCAGAACCGAGAATAATTAACCGAGAATGACGAACACTCATTGAGGGTATCCTTATTTATTTCGAGAATTTTGAAAATTATACGTGAATTTGCCGACCAATAGCGTGAAATCGATGTGGATAATATTGATCAGGTCAATCGAATTAAGTTATATAACAATATAGAAGTGCCTTATGTTAACAACAACTGTAAAGAATCATGCACCTTTTTTGTAAGAACAAGTGCATAATATAAAGTTCATTCGTTGAAGATCTAAAATGTAGTTCTTCACATCTCTAAACCAATAATTAAATGGGTTACAGGACAGTATATGACTGCGGTGTCAAGTGTTTATGCACAGCGCTTATTGATGACATTATTCTTGGTTTCTTTTGGTATTTATATGTTCCTGGCAACAGTAACATATACACCATTTGATCCGGGCTGGATGCATATTTCCAGTGATACTCAGCAAGTATCCAATGCAAGCGGTATTGCTGGCGCATGGATTGCAGATTTGCTGTTTGGTTTTTTAGGATGGGCAAGTTTGCTTATTCCAATTTTCCTTTTCATTGAAGCAATTCAGGTTTGGTGGCCACGTAGTTTCCTAAACCGCCCATTTCGTTATGCTGCCCAATTCTTCTTAATTCTAGTTGTGTCTAGCCTGCTTTATTTACACTGGAATGTGCCGGCAGATACTTTAGATAATGCAGCTGGAGGAATTATTGGTTATGAGCTAGGTCAAAGCCTATCTCAATTGTTAACAATTTATGGTGCGACCTTATTTTTACTGGTTTTCGGGGTAGTCTTGTTTACACTTGCATTTGGGGTGCAATGGAGTAAAACATGGGTTACGCTCAAAGCCACACCAAGTTATTTACAAGATTTATTTTATAAGAATGTATCTCCGAGTGAGTCGGATTATGACTTAACAACTCAACCTGCCAACAAAGCAGCAGCTGTTAAAGTTGCACAAAATGCAGAGACAAATGCGAATGCTTCAGATGAGAAAGAGATATCAGCTCCATCTGAAACAGCTCAACCTCAAGCAACAACACGACATGATGCTGTTGCTGAGCGTTTATTTGCAGATGTGTTAGCGAAAGAGCAGAGCCGTCCTGAACCTGTAGCAGAGGCGCCAGTTGTTAATACTCAAAACTTTGAGCATACGCTTGAGCAAGCCCATAAACTTGAAAAAGATAGTCAACGTTTAGTTGCGACTGGCGAAGTATGGCGTGCTTTACAGCGTGATGATGCAAGTCATAAGCAAGAAATTGATGCGCTTTTAAGAGCAGCTGACGACTCAATAGAACAAGTTCCTGCTCATGAGCAATTCCAGCAAACCATTTCCCAAGTGAATCAGAATCAGCCTACACCTAAACAAGACTTACATGGTCTTGATTGGAATGATGATGAGATTTTTGATGAGTTGCTTGCTGCGGTTCCAAACAGTAAAACTGCAACAGATGTGCATACACCATTTGTTCAAGACCAACATATAGAAGCAGAAACAACTTCGCACTCTGTGAGTATTGCGAATGAAACATCTTTACCTTTATCGAATGTAAATCAATCACCTAAAAATTTAGCAAACGAACAAGTCTTTGAAGATTTTGATGATTTATTAATAGATGAAGACATTGCTCCAGCCGAACCTGTAAGAGCAAGTAGTTATGCGCAATCTTCAGCATTTGTAAAAGCTCCTATTCAAACGACTATTCAGGCCGACAAACTTTCAAAAGAAGAGTTTATTGAAGCTTGGCAGGAGACTGCTGGAAAACCCCAGGAAAATTCTGATTTTGATGAAGACGATTTCGATTTTGATGCGCCGTTAACAGATGCATCAGGCCGCCCAATGTCTCGTGCAATGCAAGTTGCCAAAAAACGTTTGGATTTGCCAACGTTGCCTGGACTTGATCTACTCGATAAGGTCGATCCAAATAAGAAAGTCAATTTTACTGAAGAGCAACTTTCACGTTTGTCTGAGTTACTTGAAATTAAATTGCAAGAATTTAACGTTAAAGCTCAGGTGGTAGAGGCTCAACCAGGACCAGTTGTTACTCGTTTTGAGTTAGATTTAGCACCGGGTGTGAAAGCTTCTAAGGTAACGAATATCTCACGTGACTTGGCGCGTTCAATGTCGATGGCATCTGTCCGTGTGGTCGAAGTCATTCCTGGTAAACCATATATTGGTATTGAAGTACCAAACAGTGCCCGTGAAATGGTACGTTTGATTGAGTTATTGGAAACACCGACATATCGAGACCCAAGTGCATTAATTAGTATGGCGATGGGTAAAGATATTTCAGGTAATCCTGTACTCACTGATTTGGCGAAAGCACCGCATATGTTGGTTGCTGGTACGACAGGTTCTGGTAAGTCAGTTGCAGTAAACTCGATGATTTTATCGATGTTACTTAAATATACGCCTGACCAATTACGTTTAATTTTAATCGATCCAAAACAGCTCGAACTTGCAAACTATAATGATATTCCACATTTATTAACTCCAGTCGTTACTGACATGAAAGATGCGGTAAGTGCGTTAAACTGGTGTGTGAATGAAATGGAACGCCGTTATAAGCTTATGTCGTTCCTAAAAATTCGTAAATTAAGTGACTATAACCGTAAAGTTGAAGAAGCGATTGCGAATGGTGAAGACTTAATTGATCCGACTTGGAAGCCAAGTGATTCTGCGACACAAGAACGTGCACCTCGTTTAACGCCATTACCATCTATTGTGATTGTTGCGGACGAGTTCGCCGACATGATTATGCAGGTGGGTAAAAAAGCAGAAGAAATGATTACTCGTTTGGCGCAAAAATCTCGTGCTGCTGGTATTCATCTATTGCTTGCGACTCAACGTCCCTCTGTTGATGTTATTACCGGTTTGATTAAAGCCAATATTCCAACGCGTGTAGCACTACGTGTAAACAGTAAAATTGACTCGCGTACTATTTTGGATGCAGGTGGTGCTGAAGACTTGTTAGGTCACGGTGATATGCTGTTTTTAGGACCAGGTAAAATTGAGCCAGAACGTGTACATGGTGCTTTCATTAGTGATGATGAAGTAAACCGTATTTGTGATGCTTGGCGTGAGCGTGGCGAGCCTGATTATATTGATGAAATCTTGACTCCATTTGATGAAGAGCCTGCATCACGTGGCTTTGAAGAGGGTGAGGGTGGTTCTGACCGAGATGCACTCTATGATCAATGTGTGTCATTCGTATTAGAAACTCGAAAAGCGTCTACATCTTCGCTACAGCGTAAATTTAGCCTTGGTTATAACCGTGCCGCTCGTATCATTGATCAAATGGAAGAGAACGGCATTGTGAGCTCAATGGGCCCTAATGGTAAGCGGGATATTCTAGTTTAATACGTATAATTTAAGCCTCTTCGGAGGCTTTTTTATAACTTAAATAAAGTGAACCTATTTATAAATGACTTAAAGATTTTATCGTCTAGTAAAAAATGCTAATGTATTTTCCCTAAATAAATAACAATGAATTAAATCAGGAGAAAGACATGCTATTAGCTCTGATTACTTTAGCCTTTATTCACTTTTGCGCACTTATTACTCCTGGGCCTGATTTTTTCCTTGTATCTCAAACTGCCATTAGCCGGTCTCGTAAAGACGCTATGCTGGTCGTTGCTGGTATAACGGCGGGTGTTATGTTTTGGGCGTGCTTAGCACTGATGGGATTAAATCTTATATTTGAGAAAATGGCTTGGTTAAAGCAAGGATTGCTCATTGCTGGTGGCTTATATCTATGTTGGTTAGGCTATCAGATGCTACGTTCGGCTTTTTCAAAAAATCAGCAAGAGGGCAATGTTGCTGTTGAGCTCCCAAAAGCACCTTACTTATTTTTTATTAAAGGCTTGATAACCAATCTATCAAATCCGAAAGCTGTTATTTATTTTGGTAGTGTTTTCTCTTTATTTTTAGCCAATCCTCAACTTGATCAGGTTCACTGGCTACTCTTTATTATTGTTACAGTCGAGACAATTTTATGGTTCTGCTTTGTGACTTTTATTTTTTCATTACCGAGTTTTAGAGCAGCTTATCGTAATTTTTCAAAATGGATTGACGGTATTTCAGCAGGTATTTTTACTGTGTTTGGTATTTTCCTAATTGGTAATCGATAAATTCAAATAAGAAAAAAGCCTCTTTAAGAGGCTTTTTATTTTTAAGCAAACTTTGCTAGAACTTCTAAAAATAGTGCTGATTGACGCGGAAACTTAGCAATTACGTCGTGGATGCGTTGGCCTTCAGGGTCTTTGGCATTAATATCACGTCCGTCTGCAATAAATTGCTTTAATAGACGCTCATAGTCTGTTGGGCGCATATGTTTGAAAGCATGGTAGAGCACATGAAAATCTGCATTCACACCACTTGGAGGAAGTTGGTTGAGGTAGGCAAAAACACGCTCATCGGACCATTCTTCATTGAAAGTTGCTGGCTGTGATAATGCCATGACAATCTCCTCATTTTAAAAAAGGCAAAATAACTTGCGTTATTTTGCCTTGATTCTGATTTATTGAATAGTCAGAAATAGAATTATCGTTCTTCAGGTAAATTGATATTCATTTCTAACATTTCGATATTAGCTTCAGAGCGAACTTGCATTTGGATATGCTGTTCACCTACACCGCTAACATAACGACTAACCACTTGCATGATTTCTTTTTTCATCTGATCAATTTTGTCTTGGCTTAAACGGCGGCCTAAACCTTGTTCAGAAGCAACAATAACTTTCAAACGATCTTTGGCAGTTTGAGCACTTGATGGTTTTTCTTCGCTGCTAAATAATTTACTCCAGAATCCTGCCATATCTACGCTCCAAATAGTCGTGCTAACCAGCCTTTAGGTTGAGCTGTGATGTGTCGATAAGGACGGTCTTCGCCAAGGAAGCGTGCAACCAAATCATCATACCCCTGACCAGCTTTAGTTTCTGAATACAGAATAACTGGCTTACCTTCGTTTGATGCTTGTAATACACTTGGACATTCTGGAATAACACCTAATGTCGGTACGCGTAAAATATCTTTAGAAATATCATCAATTGTCAGCATTTCCTGACGGTCAGCACGTTCCGGGTTAAAACGTGTAATACATAAATGTTTACGTATACGTCCTTCGTTGTGTTCAACTTTCTTGGTTTTACTATCTAACATACCAATAATACGGTCAGAGTCACGTACTGAAGAGATTTCAGGGTTTGTTACAATGATTGCTTCATCTGCATGATACATGGCTAAAATTGCACCACGTTCGATCCCCGCAGGTGAATCACAAATAATGTAATCAAATTCTTGAGATAGCTCATCAATAACACGAGCAACACCATCGTCGCTCAACGCATCTTTATCACGTGTTTGTGAAGCCGGTAAAATATAAAGGTTTTCGATATCTTTATCGCGAATAAGGGCTTGCTGCAAACGTGCTTCGTTATTAATAACATTAACAAAATCATAAACAACACGACGCTCACAACCCATAATCAAATCAAGGTTACGTAAGCCTACATCAAAATCAATCACAACAGTTTTATGACCACGAAGGGCTAAACCTGTTGCAAAAGATGCGCTCGTTGTAGTTTTACCTACACCACCTTTGCCTGATGTTACGACAACAATTTTGGCCACCGAATCCACTCCTATTATGGTCATACACCCTTAAAAGGGCTGTTTTTTGGTGATTTGCTTAATAAATTAAAGTTCTAGAGCTTCAAATTCAAGCTCTTGCTTTTCATTTAAATAAATATGTACTGGTTTTTTTACCACATGTTTAGGGATATCATCTGCGACGCAATACGTTCCGGCAATGGAAACGAGCTCAGCCTCTAAAGATTGGCAAAAAATGCGTGCAGCTGCGTGCCCGCCCGCACCAGCAATGACTCTACCACGAACTGTGCCATAAATATGTATATTTCCTGAAGCGATCACCTCGGAACCACTATTCATGCCAGCCTTTAAAATAATATCGCCGTTATCTTGTACAAGGGATTGGCCTGTACGCAAAATTTCATCATGATAAGAGGTAATATGAGCGACCGCTATCTTGTTTAGTGGTTTTTTTGTTTCTGCTGAAGACGAGGCAGGAGCTGTAGCAGGTTTTTCCACAATAGCCACTTGTTCAGCTGTCGCTTTAATGCGTTGTAATGGTTGATCTGCCGGTAAAACAGGGAATTGAATAGCGCGAGCCTCATCTCCTAAAATACCGTCGATTACCGCCATTGGTTGTAAACCCAAGCTCACCAGAAGTTGAATCAATGCAATTAACTCTTGCTCAACTGTACTGTCAATAATCACTAAAGTTCCTTGATAGGAACCTTCATTTAAAATATTTGATAATTGCTGGCGGATCACATCATGATCATTGGTATCGAAGGTTATCCTGCTAAAGTTAACCATTCTGCCGGTAATCCGTATATCAGCCATAAGTCTTCCTTCAAGGCGTTAAACGAGCTGTAATATCGTTAAGTTTATTGTAAATAGGGCAAATGCTAGAACAATTCGTGCCAATTCTCTAGCGTGATTCATAAAAAATTAAATAAATGCTTATTCTTTGATTCGATCATACTCCGCAAGGGTTTGTTGCCATTGTTTGACCTTGACTTGTTTACGTACAGACTCCAGTGTCTCGAACACGACAGATTCAACCAATTGCTCAAGCTGACGATTATTAATATTGATTTCACTTACTCTTTGAGAAATTAATTGATAAGTGGGATTTGGAGTATCTTGAGATCCCTCAATTAAAGGTTCAATTAAACCTGCACTAATATTTTCACCTAATCTTTGACCAATGCTTTGAATTTGCTGTTCAATGCGGCCCCCGACTAAAGGAATTAATCGTAATAATTGAGTTAGCTCAGGCGTATCAATAATGGCTTGATCTACAATTTTGCCCACACCTTTTGTAATGGCAGGCTTTTGTTCTTTTAAAGCGGTGGCTAAAGATTCTTGTAATAATGCAGTTAGAGTAACAGTAAATTGCTCACGATGATGATTAACTAAGTCGTGAATAATCTGTTTATGGCTAGAACTGGTTTCAAGTTCATATCTAATGCCATCAATCACGGTAATTACAACGCGGTCAGATAATTCTTCCATTACGACGCGATAATAAAATAGCCCAGTTTTTCGCCAGCTTTCAGGAACAACTGGATAGCCCAACTCATGTAAACGGTAAGCAATAATCCCAGCGCGGAATAAACGTAAAAAACGGAGCTGAGGAATAATAGCTAAAATTTCATACCAGTGAATAAACGGGAAAAAGAACCAACGCTTATGGTGCTTATTGATGATCGCAATGGCCCAGCGGACAAGTAGCTCAACAATTAAAAAACCAATAAACCAAGCTTCTGATGTAATCACCCACGGATGTAGTGAAGTACGATAAAAGCTGAGTACTTGGGGCAACTGAATATGTTCAAAGAACCATGCCCCAATACTGCTCATTAAAAAGAAATTAGTCGCAAGACAGAACAAGTTAAAAATGATAATAAACACCATAAAGATGTCGTAGACCAAAAACAGCTTAAATGAAAGGCTGTTTGGGTCTACATGATGGTATTTCGTTTTTTTCCCAGAACTGTTTTGCATAATAACGGGTGCTTTCTTAAATATTTGCAGTGGTATATTGAGACTTCATTTGCTCAATAAGTTGATCTTTTTCGGTCCAAATGTCATGAACCCATTGCTGAAAACGTTCACGATAAGCCGCGTCATCTTCATAGTTGCCGCCAAGTACCCATTCTGGAATTTCAATTTTACGTAAGTTAACCGCAATTTTAGAAACATCCCCAAGCCAGAAATCGCTATATCCCGGTACGCCATCAGGATAGACGATGGTCATATCAACTAGGGCATCGATTTTGTCACCCAAGATATTTAATGCAAGCGCCAAGCCACCTGCTTTGGGTTTTAGTAAATGCTTATAAGGGGATTTTTGCTGGTTATGTTTTTCTTGAGTAAAACGAGTCCCTTCCAAATAATTTAATAGTGTGAAGGGTTGACTTAAAAGCTGCTCACAAGCTTTACGTGCTTCCATCATGTCACGGTCTTTAAGCTCAGGATTTTTTGCAATCTGTTCTTTAGTGTGACGCTTCATCATTGGGAAGCCTAAAATTTTAAATGCTTGCCCAACAAAAGGAATAAAGATGAGTTCCCATTTAGTAAAGAAACGGGTAAGGGGCATACGGGTTAAACCAAAATATTGATTTACAGTTGTGTCAACCCAACTTTGATGATTACAAGTCATTAAATAACGACCTTGCATATTCAGATCAAGTCCTTCATCAATAGTAATGTCCCATTTTAGATTGGGTAGAACATGGTCAATTAACCAGTTATTTACCCCTAACCAGCTATTTGTAATTTGAATATTAGTTTCATCTATTTTTGATGATTTTTTTAAAAGCTTGGTCAGACCTAATGCAAGAACAGGAGGACCATGAAAAAAAGTACTTCCTGTAATGACTGTACCTACAGTGAGTCCACGTGTAATTTTTTTTAGCGCAGATTGTTTATTGGGTGCAGTTGACATATAAAAGACCCCGAATGTCTCAAATCCATAGAAAAGTTGTTCAACTATAACTGTCATAATATGAAATACAACGTTATCTTAGACAACAATGAAGAAATTGTGATGAGCTAGCATCTTAAAGTGCATCAAAATATTACAAAAACATAACTAAACTGTTTATTATTAACAAAATATCAATGTTTTATACTTCCTTTTTGTTTCATTATTCATTCAGACAACAAAACACACAAAGTGAGGAGGCATGCAATGCGTGCATTAGTTATTTCAACAGTGGTAGGGGCAGCAGTAGTTCTTTCTGGTTGTCAAACAACTGGTAATAATCTTGGTGGCGTTGAATACGATAAAGCCGCATTAGGTACTTTAATTGGTGCAGCAGCTGGTTATGGTATTTCTAAATCAAATGCAAACTCTAGCCGTCAAAACAACCGTGCTGCGGCAATTGGTGCAGTTCTTGGTGCTGCTGGTGGTGTATATCTTGACCAGAAAGAGAAAAAACTTCGTCAACAAATGGCGGGTACTGGTGTAGACGTTGGCCGTAACCCAGATGGTTCTGTTCAATTGATCATGCCTGGTAGCATTACTTTTGATACAAACAAATCAAACATCAAGCCAAACTTCTACGCAACTTTGAACAAAGTGGCTCAAACTTTGGCTGAAGATAACAAGAGTGCAATTCTTGTAACAGGTTATACTGATAACACTGGTAATGACTCTATCAACATTCCATTATCACAAGCACGCGCTCAATCAGTACGTAGTTATTTAGCTAGCCAAGGCGTATCTGCTAGCCGTATCGACGCGCAAGGTTATGGTTCATCTAACCCAATCGCAGATAACTCAACTGCATCTGGCCGTGAACAAAACCGCCGTGTAGAAATCAGCATTTATGCTAAACAATAAGATCTAGTTTATTGTTTCAAAAACCACCTTCGGGTGGTTTTTTTATGGGTGCAGTACAAGAAATAATCACGACATTCTGCGGCGCATAAATTGCATTATTAGACATCATTTATACATATCCGTAGATTTACTATTGGGATTCTAAAAAAGAGATGACTATAATCATGCTCGAAAAATTAAGAGGTAATACACGATGTCATCTGCCAGTCAATTGAACAACAAGCAAGAAGAAGCCATGAAATATACTCAGGGCCCTTTATTGGTGCTTGCTGGCGCTGGTTCAGGTAAAACATCGGTAATTACGCGTAAAATTGCCTATTTGGTGCAACATTGCCGTATTCCTGCGCATCGTATAACCGCGATGACCTTCACAAACAAAGCTGCACGTGAAATGAAAGAACGTGTGACTAAGCTTTTGTCGCGTGAAGAAGCAAAAGGTTTATCTGTTTCTACCTTCCATACTTTTGGTTTAAATCTTTTACGTTTAGAACTTAAAAATTTACCTTTAAAAGCTAATTTTTCGATTTTGGATGCAGACGACTGTAAACGTATTTTGATGGATTTGATGCATCGTGACAATTTGTCAGGTGCAGAGAGTAAAGAATTAATTGCCAAGGCAATGAAGAAAATTTCAGATTGGAAAAACGATCTGATTTTGCCAGAACAAGCACATTCGACTTGTGAAACACCGGAAGATGTCCAGTTTGCACATCTCTATCAACTTTATGAACGTAATTTACGTGCCTACAATGCCGTCGATTTTGATGACTTGATTGTTATGCCAACACGCTTATTGCAAGAAAATGCAGAAGTACGTGACAAGTGGCAAAACCGTGTCCGTTACTTATTGGTCGATGAATATCAAGATACCAATACGGCCCAATATATTTTGGTCAAACTGTTAGTCGGGGTAATGGGGCAGTTCACCGCGGTAGGTGATGATGACCAGTCGATTTACGCATGGCGTGGTGCTAAGCCTGAAAATATGGCATTGCTTAAACAAGATTTCCCAAATCTACATATTATTAAACTTGAACAAAATTATCGTTCGACCAGCCGTATTTTAAAAGCTGCCAACTGTGTGATTCAAAACAACCCACATATTTTTGACAAGAAATTGTGGAGTGATAAAGGGCATGGGGAAGTCATCCGAATCATTACATGTCGTAATGATGACGATGAAGCAGAACGCGTGGTAAAAGACTTACTGACTCATAAGCTGATGAACGGTAAGAACTGGAAAGATTATGCTGTGTTGTATCGCGGAAACTTTCAGGCACGTGTGTTAGAAACCCAGCTTCGTCAAATGCAAATTCCGTATAAACTCTCTGGCGGTACATCGTTCTTCGCCCGTGCAGAAATTAAAGACGTGATGAGTTACTTACGTCTTATTATTAATCCAGAAGATGACAGTGCTTTCTTACGAATTATTAATACGCCTAAACGTGCGATTGGCCCTGTTACTCTAGAGAAGCTCGGTTTATTCTCACAAGAAAATAATTTGTCTTTACTCGGTGCTTCTGCTGACCAGCGTTTAAGCATGGTGCTTCCTAAAAAGGCGGAAACACAGCTTCATGAGTTTGCCGACTTTATTGCGACATTTACGCGTGAATTGTTAGAAGATGATGAGCCTGTGCCTAAAGTTCGTCAAATGATGAATGAAGCGGGTTATATGGATTACGTTCGCGAACAGTCAGCAACACCTGCACAAGAGAAAAGTAAACTCGATAATATCGAGAACTTATTTACCAGTATTCAAAATCTGATTAATCGTGCAGAAGATGTTGATGAAAAGAATATTGAAAGTGTCATCCGAAAACTCGTTTTGCTCGATCTGTTAGAACAGCAGCAGGAAGAAGAAGATACAGACAAAGTTAACCTTCTTACTTTGCATGCAGCAAAAGGTCTGGAATTCCCATATGTGTACATTATGGGACTTGAAGAAGAACTATTGCCTCACAAGAACTCGATTGCAGCAGAAACCATTGAGGAAGAGCGCCGTCTCATGTACGTGGGAATTACACGTGCACGCCAAGGTTTAACGTTAACTCTAGCGGAACAGCGTAAAAATGGTGGACAGATGAAACAAATGACACCTAGCCGTTTCCTTGATGAGCTTCCGCAAGATGAGCTTGAGTGGTTAGGGCGTAAAAAGAAAATTGCGGCTAATGTTGACCCTAAAGAACAGGCTCAACAATATCTGGCAAATTTAAAAGCTTTATTAAAGCGTTAATTTTTTAATTTTTAGGAAATCCCATGAAAGTTCAAGTGAAATTGCTCGATCCGCGTTTAGGTAAAGAATGGCCTTTACCTTCATATGCAACAGCAGGTTCAGCGGGTTTAGATTTACGTGCCTGTTTAGATGAAGCAATTGATATTGAACCAGGACAAACTGTTTTAGTTAAAACAGGTATGGCAATTTATATTCATGATGTAAATTTTGCTGGTTTAATTTTACCGCGTTCCGGTTTAGGTCATAAACACGGTATCGTGCTTGGCAACTTAGTTGGTTTGATTGATTCGGATTATCAAGGTGAATTAATGGTTTCTGTTTGGAACCGTGGTCAAACCACATTCCGTTTAGAACCAGGTGAGCGTTTGGCACAATATGTTTTAGTACCAGTCGTACAAGCCGAATTTGAGCAAGTAGAAGAGTTTGAAGAAACTTTACGTGGTGCTGGTGGCTTTGGTCACACAGGTAAACAATAAGTTTTTTGAGAATATTAACGAAAATCAAACGCCTGCTGATCAGGCGTTTCTTTTTACATCTTGAATGTTACAATAGATTATATTACAACACGCTTTACTAATATTCTTTTAACTTTTTTAGCAAACAAACCTTTCAAAAATTTTGAATAATCTATGTTTTTGCGATAGATCGAATTGATCTTTAAATAGAAGATACGCTATGAATGTAAGACACTCATTTCCTAAAAGTATTTTTCGTGCTTACGATATTAGAGGCAAACTTTCTTACTTAACCACGGACGTTGTCCGTTCAATTGCCTACGGATTGGCACAGCAATACAAACAAGCAAAACAAACTCAATTAGTGATTGGCTATGATGCCCGTCTCACTAGCCCAGCTTATGCGCACTTAATTGAAGAAATTTTAATAGAACAAGGCTTAAACGTTACCAATATTGGCTGCTGCTCATCCCCGATGATGTATTACATTGCTAGAGATTTTGGTGGCAACGGTATTATGGTGACCGCAAGCCATAATCCAAAATCGGATAATGGTATTAAGTGGATTTTAAAAGGTGAACCGCCGTCTCCAGAAATGATTCAGCAGGTGGGTGAAGAAGCCCAAACTTATGTACCCAACCATTCAATTTCTGTACTTGAGCTAACCTTACCTCAATTTAAAGCTGAATTTTGCCAAAAATACCAACAAGCTATTTTCAAAGATATTCATTTAAAGCACCCTTTAAAAGTTGTTTTAGATGGTTTACATGGTTCAGCTGGGCATTGTTCAAAGCTAATCTTGGAAAAAATGGGTTGTGAAGTCATTGCTTTACGTACCGATCCAAATGGAGAGTTTCCAGATCACGCACCAGACCCTTCAAATGCAGCTCATTTAACTAGCTTGCGAAAAGCAGTGGTCGAGCAGCAGGCTGATATTGGTATTGCTTTGGATGGTGATGGAGACCGCGTTGTTTTAGTCGATGAAAAAGCACAGATATTGACAGCAGACCGCTTATTGTCGCTTTTTGCGCAAATGTGCCTTGAGCAGCATCCAGAGCACGAGATTGTTTTTGATGTGAAATGTTCACGTATGGTTCAAGAGACTGTCGAAAAACTCGGTGGAAAAGCAAAAATGATCCGCACGGGAAGTAGCTTCCTACGGGCTTATTTGTCTCAGTCGGGTGGGCGTGCCATTTTCGGTGGAGAATATGCAGGTCATTATGTATTTAATGATGGCCGTGGTTTTGGCTACGACGATGGTTTGTATGCTGCATTACGGGTAATGGAGTATTTTACTCAATCGAGTGCTACAACTATTTCTGAATTATTTGCCTCATATCCAGAAAGATGTTGCACAGAAGATACCTATATTGGTACTTATCAGTCAGATCCAAAATATGTATTACAAGATATTGAGATTTTAAGTCATCGCTTAGGGGCACGTATTAGTAAAATCGATGGCGTACGTCTTGATTTTGATGATGGTTTTGGCATTATTCGAGCATCAAATACTGGTGAATATTTTACAGTAAGATTTGATGCGGATAATCCTTTACGATTAAAGGAAATCCAGCAAAAATTTGTAGATATGTTACAAGAACACTATCCGCAAATTGCACAAGAACTTTCAGAGGCCTAAGTAAGGAGAGGCGTAATGCCACAACATCAGCATATCGGTGTCGACAAAGCAAAAATCTTGATTGAAGCTTTGCCGTATATTCAACGCTTTACTGGTAAAACGCTGGTGGTGAAATACGGTGGCAACGCAATGACTGATCCAGAGCT
Organism: Acinetobacter pittii; assembly: GCF_034064985.1. Classification (NCBI taxonomy): domain Bacteria; kingdom Pseudomonadati; phylum Pseudomonadota; class Gammaproteobacteria; order Moraxellales; family Moraxellaceae; genus Acinetobacter; species Acinetobacter pittii. Next base: position 2,949,329 of record NZ_CP139249.1, on the reverse strand, counting down.
TGAAAGTTCATTTGCCCGAGACATCGTTTTACTTAAAACTGTAGGATTAAATCCGATTGTTGTTCACGGTGGTGGACCACAAGTGGACTCATTCTTAAAGCAGTTAGGCCGTGAATCTGACCGCATTGACGGTATGCGCGTAACTGATGCTGCAACCATGGAAGTGGTTGAAATGGTATTGGGCGGTAGCGTAAATAAATCGATCGTTAATCTGATTAATAAACACGGTGGACGTGCGATTGGTTTAACGGGTAAAGACGGTAATTTACTTCGTGCCCGTAAATTGCTTATGGAAAAGCAAGAAGAAGACGGTTCTATCAAACATATCGATTTGGGTATGGTGGGTGAAGTTACTGGTGTTAAAACAGATGTATTGGAAATGTTCACTCAAAGTGACTTTATTCCAGTTATTGCACCACTAGGTGTAGATGAAGAAGGCAATACTTATAATATTAATGCTGATTTAGTTGCAGGTAAGGTTGCAGAAGCATTAGGCGCTGAAAAATTAATTTTGCTCACCAATATTAGTGGTGTGCTTGATGAAAATAAAAATCTGTTAACTGGCCTTACGACGCAAGAAGTTGATCGCCTCATTGAAACAGGTGTGATCTATGGCGGCATGATTCCTAAAGTAGGCTGTGCGCTTGACGCTGTTAAAGGTGGTGTTGTGAGCGCGCATATTGTTGATGGTCGTGTGCCACATGCATCCTTACTTGAAATCTTCACTGATCATGGCGTGGGAACACTGATTTCTAACCGCACTAAAACAGCTTAAGAAATCCATTATTCTCAATAAAAAGATCACTCTAGGTGGTCTTTTTTTATGCCATTTTAATTTGGTCATTTTTTTGTCATGAGCTTTGACTAGTGTAGGGGATGTCACTAGGAGCGTTCATTATGCTGGAAAAATTTAATCAATATCGCCAAACCTGGACTTTACCTTTAAATCGTCATAAAGCAATAAATCAGACGCAATTTCGTTTTGAATGGGTTGATAATTTAAAAGAATTACAAGATGTACAACGGTTTCGTGCACAACAATTTAGCCAACAATTCGGAATCAAGTTTGAAGATAATTTAGACCAAGATATTTACGATTTTGGTTGTGAACACGCAGTCTTGCGTGAAAAATGGACTGGAGAAATTGTAGCGTATACTCGTTTAAAACTATTTCAAGGCCACGAAATAGCACAAAGCTACAGTGCTCATGAGTTCGATATTGTTCCTCAATTATCCCATCTTCCAAATGTGTTAGAAATAGGCCGTACTTGTGTACATCCTCGCTTTCGTAATGGTAAAGCATTATCAATGTTATGGTTAAACCTTGCACCGAAAGTACTCTGGTCAATGCGCGCTAAATATTTAATGGGCTGTGTCAGTATTCATTTGCAAGATAATTTAGCTAGAGCGTATTACACACATCGCCAGATTCAACAGTTATCTGAAAGCAAAACGATTGATATTCGTTCTAAAAAAATCTATGAACCTGAATATCCTGAGTTTAGCTTCCCACAAGATGAACGTATGCCAAAGCTATTCCAAATGTATCTGAGCATGCAGTCAAAACTATCGAAACAGGCATTTTTTGATGAAGAATTTAACTGTCTAGATTATTTTGTATTTCTTGAGGTGAATAAAGTCGCGACCTCATTTGTCATGAATAAAATGGTGCAGCGTTAATCATATTTCCTATTTTGTAATAGCCAGCACATATTGAGATTTGCAAGCCATTTTACTCTCATGCACAATAGAGCAGATGGGGTAATTAGAAGTAGTTTAAAAGCGATATGTGCCAGCTATTAGGAATGAATTGTGCAACACCAACGGATATTACTTTTTCCTTCCGTGGTTTTTCACAACGGGCAGGAATTACCTCAGATCATAGTGATGGATTTGGCATCGCATTTTTCGAAGATAAGGCATGCCGTTTATTCGTTGATAACCAGTCGGCAGTTGAATCTCCAATTGCCGATCTTATTCGTAATTATCCTATTAAATCACGCAATGTGATTGCACACATTCGAAAAGCTACTCAAGGCAAAATCACTTTAGAAAATTCACATCCCTTTATTCGTGAGTTGTGGGGGCGACACTGGATTTTTGCTCATAATGGCGATTTACATGACTTTAATCCGCCGTTAAGTGGACGTTTCACACCAGTAGGTAATACCGATAGTGAGCGGGCATTTTGTTATTTGCTCGATCAACTCGTTGAAGTATTTGGTTATGAAGAGCCAAGTCTTGAACAAATCTTTGAAGTATTAGAAAAGATTTCTCCACAAATTGCGGAATACGGCACATTTAATTATTGTCTATCTAATGGCAAAGCATTATTTAGTTATGCCATTACTAAATTACATTGGCTCGTTCGTGAATATCCATTTAATCATGCTCATTTAATTGATTTAGATGTCGAAGTCGATTTTAGCCAGGTAACAACACCTGACGATCGTGTGGCAGTAATAACCACTGAACCTTTAACACATAATGAAAATTGGACAGCCTACCAACCTGGTGAAATGATTTTATTTCAAAATGGTAAACCGATTAAAAAGGCTATTACCTTTGTAGAAAGATTAAAGCGTGAACAGGAAAATCCTGAACTTAAACGTATTACGCGTGCAGATCAGTATTAATATAAAATACATTTAAAATATATGAATAAGGATATTTATATATTTTTATCATTTAACAATTAAATAGTTTGTTTAAAAAATACTTTATTATTTTAGTTGGTTAATTTTAATTAAATATTTTAAAAACAAAAACTTGAGTTGAATATAATTTTTATATGCTAAAGCCGACAAAATAGGTTTGTTTTTATTTATATTCTTTAAATATATCATGGAGTTTATGCAACGATCATTAATCATCATTGGGGAGATGTATGAAAATGAAATGGGCTTCAGAATATAATACGGGTATTGATGTTATTGATGAGCAACATAAACGAATACTTGATTATATTAATGAGATTGATGATGTAAAAGATGAAGAGGATAGACGTCGTATTAAAGATGTTCTAGACAATATTATCGATTACACGCAATCACATTTTACTTTCGAAGAAAGTTTGCAAGAGGAAGCTGATTATAAATATCGTGTACCTCATAAACGTGTACATGATTTATTTATTAAAAAAATAGAGTTATATCGTGAACGTTTTGAAATGGGGCACACGATTGAAGCAGAATTACAAGAAATTTTGGCTAAATGGTTAATTAACCATATTCAACATGATGATGCCGATTATGTAGGAGCAGTAAAAGAAAATATGATGGGAATTATTAGAGAAAAAGAAAAGAAAAAAGGGAAAAACTGGTTTGCTCGGTTTTTCTCATAACCTGAAATAAAAATAACTCATAATTTCAGTTAGCGCGGCAAACTATCGATTCGGTAGTTTGCTTTTTTTATTGAGCAAACTTTGATTTTCAAGCATGACACGGGCAAAATATCTCTAGTCTTTTTCAAGGAATGCATAATGCAGGACATACCTATGTCACGATGGTTATCGCCCCTGATGGCGTTTTGCTTATCTTTCATCATTATGGCGACATTGGCACCCACAATGGGAATCCAGATTGATCGTCAACTCGATTTCTGGTTATTGTGGTTAGGCACAATGTTGTTATTGGCACTACCAGTTTGTTATTTGGAAATTGCTTTAGCAAAACGGTCGAAGACTACAGCCTTAAATGCTTTATCAAGTTTAACTCGTGAAGCAGATAGTTCCCCAAAATGGCGTTTGGTTGGCTGGCTTGCGGTTATTTTTATTCCATTTTTAGCTGGTAATGTATTAAGTACAGCTGGCAATTTACTGACTACACAACTTAATAATAGTGTTTCAGTGCAACTTGTTTTTGCTGGTCTTGCTGTTGTGGCCCTCATTTTATCCTTTATTCCACGTCAGATTTTAATCTTACTGATGACGATTGGTGTAATCGCTTCTCTTGTTTTAGCTAACACGATGGGAACGACTTTAAAGCCTTGGCATTGGACCAATGTTGAGTTTAAAGAATGGGGTAATGCGACTGTACTTGCACTTGTTGCAAGTGGATTAGGCTTAGGGCTTTACTGGCAAAATAGTGTAGGTGCTGTTCAGTCGCAAGAAGGTGCAACGAAAACAGTTCTTCCAATTTGGTTAGCTCAGTTAATTGCTGTGATTGCCTTTGGTTTCTTTTCTTTACAAGCACAGCTTCCTGTTTTTACTTGGATCTTTACCGCAGTAATGACAACAGCGTTATTTGTGCAATTGGCTAGAGAGCAGCTTGCTCAGCGTCAGCTTATGCCTATTTTACAGTGGGTGATTATTGTTATAGCGATTGCTGTTTGGGCTGTGCCTGAGCTTCATAACATCTTTACGCTGATTTTGATGCTTTGGGGATTACTCATTTGCTTGATCTATGCCATTTTTGCTGGCTGGATTATGAAAATTAGCCATTTGCGTAAATCTATGAATTTTAGCAATGAGTTGTTTTATAACTTATGGCGCATTGCGGTACGTATTGTATTGCCGCTTTCAATTGTGATTGCCATGATTGCGGTGATTGGACAAATTATCTGATGGAAAAAGCTCAGCAAGTGTGGGTTGCTTATGCAGCCCCAGAGCAACAGTTTTTAGTTGCTATTCCATTTGAAGCTGGTATGACTGCATTACAAGCAGTTGAGGCGAGTGGCTTGCAGACACAGGTCAGTTTGCCTGAGCCATTACAACTTGGCATCTTTGGCGCAAAAGTTGAAGCACATGCGATTTTGCAAGCTGGTGATCGAGTTGAGATTTATCGACCTTTAACGATTAACCCCAAAGATATACGTCGTAAACGCGCCGAGAAAAACCCTGTGGGGCGATATATTAAAAGTAATCGCTTTAAGCAATAAGCCCCATAAACAAAACCCCTCAAAGTATTTCACTTGAGGGGTTTATTTTTATTAGAAAAAACGATTATAGTGGTGGTGCAGTTAAAATCGCTTCTTTAGAAGCAGGTAAACCTGGTTGCGATTCTGGAATAGTTTCTAAACCTTCAATTTTAGTTACTGTGCCAGTGCCATCAAAGTAAATTTTTAAATGCTGACCATGTGCTGCGGGGATTTTTGCTTTTTTAGCATAAGTTCCCGGGATATAGTTGTAAATGTAGTCCCAACGTAGAGGATTGAGGGGATCAGTCACAGTTGGACTACCAAGCAAAAAACGCACTTGCTGGAAATTCATGCCGACTTGTACTTGAGAGGCTTGAGCTTTGGTCAATGGAGTCCCTTGAGGAATATCAACCTTATATACACCAAAGATTGAACAACCAGCAAGGAGTGAAGTGACTAATAACGTCAGCACGAGTTTTTGCATTTTGCTACACTATCCCAATAAATTATGATGCATTTGATCAAAGGATAGATCATACTTCATCTAAATTCTATTGCCTATTCCAACTTGAGATTTGTTGAGAGACCTTTTTTCATGCCTATTTCCAATCAAGATTTGCGCAAAGCTGGACTTAAAGTTACCCTTCCTCGAATTAAGATTTTGGAATTATTAGAAAATTCAAAACAACATCATCTTAGCGCTGAAGATATTTACAAGACTTTGTTAGAACAAGGGGAAGATGTCGGTCTTGCGACAGTTTACCGTGTGTTAACACAATTTGAAGCTGCAGGTATCATTCAGCGCCACCATTTCGAAAATAATCATTCTGTTTTCGAAATTATGCAAGAAGATCACCACGATCATTTGGTTTGCCATAATTGCAACAAAGTTATTGAATTTACTAATGATGTTATCGAGAAAGAACAGCATGCTGTAGCTGAGCAACATGGGTTTACCTTAACGGGTCACTCATTAAACCTCTACGGTTACTGTAACGAACCTGAATGTCAGGAAGTACTGCGCAAGAAATAATCGTTTTCACACAAAGAAAACAAATAAAAAAGGAAGGTTACGTTTAACCTTCCTTTTTTTATGAAGAAATTACTGTCGGTCGAAGGTTAAATGCTGATTTGTGCCTGCAATTTGCTCAGGACCTTCTTCGGCAAGCTTAATTGTTAAACGTAAATCGTTTGGTGAGTCGGCATGTTTTAATGCATCTTTGTAGGTAATTTGGCCTGACTTATAAAGATCAAACAGTGCTTGGTCAAAAGTTTGCATACCGAGTTCACGTGAGCGTTTCATTAAATCTTTAATTTCATGAATTTCGCCTTTGCGAATATAGTCTGAAATTAGTGGTGAGTTAATGAGAATCTCAATCGCTGCACGGCGCGAATTACCATCTGGAGTCGGAATAAGTTGTTGTGCAATCATGGCCTTTAAATTAAGCGATAAATCCATGTAGAGCTGGCTATGACGGTCACTTTCAAAGAAGTGAATAATACGGTCAAGTGCTTGGTTGGCGTTGTTCGCATGCATCGTGGCTAAGACCAAGTGACCCGTTTCGGCAAAACCAATCGCATAGTCCATGACTTCACGAGAGCGAATCTCACCAATTAAGATCACATCGGGTGCTTGTCGCAACGTATTCTTTAAGGCAATTTCGAATGAGTCTGTATCGATCCCGACTTCACGTTGGGTAATGATGCAGCCAGCATGTTCATGAATAAACTCAATCGGGTCTTCAATGGTAATGATATGACCTTTAGAGTTATGGTTACGATAGCTAATCATTGAAGCCAATGAAGTAGATTTACCTGTACCTGTCGCGCCTACGAAAATAATAATGCCGCGTTTGGTCATCGATAAATCTTTAAGCACTGGCGGTAATTGTAAGTCATCAATTGAAGGAATTTTGGTTTCAATTCGCCGTAATACCATGCCTGGCATGTCGCGTTGCTGAAAAGCACTCACACGAAAGCGGGCAGTTTTATCACGGTTCATAATGGCAAAATTACATTCGCGAGTCTCAGCAAATTCTTTGCGTTGTTTTTCACTCATGATGGAATGTAAGAGTTGCCCGATAATTTCGCCTGAAAGACTATTTTTTGAAATGGGGACAATTTGCCCGTTAATCTTCATCGATGGTGCAACGCCATCTGTAATAAAGAGGTCGGATGATTTTTTTTCAACCATCAGGTTGAGCAGGTCATTAAAATCCATATTTATTCTCTAATTATTTTTATAGAAATGATTCAGGCTGTTTAGCAGCAGTACGAGCCGTTTGTGGGCTGATCACACCGCGAGACACCAAATTTTTTAAGCTTTGGTCGAGGGTGGTCATGCCATGATTTGCGCCAGTCTGAATAGCTGAGTACATTTGCGCAACTTTATTTTCACGAATTAAGTTACGAATGGCAGGAATACCAATCATAATTTCATGAGCTGCGACACGACCGCCACCATTCTTTTTAAGCAGGGTTTGTGAAATTACAGCCTGTAATGATTCAGACAGCATGGCACGGACCATATCTTTTTCTTCGGCAGGGAATACGTCAATCACACGGTCAATAGTTTTTGCAGCAGAAGTGGTATGCAGCGTGCCAAACACCAAATGACCTGTTTCGGCAGCGGTAAGCGCTAAACGAATAGTCTCAAGGTCACGCATCTCACCGACCAAAATAATATCAGGGTCTTCACGCAGTGCTGAACGTAGTGCCTCATTAAAGCCGTGTGTATCACGATGCACTTCACGTTGGTTAATCAGGCATTTCTTTGACTGATGTACAAATTCGATAGGGTCTTCAACCGTTAGAATGTGGTCATAACGGTTTTCGTTGATGTAGTCCATCATCGCTGCAAGTGTCGTCGATTTACCAGAACCTGTTGGGCCTGTCACCAGTACAATACCGCGTGGATAATCACAAATGTCTTTAAAGATTTGACCTAGGCCTAAATCTTCCATGGTGAGTACTTTAGAGGGAATGGTACGAAAAACTGCACCCGCACCACGGTTTTGGTTAAATGCGTTTACACGGAAACGAGCAACGTTGGGTACTTCAAAAGAAAAGTCGGTTTCAAGCTTTTCTTCGTAGTCACGACGCTGTTTATCATTCATGATGTCGTAGACCAGACGATGAACATCTTTATGATCTAGAGCAGGTAAGTTAATGCGACGGACTTCACCATCCACGCGAATCATTGGTGGCATGCCAGCAGACAAGTGTAAATCGGACGCGCCATTTTTCACAGAGAAGGCGAGTAGCTCTGTAATATCCATAATTTCCCCAAGTAAATCAAAATATGTCATTATTTTGTAGAATAATATACGGCTTTCACCGAGGCTTACCAACACCTCGCTTTAGGTGAAAAGCAAAAAAGTTTTTTGAAAATGAGAACCTTGTCAATGAATTACCTGCAAGATGCGCGGCAGCACGTATTACAGCAAATCCAAAGTGCTTGTGAACATGCTCAACGTGCGCCTGAAACCGTACAACTTTTAGGCGTATCGAAAACACATCCAAGTGAAAGTTTGCGTGAAATGTATGCAGCAGGGCAAAGAGCATTTGGCGAAAACTATTTGCAAGAAGCTTTAGATAAAGTCGAAGCTTTACAGGATTTAGACATTGAATGGCATTTCATTGGTCATGTTCAACGCAACAAGACGAAGCATTTGGCCGAGAAATTTGATTGGGTACATGGTGTAGATCGTTTAATTATTGCCGAGCGCCTATCTAACCAGCGTGGTGATGATCAATCTGCGCTTAATATTTGTTTGCAAGTGAATATTGATGGGCAAGACAGTAAAGATGGCTGTGTACCAGATGAAGTTGCCGAGTTAGTTGGTCAAATGAGTCAACTACCGAAAATCAGGTTACGTGGCTTAATGGTCATTCCAGCGCCTGACAATACTGCCGCTTTTGCAGATGCTAAAGCCTTGTTTGATGCTGTGAAAGACCAACATGCCCACCCAGAAGATTGGGACACTTTAAGTATGGGAATGTCGAGTGATTTAGAAGCTGCAATTGCGGCTGGTTCAACCATGGTTCGTGTAGGAACAGCCTTATTTGGTGCTAGAGACTATTCGCAAAAAAGGTGATGTAAGCTTTATCTTACAGAAACTGCGGCCTTTTGCGGCTATGGCAGACAATGCTTTTTTCGTATTATGAACTCATCAGGAAACAGGATGTTTCTAAGAATAACAATAAACAGTGATGAATGGATGCATACAGGTACGACAGGAGTTATACCAACGCAGAATCTAAAAAAGCCCCGACAGGATGTCGGGGCTTTTTAGTTTTAACCTACTACTTCTATGGTACTTGCACCTGCGCCGAGTGGTTTTACCTGAATTTGTACAGGAATACGCTCATGCATTTCTTGAATGTGTGAGATGAGAATGACCTGACGCCCCTGATTTTGCAATTGGTCTAAAGCATTCATCACCATGTGCAAAGATGAGGCGTCTAAAGTACCAAAGCCTTCATCAATAAACAGCGATTCAATTTTCATTGAGCCCGAGGCCATATTGGCAATCGCTAAAGACAAGGCAAGGGCAGTTAAGAACGACTCACCGCCAGACAAAGATGCAACAGAACGGGTTTCTCCATCCATGTCATGGTCAATAATCGCAAGACTTAGAGACTGATCTAGGCGTTTTAACGTATAACGTTGAGACAGCATTGCCAGTTGCTGGTTAGCATGTTCCACTAAAATATCTAGGTGATATTGCTGGGCATAGTCGCGGAACTCTTTACCTTTTGCATCACCAATCAAGCCTGAAATTTTGCTCCAGCGATGTTCTTCTTGCTGAATATTTTGAATTTGCTCAGCGTATTGTTGCTGTTTAGCCAGATTTTGCTGATGGACTTCAAGCTTAAGCTTAAGCCGATCACGTACTTCAAGCTGGGCTTTAAGCTCTGCAATATTGTCTTGAATAAGGCTAACAAGCTTTTCATATTCAATATCTGGCTGAGTTTGTAAGTGCTCGCTCAATTGCTCTTGCATGGTTTTAAGGGCAGAAGAGGCTTCACTTAATAAACGCTCGGCATGATTAAGACGGTTACGAATATCTTGCTCTTGAGCTGAATTAATTTGCATGAGCGCCGTAAGATCAGTTGCCTGAAAATCAGTGTGGGCTTTTAACCAGTTTTGAATTTGCTCATCAATCTGCTGCTGGTGCCCCGCAGTGTGTTGATGTTGATGCTTAAGCTGATCGAGTGCTTGTTTTTGCTGCTCAAAGTGCTGTCTGGTTTGTTCAAAACATTGTTTAGCCTCGTGATACGCCGTTTGTTGTTGCTGACGTTTAACGTCATGCTCAATTAGCCATTCATGCGGTTTAAGATCCGAGCGGCCCGTCATTTGCTGAATGAGCGACACCGCTTTTTCATTATTTTGTTGGCCTTTAAGCGTAATCTCTTGGAGATTTTGATCGATCTCATCAATTTGCTTGGTCATTTGCTCAAGATTGGCAGCTAACATTTTAAGTTCCTGTTGCTGCTGTTCAAAACGCTGTGAAAGCTGTTCTTGTTGCTCAAGTTGCTTAGCACGTGCGTCTAAAATCGACCAAGTCTGTTTAGCCGTTTGGCTACTCGACTGCTGCCATGCGTGCTTTTCAGCTTCCGATAAACACTCGACAATATGTTGAACTTGTTGTTGCCATTGCTGTGCCGCATTAAGCAAACTTTCATTACGTTGAATTGATTGAACCAGTTGATTGTGCTGTTTAATCGCTTGGGTTAAACGCAAGTTTTCTGAGTCAAATGAACTTATGGCAGTTTGTGCCGCTTGTCTGAGTTCGTTCAGAGTTAGCAAGATCTGCTCAGGAGCTTGATTAAGCTCAATATGTAAGTGATTGAGGCTAAATTGCTGATCAAGTTCTTGCTGCAAGCTTGATTGTTTTGTTTGAAGTTGAGCTAGATATTTCTGAACTTGCTCAAGCTCGGCACGACACTGGGTAAGTGCATGTTGCTGGGTTTGCCATGCATTAAATTTAGTTTGCTCGAGTGCAACAGCTTGCTGCTCTTGTTGTTGCTGCAAATCGAATAAAGCTTTGGAAACTGCACTATCATCAATACGGTAAGGGTGGTGGGTACTTCCACAGACTAAACACGCTTCACCTTCTTTAAGATTGGCCCGTAATTGTTCAATATTTTCTGTGTGTAATAAACGCTGCTGTTGCAGGATGTGCTGTAACTTTTCACGCTCAGTTTTTGCTGTTTGGTAGTCTTGTTCAGCTAACTGGCAAACGGTTTTAAGTTGCTGCTCTTGGGCTGAGGTTTGCGTTTGTTTTTCAGAGAATTGCTGAAGCTCAGCATATAGCTCATGATAAATTTTTATTTTTTGCTGAATCAGATCTAACTGTGTGACTTGAGCAAGTTTCTGATCTTTATCTTTACGCTGCTGTTCAAGTTTTAACTCAATTTGTTCAACTGTGCCGAGTGAAGCTGTGAGTTGTTCAACTTCACTTTTAGCTTCCGATAGCTTTTGGCGAGCAAGGGTAGGGTTTCCGAGCTGTTGTTCGATTGCTTGGTAATTTTGAATAAATTGCCCAAGTTGATGTAGATGTGCTGAAAGGCCTTTATCCAACACAGCATATTGCTGAGTATGGATAAGCTGTTGTTGCAGATGAATTTGGTTCTGCTCAAGCTGTGCAATGTGCTGTTGCACAGTGTTTTGCTGCTGGTGCAGTGGACTGAGTTTTTGCTCAAGTACGTTTCTTTTTTCTTTGCACTTTTTATATTCATCGGCAATAAAAGCACGTTCCTGAATGGACTGTCGAACTTGGTTTAAAGCATGTTGATGCTTTTGCTCAAAATCGAGCGTCTGTTTGAGTTCTTGTTCTGCAAGTTGATATTGTTTTTGTCCCGTTTCAAAAATTTGCACCAACTCATTAAACTTGGTCTGAGCTTGCTGAATTTGCGGCTCAAGTTGTTGTAGGGTTTGTAAATTTTGAGCTTGCTGAAAAACTTGTGGGCGTATTTCAGAGAAAACTTCGAGTCTTTTTAATTGCTCACGCTCACCAGCCAATTGTTGATGATGGTTTTGCTGGGTTTGAAACTGTTGTTGTTTAGCTTGAACTTCTTGCTCAAGTTTCGCTTTACGTTCAAACCATTGTTGTTGTTTGTCTAAGATATTTTTTTGTTGTTCTAACTGTTGATGATTTTGTTCGGCTTGCTGGTATTGTTCGGTAAATGCAGCAATATCTTCATCAGACAAAATTTCAATATATCCTAAAAACTCTTCAAGCTGTTTACGCTGTTTCGCAATATCTGCGGTTTTACGAAAAGCCAGCTCACCAATTTTGGCGAAAATGCTGGAGTTGGTCAGGTACTCGAGTAACTCTCCACGTTCGCTGTCTCGTGCTTTTAAAAACGCGGTCACTTCTGACTGAGCAAGTAGTACAGCACGAGTAAACTGTTCAAAAGAAAGCTGGGTAATTTGTTTAACTTTTTCATCAACCGCTTTGGCTTTGTCTGCAAGTACCACGCCATCGGTCAGGCATTTTAAATGGCGTTGTACGCTTTGTAATTTACCATTTGGGTTTTCACGTGCCCGCTTAATTTCCCAGCGTGTCGAATAGCGCTTTTGATCTTGCGCAATAAAGCAAAGCTCAGCAAAACCATGTCCTGTACCACGGCGTAAGACAGTTAAAGGTGAGTTAGTGAGTAACTCAGAACCATCAACATCTTTTAATTTACCGTCACTGTCTTTCAGGCGTGGAACCCGATTAAACAAAGCTAGGCACATGGCATCTAAAATGGTTGACTTACCTGCGCCTGTTTTTCCCACGATCGCAATGAGACCTGCATGGGCGAGGGGCGCACTTTCAAAATCAATAAAATGCTCATCAGAAAGAGATGCCAGATTTTTTATTCGAATGGATAAAATTTTCATGACATATCCTTAAGGTGTTGCATCATTTTCAAGATTTTTTTGTGCTTCTTGTACCAGACTCAAAAAATCTTTTAAGACCGTATCATCGGCGCTGTAACCTTGTTTTTCCCAAATATTTTGAAAGAGTTTTTCTGGTGTCGGCGGTTCAAGAGCGATTTGCTGAGTGGCATTTGAATCGGTGGTGTCTTTATTCACATATTGACGTGAAATACGCACTAAACGGTAGCGGTCAGGCGGTAGAGCCGCTTCAAACTGCTGACGTAAATTGGGCTGTGGCGGCGTTAAACTATAATATTCAATATCCACATATTCACGGTGGTCAATATTTTCAATCACGCCATGAGGCAAGGCTTTGAGTTGTTGCAGCACTTCGTTTAATTCACCACGAATGCGGTGCAATTGTATGCAACGCGGAATTTCGACAGCTTCAAATTGCAAACGACAGTCTGCCTCCTGACTCGGGTCGATTTTGACCTCAACCACTTGGTGCTTATAGTTAATTTCGCTAAAAGAAAGTGGAATGGGTGAACCGCTATAACGAATGTGCGGCTGGCCTACTTTTTGTGGTTTATGTAGATGTCCTAAAGCAACATAGTCGACCGCATCTTCAAATAAAGTCGTCGAAAGTGCCTCTTCGTTACCAATAATAATTGGGCGCTCAGAGTCAGATGTTTCCCCACCTTGCATATGCGCATGCGACATCAAAATAAGCGCTTGGTCTGGTGTCTTGCGACGTTTGGCTTCAGCAATGAGTTGCTGGTGCAAATAGGTAATCGCATTTTTGCTGTTAGTGGTATGTTCATTAAAGCCCGTAATTTCGGCCGAGCGTAAAAAAGGTAGGGCAAGGCACCATGCTACTATCTCTTGATTTTGATTATAAATAGGTAAAAGTAGTCGATCGAGATCTAGGGTTTTATCTTCATTCCAGCGAACCACGCCCACGGTTTTTGCGTTGTATTTTTCTAAGAGTGGTTCGACCTGTTCAATACGGTAGCCTGAGTCATGGTTACCCGCAATCATGAGCGTTTGCATGTGCGGTGCAATACGATGGGCATCTGCTAAAAATTGGTAGAGCTGTTTTTGTGCTTGAGAACCTGGGTTAATAACATCAAAAATATCACCCGCAATAAGCAGGGCATGCGGTTGTTTTTCTTGAATTTGAGTGAGCAACCAGCTTAAAAATTGTTGGTGTTCGTAGTGTCGTGAGTGATTATAAAAAAACTGCCCCAAATGCCAGTCAGAAGTATGTAGAAAATGTACGGACATAGAAACAGACATCAAGCCAAAATAAACACAGATACGTTAGCATAAATTGGCAGGAGATTTTATCAAGACATTTTAAAGTGCTCGTTATTTAAGCCAGCAATGAAATCTGAATTATTTTGTCTCCTTAAGCTCTGCTTTGTTACTATCAGGTCAAACCATGAACTTTGAGAATAAAATGGCTATTCATAAATATGAAGTAAAAATACAGTGGGAAGGCAATACGGGTACAGGTACTTCATCTTATCGTTCTTATAAACGCGATTTTAGTATTCAACATCCTCAAAAGACCACCATTCAAGGTTCATCAGACCCTGCCTATTTAGGCGATGTGACCAGGTGGAACCCTGAAGATTTATTGGTTGCATCAGCTTCAGCTTGTCATAAGCTTTGGTATTTGCACCTATGTGCAGTCAATCATATTCATGTGTTGAGTTATGTCGACAAAGCACTTGGCTTTATGGAAGATGCAGATCCAGTTAAACGTGGTCACTTCACCCAAATTATTTTAAGACCAGAGATTGTTTTGGAAAAAGGTGCCGATCAAGAACTTGCTGCAAAACTGCACGAAGAAGCACATCACGAATGTATGATTGCCAATTCGGTGAATTTTCCAATTACATGTGAAGCCAGCTTTAGCTTTGCTGAATAATTCATATGAAATAGCCACCGATAAAAGCGGTGGCTATAAATTAAAATAAATAGGCTAAATAAAATCTTTAAGCTGCATTTTCATCGACTTGGAAAATACCAAAAACGTTGTGGTCTAAATCGACAAAGTAACCATGCCAAGCACGGCCCGGAATAGCGAATTTATCCATCGCGACAATACCACCTTGCGCTAAAATTTTTGCAGCCACTTCATCAAAGTTTTCCACCTGAACCGAACAGGTAAATGCATTGGTGCCATATTCCATCGGAGGCGTTTGGGCTGGGCGTTTTAATAGTCCCCCCATAGTTGAAGGTGTCTCTATGCGATAATATTCAATCGGTAAGTTTTCATCGAGTTTAAATTGCCAGCCAAACACAGTTTGATAAAACTGCGCATCACGGGCAGGGTTTGAAGACTGGATTTCAAAATAGGCAATGTTGTTCATATTATTTAAATCATATTTTTATGGTGTAAAAAGTATACGCATAGCCTTTATAGGCACGAAAGCACTATTGTGTATGGGGAGCGTAAAATAAATGAAAGTGCTAGAAAATAAAAACCGACGATTCGAGTGATGAGAGAATCGTCGGTCAAAAACTTCATCAAGGGTTTCGGCTGCTAACAAAACCTAATCCGAAGGAAGGAAAGAGTCGTAATGAAAGGTCACCGAAACAATTTTGCGGATGCCGTGCAAAGGAAGTATTCGGTTGCTGCGACCTTGTTACCCTATATAACGTCAAGAGATCAGGATTGGTTGACAGAAAAATGAAAAAAAATCGAAAAAAATTTATAATTATTTTTTGAACTCATAAATTAGGCAAAAATATGACCAAATTACGTTCTTACTTTCTCTGGTTTTTTGGTTTATGCATTGTGCTCACCTTAATTGTAGGTGTTGTTGCAGCACTATTACCAGCGAGTGTAGGTGGTATTTTAACAGCCGTTCCATATTTAGGCGCAATGATTTTTGTCTTATTTAAATTTTTAAAGAAAGAACGCCGTGCCCCGACTGTACCAGAAAAAAAGAAATTTACTTTGGGTTTTACCCTAATTTTTTGGGGCTATAACTTGTGTGGTGTTTTATTTGGTCTGTTTTTATTTTCAAGAAAAGACCCTGAGATTTTGCAAAACTTTATGCTTTACCTCAAACAACCTCAGTTCTTAAGTATTATGGTGATCATGCTTTTAATGTTAGCTATTCCACTTTATTTAATTACCTATTGGTTTTATGGCAAACAAGCACAGCGAATGGCTGACAAAATGTTTAATGTGCAATAGATCACTATGAAAACTCATACGTTTAAATATAAATGAGTCTTATACAATTAAATAAAACTTGAATCCTCAGCTTAGGAGGAAATATGAATAAGAATGTATTAATTACGGGTGCCAGTGGCTTTATTGGAACGCATTTAATTAGGTTCCTGCTGCAAAAAAATTATAACGTGATTGCGGCGACACGGCAGGCTGGAAAGACATCTGACCATCCTGCCTTGCAGTGGATACAAAAGTTTGAAGATATTTCGACACGGCAAATTGATTATGTGGTGAATTTGGCGGGTGCAAATATTGGCGAGAAACGCTGGACCGAGTCACATAAAAAACAGCTCATTGAAAGCCGTGTAAATACGACCCGAAAACTGTATGCATGGCTCAAGCAGTCTGAAATTTTTCCGGAAGTAATTGTGTCTGGTTCTGCAATTGGTTATTACGGAATAGATGATCAAGAAAAGTGGGCAGAAGTGTGTACTGAACAAAGCCCGCCACAGCCTATTTTTATGTCCGAGCTTTGCCAAGAGTGGGAGCGAGCAGCTTTAGCAGACGCTCAGCAAAATACTAAAATTATTCGCTTAGGCGTTGTGTTTGGGCAGGGCGGTGGCATCTTGCCTAAAATGTTACTTCCGATTCGACTCAATTTAGTTGGTCAAATTGGTCATGGTCGTCAGCCTGTGGTTTGGGTACATATTGAAGACGTATTAAACGCAATTGAGTTTATATTTAAACATCCTCAATCTGCTCAAATTCACAATGTGGTAGCGCCAGAAAATGTGACTCAAAAAGCTTTTGTTGAACAAGCAGCAGAGGTTTTGAATAAGAAACCATTGTTGTCAGCACCAAGCACTGTTTTTCGCTGTTTGTTGGGCGAACAGTCTCAATTGATCTTAAATGGTCAGTACGTCAAACCCGCAGCCTTACAAACTGAAGGATTTGAGTTTGCTTATCCTCAGTTAAAAATGGCTTTAGAGAATATACTCGCCTCAGGCTAAGATTTTATTTTGCAAACGCTCTGGCGAATATGCTTTGGCATCAACTAATGTTGGTTGACCGAGCATAAGCTGACGGAGCAATTGTGCAGAACCTGCGCCCATACACAAACCATTTCTAAAATGACCAAAGTTTGCCCAGAGGTTGTCCATTTCGGGCATTTTGCCAATGTAGGGAACGCCATTTGGTGAACTTGGTCTGAGTCCTGCCCAGCGCTGTACAATCGGGAAATTGGCCAGTTCAGGCACCATTTCTAAACACGCTTCTAAAATATTGTGCTGAGTGGTTTCATCGGTAGAGGTGTCAAAACCACGATGTGCCATGCTTGACCCGCACACGATATGACCGTCCATACGAGGAATCAAATACATGACTCGATTCATACACATGGTCGGTAGCCAGTGAGCAGGGGTTTTAAATAACAGCATTTGACCTTGAACAGGTTCGACTGGAATTTTGAGTTGTAATTGTGAGTTCCAGTAATGGCTCCAAGCGCCCGAAGTTATTACAAAATGGTCTGCTGTATGTTTGCGACCATCTTCGGTTTGTAGAGCTTGTATGGCATCACCTTGTTGAATCAGTTTTTTAACAGGAGTGTGTTCAAAAAATTCAACATTTGGATGTTGTTTTAAATAGCGAATCAGGGACTGTAATACGCGCGGATTACGAATATTAGATAGTTCAGGGAAATAAATGGCTTCTTGAAACTGATCGGAAATATGTGGATTAACTTGTTCTAGCGCATCTCTTTGTAAATATTCACAGCGCTGCATCGGTTCTTGATGCTGTTCTGCGTAGGACAAACCAACGTCAAAATCTTCTTCATCAAAAATCAGCATGCCTGTGTCATGAATTTCAAAATCAATCCCTGTAACAGGGTAAAGCTTTTGGTTCCATGCTTGATAAGAGGTTTTGCCAAATTGAGCGAGTTGGTTCACTGCATGCACATAGCGCCACGGGTACATCGGAGAGAGAATACCTCCGCCAGCCCAAGAGGCTGCTTGTCCCGCTTGTTGTTGATCAAAAATGCTGACTTTACAGCCTTGTTCAACCAACTCCAGCGCAGACATTAATCCACTTATGCCCGCGCCAATGATTGCAATATGCATGCAGTGTTATCCTTTCTCTGCGAACTTAGTTCATTTCCTTGAGTTTTTCAGCAGCGGTTTCTGCAAAGTAAGTCCAGATCCCGTCTGCACCAGCGCGGCGGCAGCACATGAGTGATTCTAAAATTACTGAGTCTGATAACCAGCCATTTTGAATTGCGCCAGCTAACATTGCGTATTCGCCACTCACTTGGTAAATGAATGTCGGAATACCAAAGGTATCTTTCACCTCACGTACTACATCCAGATATGGCATGCCCGGTTTTACAATCACCATGTCGGCGCCTTCTTGAATATCAAGCGCGATTTCATGTAATGCTTCGGCACGGTTGGCAAAGTCCATCTGGTAGTTATATTTATTACCACCTTTTAGGTTGGATGCAGAGCCAACAGCATCACGGAACGGACCATAGAAGCTAGATGCATATTTTGCAGAGTAGGCCATGATGTTGGTGTAGATGTGACCATTGGCTTCTAAAGCTTGACGAATTGCGCCAATACGGCCATCCATCATGTCACTTGGAGCAATCACTTCGGCACCTGCTTCTGCGTGACTTAACGCTTGTTTAATTAAGCATTCTACAGTCTCATCGTTTAGCACATAGCCAGTTTCATCAATAATGCCGTCTTGACCATGTGTGGTGTAAGGGTCGAGTGCACCATCGGTAATTAACACCATTTCTGGTAATTCTTTTTTAAGCAGACGACATGTGCTTTGTACTAAACCATCTTCACGCCATGCAGCTTCTGCGGTGAGGCTTTTATCTTCTTGCGGGGTAACTGGAAAAAGAGCCAGTTTTGATACACCCAATTCCAGAAGTCTTTCAGCTTTTTTCAGTAACAAATCTGCCGACAAACGCTGAATGTTTGGCATACTTGGAATATCTTGGGTTTGATTTTGTCCTGGTAATACAAATACTGGATAAATCAAGTGATTGGTAGTGAGCTGTGTTTCGCTGACCATCGCACGCAATTGCTCATTTTTACGGATACGGCGCATGCGAGTGGCTGGAAATGCAGGACGATTGAACGTATAAGTCATAACAATCTCGATGTTCGGTATTACACTAGGATAGGTTGGCGGATATTCCATTACTGTCAACCGACTGCTGTATTGTAGCCCCATAATGCTGGATTTGTACAAAATTATGGGCGTTTATCATGCTTTTAAATTTAGGCAATGTATGAGTGAAGAAAAGAAAAATTGGACTGGGAACATCCATTTAGGTGCAAAAACTGACTTAACTGTGGTTCTCAACCAATTATGTAAGGCGTTTAATAGCTCTCCTTTTTTTAAGCATAGTGGAATGATTATGCGTGTGGTGGACGGGCACATTGAAGGCTATATCGAGATGCAACCCAACCTGATTGGCAATTTGGCATTTCAGATTTTGCATGGCGGCGTTGCTGCAACTTTGCTCGATAGTATTGGTGGAATTGTGGCAATGGAACACCTATACCGCCGTTCAACTCCCGAAACTTTAACTGAAACCATTAAACAAGTATCGCGTTTGGCAAC
Organism: Acinetobacter pittii; assembly: GCF_034064985.1. NCBI lineage: Bacteria > Pseudomonadati > Pseudomonadota > Gammaproteobacteria > Moraxellales > Moraxellaceae > Acinetobacter > Acinetobacter pittii. The sequence continues at coordinate 2,929,773 of NZ_CP139249.1, read as the reverse complement.
CGTCGACATGCGTGTAGATTATTTAGCACCGGGGCGTGGTAAATATTTTATTGCCCGTGCCGAAGTACTACGTTTAGGTCGTAAGGGCTGCACCATGCGTATGACCATGGTCAATGATGAAGATAAAGCCATTGCTGCGGGTATTGCTTCATATGCCTATTAAGCAATGAATTGAATCATTTAAAAGCGCCGAGTGCGCTTTTTTTAGTGTTTGAAAAGCTAAAATTTTCATAAAAACTTTGAGATAAACATTAATTTAATTAGAACGAACGCATGAGTTATAAAATTTTATTCTCATATTATGAGGTTTTAGCGTTAAAATTAGCTCCTTTGACAATGCGGTATGTCTTGTTCATAGAAAAATAAAAACTCTATAACAAGGTGTAGTGCGAGATTGATGGCAAAGCCAACTCATCTTTAGGAACATACCATGACTGATGCACAAAGCAATGTACAAGAAACAGTGCCAACAACATCTGCCTCGGATGAAAACAATCAAAACAAGCGCAAAAAATTTCTTGGTTTTTTTGCGCTGATTTTATTGATCGCCGCTATTTTGTATGCAATCTGGGCATTATTTTTAAATAATTCCGTGAGTACGGATAATGCCTATGTCGGTGCAGAAACCGCGCAAATTACTTCAATGGTGAGCGGACAGGTCGCTCAGGTTGTCGTAAAAGATACCCAAACTGTACATCGTGGTGACGTGCTGGTTCGTATTGATGACCGTGATGCCAAAATTGCATTAGCTCAAGCTGAGGCAGAACTTGCCAAAGCAAAACGCCAATACAAACAAACTGCGGCAAACAGTAGTTCTTTAAACTCTCAAGTGGTGGTGCGTGCTGACGAAATTAACAGTGCCAAAGCACAGGTTGCTCAAGCACAGGCAGATTATGACAAAGCTGCTTTAGAGTTAAACCGCCGTGCACAGCTTGCTGCCTCTGGTGCAGTGTCTAAAGAAGAGCTCACTAAAGCACAAAGTGCAGTTGAAACAGCTAAAGCAGGGCTAGAGCTTGCCAAAGCTGGTTTAGCGCAAGCCTCTTCAAGCCGTAAAGCTGCTGAAAGTACCTTAGCTGCAAACGAAGCGTTAATTCAGGGTGTAAGCGAAACATCAACACCTGATGTACAAGTTGCGCAGGCGCATGTTGAACAAGCTCAGCTTGATTTAGAGCGTACCGTGATTCGTGCGCCAGTCGATGGTGTGGTTACGCGTCGTAATATTCAAGTGGGGCAACGTGTTGCACCAGGCACCAGCATGATGATGATTGTGCCGCTTAATGATTTATATGTAGATGCTAACTTTAAAGAAAGTCAGTTGAAAAAAGTCCGTCCGGGTCAGGCAGTCACGCTGACTTCAGATTTATATGGCGATGACGTTGAATATCACGGCAAAGTGATGGGCTTCTCTGGTGGTACAGGCTCTGCCTTTGCCTTAATTCCGGCTCAAAATGCAACGGGTAACTGGATTAAAGTGGTTCAACGCTTACCGGTTCGTATTGCACTTGACCCGAAAGAACTTGCTGAACACCCACTGCGTGTTGGCTTGTCGATGGAAGCAAAAGTCGACTTATCTGCGAAGTAAACGCTTATGAAAACGCAAACACCTTTTGCCGAACTAAGCGGTGGCCGTTTAATACTGGCAGCGTTTGTTATTGCCTTGTCGAACTTTATGGTCGTGCTCGATACGACCATTGCTAACGTATCTGTACCGCATATTACCGGTAACCTTGCCGTTTCAAGTACACAAGGAACATGGGTTGTTACGTCGTATGCTGTTGCAGAAGCGATTTGTGTACCTTTAACAGGTTGGCTTGCAGGGCGCTTTGGAACCGTTCGGGTTTTTATTTTTGGTCTGATTGGTTTTACCATTTTTTCTTTCTTGTGCGGCCTAGCAAACTCATTAGGGATGCTGGTGTTTTTCCGTATTGGCCAAGGTCTATGCGGTGGCCCGCTTATGCCACTCAGTCAAACTTTGCTCATGCGCATTTTCCCTCAAGAAAAGCATGCACAGGCGATGGGTCTATGGGCCATGACTACCGTCGTTGGACCAATTTTAGGACCAATTTTGGGTGGTCTGATTAGTGATAACCTGTCTTGGCACTGGATTTTCTTTATTAACATACCAGTCGGCATTGTTTGTGTTTTAGCGGCAATCCGTTTGCTTAAACCTGCCGAAACAGAAACGATTTCTTTAAGAATCGATACCGTCGGTTTAGGTCTGTTAATTTTGTGGATTGGTGCGCTACAGCTCATGCTCGATTTGGGGCACGAACGCGACTGGTTTAATAGCACCAGCATTGTGGTGTTAGGCTTGACTGCCGCTATAGGCTTTGTGGTATTCCTCATATGGGAGCTGACCGATAAGCATCCCGTCGTGGATGTCAAAGTCTTTAGGCATAGGGGCTTTGCTATTTCGGTACTGGCCTTGTCGCTTGGCTTTGGCGCGTTCTTTGGCAGTATTGTACTGATTCCGCAGTGGCTGCAAATGAACCTTTCCTACACCGCGACGTGGGCCGGGTATTTAACTGCAACCATGGGCTTTGGTAGTTTGACCATGTCACCGATTGTGGCAAAGCTTTCGACCAAACATGACCCACGGGCACTGGCGAGTTTCGGTTTGATTTTGCTGGGTGGTGTGACCTTAATGCGGGCATTCTGGACCACAGACGCCGACTTTATGGCACTGGCTTGGCCACAAATTCTGCAAGGTTTTGCTGTACCGTTCTTCTTTATTCCACTGTCGAATATTGCACTCGGTTCAGTACTCCAGCAAGAGATTGCATCTGCTGCGGGTCTCATGAACTTCTTAAGAACTATGGCAGGGGCGATTGGTGCGTCAATTGCGGTGACCGTGTGGGATGACCACGCCAAAGTTGCACGTAGTGAAATGGTATCAAACCTTCATACGACTGAAGTACAAAACACACTTTTGCAAAATGGGTTTACGGCTGACTCGACCTTAGGAATTATTTCAAACCTTGTCGATAAAGAAGCGATTACCATGTCGGCAAACCATGTATTTTTGCTATTTGCGATGGTGTTTGTCTTTGCGGGGCTGGTGATTTGGCTGTGCCCAAAACCCAAACAGGTTAGCGGCATGCCTTCTCACTAAACATCAAAAAAGCATCTCTTCGGAGGTGCTTTTTTTAGGCCTACTACAAAATGAGCGAGTTTATAAATAGGAAATTTTGCCTGTGTTTAAAGAAATAAAGCATGCCAGAATTGGGCAAATCAGTTATAAAAGAGTGTGATAATAAGCAAGGAGACATCACACAGAGCACAAAATAAATACCCTCAATCATTTAATATTATTAAAACTTTATTTTTATCAAAGATTAAAAACTGAAGACCTGAAAACAAAGAAGCTTGCATGGCAATTGCATGGATAGGCAGGCGTATATATTGGAGTTATCACGTGAATAAAAGATATTCATTTTTGTTCAGTAGTTTATTAGCAGTCGGTTTATTACAAGGATGTGGAGATGACTCCTCGTCAGATCAGCCCAAGGATGATTCAAATACAACCCCGCCCAATTTAATTGTAGATAACGACCCCACCAGTTGTAGCAAACTGGCCCAAGACGGTTCAAGCGTGGTGGTCGGTTCAAACCAAAATGGTGACCCAGCAGCGCCTGAAGGTGCTTCGGGTTATAGACTCGGTAACACGGTTAAATACGCAGATAAATATATGGTGGTGGCCAACACGCCACTTGCAGTAAAAGCAGGCTGTGATGTTTTAAAAGCCGGCGGTAGTGCAGTTGATGCAGCCGTAGCAGTACAAGCCGTGCTTGGTTTGGTCGAGCCACAGTCGAGTACCATTGCCGGTAGTGGTTTTATGATGTATTACGATGCCAAAACCAAACAGGTCACGGCTTATGATGGTCGTGAAACCGCACCCGCCGCAGCTAACCCATATTATTTAATTCGCCAAAATATGGATGACCCAAATTCACCAGCACCTGTACCAAGTGCGCGCCGTAGTGGTCGCTCGATTGGTGTGCCGGGTGTGATGCGTTTACTTGAACAAGCGCAAAAAGAACACGGCAAACTCAAATGGAACCAGTTGTTTGATGAAGCCATTGGTTTAGCTGACAACGGTTTCCGTATTCCGGGGCGTTTGGCAGATGCCATTGCAAGTAATGCAAATAGCTTGGCGCTCGATGCAAATGCAATGGCGACCTATTTCTACCCAGATGGTTTACCACGAAAAGTGGGTGAAATCATGACCAATAAAGAATATGCAAAAACGCTTGAAGCACTTGCTGTACAAGGGGCAAATGCATTGCACACTGGGCCAATTGCTCAAGCGATTGTGGCAAAAGCAGGCCAAACGGTAGGGGATGACCCAGCAAGAACTCCAATTACGCCAAGTTTGATGACCTTACAGGATTTATCAAACTATGAAGTGAAAAAGCGTACTCCAATTTGTACCACTTACCGTGATAGTTTCTATGTATGTACCATGCCACCTCCATCTTCGGGAGGGATTGCGGTTGCGCAAACGCTGGGTATTTTAGAAAACTTTGATATGTCGCTTTACCCACCTAAAAACCCTGAAAATGAAGGTGGTGTGCCAGATGTGATGGGTGTGCATTTAGTGTCTGAAGCAGAACGTTTGGCCTACGCCGACCGCGATAAATATGTGGCAGACACTGACTTTGTCGCTTTACCAGCACAGGGTATTGCAAGCTTTATTGATAAAAATTACTTAAAACAACGTGCAGCACTAATTAACCCGAACCAAAGTATGGGCGTTGCTCCAGCGGGTAATTTCAATACAGCAGCGGGTGTCGACACGACTGTTGAACATGGTACGACTCAGTTCACGATTGTAGATGCCTATGGCAATGTGGTTTCAATGACATCGACTGTTGAATCGAGCATGGGTTCATTCCACATGGTGGATGGTTTCTTGCTGTCAAACCAGTTAACTGACTTTAGTGCGAACCCTTATGATAGCACTGGGGCACCAGTTGCCAACCGTGTAGAAGGGGGCAAACGCCCACGTAGTACTATGGCGCCAACTTTAGTGTTTAAAGGCACCACGCCAGATGAGTTTTATATGGCAACAGGTTCACCAGGTGGCGGTACCATCATTCAATATGTGGTTAAAACTTTGGTAGGTGCATTAGACTGGAATTTAAATGCACAGCAGGCCACTTCACTTGTTAACTTTGGTGCGACCAATAGTAAAAACACCAATGTAGATAGCTCGAATGTGCAGCTTTCTTTAGTTGACCTGATTGAAGGTTTAAAAGCAAAAGGGCATGGCATCTCTAACACTGCGCAAACCAGTGGTATTTCAACGATTATGAAAGTAAATATAAATAATCAAAGTAAATACACAGGTGGGGTAGACCCACGCCGTGAAGGGATCGTGTTAGGCAATGGTGCTTTATAGACCACACTTTAAAAAAAGCTGTCATTTTTGGCAGCTTTTTTATGTGGCCCTTGAAAAAAACAAAAGGCTCTCCATTATGTAAATATGTTCATCAGTAGCAGACTGTTGATAAATTGCACAGCATTTTATTTTAGTTATGCTATGATGTTCAGACATTCATGGGGATGTTATTGGCTTCGACGCCGGTGATGAAACTCATAGATGCATGCCGAGAGCGCATTTTCTCTCGTAAATAAAATTTGCATTTTAATAGTCGCAAACGACGAAACTTACGCTCTAGCTGCCTAAGGGCAGTTTGTCCGCTTCCTAGAATACTTGTGGTTTAGGAACCCGACCGTAGCGCACGCACACAAGTCCGTATAGAGTCAAGCTTCGGGGCTTTATACCAAACTTAGAGGATCGCACTTTGTACCCTGTTCGTCGGGTCACTTGGTGTTAAAACAATAGACGATATCTAAGCATGTAGTATTCTCGAGTGTAGTGCTGGCGGACGCGGGTTCAACTCCCGCCATCTCCACCAAATACCTAACAAAACATGGCAAAATATGCCAAGTTTTAAAACGAAAAGGCTTGATTCTAAAGGGATTGGGCCTTTTTTCTTGCCTGAACATAACTAAATATAACTAGCCATAGTGTACATGCACCGTGTACACTGCCTTGTACATTGCACATTTTGTTGAACTCGCTGGTGTACAAGCCATGAAAAGAACAGAAATCAAACGTAGACCGTTATCAGATACCGTACTAGCTAACCTTGAACCGGAATCAAAAGAATATCGGGAGCTGGACGGCGAAGGCTTATATTTCCGTGTAAAGCCTGATGGTAAAAAAGCATGGCTATTCAGATATAAAAAAGCAGATGGTAAATGGTCATGGCTGGGTATCGGTACTTATCCTGAATTATCAGGAGCAGGCGCAAGGAAGAAGGCTAGAGAGATAATCAAGGATATATCACAAGGTGATAATCCAATCATTACCAAGCAAGAACGTAAACGCCAAGAGCTTGAGCAAAATAATGCCACCTTTGAAGTATTGGCCCGTGAATGGCTGGATACCAAAGCAAATACTTGGGTAAAGGACACCATGACCCGAAACAAGGGTGCATTGGAAAAACATATATTTCCCATTTTTGGTAAACGCTTGTACACCAGCATTAAGCCGATTGAATGGATGAATCATTTAAAAGGTATTCAGCAACATCAAGGAATATATGAACAGGTAAACCGAGTTCGGGCCATGTGTCGTGATATATACGATTTTGCAAAGGTGACAGGCCGTATTGATTACAACCCATTAGAGGGGCTGCAAAAGTTCCTACAGCAGGGCGTAAAACAAAATATGTCACATGTGAGTGAACAGGAGTTACCAGCACTATTGAGGGCCATTAATAGCTACCCAACTATGGACGTTCGGATGGGCTTGCAGCTTTTGGCCATGTTGTTCTGTCGACCTACCGAGCTAAGGGAAGCCAAGTGGCAGGAGTTCGACTTGAATCAAGGGATATGGAATATACCAGCCGAGCGCATGAAGAAACGCCGTGAGCATGTAGTGCCTTTACCTAGGCAAGCTATTACCATACTAAATGAGTTAAAAACTTACGAAACCAATTCTGAGTATTTATTTCCGAGCAGATCAGACAAGAGCAAGCCAAAGTCGGACACAGTTTTCATTATGGCCTTGCGCCGTATGGGGTATGAAGGTAGACAAACACCGCACGGATTTAGGCACATTGCCAGCACCTTGTTAAACAATCGTGGTTTTGATGAACGTCATATTGAAGCAGCACTGGCACACGTAAAGGATGGCGTGGCAGGCGTATATAACAAGGCTCAATATTTAGATGATAGAAAAATCATGCTGCAATGGTATGCGAATCATTTAGAAGAAATTGCAGATCAAAGGATTATTCAGTTTAAAAAGGCTAAATGACAATATATGGCGAACTATTAGCCAATAAATGCACAAATATAGGTAAATATCGTTTATATTTAGATTACTAGGTATAGGCAGGCCAGCCGACAAGCAAGTCCCCAACTTGTTTACCTAGCTACTTTGGGGGATGCTTGGGAGGCGGTTTTGATTGGTGCTAATGAAGATTTGGATAATATTCCAAAGCAATTTATTTCAGTTAATGAGTTGCTAGAGATTTTTGCCGACCTTGAAAAAACTACCTTAGAAAAGTCCGCGCAATGGCTTATAAACAATAAACAAATTTTGAATGCAGCCAAAAAGCTAGTCCTTAAAAATGAATATACACTTGTCGAATACGAACATAGCGATAATGATTTTTATAACTGCCCAATTGAAGCGTTGTCGCTTATTGCTAGTGGCGAAGATTGCGACCCTTATAGTGATTACGTAGGCTTTTCTAGGTATGTAATATTAATGAGCTTGAAGGAGCTTGGCTTAGATATTGGCGATGCCTTGATTAATAATAGTCGTGCTTATATTGCCAAAAACTGCCATGAATATGATGATAATTTTTATAAAAAGCAATGCGCCTATTTAATAAGTATGATTGGTCAAAGTCCTGCACTAGAGCTACCTATCCAGCAAGAAAAGGATATTAATAATACCTATCTCTTAAATCCAAGTAATCCGAACTATATCCCAGCATACGCCTTGCTTCTAAGAATACATCATGATTTAAATACAGTTGGCAGATTTGAGGGTACAAAACAGAAAAGAGTTGCCGATTGCCTTGAGGAATATGGACAGCACTACGGTGTACAAAATACACCGACCAACGCTATACACTTTTCAAATCTGATAAAAGTTAGAACTACGGCCAAAGATGAGGCCAGCACAGCTATGAAAAAAATACTTTCTCAAGAACAAAAATAATATTTTCTTTTATCAAAGTAATAATTACATCTTATTAAAATAATACTTTTTTAGCTATAGTGATAATTTGCGAAGAAAAATAATATTTTTGTCCGACTAATTAATATTTTAGTTTTTTAAATTCATACATTTAGGTGATTAATTTATATTTTTTAATAACAAAATAAAACCCATACTAAACCCATATTCTTTTGTATATGGGCTTTTTTATGACTATTAAACCTATCCGCGTTCAATTCAAAACCGCTTGTGAACTATTGGACATAAGCCGTGAATCATTGCGTCACATTCAGCGTACAGATGAAACTTTCCCGAAAGCAATAAAAATAGGTACTACCAAACAGGCTCCAGTCTATTTCGACTATGCCGAGCTTGTAGAGTGGCATAACAACCAAAAACAAAGCCTTGCAGCTATGGAGGCATAACCATGAACCATCAAACTGTCATCCTAGATTATCTCAAACAAGGCAAGACCCTAAGCCAAGCTGAAGCCATAGAGTTATGCGATTGTTACCGCCTAAGTGCTGTTATTCAGCGTTTACGCCTATTAGGTCATAACATTGTGACCCACCAAGAGCCAAACCTAAACAGCAAAGGCACTCATGCCCGATACGAATTAAAAGAGGTGACAGCATGAACGCCGTAACCCATTTCGATTTTAAATCCAGATCCGTTCGTATTGTCCTAGATGATAATCAAGAACCGTGGTTTTGTTTAACCGATGTATGTAAGGCTTTGGACATTTCAAGATCATCTGATTTATTACAGATTCAAAGGGGGGATGTTAAAAACGAAACCCCTAAGCGAAATGGTGCATTAGATTCAAAGGGTGTGGCGGATTACCACACCCCTACCAATGGCGGTATTCAAAAACTCAAATTTATTAATGAGCCGAATTTATATCGCATCATCTTTCGATCTAATAAAACCGAAGCGTTGAATTTCCAAAACTGGGTATTTGCTGAGGTATTGCCGTCAATTAGAAAAACCGGTTCATATTCTGCTAGACAGTCAGCTTATGAAGAATTGAACCGTTTATGTATGCAAGAGAAAGTATCTAAGGATAAAGGTACATTTCATAGTTTAGGTATGCACCGCCGTAAATATGAAAAGCATTTAAACGCCAAGCGTATCCAAACATGCAAAGCAAATTTACAGATTGCTTTTGATGGGTTACACCATGAATAAGTATGTAAACCCTGAATTTTTCAAAGCCTTTGACCATTACAAAGCAATGCTGGCCCAGTATGGGGAACATCACCCCATCACTGAGCAGGCCCTCATTTTGACAATGCACTACACGCCTGAGCATATCAAAGCGGAAATGCACCAAAAGGCGAAGGAATTAAACCTGTTGCCACCACCAAGCGGTTATACGGATGACGGCGAACCCATGTACCAGTTAGAGGACATTGCAAAGCATTTCGGCATTAGCTTTGAAGAAGCAGAACAGTGTTTATTGCAGATGATGGATAACCGCCAGCAAGTCGGATTATCAAATGACGGCGTTTTGATTGATTCAAATATTCATATCAACCGTGTGCAGTAAGGGCCAATAATGAAAAATGAATTATTCGATATTGCCAACATGCCCAAGTATGGTTATATTAATCGGGCTTTGAGCAAAATCTCAAAGTTAGCTTTGGTCGGCTATAAATGTAACAAAGGCGCACAGTCCGCTTATCGGGCTTTTTTTGTGCGTAATATCTCTATGCGTTCGCATATCTCTATGGCGAAGCTGGAGAGGGACACCTTCGGGTGTGCAGGTTTCCTTTGTTCCCTGTCGACCAACCCTTTTCAGCTTTGCCACCCTCATTTGGTCGTGAATGGCAAAGCTCTTTTAAAAAACGAAGGAGCGCATTAATCATGCCTAAAAATATCCATCAAATTACACGCCAGCGTATCCAGTCTACTGACTTTGCACAAAAGCAAGGATTGGTTAAACGCATTTCCTCAATGCTTAAAAAAGTATGGGGAGTGTAATTACTATGAATAACCAAAACGCTAAAAACACGCCTAAAACTTATGATGCAGGCGATTTATGGGACATTCAATCATTAGCTGAATTTGATATGAACTGGATGGAAGTAGCAATTTCAGATATTAAAAATCGTTTAAAAGAAATAAAAGCCGAACTTGGTGGTAAGGATGTTTTGGGCTTTTATGCTTTGGAAAATGTCATTGATATGTACCAGTATATTGCCGAAAAACGTCACAGCTATCATGCAGAGCAGGCAGAGAAATATAAAAAAGAATGGCATGGGTAAGGAGGGGGGACAATGAACATTAAACCCGCTTGGGATACCAAGCCTGATATGTTTGAGGGCAGCATTTCAAATATTACCCCGCAAACACAACAAAGCCCACTGGAGGAAGTGGGCAATGGTGCAAGTCATTCAATAATTGAAGCACTTGAAGAACATACAGTCCCATTATTTAACAATAATCCACTACACGGTGCAATGGCTGAAATGGTGGGTGGTTGTCCTGTAGAAATCCGCCGTTCAGTGATTGAGAAAGCCACCCAATATGGAGAAGCTGATGATAATGCCCTATATGGTTTAGCCGTATTTGATCTATACAACGAGCATTTACAGCCTACAGGTGCAGTATTCACTAACCCAACTATTAAAGGTTTTAAGGATATTGTTTTCGGCCATGGCGGTTTGTATTTCAACCGGTCAAAGTTGAATGAATTACCTTTGATTGTGACGGATGACATTCATCTTGCATTTAAAACAGCGTATCCAATCTATGCACCGTATCAATCAGATAAGATTAATGCTTATACCCTCAAGACATTGATGCAAGCACATGCTGATCTATGTGTGATAGCCCCAGTCCATCAGCAAGATGCTATACAACGGCGTTACAGTGGTATGGATGTCAAAATGGCATTTATTCCTGAACCTCCAAACATTGCTATGCTTCAAGATGAGCTAGACAGCATGATTAAGGTGGCGATAGATCAAGCCAAGAGCCTGGCAAAAGGACACTTAGCTAAACCATTTAAGATCAAGGAAGGCGAATATTTAAATATCCTTATGGATGGCTTATATCTAGTGAAGGAACATGATGATGGAGAAGGCGGTATTAAACGTACTAGAACCAGAATATCTGATTCAGCAATTATATTAGGTGAAGCCAGAAGCTTGAATAATAATAACTGGAAGCGTGTAATTCAGTTTAATGATAAAGACAATGTTCAGCATACGTTACTCATTCCCTATGAGCATTTCATGGGTGAAGCACAAGAAGCATTAAAGATCATTGCCAATCATGGATTAATGCCACCACGACAACCAAATAAGAAGAATGTATTTATTAACTACATTCAGGACTATCCAATAGAAAAGCGTTTTCGATGTGTTGACCGTACCGGATGGCATGGTCATTCATACGTTACGCCAAGCAAAACATATGGCGATTCTAGCGGAGAAGAACTTTTATTTAATAGTGAAATGAAAAACCCCTACGCCGTGCATGGCAGCCTTGCAGGATGGCAAGAACTAAGCCGCTTGATAGAGCCTCATGCACTGGGTGTACTGGCGTTTTCTTGTGCATTTTCGGGACAATTGGTTGCGCCATTAAACTTAGAGAGTGGTGGCTTTCATATCTATGGCTCATCTACCGATGGAAAAAGTACCATTACAAAAGCAGCGTGTAGCGTGTGGGGCAATCCTAGAGAAGTATCGAAACAATGGCGCACCACAGACAATGCCCTGGAGAACGAAGCCGAATTAAGAAACGATAGCTTTCTAAATCTTGATGAATTGCGACAGGCGCCCCCTAAGGCCGTGTCGGATATTGTTTATATGCTTACTGGTGGGCAAGGTAAATCACGAAGCAGCAAGACAGGCAAAAATAGGGATTCTAAGCAATTCAACTTGATGTATACGTCCACTGGCGAAGTCACCCTCGAGGAACATTTACGGCGTGGCGGTATCGAGCTAGATGCAGGTTTATTGCTTAGGTTCGCCCATATCCCTAGTGATGCAGGCAAAGGATACGGCGTATTTGAATGTGTCAACTATGGCAGCAATTCAAGCGATTTGGGCAACCGCATTAATGAGCTTGCTGCGAAGCATTACGGACATGCTGGCATCAAATGGCTTGAGTATCTGACCAGTGATAAAGATGTAGTAATGCAGCAGGCCCAGAAATTACTAGACAGCTTTATTGAGCAGCACACCCAAGCAAAGAACGGACAAGCTAACCGCGTTTTACGCCGTTTTGCATTGGTGGCGGTGGCTGGAGAGCTGGCAACACTGGCAGGCATTACAAGCTGGCAGCAAGGACGCGCATTTGAAGCCGTAGCGCAATGTTTTAATACTTGGCTAAATAGTCTAGGCGGTGGCGAGAATATGGAAGAAACAAAGATTCTTGAACATATCAAAGCCTTTTTTGAATCCAACGGAACGAGCCGTTTTGAAGACTTAACCGTAATCAGACAGGCAGACGGCGAAGTAATCCGTCCGCGCACTCATAACCGCGTTGGGTATTACGATCCTGATGATAAAGTCTATCTTGTATCGCCGACCATGTTTAAAAAGGAAATGTGCATAGGCATGAACGAGGCGAATGTTAAAAAAGTCTTAATCAAACATGGCTGGATTAAAGAGTTTATCGAGGGAGGCAAGAAACTATATGTGAAAAAGTCTAGCGTCAATCTACCTGACGGCACACGGCCGAGAATGATGCACTTTAGCACTGAGGCCATGCAGAACTCAGATAGTGAAATCTGAAAATAGATTTTATAGGGTGGACGATGTGGACATAGTGGACATAAAGAAAATATTTATAGTTAATGTATTGCTATATATAGATATTATTATGTCCACTTTATATAAATATACATATTTTAATAGGTGGACATAAGGTGGACATGATTCAAGGTAAATATATCTTGTCCACCTACTATGATTTTAATGTCCACTTTTTTTATATGTTGTTTTTCCTATGGGTGGACAGATTTAATTATTTAAAATCATGTATATAGAAGTGAATGTCCACTTTGTCCACCATGTCCACCTAAAATTACACATATACAAGTACAAGCATATTAAGAGATTGAACAATGCCAAACGTAAAGAAAGTTACTGTCATGGGTGTGTTAGGTCTTAACCCTGAAACTAAACAATTTTCCAACGGTGGCAGCGTTACGACATTCAGCGTTGCAACTACTGAGTTTTGGAAAGACAAGACCACAGGTGAGCGTAAAGAAGCTACAGAGTGGCATAGAATCACCACCAGCAACCGTTTAGCCGAGATTGCCAGTAAGTACCTCAAGAAAGGCGGAAAGGTGTATATCGAAGGCTCATTGCGTACAAGGAAGTGGAAGGACAGCAAAGGGGCGGAAAAGGAAATAACCGAGATTCGAGCAGATGAGATGCAATTGCTTTGATCGAAAGCTCCCTAAATATGGAGAGCTTTTATTAGTGATTTATAAATTTTATTTTAATTAAGGAGGCTTAAGATATTTCTACTTTTTAGTTTTTTTTGGTTTTTTGATCTTATCTGCTGGCTTTCGAATAGACTTTAGGTTTAACACACAGTGCCTTACCTTATATCCACTTAAACCAGAATGTGGGTGTACTTGAGTACTATAGAAAAGATTAATGTCATCATGTGGCCAAGTTAGTTCAAGTCCCTCCAAATTTGTATTACGGGCTGGATCATTTCCTGCAGCCTCTAACTCGTTATACCATGCTCTTAAAATTTTATTTGTCGATTGGGTCGTATTAACAACATAAATTAATACACCACCACATTTTTCATTTTTTTCTCCAGTGGAGTAGTCTTCTAATAGTTGCTTGAATCCGCCATCAATTTTTGTGACACCATTCCATATTTTAGACTCACCAAACCATTTATATGGATAACCAGATAATTCCACATGAATATCTACATGACCATTATCAAATTTATCATGAGCAGCGTCATAATTTAAGATCTTTAAGTCTCTAACTATTTGAGTATTAATATCATCTTCAAATACTTTTAGCGCCTCTTTATTCGCATCACTTATAGGATATTTTTGGGCTATTATTTTTCGACTCGCCTGTATCTCTCTTAAAATTTCATCTAAATCAGTATAAAGACAATCTATGAAGGCCTGATAGGATGTTGGTTGTAGTCGAGTCATAAATTTAATAACCCGAGGATCTAATAAGCCTGGGTTAGTGAGCATTCAAATTACTCACAAATAATATTGATGGGGAAAAGAAAGTTAGCACTTGTTGATTAAACTCTTCAGCTGTTAAGACCTCCCCATTCAAAGGATGGATGTATTCGCCAGTGGTAATAGAATCTAATATCCCACTTACATCATCAGCATCATCAACTATTTCAAATCGACTAACTAAGGAATTATAAGCTTCAAATTTTTGCGACAGAACATCAATGTTGTCTTTTGTTAGAAAAAATACAGCACTATAGAAAATATCTTCTGAAGTGGATGAATCTACGCGCTTGTAAAGGTCTGCAAAAGTTAGATGGTTTTTCTTGGATGGGGCAATCGAAATGTAATCAATCATTTTAAGACACGCACTCAACATTTCAGCTGAGACATCTTTCAACTGAAACTCTAAATTTTGCTTTAGCTCTAACAAATATTGAGAGCGTGTCATTGTCAAATTACCTTAATGTTAAAAGCTTATTGAGAACAAACTCAATATCCTCATAAGATCGGCTACCAATTACAAATGCGTTGTAAAGATGGCTACCATTAATATTACTTAAAGCGTTATAGCTACTATTTAATGAAATTTCTATATCCCTATTATAGTATTTTTTACTTATCCGATACGGTGTAATAGTTTCATCAAGTTTCACACCGTCAACTTCTGTATTTTTTAAACCATTAACACCAGATTCATGATACACAACTTGTCTGATATCAACGCTAGCTCCACGTAATTTTTCGTGATGAGCTGTACCTTCAGTAGTTGTGAAATAGATCTCTGTTACACCACTGATATTATCGACAGTCTCATCATAAAATTTTTGAATACATGGAAATAAATCTAATGGGGCAGCTAGAAAATCATATTTTTGCATGATTTCTAAACCTAATTCTTTTTTAATGAAATGAGAAAAATTGCTATGAATTACGTTAAGTTCATTCCTTGGCATAACTCTAGCTAGATCTACTAAAATAATTAATAGACTCCGCTCCTCATCTAGTATCACTGAATCAAAGCATCTTAACTCTGTAGTTTTAAAGCCAAAAACAGAGCTATACAATTCACTAATACTATCTTTTAGATCATCCGTATCGATTTCTTGTCTAACTGTTAATTCTCGTACTTGGGAAAATTGATATGAAATAATTAGATCTTCTCGGATGTCATATCTTTGAAATGGATAAAAAGTTCTTTTGTTTACTTGTGACTCTACTTCAAGATCTGGCTGATGGCTTTCAAAAGTTGAATCTAATTTTTGTTTAATTTCAGCAATATTTTTCACATTTTGATAAACAGTAATAAATTTGTCATCAAATAAGATATGTCTATTAACAGTATCTGATATTTTTTCTTGTAACTTTTCTAATTTTTCCAAATCATAAATAGCTGATAATTTTTGCTGTAAATCAGAAAATTTGCGACCACTTAAGTTCCTACCCACAGTCTTAAAGATTCGCTGAAACTCTTTTAAAGACATAGCTCTTTCTTCAGCTATGTCCAATGTGGATGCTATTATTTCACGTACATCATCAGTGTCATGTTTTTGATCATCAGTCATTTTGATTTCGATATCTTAAGTTATTGAAAGGTAACTTAATAATTAAACCATATCTCTAATAAGATTTATTTATATAATTTAACGCTTAGTATTAGTATAAAAATAGCGTTGAGGTCAGCTATTACAATTATTTTTTGGCCTACTCATGTAGTGATATCAATACACAGTATGTTTACATAGCAAATTCAAAGAATTGAAATTTAATATTAAAAAAGTATAAGCAAAGGGACGGCTTACTATTATTCAATAGTTAATTGATGGCCTTAATACATGTTAAAAATTATGTGACCATATCTCATTAGATAGCTGAATGGTCATTATCACCATGCAGGTTCAACTATCATGGAAATCGTGATAACTGAATAAGCAGCTTTAGATCGGTGCAGTCTAATTAGACAAAACGCACTTTTGCGTTTACCTGTAAAAACAACACATTATATTCACCTGGCATGGATGCTCAATTTTGAGCTTTGTTTTGATAACAATAAGTTGAATACATCCCTATCAGATTTAAAATCCGAAAGGGTTACATTTGATATGCCATGGGGCTCTTACCGGAAGCCAGTACCGCCAAAAGATACCGGTACTATGAAATGGGGGTATCCTTTTGCATGGGACTGGTATCTTGAAATACGAAGGGGAATTTATGAAAAAGAAAACTTTAGAAAAACAGATAAGGCAAGTCGGATTTTGGACTGTTATAGGGATATTCTCGTACATGGTGATGGCATTCTTTCTGAAAAGCAATTACCCAATTTATGAGTATGACTTTAATCGATCTGTTGCATATGACGTTATAAAAGATGCTCTTACTTTAGGTGCTGCCTTCCTTGCGCCGGTAGCTGCATTTGTTCTTTTTAGTGATTGGCGGAGTGAACACAAAATAAAAAGTACACTTCAGCTTTTAGATGATTTAAATGACTTATCATTCCATATTAAAAATGGGTTTGGTTTTTATCATGCTAAAATTATCATGGAAAAAGAGATAACTACGAACGAATTTAGAAATAGAGAGGATCGTCAAAGATTATTATGGGAACTTATAGAATTAAGAAGAATGAATGGTAAATTTTTAATAAAAAATGAAAAAATAAATGTTTATCAAGAATTGATAGTTACCTTTGATAACTTAGCTAGTAAAATTTTAGATGACTTACATATATTAGAGTATTTTTCTTTCAGAATAGCTCGAGATAAAAATTCAATTGAAAGTGAGTATAACCAAAAAAATCGTTTAGAAAATTTTCAAAAATATGATGAAAAATTTAAAAAATTAGAAGCTCTTTTGAAAGAAATTACTAATCAAGCAGTTGATGTAAAAGAATCTATTCTGTGAAGCTGAATAGAAATTGAATATTAAGAGATGTTCAATTACACAGTATAAAAAAGTCCTCTATTTTGGATTGTAGTTTATTCATACCCCCTGTTTTGTCGTTCTACGTCGTACAAGAAAGGGAAAATTTAGATATACGACACACCTTTGATTTACCTTGACAGCAACCGACTACAAAGCACTATAAAAACCATGCTAAAGCCTTTATATGTAGGCGTTACAGCCATTTTATTAAAACTGTATTTCGTCAAGGTATGTCAAGGTAAATCCGTATAACTACGTATAACAAATTTAGGTTGTTGAATCGGAAATTCACCCTTATAGATTTGAAATCTAATAGGGAGATTTCTATATCTCTTAATCTATAGCATTACGTATCACAAAATAGCCTTAAATCTTGTTGGACAAGGCAAACTAAAAAGCCCTTAAAAAACCAACTCAAATCTAAGCTATATAGGGAGTATAGCGATTCAACTAGAACCTTGTTTTGTCCAACTACGTCCAACAAGTAAAGCGGATTTGTCGTTCTAGGGGCATGCAATATTCCCCAGTAATCAATTAAAAAACATGCCTAAAAACATGGATAGTTTTCTATTCCATCAACGTGAATGGCTTATTTCATCTAATTAATTTTTGCTTTACGGCGTATTTATGAAAAATGCCATCTATGCCAGTCATAGCAAGGCATACAGGAATTTAATGAAATTGATTTCGTAAAACTACGTAAAACAAAACGGCCTTAAATTATTCTTTACAACGTTTATTCAGCTATCCTTGATAGGACACCAGTAGAAAGACCATTAAAATGACCTTGAAGCTATATACAACAAGGTTTATCGCTATTTTAAGGAATCTCATTTCATCAAGGTACATCAAGGGAAACATGTCTATTAAGCTTCATCACTGGCGAAAGTTAAAAAACAATTCCACGTTTTAAATACAGTGCCTTACTACGAGAAATTCGTAGTAGCTACCTAGATAAAAGATTACGTTTTATTAAGAGCAAATGATAAGAATTGATAAGGTTTTATCGGGTTTTAGGTGCGTCCAATGCCGGATTAACATTTGAAACCAAAGGTGAGCGCAAAATTGCGTTGGCTAAATCCATGTTTTAAAAGCAAAGCTCAAAATTGAGCAACGGTATTCAACAAAGCGCAAAATCGCGTTTTGCAACAAACACGCGCGCGCGAGAGGGATGCTTCAAATATGGTTTTAAGGCTTAAAATCCCAATAGAGCTACAGTGCGATTATTCGGGCGGTTTACTTCTGCAAATAACCTGAACATAGGGATACCCCCCACCATCTAAATCCTCAACTTCGGCAATGTACACGCGACTGGATGCACGTATCTGCAATCGAAAGTATTTCGTGATTTTTATAACTTGCTCACACTTAAAACGCGACCAAGCTTCTTAATCAGCCACTTGAACGGCTAAGTTAATTCAAGATTTAAAATCCAATCACCAAATATGGTTTTGCGCTCAATAAATTTATTAAAGCCAAATAACGAGCCTCATAATCCGATCCACTAAAAGGAGTGTTTTTAACTCCTGAGTTCGTCACCCAGCATGACAACTAAACTCAGAGAAATGCCCTAGTAACAAATAATTTGTACACTATTGTGTACACTGTTATTTTTTGAATTGAAATTAACTTTAAAAAACAATTATTTGTTTTATCAGTTCAATTGACGCCATCCCACCAAAATTCGTGAAAAACCCTGAAACGTAAGTTTCGGGGTTTTTTATTGGCTTTAAATTAATATTTTATTAAAAAATAATAAGTTTGCTTTTATTCAAAATTATGAGTTTAAAGTTAAAAGAATATATAATTTATTAATTTGCATTAAATTAGTAAGAAAAAATGGCTTTAAATAATATTGAAAACCAACTGTATAAATCAACTGTAACTTATTGGTTCGTGGGAGCAACCTTTGGTCGCAATGAAGATCAATTTGAGCGCTTTATTAGTCAAAGGATTTGGGAAAATGGATACGAAAATGAGTTAACAGATAAAGTCCAGTCAATGAAAGTAGGGGATAAAATAGCTATCAAGTCCAGTTATGTTCGTAAAAATGGACTGCCATTTGATAGTAGAGGTAATTTCGTTTCAGTAATGGCTATTAAAGCTATTGGGACTATAACAGCAAACCGTAATGATGGTCACTTCGTAGATGTAGATTGGGAAGTATTTAAGCAACCTAAAGAGTGGTATTTTTATACGAATAGAACAACTTTATGGGAAGTTAAGTATGAATCTGACTATGCTAAAAAATTAATTGATTTTACTTTTGGAAATAGAACTCAAGATTTAGATTTCTTCCGAAATGAGCCATATTGGAAGAATCGTTTTGGAGATATTATTAAGAAAGAAATTACTTGGGCGCCATTTTTGGTTGATTTATCTAATAAACTATTAATATATAAACAGAATAGAACTACTTTAGTCGAGAAAATTAAGCTTATTGCTGAAAAACATAATTTATCTTATTTATTGAATAAAAAATTGAATGATATTTGTCCATTTACTGTGGTGGGTATGATTAATAGGCAAATGACTATTGCTAATAGAAAAGCAATTGCCGCTGATTTAGCACAAGTTTTGTCTATAGAGTCAGAGTTGCCTACTGATTTTGATGGGGTTCCAGTTTTAAATAACATGAAATCTTGGTTCTTCTCTTATGAACAATTTCAGCAGCCCAACGATGTACAAAATTTATGGAATTTCTTTGAATCATCAATTTTGTTTGCAGATGGAGAAGATACTGTTCAAGCAACACAGATATTTATAGATTCTTATAACAACCTTTTAAAGCAAAAGGGTATTGGTTGGAATATTACGATGGCATTGTTTTGGATACGGCCATGGGATTATTTAAGTCTAGATGGTAGTTCCCGTAAGTTTATTGAAGAAGAATTAAAAGTTAAAATTCCATATAGTGGTATTAAGAAAACTATAGATGGTAAGAATTATTTAGGATTGATTAGTAGTCTCAAAACAATGTTTGAAAATGATAATTCCATTGTAAAAAGTTTTCCTGAGTTAAGTATTAAAGCTTATGACCCTGATATCTTAGAACAAGATGAAATTGCTGATGAATCATTAATCATTGAAGAGTTTGAGATATCTTTAACTGATATTGTTGCTAATCAATGTTTTATTGAGGAAGAAAGACTCAGCCAGATTGTTCGTAGAATTAAGTCAAAAAAGAATGTTATTTTCCAAGGGGCAACAGGTACTGGCAAAACTTGGATTGCAAAACAGTTAGCGGAATATATTGTTGGGCATAATAAAGAAAATTTTATTCATGTTCAGTTCCATCCGACCACCTCGTACGAGGATTTTGTTAGAGGTTGGAGGCCTAATTCTGACGGAAAATTACAACTTGTTGATGGTCCTTTTCTTGAATTGATAAATCGAGCACGTCATAACCCTTCACAAAACTTTGTTATTTTAATAGAGGAAGTTAACAGAGGAAATCCTTCGCAGATATTTGGTGAAATGTTGACGCTAATAGAAAACTCAAAACGAACTCATCAATATTCATTAGAGTTAATTTATAAAAAAGATAAAAATGAAAAAATTTATGTACCTGAGAATGTTTATGTATTAGGCACAATGAATATTGCTGATCGTTCATTGGCCAAACTAGATTTAGCATTTCGAAGACGTTTTGCTTTTGAAGAGTTGGAACCAACTTTTAATGAAGTTTGGATGAAAGTTGTTAAGGAAAATGTTGTTCAAGTAACTTCAGAACAACTCCAAAAGTTACGTTTTAATATTGAGGAATTAAATAATGTAATTAAAAAAGATCCTCGCTTAGGTAAACCATTCTGCATAGGTCATAGTTTCTTTACATCAGTTCAAACCTTTTCAAGTATACAAGAGTGGCTTGATGATATTGTAGAGTCAGAAATCAAGCCATTGTTGTTAGATTATTGGCCAGACAATGAGTCTCAAGTTTCAAATTTTTGTAATGAATTAAAGGATATCTAAGTAGCATGTTAGATATCCACTACCATTACATCACTAAATATGGCATACCTATAAAAAATGTTTGGTTATTAATTCTTTATGCATCAGAAGTCTACAAAACTTCTGAAGATAAATTTTTTAACATTGAGGAAAATCTTGAAGACTTATATACCGTTATATTAGAGTTATTATGCAATCAATTTGATAAGAATATTTCTAAAGGATTTTCAAGTAATTATATTACTAGAAGTGAAAATTTAACTCGTGTACGAGGCAGTATTAACTTTTTAATAACTGAAAGTAAGATGTTGATGCAAAGAGGACAGGTCAATTGTTCTTATGATGAGCTTACTCTAAATATCCCACGATACCAATATGTACTTATAACTTTAAAAAATGCACTTTTCTTAAAAGGCATAGAGGGGGTTAAAGAGAGGCTTTTACAAAATATTAATATTCTTGAAGGACTAGGAGTAACTTGTCCACTAATTCAAAACTATGACCTTAGATCAGATCGATTCGGACATTTTGACTATTCTGAACAGGCCCTTCTCCAAACATGTCAGCTGCTAAATGAACTAAAAATTCCTACAATGCAAAAAGGAAATCATTTAATTCCGAATTTAGAGGAAATGAGTGAGGAGTGGCTAAGAAAACTATTTGAGAAAGCAGTTTATGGATTTTATTCTAAAAATTTACCTGCTAATGTTTGGGATGTAAGTCATAACAAAAAATTGCAGTGGAAGCTAGACACTGATTCATTGATTACAGATGTGTTGCCTCAGATGGAGGCTGATATCATTATAAGAAATAGACAAACGGGACAAGCGACTATCATTGATACTAAATTTAATAAAATTTTAGTAAGCAATCGTTTTGGACGAGAAAAGTTCAGGAGTGGTTATATCTATCAAATATATACGTATCTAAGGTCACAAGAAGAAGAGGGATGTCCAGTATTTCAAAGAGGAGTGTTACTTCATCCAAGTGTTGGAGAAAAAATATTCGATAAAGTGAAAATTCAGGGCTATTTGTTAGAGTTTCAAACAATCGATTTAACAGAAATGGCAAAAGAGATTAAAGCTAGACTAATCGAATTAGCCTAGCTTTTTATTTTAGTTTTTTAAACTTATAGCAACGGATTTAAAAGCATCTAACGCAGCTTCTAAATGCTCAATAATTTCTTGCTGAAGAACTTCTGGTGAGGGTAAATCATCAAGATTGTCTAAACTGTTGTCCTTCAACCAGAAGATATCTAGACTGGTTTTGTCACGAGCAATGATTTCATCATAGCTGAAATATTTAAATCGTTCAGTCTCCTGACGTTCAAAGCGATTTTCAGGGTTATAACACTGAATAAAATCACTCAAATCAGATTGACGTAATTGACGAGTTTTGAGCGTAAATCGTTGATTGGTCCTAAGATCATAGAACCAGATTCCTTTCGTTTGAATCTTTTCAGATTTAGGTTTGTTATCGAAGAAAATAACGTTTGCTTTTACACCATTTGCATAAAAGATACCTGTTGGTAATCGCAAAATGGTATGTACATCGCATCCAGCAAGTAATTTTTTACGTACACGTTCACCAACACCACCTTCGAACAATACATTATCTGGTAATACTACAGCTGCTTTTCCATCTTTTTTTAGCATACTCACAATATGCTGGAGAAAATTAAGTTGCTTATTTGATGTAGTTACCCAAAAGTCTGAACGTTCATAGGTGAGAGATTCTTTATCTTCTTCACCTTCCTCGTTGGTAACCGTCATACTGCTCTTCTTACCAAAAGGAGGGTTCGCTAAAACATAGTCTGCTTTTTTTGTTGGCTCACTTATTAAAGCATCTGCACGAACAATAGATGGTTCATCGGTAAGGTGACCAACATTATGTAAGTACAGATTCATGAGACATAGACGTCTTGTACTTGGAACGATCTCATTACCAAAGAATGTATTTTCTTGAAGAAATTTAGCTTGTTTGTTATCTAATTTTTGAGCCAACAGGTATTTATGTGCACCAAGAAAAAAGCCACCTGTACCACACGCTGGATCAGCAATGGTTTTCAACGGTTGAGGACGAATACATTCTACGATTGCATCGATGACAGGACGAGGAGTGAAGTACTGTCCAGCACCACTTTTTGTGTCTTCTGCATTTTTCTGTAAAAGACCTTCATACATATCACCTTTTACGTCAGCCCCAATACCACTCCATGTATCTTCATTGATAAGCTGTACTAAACGATGTAATTTAGCTGGATCTTGTATTTTATTCTGTGCTTTAAAGAAAATAGCACCTAACATACCTGACATTGTACCAAGTTTATTAAGTACTTTAAGGTAGTGGTCTTCTAACTCAGCGCCTTTTAAGTTAATGAGACTGTTCCAGTCAAAACCGTTAGGAATGCCGATATCAACTGACTCAAATGGGTTGTCTATTTTTTGTTCATGAGCCATTTTTAAGAAAAGTAAGAATGTCAGTTGTTCTAGATAATCACCATAACCAACGCCATCATCACGTAAAGTATGACAAAAGTTCCAAATTTTGGAGATTAAAGTAGTTGCATTCATTACAATATAATCAATTCTAAAAAGCTCGGTCAAGAATACATCAATATCTAAGGAAGACCTATAAGCCCATTGATGATAGTTTGTTTTCTAACCACGGTATTTCATCTCGATATTGAAGAATGATACCTTTGGTAAAAGTATAATATTCAGTATTGGGATTGAGTTTATTTGATATCGCTTGGTCTACTTTAGCAGAGACATTAACTTTCCCTAAAATAAGCTCCAACATAGCCTCTAACGTATGTCTGATTTCTAGTTTGATATCTTTTACACCATGAGCATTTAAGCCTAGTAGGTTAATTGTGAAATCTGCTCTTCTATTTTCAATGGTTGTCACATCGGTAATAGCTGGAACTATTTCTCCGCTTATAGGATGTAATAAAAGCTCAGTATCAGACTGAACACAAGGATCTAATAGTAAAGGTTGTTCTGTATTAAGATTAGCAGAGTAATCCCAACAACGTGAGTTTTCATCAATCAAAGGAAACTCATTTCCTTTGCCATATTTAATTTTTGTTACTGAATCTTTTTCTTCTCTATTACATCTTTGGCAAGACAATCTAAAATTTTGCCAACTATAGCTGAGCCACCAATATCCCTCAAAATCTTGATTAGCATTGGGGTGACTCGGTGGATATTTGAGAATATTACCATGAACGTGTACTTTATTTTTTGGTCTGAAATGCTCGACATCAGAAGGAGAACGTACTTGTTTTGCTTCACAGAACCAACATTTTCCAGCACTCTTATTTGCTAGCCATGGCTTTAAATCTTTCCAGTGTCCACTATCAATTAACTGGTCTCTAGGAGATTTCCCTCCATTGGTACTTGGTACACTTGAAGCATTGATGACTTTATAAGCATAAGTAGTGGTTTCATCAGCACCATTGTGAAATTTAGTGTTACTTGGTGATGTGGTATTATTTATAAAATTCATGATTGATTATCTAATAAACTATCTAATAAGATTTCTAAAGCTTTTTGTTTATTTTCGTTTGTGACAATAGGCTCATCTGCATATTTAGTTCCATGCATTAAGTCGAAACGAGCTCGCATAAACTCCTGTTTAATTCGATCTTTAGAATCAAAATTAAAATCTAAGTTTTCTAGATATTCTCTTAATTCCTTTTGTCGCTGTTTATCTTCTTCAGTTTTATCTGGTTTTGGTTTGATTACTAATTTTTGATATTCAATTAATAAATTATTTGTTTCTTTATCTAAGGAACTACCAAGCCCAAACATATCACTCGTGATAATTCCAGCGTAGCCCATACCTTTAGGATCTTGATCAGGTTGATCAGCATAAATTTTCTGATCATCCTTGCGATGTAAAATCTGAATTTGTTGCTTTTCAAGCTCTGCGATAGCAATTGGATTATGTGTTGTTAACACAATATGGCTGGTTTGATCTTCATCAGATTGATCATTACTGATGAACATTTTTAAGTACTTAATATAGTCTACCGACCATTTAGGATTTAGGTGGGTATCAGGTTCGTCTAGCAAAAATAAGCTTTCTTCACCAGCGGTGAATTTTAATAGGCCTAAGACTGTCAATAATTGCTGTTCACCTTCACTTAATTCTTGAAAAACAACATTGTTTGAATTGTTTTTGAGTCTGACCCTGACTCTAATTTCTTTAATTAATAGAGAAATAAAAACACTTTCAATTGCATTGAAGAGGGCTCGGGGAGTCGTGTATCCAAGCTGCTTGATATCATTAGGATCTTTTAGATATAAATACTTATATTCAAAGCTCTTTTTTTTATTTGACCAAATATATTGATGCTCAGATTGTTTTAATGTGATGGGGGCTAAACTTATATCATAGAGCTTTGAAAGAAAAGTTTGTGCATCACCGACTGTTCCCCATACACGTTTATCTCCAGTTGCTTGACCATTCCAAGGTGGCTGTCTAAGTATAAATAATACTGAATGAAGTGCGTTTTCAGGATCAATTCCAAAATGTTCTTCTAAAAATTTTAACCCTATTGAGGAGTCATCTAATTGAGAAAGAAAAGATAGAAGTACAAATTGACTATGTTCTGGTAATGCATAAAATTTTTTACGAATAAAGTTTTCATCAGAAAGTTCAAACTTCATTAACTTTTCATAATGATCTTTCAACGCTGGTTCAAAAATCTTGAACATACGTTCTGAGTGACCAGAATAATAACTAAAAATATATTTAGGAAGATAGTTGCTATCTTCAACTAAGAAATCATTTAATTTAAGCTCAGAATAGCTATCTGATGAATTTAAATCTGAAGATTCTTCAAATAGTTTAGTTTGAATTAAGTCAGCTGAAATCAAATTTTGAGTTTTTATGTATATTTTTAGCTGTTCTTTTGGATCAAGATCTGGATCAGCGATAATCTTAATAGTATTTTGATTTGAGGCTTTACCAATTTTATAAATGATTTCATAAGAAAATAGAGGTTTCTTTTTAAGATCTAGTAGATCGCCAAATATTACAGCTAAAGCTTCTAATACATTTGACTTACCAGTACCATTCCAGCCAATAACAACGGTGATCCATTCTTTCTCATCAAAGTCGATAGAGACATCTTTTAGATTTTTGAATTGATGGGTATGGCTATCCTTAGCGCTCCCGATCTTTAAGTAATCAAGACGCATCTGTATTATCCTTGAGTTTGATCAGATCTTGTTCTTTACTATTTTCACAGTCTGGTTTTATTGAAATTTCGTTATTTAAACTGAGTGTACGTAGTTCTTCGTAAAATTTTTCAATATCTTCAATTTCACTATTGTTACTTAAACCGAAAGCAGATGCTAAGTCTTGTCCCGAAATCCAATTTGTCTGCTGTTTTAGAATATCGAGGATAGTTTTAGACATACTAACTTCCTTTTTTAATTTTGGGGTTGAACGTTTTTTGGGAGTCGCTTTTTTTGTTAAAGCTTCAGTTTCTCGTTGCTGTTGAATACGTTCTAATAATACTAGAGCGGACTCATCATTCGTATCTTGGGTGACAAGCTTTCCATTAAAAGCTTGCTTTAAAATATTTAGTTTTTGTTTGGTAATAGACTCAATAGAGTTTTTAATAGTGTCATGTTGACGTTGTAACTTTTCTAATTGATTGTCTAATACTTCAACAAGATATACTTGTTCTTTGAAAGGAGGTAATGGAAGTACAACTTTTGACAAAATGTCTAAATTAATATTTTTTTGTGCAGTTGCTGGGGCTTCATCTTCTAATTTTTGCTGAATAGTGCGCATAAAAAATTCAATGTATCTCACTGATACATCATTAGATGTTGTTAAAAAACCTACGAGACTGTCGGGAAAACATCCTTCAAAACTCATAATAGCCGTATGACCAATATTTGCCGCAATAGTAATGCACATTGTACCTATTGGCCATAATCTACTCTGTGCTAAACCTGCTTCACTGTAGGTTTTTTCATAGTTTTCAAGAAATGTATCAGCATACCGAATATCACTAGTTTGAATAAATGGATAATCGCCACCATAAAGGTGAGGGGCATTACGTGGTCTATACTGCGATTTTCCGCGGTCTAACCAACCAACTTGAGATAAAGTAGCCCATACCCAACCTTCTGGTAATTTAGGTAAATTTGCTGTATCAGCTTGAACAGGCTCAGGATATTTTTTCTCCCAATCTTTTGGTGGATTTTTACCTTTCTCCGCAAATTCTTTGAGTTTCTCTTGTTCCCAATGTTCACGGCGTTCTTTTAAAATACGTGCTAATAGATGTTTACCAGTCTCAGTAACTTCAGTTTGAGTTTCACGCCATTCTTTACTGAGCTGACCTTCAACGGCCGATTTTAATAATGACTGACGATAAAGCTCTAATTTCTTCTGAGCTGTTTCAAGCTCTTCAATGCCATTATCTAGTTCGCTAAATAACTCATCGATTTTATCAGCGATACGTTTTTGCTCATTTAATGGTGGAAGCGGTAATAATAGTGTATTGAGAGTTTGAGATGATAGATGCTTTACAGTAATGGAAGAAGTGGCATTATTGATAGCCTTTAAATATGGTGGGAGAAGATAAATTAAAAACTGCTTATCGTAGGTATTATCATTTTTAAGTGATATTTTACACACTCGCTGATTGAGTAAGCTAGGCAAACTTTTCCATAAACCTAAATTAAAATCTCCATCCATCCCTACTAAAATTTCATTTTTATAAACCAGATAAAGATCATCATAATTACCACTATAATAGGTTGTTGTATGGCCTTCAATTACATCACGAATTCTGATTAAAGGTAAACCTATACCTTTATTGTTAAAGTAAGAAGACGGAAATGCAAACCCATTCAAGATAGTAGCTACATCACATAATTCAATACGTAGCCATGATGGATGTTTAGAAAGAAGACCCGTAGTATCTTCTTTAATAATATCTGAGATCTTTTTAGTTAAAGCCATTTTGATACCATCATGTTATGCAACGAGTTCTTCGTTTAATTCTTTCATTAATGGCATAAGTTTTTCTCGACCAAAAACTTCTGCCGCTTTAAATGCCCCCCCATGACTCGCCAACGAACCTAACTTAAAATCATTCGGTGTTAGCTGACAACTATTTACAATATGATCTTTCATTAAACGTAACCAATTCATTTGCTCTTCAGTAAAAGCCGTTGCATTCTGTGCATTATGTCTAAAGACCCACTTTTTAAAGCGCTTATCGACTTCCTCACTAAAAGGAGAAAGCTCTTGATCTAAGCCAGAAGCAAAACGAATTAAGGATAATAAATCAGTTAATTTACGCTGAGTATTTACCCCTTTGACTTGACTGCCTTTTACTCTTTCATAAGCAGTCCAAAGACGTTCAGTTGTGAGTAATAGCGGAGGATGGCTGAGTTTATCATGAAGCTCTTGAATCATGCTTAACGTCAGTTCACGCCGTTGATAGGGTTGATCATAAAAGAAACTTAAGGCTTCAATTTCTTCTCGGTGCTCTTTTAAATATGCTTCGAACTTTTCGATATCTTCCTGAGCTTTCTGTTCTACATTTGCAGAGAAGCCTCGGTTAATTACCTTATCCAAATTCACCGTATCAATAACCTGTTCTGCATCCTTTTTATCAGTCAGGAGATAACGAAATTCAGGATCATCAAAAACTCTATAAGCTTGTTCTAAGAGTTCAGCCATTTTTTCTAAATACTGTTGTTCTGAGATGGAATCTTCATCCAGAACATTACCTTTTAAAGCTTCATCTAAGATGAGAGCTTGATTAATTGTATCGGGATCAACGGCATTAAGAATGGTTTCTGTAATCTGCTTTAAGCTTTTACCCTTGGTCAATTCAGTAATTTCAGATTGAGTCTCTGCATCTAAGTTTTTATTTAGTCGAATTAAGCGATTTGCCAGACTTAAAGCAGTATCTTCATCAACATCACCGAGAATGATACCATCCATAAGTTGTTTTAACGTCGTTGAGGGTTTCCGTTCCAGTTGACGACTTTCTGTTTTTTGAGACTTCTCAACACCTACAGCATCAATGATGACGAAACGAGTTTTTGCACCTGTGGCACTCTGAGAGACTTTTTGTAGTCCATCTTTATCTAAGCTACGAACTCCACGACCTTTCATTTGCTCATAATAACTTTTAGAACGTACATCTCGCATGAAGAGCAACACTTCTAAAGGTTTTACATCTGTACCAGTCGCAATCATATCGACTGTTACCGCGATACGAGGGTTATATTCGTTTCGAAAATCACTCAAAACACCATCAGGATCTTTTGCGCTATAGGTGATTTTTTCACAAAATTCATTACCCTTACCATACTCTTCACGAACAATATTAATTATGTCATCTGCATGACTATCTGATTTTGCAAATATTAATGTTTTTGGAACTTCTTCCCGATTAGGAAAAATTTCTTGGCTTATTGCGCGTTTCATTTCCCGAATGATATTGCGAATTTGACTTGGATTAACAACCTCCCTGTCTAAATCCTTATGGGTATAGACAATATCTTCTGCTGCTTCAACTAATCGTTTAGCACGAGTTTGGCGGTTACGACGGTCAATCCACTGCTTAGCACGAATCTTTTTACCCTTCTTTGTAATCTCAGTTTCAATCTCATAGATATCATACCCAACATTAACACCATCAACCACTGACTGTTCATAACTATATTCTGCGACAATATTTTCATTAAAAAAGCCATAAGTTCTGTTATCAGGAGTCGCTGTTAAACCAATAAGAAATGCATCAAAGTAGTCGAGTACTTGTTTCCATAAGTTATAGATGCTGCGATGGCATTCATCAATAATAATAAAATCAAAAGATTCAATTGGCACATTAGGGTTATATTGAATATGTCTTTTAGATAGTCGTGTACTTTCTTCTAAAGTAGTAACTTCATTTAGATTAATATCTTCATCTTGCTCATCTAATTTCTCGCCAGATAAAATGGAATACATTCGTTGAATGGTAGAAATACATACATCGGCTTTAGTATCCAACGTGGATGACATTAATCTTTGAACATTATAGAGTTCAGTGAATTTACGTTTGTCATCGGATGGAGTAAATGCCATAAATTCTTGATGAGCTTGTTTACCTAAGTTCCGTGTATCAACTAAAAACAAAATCCGTTTTGCTTTAGCGAATTTCAATAGACGATATACAGATGAAATGGCAGTAAATGTTTTTCCTGCGCCAGTTGCCATATGAACTAGAGATCGCGGTTTTTGGAGTGCTAAAGATTTTTCTAATCCAGTAATAGCATCAATCTGACAGTCACGAAGATTAACAGTAGCTAATGGTGGCATGTCTAGTAAGTTTTGTCTTAAGTTTTTATTTCTTGTATACAGCTCATGTAAATATTCAGGCTTATAAAAATGAAATAGTTCACGAGATCGAGCTTCAGGATCTCGTTTGTCAGTGAATCGAATAATTTTCGATGTAGCTTGAAATAGAAATGGAAGGGTATCGTATGTCTGTTTGGCTTTAAAGCCAGAAGTAGCGTATCGATCAGTTTGGCGCTCGTGAGCAGTAATATTTTCCCCTTCTTCATCACGTTTAGCTTCAAGTACACCGATAGGTATACGGTTCACGAAAAGAATATAGTCTGCAGGTCCGGTCTTTGTTTGAAATTCACGAACAGCGATACCAAATCCTGCGCTAGGATTATAATTTTTCTTATCGACAACAACCCATCCAGCATCTTCTAGTTTTTTATCAATAACTATACGTGCTTTATCTTCAGGCTTCATGATACTGTTATTTCTAAACTTCTATATTTAGGAAAAGTATACTCATAATTATTAAATTGTTAAACTTGTAATTTAGAATTACTAAATATTACCTTTGATTTAAGTTTATAAATTTTATTAATTAATAAAAACTCTCCATATTGTTAAATTAATCTTTATCCGACTTTAACATAGCTCTTACCTCATCTATTGAAAATGCAGGTTTATGTTGATGGATGATAAAATGGCAATTAGGACAGACAGGAGCCATATCTTTTATTGGGTCAACAATATATTTTTTACCAATAAAGCTAACCAAAGTTTAATTTTTTATGGGGTTAAAATAGAAATTATTGCAACACAAGTTAAAGTAGAAATTCCAAGCACTCATAAGTTTTGGAGTGTTATTGAAAGTATGTGAAAACATACTCTGAAATTTGGGGAAATTTCAAAAGATGATTACTCCGCTGGGGAGCGGTTCAAGAAAAAGGTAATCATTGATTTTTTATAATTTATAAGATTTGGTTAGATCAAATGAACAACTTAATAACGAGATTTTTAGTTAATCTGAGGCAGTGGCATGAAGTTGCGCTGACAATGACTAAAGCGATAGTTGCAATAGGGGTGTTGTGCTTAGTTGTGTATCTTTTAACAATTGGCTATATCCCGTCGGAAATTAGCTTTGGTGATACACTTATTTTTTTACTGATTTTTGCCGCGTTCTCTATTGCTTACACTGTATTAGGGCTTATGCTATTTTTCTTTGGCACATCCTTAGCTCCAGTCACATATCTTGTCTTAAATTGGGTTGATAAGTATTTACCACCACATATTAGAATTGGGAAAAAACTTCCTTTTCCAAAAATTAATATTATTACGTTAAGTGGTTCTCTTTATCTTTTATATGTTATTCACGGCATATTTTTATTACATTGGAAAGTCAATCTGTACATAGGCATTACCGTATTTTTTATTGCCTTTGCGTATTATCCTTTTTACATGAATCGGCAGAAGATTAAAGAATTTAATATAAAATTTGAAAATCTAGCAGATATTGTTGATGATCCTGATGCAAGTGATCATCTTAAAGCATTTGCAATAAAAAAATTAAAGAGGTTAGAAACGCATATTAAAGATAGCTTAGAAATAGCTTTTTTTATTAGCTTAACTCCGCTTGTACCCCTGATTCTTATTGGTGATGTTGGTAAAATATTTCTTAATACTACAATGCAAAATACTGGGGTACGAATAGAAAAGGCAACCTTATATATTAAAGAGCCTTATGCAAATTTAATTGAATTACCAAAAACGACTACTAAAGAACTGAGTCAGTATAAAACCTTTATTTTTAAAGATGTTAAAGTGTTGTTTCAAGGCATTGGTAAAAGCACTTTAGTTTCTTATAAGGTAAAGAATATGGAAAAGCAGTTAGTAATTCCTAATGAATATATTACTGTAGAGCGAAGCAAGAAAATTGAAGAGTAATTAAATTATAAAAAATAAGAAATAGTTAGAATTATGAAAGCAAGGATGTAAACAATTGCAATTGTTGTTCTAGCCATAGCGTTTGCATCACTACTTTTTTCCGTAAGTGGGGGAAAAAGTGGTAATGCTGCATTTTTTAAAATAAAGAATATTAAGGCGTACCCTGCAATAAGTGAAAATACATATTCAAATCCCAACTTTCCCTTAAAGTAAGCAATTAAAGCCATTATTAACATGAATAGGGCTAAGCTTATTAAAAGATATCTCTTAGAGGGAGAGTCTTTTATAAAGAAATCTTCTATTGACATAGGAATGGCTCGCTTTGAAATATTAAATTTTAGATGAACAATTTTTTTCAAATCAACGAATTAATTTTTTTTGAGCATTCTTTCTATGTAAAAATAATAGACTAAATTTTTTGATTAACATAGATACTTCAAGACAAATGGTAGGAACTAATCCTTAGAAAAGGACGTAATGAAATCATTCCCCCAAGGCCCCCGTGCCACAACAGAACTTTAATTTTTTGCGCTGATTTAAAGTAATCCACTATTGCGACACAGAGATAAGGGAGCTAAGCCAAACGCTTAGCCCATGTCGTTTTTATCGCACCGTCGCATCACACTAAAAAAAGTAGGGGCAAAGTCCTGTGGGAGAGCAGGACTTTGCAAACTGACATGTTCTAGACGTTGCATGAGCTTAGGCGAATACACTTGTTCAAGCCGTTGGTAAATACAGTCGCAACTGGCTTGGGTGTGCCCACCCGACAGGCAAATTTTTTCAAATTCCTGCTGCGTGCGGAGGTCACAACCCGAAACGCTGTAATCGCCGACAACAAGGCCTAAAACCAAAATAGTTTTATAAAATTTCATATTATTCTCGTGATGATTTGGGGATATCTCAATGAGAAAAAATAAACCGCTATATTTTAAGTTTTAAAATCATTTTTAAAGGCAATAGTTAACCCGCCTATAAAAGCAATAAAATAAAATGACTTAAATTTTAAAATAAAAATAATTTATAAATTTGAAAATTTAGATAATAGAAAACCCAAATTTTAAATAAATAAAAAGTTTATAAGGGAGAGGGGATTAATCTATAAAAGGTCATGGTCAACTCCTTAAAATGTATGGAGCTCTACCACCAAAAATCACCGTCAATTGATTAGGGTGGTAGAACGAAAGGGGGTTAGCAGACTGGGATCCAAGGAACCAGCACGCGCGAGCGCGTCCCCCTCCCGTCCTACCGCAAAGAAAAGGGACGCAAGGGTCTAACGACTTATAGTGGAACTATAACCCGCCATGGATCTACGGTCTGCTAAAACCGACTGGCAATGTAGGCCAGCGGGACCATAATAATCATAAGTTTTTAACAGGTCAATTCAATTTAAATAAAATATTATAAAAATTTTAAATATAAATTTATATTTTAATTAAACTCAAAAGTTAATATCTCTAAAGCTATAAATTAATAAAAATAATAAAGCTAAACTAAACGTTTAGCCTGTGCTTAAAATGTATAACGATAATTAATAAATACACGGTGTTGGTCCCAGTCTTTACGAGACATACCATTTATTTTTTCACCTAGGTTTGCATTTTCAAACTTTGACTCATAATGCAAAAATGAATAACGCACATCTAAGTTTTTCACCCACGGCAAGGCATAACTCACCGTAAAGTCAAAGTAACGCTCTTTACCTTCAATATCACTGCTGATGTTACTTTGGTGAGCACCAAAGCCATAAATATACTTCGCCTCGGTTTTTAAGCCTTTCACATAGTCTTTCCAGTTATATTTCAGGCGAAGGGCAACGGCGGTTTCATCATTATTGGTAAAGTCGGGGCCAATGGTTGCAGAGGTCGGAAACGGGTTAGTGCCGTGGTCTTGCGTCAAAACCGAGTTGCGTTCGGAGTGCACGGCAAAGTTATCTTCAATCCAAAAACCATCAAACTTTGAAACAGCAATGCCACCTTCAATATTATTCTTAGCCACATTTACATCTATAAAATAGCCATTGCCACGGTTGTTAACGTCTTGACCTTTGACACAGTCCAGCTCGGTTTCGGCACCACATTTAAACAGCTTACCATCATCACGCGAGAAAAAAGCACCTGTATTGAATGTCCACATAAGGCCATGCAAGGGCAATTTATATTGAGCAATCGCCCCATACTTTTTTAGATAATCTTTGCTGTTTAAATACTCGGCATTTACGCTCCAGTTTTTGTACTGATATTTGGCACCAAGTAAGCCGATATAATCAATTCGTTCGTCATTTTCAGTCACTAGTTTTTCAAAACTATCCATGCTGCGCGGTTTCCAGCGGTCATAGTAGGCTATGTAAGTCTGTAGCTGATCATTCAGTTGAAACTGCCCACTCGCACCCGAAAAAGTGTCGGGCACCGCGCGGTTATTGGTGCTTTTAAGTAACAATGAATCTTGCAACTGACGGCCTAATTTAATTTCACCTTTGTCGCCGAGTTTTGCTTTGATGTAGAGCTGCCCTAAAGTCGCAAAGTCTTGGTCGAGCTTGCCGTTATTTTCGACCTCTAAAAGCTGAGCACTAGGCTTGCCAGAGTCAAATAACTTGGTGACTGCATAGAGTGAACCATCTACTCCAAGCCAGTCCCACAAGTAAGGTGACTGATAATTTAACTCAAGTCCTAAAGCACTTTGTTCATATTCACTCGACGAAGGCGAAGGGTTGGCAAGCGTGGGGTGAGCAGTGCCTTCATCGTTCCAGTAACGAGTGTTGAGTTTTAATTCTAACTTGCCAAATTGTTGAGGAAGCTCTGCATAAGCATTGCTCACGCTGCCTAAACCAATACAGCCCCATAGCAAATATTTATTCATTTTAAATTCCTTTTTTAAGCATGAATAAGCCCTTTGCCTAACGCTGGGTTAGGCAAGCTTTTTATGAAATGGATGAATTAAGGAGAGAGTTTTTCGAGCACTTGGCCTTTGGTTTCAATGGCAAACAAGAAGGTCACAAGCCCACCAATGAGCGCCACAACCGCAAGTACACTAAACACATATTGAATGCCGTAGCCACCAACAACCAGACCCACCATAACAGGCCCAATTGCAGAGCCGGCACGTAACCAAGCGGTACTAAAACCAATGCCCATCGCACGTAGGCGAGTTGGGTAAAGTTCGGCAGCGTAAAGGTATAAAGAGAATGAAATAGTTTGCAAAATGGCATAGCTCAGCGTTGCCAAAATCACAACTTCCATCGCCGATTTTGCACCTAAAACAGAGAGGCTCATGAGTGGAATGATTGCCAAGAAAAACGCTGCACTGTACCAAGGGCGGCGGCCGACTTTATCGATCATTAACGCACAGATAATAGAGGCAATCACACCCACGCCCGACGTAATCCAGCCATAACCTAAACTGGTTTGAAGCGACAGGCCAAAGTGTTGTTTGTAGAGAGATGGCAGCCAAGTCACCATGGCGTTGTTCACCATGTACACGCAGAACCACATGCCCCATAGGGTAAAGGTCCGTTTACGGTAAATGCCACGGAACAGCTCGCGCCAATCGGTTTTTGCCATGCCTTGCGGGTTAATTTCTTTAACCACAGGTTCAGGCAAAGGTTTACCGCTTTTAATGGCACCGTCTTCAAAGCTTTTAACCACTTGATCGGCTTCTTTAAAACGGCCTTTTGAAGCCAACCAGCGTGGTGACTCAGGCAAGAAAAACCGTAAAGGAATGACCAGTAAAGATGGAATTAAGCCCACAATAAACATGACTTTCCAGCCGTAAATTGGCATCAGGAAAAATGCTGCCATGCCTGCAAACATAAGACCGAGAGGGAATAAAACTTCGTAGAGCAAGAAAAACTTACCGCGCTTTTCTGCACCAATAAACTCATTAATATAGGCACTCGCAACAGGTACTTCGCCACCTGTGCCAACGCCTTGTAAGAAACGGAAAATTAACAGTGACATTCCGCTCCACGCAAACAGACAAGAAATGTCCATTGCCACAAACAGTAAAATGGTAAAAGACAGCACTTTTAAACGACCGACTTTTTCGGCAAGAGAACCAAAGAAAATCGCACCGACCAGTTGTCCAACATAACCCGCGGCAATGATCGCGCCGACATAGGCAGGCGTCAGGTGCCATTCGGTAATGAGTTGGGGTAAAGCAAAGGCAATCGCAAGAACAGTATAAGCGTCAAAAAAGGTCGCTATACCAATGGTAATACGCATAAATTGCAATCGACCAGTGACGGGTAGCCGTTCAAGTCTTGCAATAATTTCCGCATTTTTTTGATGATGACTAATTTGTTCTACATCCGCTAGATTTGTCATCTTCTATCTCCTTATTACTACATTCCTCGTAGTTTTTTTGTTCTATTTCGCACTACCTGTTCACCACAGTTTGCATGCTTTTTATTATTGTTTTTAAGAGACATGCCCGATGTTTGGCCTCAGGCAGCGTACAGGAAAAAAAGGCTAGCGTACATGCTAGCCCGAATAGAATTTAAGCAACGGCTTGGGTTAAATCGACCTTGCCAATTCCGGCTTGACGCATTGCATCATGAATTTCTTGCTCAGCACCATCTGCCAGTGGAAGCAGAGGCGAACGCACAGTGGCATGGTCCAAAATTCCGCGAGCAACCAATGCATGTTTAAGCGCAACTGTGCCTTCCATGTGTGAGCCGCGGTGATAAACGTTGCGAGTCACTGGTAATAGTTGATCGTGAATCGCACGTGCTTTAGCATAATCTTTGGCTTTGCCTGCTTTAATCATTTCAATCAACAGTTCAGGGGCAATGTTGCCATAGCCAACCAATGCACCGTCTACATCAAACATGGTGTGAAGCAAATATTCATCGTGGCACGTCAATACCTGTAAGTCTGGACGTTCACGGCGAATAATTGGAATTTCGACATCCCAGCGGCGCATGTTACGCACACCATTTTTCATGGCAAATACACCTGGCTGTGCAGAAATATCGAGTAGGGTGTCTAGGTCGTAAGTGGCCTTCGTTGCATCTGGATATTGGAATAAAATAGATGGCAAACCACTTTCTTCATAAATCGCTTTATAGCGGTCTTGTGGTGCGCCTTTTTGATAGCCAAAACGCAACCAGCCATGTGAAGGGTAAATCAAACCTGCCGAAGCACCCGCACTCACTGCACGTTTTGCTTCTTCTGCTGCAACCGAAGTACCTTCGAGTGTAATCCCTGCAATAACCGGAATTTTGTCATCTACCGATTTAACAAAGCTTTCGATGACCTGCATTTGTTCTTTTTGCGACAAGAATGTTCCTTCACCTGCATGCCCAAGAACAACCAAGCCTTTCACACCATCAATACTGCCTAACCATGAACCTAAACGTTGAATTGCATTATGGTCTACTTGTCCGTCACGGGTAAAAGGAGTCACAGGTGCTGGGGTTAATCCACGTAAATCTAAACTCATAATCGTACTTCCTATACAGTGTAATTAAATATTCTCTGGTTCTTAATCTGACTTAAATCGTGTTGTAGAGAACATGATTGGAGTATAGAAATAGGTGAGCTATGTAGGAATTACCAATTCTTGAATTTCAGTTATACTGAAAATGTATGGCTCAAAATGCTGCCTATTTACGATTTAGGAAGAATCGATGAATTATGAATTATGGAAAATATTTTTAGACGCGGTGGAACTCGGTAGCTTAAGCAAAGTCGCCATGCTGCATAACACCAACCAACCGCAAATCAGTCGGCAAATGAACGAGCTTGAAGCACAGTGTGGCGGACGTTTATTTAACCGAACTGGACGTGGCGTAGAACTCACCGATTTAGGCCAGCATTTACTTCCTAAAATTCGTTCATGGCTGAACGTGACCGACCAACTTAATAATGAAATTTTGCACTCGACCGATACACCGATTGGTACGGTTCGCATTGCTAGTTTGCCGTCTACTTCACATCCGTTGTTATCGACCCTCTATAAAGTGCTTCAACAAAAATATCCCTTAATTAAACTCTCGGTGCGTGAAGGGCAAGGGGTGCATTTAGAAAAATGGCTTGAAGATGGCAGCGTCGATTTAGCCATACTTTATAGGTTTAACCCGACACCTAAACAGGGTGATGTTTACCTTACCGAAGCTGATACTTATTTGGTCGGTTGTGAAGGCGATGCACTCACTCAGGCCAATGAAGTCGACTTTAAAGAAGTAAGTCAGTTACCGCTGGTCACGTTTTGCAGGCCAAGTAACTGGCGCAATTTTTTAGACCACATGGCTTATGAAAATGGGGTAGAGCTGAACATTGTGTTTGAGGCTGACTCGATTAGTTTACAAACCCATTTGGTTGCCGAATCTCGCATGTATACCATGCTGGGGCCGCAAGCGTTAAAGAAGGCCAGCCAATACACCTCAATTCAAGCCGCAAAAATTATTAACCCCGCGCTAAAGCGCTATATTTCTTTATCTATTTCTAAGCATGGCTATTTAACGCCTGCGTGTAAGGCGGTGATGGAAGAAATTAGAAATCTTGCTGATTTGCTTTAATGTACTGGTAAAGTTAAGAACGGCACTGTTGCATGGTACGACGCATGGTTTTTACAAAGTCACGCGGTACCTCAGGACTTTGTAAACTTAAATTTCCAAGTTTATTCATAAATTTAGGTGAGTATTGACGTTCTAAACGATGATAAATGCATGTACAGCTTGCACGGCTGTGACCAGCAGCAATACATTTCAGATAGAAATCACGATGAGGACTGTTTTTTTGACCTGCAAAAGCAATAGATACAAATAATAATCCCCCTAAAAAAACTAAATAATTATGAAGTGACATATTCCTTCTCGTCGTTGTTGTTTTTCATTATCCATATCTTGGCATAACTTTTTCATATTCAAAATCAGTTGATAACAACTTGCGGCTTCATCATAGTTAGAACAGTTTTAGAGGTCAAATTGATTTAAGGATGAGAACAGTTTAGTGTTTTAAAAATAGACAATTTTGATTGTTGCCATTTTAAAGACAGTGTTACGACATTACGCACCCTATTTTTTTACATAGTTTTTTGCTTTCATAAACGCTTTAGTATTATTCATTTTTAAATCATTTATATACAACTTAATTGCTTTAAAGTTTTAATTTAACAGGATATTTTATATGACAGATACCCCAATTAAAAAAGACACAGAAAGTACCTGGGCAATATGTCGAGATCCTGTTTTACTCACCATGGTGGGTGGGGCAATTGATACTATTGGCTTTATTGCATTGTTTGGCTTTTTCACCGCGCATGTGACGGGAAACTTAGTGTTGGCAGGGGCAGCATGGGTTAAAGGTGGCTCTGGTTTATGGATCAAGCTCGCAGCAATTCCACTATTTATTTTGACCGTTGTTATTACCAAACTATTAATTGACCGCAGTCAGGTCAAACACAAAACGCTGTCTTATTTATTTTTATTTGAAGCTATTTTTCTATGTGCCTTTATGGTGGCAGGGCTTTATTTCGAACCATTTAAAAATCCAGATGCACTAACAGTTGCAGTAACGGGTGGGCTAGGTTTAATTGCTTTGGCTATTCGTAATACTTCAAGCAAAACCCTTATTAAAAATATTAGCCCAAGCACCATGATGACAGGCAACACTACCCAGCTTGGGATTGATATTGCCAACTTACTTAAAAACAATAATGCAGCTAATCGGGCAAGTTTTCTAAAAAGTGCCAGTATTGTAATTGGCTTTGTAATTGGCGCTTTCTTAGGAGCGATCCTCTATGTCTATTTTGATTTCTGGAGTGTAGCGCCGTTTATCTTACCAATTTTGTATTTCTCTTATTTAGCTTCACAGCAAAAGTTTAACCAAGCTTGATTTGAAAAATAACAAATTAGCCTGAATTAAAATGAGTTCAGGCTTTTTTTCGTAATAAAGGAAGACGAAAGCAGAGTCGAAATTGTTCGTTCACTGCTTTACAGGCATAATGACCAGATGGGGAATACATTCGATTAAGGAAGGCAGAATGACAAAGTCTTACCATTATTCAATCATAACAATAATGGCTTTGCTCAGTGGTTGTCAGGTCATTCATTTAAAAGAAAGTAATTTAAGCAATGCTTTAAAAAGTAAGAATGAAAGTATTCTGACCGACGGCACCTTAAGTCATCAAACCCAAAACTTACTGTATTTGGTCAAAGAAGATGAAAAAACTTGCCTACAAAATTTTGATGATTGTTTAAATAAGGTTCAGAGCCTGTCCGAAAATAGCAGCCGAGAAGAACGCTATGCTGCGCTGAGTGAAATTTACTTGGCAAAAGCTTTAGATATCGGGCGTAGTAGCCAGTGTAATGTCATTAATAAAAGTAACAGTTGCGTTGAGCAAGAGTTAGCGCTGTTCGATAAAAGCTTGCGCTATAGTTATGTCTATTTATTTGACTCTGAAGAGTCGCCTTTCGATCGGGTGTTTGACCATCGCCAAAATCAGGTACGTATTTTTTATAACGTCGCCTTGTCGAAGCTCATGACCACGTATTTTAATCATTTAAATACGCATCGCTTTCCGCCATTGCTGAAAGCAGATGGGCATGAGTACCATGTCAATTTTGACCACGCGTTAGATGTACAAAAAATTGAAGTCGATACTTTTCGCTCCAGCTATAACATGAACTTTTCTGGTTTTAATACCGTTAACCGTAAGGATGGTTTGGGGGCAGAGTTTATTGTTGGGCGTAAAGAAAATGATGTGAATCACGGCTTCATTTTAGACCCCGATAATTTTTATGCTCATCAAGCCAATCCTAATATTCATTTACCACGCTTCTTTCCAGCCACTGCCATTGCATACCCAAAACAAAAAGCCACAGCCGATCAGGTCATTGCTGGGGCAGAGTTAGAAATTGCGATGTTCGATCCATATCGACAAGACCGTGTAAAAATTGAAGGAGTGGATTATCCACTGACTGCAAACTATTCGGCACCTTATGGGCTGTGGTTATCGAAATATAATTTAGGTGCAGCAGGTTATTGGTCTTTAATTAATAAAGAAGCCAATTTAATCATGCCGCATTTATATATGCTGGAACCCTTTAACCCGAATAAGAAAATTATTGTGTTTGTTCATGGTTTAGCAAGTAGCCCTGAGGCGTGGGTGAGCCTAACCAATGACATTATGGGCGATGCCGAATTAAGGAAAAGCTATCAGGTTTGGCAGGTGTTTTATTCAACTAATATGCCGATTTTTGAAAGTCGTTTTCAGATTTATTCATTGTTGAATCAGGCTTTTCAAAACGTTGCCAAAGACAGCTATGCTGCACATGATGCAGTGCTAGTCGGACATAGTATGGGCGGCGTAATTAGCCGTTTACTGGTGAGTAATGCCGATATTTCAGAGCAAGCCATGCAAAAAATGAATGAAGCGCAGTTAAACCGTTTAAAAGAAAATCCTGTTATTCGTGAGCGTTTTCAGTTCAAGGCTTTGCCATATTTTAATCGAGTTGTTTTTGTTTCGGCACCGCATCATGGCACAGACTACGCTGACCGATGGTTTACTCAAATTGCCCGCCGTATCATTCGTTTGCCCGCTGATTTTTTTATTGCGGTCGAAATGAGAGATGAGAAAAATACCAAACTCAGAAAAGGCTTAATTGAAAATGGGGCAAGTAATTTAAGCCGTTCTTCCAACTTTATGCAGTTGACTCAAGCTATTCAACCATCGCCACAAGTGGTTTATCACTCGATTATGGGCAATATTAATGGGACAACTAATAAGTTAAAAAGCAGTGATGGAATTGTGCCTTATCAAAGTTCGCATTTGGGTGGGGAGCAGTCGGAGTTGATCATTAAAGGTGGGCATTCGATTCAAACTAGCCCAGAGGCAATTTTAGAATTACGCCGTATTTTACGATTGCATTTAAAGCAGTCACAGCCTTCAAAATAGAGAGTTTTATTCTTAGAAAACCACTGCTGAACTAAGTCAACAGTGGTTGAAATGATTAATTAAGCTGATTTTGTTTGAGCGATTTTTTATGCTCAAAGTAGCTGATTGAAAAAATGACCAAGCCGACCAAATACAAAACACCAGACAAAAGCAGTAAGTCTAAACCTGCCGCATAGAGTAACCAAAGCGCATAGATTGAAGCGACACTTGCAATCGCAATATGCGGTGTGCGTTTATGGCGAATAGATTCTTTAAGATAAAAAGCCGACACCAGAAAATAAGGTAGCAAAATCATGACCGATGAAATCAATAAAAGCTGAGTGTAATTTTTATTGAAAAAATACACGGCAATGAGTGAGCCCTGCACCACAAGCGTTGTCAGCCAAAGGGATGAAAT
Organism: Acinetobacter pittii; assembly: GCF_034064985.1. Taxonomy (NCBI): domain Bacteria; kingdom Pseudomonadati; phylum Pseudomonadota; class Gammaproteobacteria; order Moraxellales; family Moraxellaceae; genus Acinetobacter; species Acinetobacter pittii. The sequence continues at coordinate 2,886,930 of NZ_CP139249.1, read as the reverse complement.
CGGCACATTATTTTGATTATTTTTTAAAAATAATTTCGGGAAAGCACCATTTTTTGCAGCCAGAAATGGAATTTCAGTGGCAAATAAAGTCCAACTTAAATAAGAGGATGCAACCGAAATAATCAGTCCAATGGTAATAATGATGGTACCCGGCAAACCGATCAGTTGCTGTAAAATGGTCGCCATAGATGGGTTATGCATGCCTGCAAGCGCTTCACGACTCACCACGCCATAAGCCAATACTGTCACCATGATGTAAAAAATTAACGCTAGTAACACGCCCAAAATAGTTGCTTTACCAATATCATGACGTTTTTTCGCACGCGATGATAAAACCACAGCACCTTCAATACCGGTAAATACCCACAGGGTAATGAGCATCAGGTCTTTCACTTGCTGCCAAAGTGGAACTTTTAAAGAGAAGTCATTTAAGTTGAGTTTGAACAAATCAAACTTAAAGGCAATAAATGTAAAGAAGATGAAAACCACCATTGGAATGATTTTGGCAATGGTTGCCAGTAAATTCACAATCGCCGCTTCTTTAATGCCTCGACTTACTAACCAGTGTACCAGCCATACAAAAATGCTTGAGCCAATCAGCGAGTAAAGCGTATTACCTTCACCAAAAATAATATGGTCTTTGCTGTCGGTAAACATGCCGACGCCTGAAAAGGCAATCACCACATAACCCACAATACCAATGGTAGTACACAACCAATAACCCCACGCCGAGCAAAACCCGATGAGGTCTCCAAAGCCTTCGCGTGCATAGTTATAAATACCGCCATCTAGATCTGGTCGTTGACGGGTTAAATGCAACAATGAAAGAGCCAAGAAAATAATGCCGACCCCAGTAATGAGCCATGCAACTAGAAGAGCAGAACCATTGGCAACCTGAGCCATATTTTGGGGGAGGCTAAAGACACCTGACCCCACCATAGAACTAAAGACCAGCGCTGTAAGAGACAATAATCCGATTTTGGCAGCAGACATGGTATTTATTCTTTAAAAAATTGAGAAAGTTCAGCAATGTGTTCTGGCCCGATACCACAGCAACCGCCCACTAAACTTGCACCTGCTTGCTGCCATTGTTTAGCAAAACCAAGATAAGCTGGAGCATCTAAGTCTTTACGAATTTCATCGAGACCATCGTTGGCGGTAGCGCTTTCATCTTGCGGTGGGAAAGCATTGGCATAAGCACCAATTTGTACCGACTCAGGAATAAGTCCTTTAATTTCATTAATTGCTTGCAAGATCACTTCAGGTTGGCAACAGTTAAACAACACTGCTTTGGCATTGGATTGTTTGACGAAAGCAGCCACTTGTTGCATATTTTCGCCTGAACGGAGTAGCGCTTGTTCTTGTTTAATCTCATCTTGCAGCGTAAATGACACCCAATAGTCTTTACCATCTTGTGGTAATAACGCATGTACTGTTTCAACTTCTTTTAAGCAAGATTGGGTTTCAGCGAGCCAAAAATCTACTTCCGGTGCCAATGTGTTAATGATGGGCTCAGCTAGGTTTTTAGCCTGTTCAGGTTGGAACAGGTCTGCACGGTAAGAACCAAATAACGGGGGTAAGCAGCCTGCAATTTTGATATTTTTGCCGCTTTCTTTAACCGCATTTTTTGCCTGTTCAATTGCAACTTTAATTAAACGCACGCCGTCAGTTTCAAAGCGTTCTTGACCAATATGAAACGGCACAACAGCGTAGTTATTAGTCGTAATGACTTCTGAACCAGCGTTAATAAAATCGAGATGTACCTCTTTTACTGTTTCTGGTGCTTCAATGAGTGCAAGTGCAGACCACTCTGGTTGACGAAACGGAGCGCCACGACGGGCCAATTCACGGCCTAAACCGCCATCTAAAATTTTCATAAATTACAACATAAAGGGAGAAAAATAATTCAGCTAATCTAGCGTGTAGATGAATCGTGTTCAATCGCGAATATGCTCGATATATTTCTAAATAAATTAGATTGTTATGAATAATTTTTCTTAGGAGGAATTCTGTAGACGATGTTCAGTTTTACTGATGAATTTCACGTGAAAAAGATGAGGTATTTATTTGAACATATTGAATAAAAAATGATCTTATAACGCGCCAAATTGCTGCCAACTTTCACCTGTGTGCTGAGTTTGATAATAGGCTTGAAGTTGTTCAAGCTGGGTAAAGTGTATGCCTGACCAAATCAATAAACTGATGAATAATAAAAGCTTACATAACCTCCGAGTCTTTTTCTGAGAAATAAAAGCAAGCACAGCAAAAAACAGCGCAGGTAAAAATATAAAGAACTGAACAGGGGAGAAAAATAAATGAGCAGTGCTGAAATATAACGCGACTGCACTGATGGGCAGATTTAAAACTGAACATAGTTTTTGATATTTGCCGAGCTTAAAAGAGTAGGCAGTTATGGCAAGTAACAAGGCTGAGCTGACATAAATAGCTGTACCGCCAATCATCCACACATAAAACCCGCTTAACAAAAGATAAGCCAGCAGTAAAACAAGCACGAGCTTAAAACCAAATGACAAGAGGCGAGATGATGAGTTTAAAGGCGTCATAGCGAATCTAAATATCTCAAGTGAAGGCTTAAAAAACAAAAGGACGAATCGAAATTCATCCTTTTGGTATTTTACTTATACATCGTCAAACTTAGTTTGCTTTTGCAACTGGGGCAGCAGCAGTTTCATCGTTTGCAGCTTTGAACGGAGATGTATAGTTCAAGCCAAGCGTAGAACTTGTGTACTGACGAACTTTGTCGAGTAACACAGGATCTTTGCTCAAGTCTTGCTTATAAGACACTACAATTTCATGAAGCTTTTGATTCCACTTACCTTCAGTTTGCTGAGGGAAAGCTTTTTCAAGCAAGTTAAGCATGATGTATGGAGAAGTCGAAGCACCAGGCGACGCACCTAACAATGCAGTTACAGCACCATCTTTAGACGCAAAGATTTCTGTACCGAATTGAAGTGTTGCTGGTTTACCCGGTTCTTTTTTGATGATCTGAACACGTTGACCACCTTGGCTTAAACGCCAGTCTTCAGCTTTCGCATCTGGGTAGTATTTACGAAGTTCATTGAGACGGTCTTCATCTGACATCATCACTTGGCTCACCAAGTATTTAACAAGATCAAGGTTTTCCAAGCCAACAGTGGTCATTGGTAAAACGTTGCTTTTGTTTGTTGATGCAAGCAAGTCAAGCTGAGAACCATTTTTCAGGAACTTGTTTGAATACGTTGCAAATGGTCCAAACAATACATATTTTTTACCGTCGATATAACGTGTATCAATATGTGGTACAGACATTGGAGGCGCACCAAGTTCAGCACGGCCATACACTTTCGCTGTATGTTCTGCAGTAATTTTTGGATTGTCAGTAATTAAGAACTCACCACCAACAGGGAAGCCAGCATATTGTTTCGCTTCTGGTAAACCAGTAAGTTGCAATAATTTAACTGCTGCACCACCTGCACCGATAAATACAAAACGTGTTTTAACGTGATCTACTTTACCAGTTTTCAAATTTTTGAAAGCCACCGTCCAAGTTTTGTCATCATTTTGGCTGATGCCAGTCACTTCAGTTGAAGTCTGTAATTTGAAATTAGGATTTTGATTTAAATGACTCACTAATTGTTTAGTGATTGAACCATAGTTCACGTCAGAGCCAACATCCATACGAGTTGCTGCAACTTTTTGACTAGGGTCACGGTCATTCATGACTAAAGGTGCCCATTGTTTAATTACAGCTGGGTCTTCAGTAAATTTCATGCCTTTGAACAGCGGACTTTGGATCATGGCAGCATAACGTTTTTCTAAGAATTGAACGTTATCGCCCCAAACGAAAGCAATGTGCGGAACTGGGTTAATGAATGTTTTTGGTTCAGCTAAAACACCTTGTTTTACCTGATGTGACCAGAACTGTTTAGCAACTTCAAATTGAGAAGCAACTTTTTCAGCTTTGGCAATTTCCATCTTACCGTTTTTCTCTTCGGTATAGTTCATTTCCATAAAGCCAGAGTGGCCTGTTCCGGCATTGTTAAAGCCGTTTGAACTTTCTTGAGCAACTTGATCAAGACGCTCAAACATACGAATTTGCCAGTTTGGTTCAAGCTCAGTGAAATAAGTACCGAGAGTGGCACTCATGATGCCGCCGCCAACAAGAACAGCATCAACAACTGGCTCATCTTTTGCAGTTTCTACTTGTTTTGACGCAGTTGGTCTAAACAAGAAAACAATACCTGCAATTAAAATAAGAATGATTAATACCAGAAGGTATTTCAAAAACTTTTTCATGTAAGGGGGACCTTAAAATAAGTTATTTGAGTCACTTAAGGTGTGAGGAAACCTAGACAGCGTATCCAGACAAAATGGATATAAATGCGAAAGTGAATTCTCAAAATTCGAGAACTTCGAAAAAAATAAAAATGACTGGGCATTATCGCAAACACACCATATTTTAGACTAATTTTGCATTGACAAGACAATTTTTATAATAAATGTGGTTCATCAAAATCATAAATATGATTTATATTTAACCAAATTGAGTTTTAATAAGATAATTTTAAGTTAGATGTTTTTATTTAAGCATTTGAAAGTAAAACAATAATTATAATTTGATTAAAGTTAAATCACTTGAGGGAAATTTGCCTATAAAAATAGATTAATTTTTATTACATGCCATATTTATGTAAACAAGCTGCTCATAAATGCTTATTTTCTGTCATACATCGTTCTTATTAATATTGGCTCTATAGATTTAAATTAAGGGCATATTTCTGTATAAGAAATATGCCCTGAATGGTTTTATGATGCTACATAGAACGGTGCAGTTGAACGTGGTAACGCTTCACGTCCACGAATCTGGTCTGCAATTTTCTCGGCAATCATAATGGTGGTTGCGTTTAAGTTACCGGTAATAATGAGCGGCATGATAGAGGCATCGACAACACGTAAACCATGCATACCGTGTACGCGACCTTGACCATCTACAACAGCCATTTCATCTTCGCCCATCTTACAGCTACAAGACGGATGGTAAGCGGTTTCTGCATGGTTACGAACAAAGTCGTCAAGCTCTGCGTCAGATTGTAGATGTTTACCTGGGCTAATTTCTTCACCACGATAAGGGTCAAGTGCAGGTTGCTGCATGATTTCACGAGTGATACGAATTGCATCACGGAACTCACGCCAGTCTTGCTCAGTCGACATGTAGTTAAACAAGATACTTGGATGCTCAAATGGATCTTTTGATTTAAGTTTGATACGACCGCGTGAAGGCGAACGCATTGAACCAACGTGAGCTTGGAAGCCATGTTCTTTTACTGCATTACTACCGTTGTAGTTAATGGCAACCGGCAAGAAATGGTACTGGATATTTGGCCATTTGAACTCATCCGAACTACGGATAAATCCGCCTGCTTCAAACTGGTTGCTTGCGCCAATACCCGTACCGTTAAACAACCACTCAGCACCAATTGCAGGTTGGTTATACCATTTCAAGGCAGGGTATAAAGAAACGGGTTGCTTACATTTATACTGTAAATACATTTCCAAGTGGTCTTGCAGGTTTTCACCTACACCTGGCAAATCATGAACCACATCAATGTCCATTGATTTTAAGAAGGTACTTTGACCCACACCTGAACGCTGTAAAATTTGTGGTGACGCAATTGCGCCTGCGCATAACAAGACTTCGCGTTTAACCAATGCACGTTGCAAGTTGTTTTGGTCAGCACCAATAATGTATTCAACACCAATGGCTTGCTTTTGATTAAACAAGATTTTATTGGTTGTGGCGTGAGTCAGAATGGTCAGGTTTGGACGACCTTTTGCCATATCCAAATAACCACGTGCAGTGCTTGAGCGACGACCTTTAGGTGTAACCGTGCGGTCCATTGGACCAAAGCCTTCTTGTTGGTAACCGTTTAAGTCATCAGTACGTGGGTAACCTGCTTGTACACCAGCTTCAACCATGGCATGGAACAACACATTGTTGCCATTTTTAGGAGTAGCAACGGACACAGGACCATTGCCGCCATGGTAGTCATTTTCACCAATATCACGAGTTTCGGCTTTTTTGTAGTAAGGCAAACAGTCGGCATAAGACCAGTTTTCAAGGCCTTTATGGGTTGCCCATTGTTCTAAATCCATTGCGTTACCGCGGATATAGCACATACCATTAATTAAAGATGAGCCACCTAAGCCTTTACCACGACCACATTCCATACGACGGTTGTTCATGTGTGGCTCTGGGTCAGTTAAATAAGCCCAGTTATAGCGACGACCTTGAAGAGGGTAGGCCAAAGCTGCCGGCATTTGTGTACGGAAATCCAAGCGATAATCTGGTCCACCCGCTTCTAATAATAAAACGGTGGTATCTTTGTCTTCAGTAAGACGCGCAGCGAGTACATTTCCGGCAGATCCTGCGCCAATAATAATGTAATCATATTCTTTAATATTCATAACTATCCTTTTTTTACTAACAGTTTGCCTGAGCAATCTATAAAGACTGCTCGGCATATGTGATTTAGGTTGAAGTGTTTAGAGCAATTGAGGCATTAAAAAATGCTTTGATAATCGCCAAGTTCAACTTGAATAGATTTGATACGGGTATAGTGCCCAAGCGTGGTTAAGCCATTTTCGCGGCCTACACCAGATTGTTTATAGCCACCAACTGGCATCTCGGCAGGCGATTCACCCCAAGTGTTAATCCAGCAAATACCGGCTTCAATTTGGTGAATAATGCGATGAGCACGGCTGATGTCTTGAGTAACAACGCCGGCAGCTAGACCAAAGGTCGTGTCGTTAGCACGACGGATGACTTCTTCTTCAGTTTCATAGCTTAAGATGCTCATGACAGGTCCAAAAATTTCTTCTTGAACAATAGCCATCTGGTCAGTGCAGTCGCTAAATACTGTCGGTAGTACATAAGCGCCTTTGGCAAGTTCGCCTTCGGTCGCACGACCACCACCAATTAACACTTTAGCGCCTTGTTGTTTGCCTGACTCAATGAAGGACAACACTTTTTCCATATGAGGGAAGCTAGTGAGCGGACCGAAGTTTGTGTCTTCAGTCATTGGATCGCCAATGTGAATACGTTTTACACGCTCTACAACAGCTTTTTCAAAGTCAGCTAAAAGTGATTTTGGAACAAATACGCGTGTACCGTTAGTACATACCTGACCTGAGCTAAAGAAGTTCGCCATGACTGCAATATCTGCTGCACGGTTCAGGTCGGCATCTTCACAAATAATCAGTGGAGATTTACCACCGAGTTCCATGGTCACTTCTTTTAGCGTAGAGCCAGCAGCACTTGCCATGACTTTTTTGCCAGTTTCCACACCACCAGTGAATGAGATTTTTTCAATCACGGGATGTTCAGTGAGCCATTGGCCAATTTCACGGCCAGCACCTTGCACCACGTTAAATACGCCGTCTGGTAGGCCAGCTTCTGTATAGATTTCTGCAAGTTTAAATGCAGTAAGTGGAGTGGTTTCGCTTGGTTTGAAAATCATGGCATTACCCGCAGCAAGGGCAGGGGCAGATTTCCATAAAGCGATTTGAATTGGATAGTTCCAAGCACCAATACCAGCAACTACGCCTAAAGGTTCACGGCGTGTATAAAAGAAACTTGATTCGCGAAGTGGAACTTGTTCACCTTGAATAGCTGTTGCAAGTCCTGCGTAGTATTCGAGTACATCTGCGCCAGTCACAATATCGACTGTAGATGTTTCGCTAAAAGCTTTACCTGTGTCGAGTGTTTCAAGACGGGCAAGCTCATCATTACGTTCACGAAGAATGTCGACAGCACGACGTAAAATACGTGAACGTTCCATGGCAGTCATGGCAGCCCAGATTTTTTGTCCTTGTTGGGCACTTTGTACAGCAGCTTCAATATCTTGTTCAGAAGCTTGCTGAAGAATCGCGATTGTCTCGCCGTTGGCGGGGTTAATACTATTAAATGTTTTACCACTGGTTGCTTTAACGTAGCGTCCATGGATATACAATTGATGAACTTGTACATCACTCATTTTGTCTCTCCTGCAAAGGCTTGTTCGCAAATTGCAATTGCGTTTGTACATAATCGTAAGCAATGGAACGAGCAAGGTTGCTGTCAAATTCGTTATGACGGCTTAAACTGCCTCGTAACCATAATCCATCAATCAATGCTGCCAAACCTCTAGCGGCAACACTGGCCTGTTGTTCATCCATTAACTTAAGAAAATAAAATTTCAAGTTGGAGTACAGGCGTTGATCATTAATCTTTTGTAAGCGGCTTAAGTCTGGTACATGCATACTTGCTGACCAAAAGTCCAACCAGACCCGCATTGCTTTTTCATTGACCTGACTAATGTCAAAGTTAGAGTCGATAATGGCCTTAATCTGGCTCTCTGGATGCGAATCTGCTTCTGCTCTGTACTGTTCGGTTTTACGACGCAGAACATTTAACATTTCTTGCATGCAGGTATTTATCAACCCTTGTTTGTCGCCAAAATAATGGCTAACAATGCCGGTCGACAGCTCGGCTTTTTTTGCAATTTGTGCAATGGTGGTATTGGATAACCCCACTTCATAAATTACGTCGAGTGCAGCGTTCATGATTTCTTCACGTCGCACATGTTCTGGTTTTACTCTGCGTTTTGTCATGGTTGTCCACATCAGCACTTTTAGTGGTGCTTAAAATTCAACATGTTAACTTGCAGAGCATCATAGCACTTTTTTATCATACTTGTTATTGATTGAACGTTCAATCAATAACAAGTATGATATGTAAAAATCAATGAATTTTTGAACAAGCTTCTAAAAATAAAGAGGTGAAATCAAAGGTTCTTAAGGATAGGATGATGCGCATAAGTACATTACTTATCACGTTATTTTGAGAAAAATACACCGATTGCAAGGAGCAATAAGATGGTGTTGAAAAGTGATGGATATTCTTCAGACCATATTCGGTTAAATCGTTTCGTATTTTGGAGTTCAGCCATCAGTATTGGCATTTTTGGCCTACTTTTTGTGCTGTTTCCAGAAAAAAGTCAGTTTTGGTTGACCTATGTACAAGAGCAAGTAAATCACTTTTTCGGGTGGTATTACATGCTAGTTATTGTGCTCTGTCTGGGCTTTGTCGCTTGGCTCGCTTTTTCAAAAGTAGGGCAGATTCCTTTAGGTAAAGATGACGATAAGCCTGAGTTCACTTATCTGGCTTGGACTTCAATGTTGTTCTCAGCAGGGATTGGCATTGCACTACTTTATTATGGTGTGGCCGAACCTGTTGACCATTTTTTAAGACCGCCAGAAGGCGAGGCAGGAACGATTCAGGCAGCCCGTAATGCGATGACTTATAGCTTTTTGCATTGGGGTATTCATGGCTGGGTACTTTATGCATTGCTTGGAGTCACTTTAGGTTACTTTGCTTTTAGACAAAACTTGCCATTAGCACTGCGTTCAGCGCTTTATCCAATTTTTGGAGAGCGAGTGCATGGCTTGGTAGGTGATTTTGTCGATGGCTTTGGAATTTTAGCGACGGTCATTTCTTTGGTGACCAACTTAGGTATTGGTGCTTTGGTATTGGTTTCAGGCATTTGTTATTTACTGCCGCAAATTCCAGATAACTCTGCAACCTTAATTACTGCCGTGCTCATCATGATGTTCGTTGCCACGATTACGACAGTGGTGGGTATTGAAAAAGGCTTGGCATGGTTGTCGCGTATTAATTTACGTTTGCTGTATGCATTACTTTTATTTGTATTTTTAACAGGTCCGACCAATCATTTATTAAATGGTCTTGTACAAAATACGGGCGATTATCTCAATAATTTTATTGGTAAAAGTTTTGATATGTATTTGTACAATCAAAAAGCCAGTGGCTGGTTGGGTTCGTGGACTGTATTTTATTGGGCATGGTGGATTGCTTGGGCGCCTTTTGTCGGCATGTTTATTGCCCGCATTTCAAAAGGACGTACCATTCGTGAAGTAGTATTAGGTGTATGCTTGATTCCACTAGGCTTTACACTGGCTTGGATTTCAGTTTTTGGAAACACTGCAATTTATTTAATCTTGCAGCAAAAACAGAAAGTATTAGGTGATATGGTCTTAACTGATCCAGCATTATCTTTATTTAAATTACTCGAATATCTGCCGTTTAATCCGTACGTTGCGGGTATTGTTGTTGTAATTTGTTTCGTTTTATTTTTGACACCAGTTGGCTCTGGTACACTAATGATCGCTAATTTGTCCTCAAAAGGGGGCACCAATGATAGTGATTCACCGATCTGGTTACGCGTCTTTTGGTCTGTGGTAATTACCATTGTAAGTATTGGCTTACTTTTAGCCGGTAGTTTTAACTCCATGCAAAGTGCTGTGGTGTTATGTGGTTTACCATTTTCAGTCATTATTTTGCTTTATATGTTTGGTTTAGCTAAAGCATTAAAGCAAGATGATTTTGACCCTCAATTAGTGAAAAAACAGTTAGCTGTTTCAAAAGACATTTCAGTCCCATCGAATTGTGACCAGAATAAAGTGACCGAGGTTTTATAACCTCAATCGATCACATCTATATATTATTTTTTGCGTTTAAAGTCGTCTTTTCATTGTTTTAAATAAGAGTGAAAAGACGAAATTAAATATTTTATTTTTATTTTATTCCTTGAGGATTGTATGGCAACAGATAATCCAAGAGCAGTTGATGATTTAACATTATCTAAATCTAAAAAAGACCCGCTCAACCGTGTGGTTTTTTATTTTTCAGCTGTACTTATTTTAATTTTTTCTCTCGTCACATTTTTGTTCAACGATTTTGCAAATCGAGTCATGAATGCTGTGCTTCAGTGGGTAACTTCAACTTTTGGTTGGTATTATCTGCTGGCTGCAACACTATATATGGCCTTCGTGATTTTTATTGCCTGCTCAAGATATGGCAGTATCAAATTAGGCCCTAAGCATTCAAAGCCTGAGTTTAGTTTACTCAGTTGGTCTGCCATGCTGTTCTCGGCGGGTATTGGTATCGACCTCATGTTCTTCTCGGTCGCTGAACCACTATCTCATTACATGCAACCTCCAGTCGGAGCAGGGCAAACCTATGAAGCAGCACGCCAAAGTATGGTTTGGACCTTATTCCACTATGGTTTAACTGGCTGGTGTATGTATGCCTTGATTGGTATGTCATTGGGATACTTTAGCTATCGTTATAATTTGCCACTTACCATTCGTTCTGCACTTTACCCAATTTTCGGGAACAGAATTAATGGGGCAATTGGGCATAGTGTTGATACGGCTGCTGTCATCGGGACAATTTTTGGTATTGCGACGACCTGCGGGATTGGAGTAGTACAGCTGAATTATGGCCTACATGTGTTATTGGGGTTACCAGAAAATATCTGGATGCAATTTATCCTGATTGCTGTTGCAGTGGGTATTAGCGTTATTTCGGTGACATCTGGGGTCAATAAAGGCCTGCGGATTTTATCTGAAATCAATATTTATGTTTCAGTCGGGTTATTGCTGTTTATTTTATTCTTGGGAAATACCGAGTTTTTACTCAACGCCCTTGTCCAAAATATTGGTGACTATTTAACCCGTTTCCCTGCTTTAGCATTACAAAGTTTTGCTTTTGAACAGCCTAAAGAATGGATGAGTAGTTGGACTTTCTTCTTCTGGGCGTGGTGGATTGCTTGGTCTCCATTTGTAGGACTCTTTTTAGCACGTATCTCAAGAGGGCGTACCATTCGTGAGTTTGTATGCGGTACCTTAATTATTCCTCTTCTATTTACACTCACGTGGTTATCTATTTTTGGTAATAGTGCACTGCACAGCGTTATTTTTGAAGGCAACCAAACCTTAGCAGCGACTGTGTTGGCAAATCCGGCTCATGGTTTTTATGACCTGTTAGCACAATATCCGGGCTTTACCTTTATCGCTTCAATTGCCACCGTAACAGGGCTTTTGTTCTACGTGACTTCTGCCGATTCGGGAGCGCTAGTTTTAGGTAACTTCACCACTAAACTCACTAATATTGATAATGATGCTCCACGTTGGTTAAGCGTGTTTTGGGCAATAGCAATTGGTTTGCTCACGCTCGCCATGCTCATGACCAACGGCATTACTGCCTTGCAAAACGCAACTATTATTATGGGATTGCCGTTTAGTTTTGTGATGTTCCTTGTGATGGCAGGGCTTTATAAGTCGCTCAGACTTGAAGATTACAGGCATGCTAGTCTCAGTATGAATGCAGCGCCAGTGGTAGGGAATGTGGATATTCTGAACTGGAAACAGCGTTTAACTCGAGTCATGCATCATCCGGGAACCACTGAAACACAGCGCATGCTAGATACAGTGTGTTTGCCGGCTGTTCAAGCTGTTGCTGATGAGTTGATTAAGCAGGGTATGAATGTGGACGTGCAGCAAACCCCGCTTGAAGATGAAGATACGCTTTACCATCTAGATCTGACTATCCATTTGGAAGAAGAGCAAAACTTTGTTTATCAGATCTGGCCTGTACGCTATAGCGCGCCGAACTTCAGTCAGCGTGTAAAACGTGGCAAACAGTTCTATTTCCGACTTGAAACCTATCTTTATGATGGCTCTCAAGATAACGATCTGGTTGGCTACAGTAAAGAACAGGTGATTAATGATATTTTAGATAAATATGAAAGACATATGACATTCTTACATATTAATCGTATTAGCCCGGGTAACCGTCCATTGTTCCCAGATCCACAAGCTTAAGAGGAAAATGCATGGCTTCTCCTTATCTACATTCTTTTGCTTTATTTTTCTCATTGCTCAATCCATTCTTAATGAGCATTTATATGATTGGCCTGATTCGCCATTCAGAAGCAAAGGTGTTTAATAAAGCACTGATTCAGGGAAGTGTAATTGCTTTTGTCGTGTTTATGCTATTTGCATGGGGCGGCGAAACAATTTTTAGTAAATATCTGAATGTACGTTTTGAAGCCTTTCAGATTTTTGGAGGCCTTATCTTTTTGGTGATTGGCTACCGCTATGTGTTTCAGGGGGCCGATACCATTGGAGAAATGCGTGGTGCTCCAGAACATCTGGCTGGCACCATTGCCATGCCGTTTATGATCGGTCCAGGGACTATTAGCGCTGCGGTAGTCACAGGGATTGAAATGTCAATCGGTGAGGCAGCCCTAGTGATTGCCTTCACTTTATTTTTAACTTGCAGTATTTTGATTTTGATGAAATTTTCACATGATCATTTACGCTATAAACATGCCAAGCATATCGACCGCTATTTTGATATTGTTGGGCGTTTATCTGCTTTATTAATCGGTACGATCGCCATTGATATGATTATTAATGGTGTGACAGGCGTCATCAATAAAGTATAGCAAGTCACTCATAAGAACCTGCTATGTCATTGAACATGGAATAAAATGGCATAGCATCTTCTAAAAAACTCCAGGATAAATAAAACAGCTTTAAAAAAATAACTTTAAAAATAATGTCTTAAAAAATTAAATTTTAAAAAACAATCGAAGATATTAAAAAATACAATGCTATGTTGTGGATTTAAGCATGTTTTTTTTGTGAATTATCAACCATAATGTTAACTGAGCTTGTTTTAAGACCCAGAGTTTAGCTATGCCTACATTAGATGAAATAACCCCAGCAACTGATGACCAGTCTGAATTGACGATGTCAGTTTTGATGACGCCTGATATGGCAAATTTTTCAGGTAATGTTCATGGTGGTACGATTCTAAAACTACTCGACCAAGTCGCTTACGCTTGCGCAAGTCGTTATTCGGGTGGCTATGTGGTGACTTTATCTGTAGATAAGGTAAATTTTAAAGAACCGATTTATGTGGGTGAGCTGGTAACCTTCTTGGCAAGTGTGAATCATGTAGGCCGTACTTCAATGGAAGTAGGCATCCGTGTTGAAGCCCAAAATATTCAGAAGCGTACAGTACGCCATACCAATAGCTGTTATTTCACGATGGTTGCTGTTGATGAACAGGGCAAGCCATGTGAAGTACCTCAATTAAATCTAAATACAGAATGGAAACGTTGTCGCTTTGAAGCAGCTGAGCACCGTAAGGTTTTACGTCTGCAAGAAAACCATAATCCATCTTGTAGCATGTATAAGAAAACTTCTTAAAAAATAGATCGAATTAAAAAAGGACCGAACCGCAGCATGGTTCGATCCTTTCTCTTCTTTACTAAAATTCAGCGTCCATATTTCCTTTCAGTAAAATTATCTCTGAGCTTGGAGGAGAGTGCTGAGAGAATTAACGAGTTGCAGGAGCAGCTTCAGAAGCAGAACCTACAGCATCAGATGCAGCATTTGCAGTGTTTGCTTGTTCTTGAGTTGAAACAACAACTTTTTCTTCACCAGCAGTGTTATGTGCTTGGTCGTGCTTAGAAGCAGCGAAAGTTGAAGCAGCAGTTAAAGCAAGTGTAGTAGCGAGTAAAGTTTTAGCTAATTTCATTTTATGGCATCCTTAAATTTCATTTAAAAATAAATTAAACCTAATCGTTCGTACCTACATGAAACCTGTATGGCTGAATGACTAAGCTAGGACACATGCTAAGCCGAGGTTCAGATTACATCAATTAACTTAACAATCTATTACGCCTATCTTAACAATATGAAATATACGGGTCGTTTATGTGAGTAATCTGTAAAATAAAGGGGCTTAAATACGCCTTAAAATGTGAAAAAATATTTCTTTTTGAGTGAAAAAAAACCAAATTGTTTACGTAAACCTAACACTTTGGCATGAATTGTGAATATACTTAAATAGGATATTTCGTTTGAATTATAAATATCAAAAGTTAATTTAGATAATTGATGAGATGTCTGTCACATATTTGGGGCTTTAGCCCAATAATTGAAAAGTATATCTTCAAAGTGAAAAACCATTTTCATGCTACTTAAACAGTGATATACCTTTCTTAGTTTTTTAAACCTTGTTGATTTGAGCCGCTTGTGAAACTGATTGCCCAAAAAACTGTTCCTACCCATATTATCTCTGGTTTTTTAGGGGCAGGAAAAACCACATTATTACAGCATTTACTAAGCCAAAAGCCTAAAGATGAGGTTTGGGCGGTATTAATGAATGAGTTTGGGCAAATTGGAGTAGACCAACAACTCTTACCTCAAGATGAAGGATATGCAGTCAAAGAACTATTAGGTGGTTGTCTATGTTGCAGTAGTCAATTGCCTATGCATATTGCTTTAGCTCGACTGTTAAGTGAACAAAAACCAGATCGGCTCTTTATTGAACCGACTGGACTTGGGCATCCTTCTCAGTTATTTGACCAACTGACTGAACCTCATTGGCAAAGTAGTTTAGCCATGCGAGCGTTGATTACGGTGGTCGATGGTAGTCGTTTGCATGATACCAATTGGGTTAAACAAAACCTTTATGAAGATCAGTTAAAAGCTGCCCAGATTGTGGTGGTGTCACATACCGATGTGATGACTTTTGAAGATGATCAGGCGCTTGAGCTATTAAAAGGCGAATACCAGCCTTATCACCAAGAGTGGATTAAAACTGAACATAGTCAGTTAGCCTTAAATAAAATTGATGTGGCTGCTCGTTTAACCGAGCGATCTATACAACCTTTACTTAAACTTCAAAAGCAAATGACTGAAACCGAAGTCACAAAGGAAATTCAGCAATTACCTTATCATTATGTCGAGTCGGCACAAGGTTATATTGTGGCAGGTTGGAAATTACCTAAACGCTGGAAATTCGATTTTTATGCTTTGCTAGACCTATTATGTGCGCAGCAGGATTGGCTAAGAATCAAGGGAATTTTTAATACAGATCAAGGTTGGAAAGTTTTTAACTTTAATCCTGATCAGTTTAATTATAAGTCGGGCGAAGAGGGTATTGATAACCGTATTGAAATCATTAGCCAACATAACCATGATTGGTTGGCTTTTGAAACAGCATTACTTGCCTGTCAGCTTGAAGAATAGAGAACATTAAACCAAAAGTAATTCAATGTTCTCTGAAGAGTGGGATTAAAGTTTGCTATCTAACACAGCTTTAGCTTGGGCATGGTCAATATCTTTTTCCCAGTGAGCAATCACTACGGTCGCGACACAGTTACCGATTAAGTTGGTACAGGCACGAATAATTCCAATAAACCAATCGACTGAAAGTAGCAGCACTAAGCCAATTGCAGGGAGACTTGGTATCACTGAAAGTGTGGCTGCAAGAATAACTAAGGCCGAGCCGGGTATGCCGTGTGCGCCTTTCGATGTAATAAGCGAAACCAATAAAATAGCCAGTAAGTCGTGCATAGACAAATTAATATTGCAGGCTTGCGCTATAAAAATCACACCTAACGTTAAATAAATTGAAAACCCATCCAAATTAAATAAATAACCCGTTGGAATAACCAAACCCACAGTTGAATCTTTAATTCCCAAATTTTTGAGCTTTTTCATAATTTGAGGAAGAACAGAGTCAGAAGAAGCTGTACCTAAAACAATTGCGAGTTCATCTTTAAAATAGCCTACAAATTTGAAAATATTGAAACCGGCAAGTTTTAAAATCGAACCTAAAACAATAACGACAAATAAAATGCAGGTTGCATAAAACAGTAAAACTAAATAACCCAATTGTAAGAGCGAATCTAAACCAAATTTAGCAGTGGTATAGGCCACTGAACCAAATACACCAATTGGGGCTAAACGAATAATGAGCCCCATAATTTTAAAGAAGACTTCCGAAAAAGCTTCAAGTGCTTGACGTACCAGCTCTGCTAAATGTTTAGGAATTAAAAGTAGGGAAACACCAAATAAAATAGCGATTAATAAAACTTGTAAAATATCGCCGTTTGCAAAAGCGGCAGTGAAGGTTTTGGGAATAATATTGAGTAGAAATTCCGAACCTGTATGCATTTCATGGGCACGTTCGGTATAGGTACTTAAATCTTTTGCATCTAAATGGCTAATATCGATATTCATACCGACGCCCGGTTTAAATACATAGGCCACAATAATGCCTAAAATTAAGGCAATACTGGTCACCACTTCAAAATAGAGAATAGTTTTTGCACCGACTTTGCCCATTTTTTTAATGTCGTTTGCACCATAGATTCCCAGTACAACCACACAAAACACAATTGGTGCAATCAGCATCTTAATTAAAGAAATAAAACCATCACCTAATGGCTTTAAAGATAGGGAGAAATCATGAAAGCCGATTCCAACTGCAACCCCAAGAAACAGAGCACAAAGAACCTGTAAAAATAAACTACGCTTGAGCTTTAGCCACATAAGTCATCAATTTTAGCAAGAGGAGAATATTTCTCTTTCAAGCAAAAAGTCGGCCAACTATAAAATAAGCTGAGCGTTTTGGAAGAATATGCAAATTTCACGTGACGAGGCTTTGCATTGTTCAGTTTTTTTATAATTTTTTACCCAAAATCGAGTATCCTTAGCGCCAAATTTTTGGACATATTAATCATGGCGCTTAAAGCAACAATTTATAAGGCAGACTTGAATATTGCCAATATGGATGACCATATTTATGGTGATTATCAACTGACGCTTGCCTTGCATCCTTCGGAAACTTTAGAACGCTTAATGGTTCGTTTGATGGCTTTTGCCCGTTTCGCAAGTGATGAGCTTGAGTTTACTAAAGACCTTTTTGAAACTGATGAGCCAGCGTTATGGCAAAAAGATTTAACGGGTCAGTTAGAAACATGGATTGAAGTTGGATTACCATCCGAAGATAAAGTCAAAAAAGCCAGTGCGCGCTGTAAAACAGTTGCACTTGTTGTGTATGGCACACAAGTCGAAGAATGGTGGAAACGAAACAGTAAAATTAAAACGTTAAGTAACGTTCAGGTGTGGCAAATTGCCCCTCAAAGTACAGCAGAGCTTGAACAACTTTGTGAACGTACAATGCAGCTTCAATTAAATGTCATGGACAACGAGTGGACGCTTTTAGGTGAAAAGGGTCAGGCAAGTGTTGTGTGGACACAGTTACAGTAACATAGAAAAGCGCAACAAATTCTACAGATTCAGTTGGTACACTAAGTACCAATTGCGATTTTAAAGATTCAGATTAAGGGGTAAACCATGTCAAATGAATTAGAAATTATCGATTTAAAAGTAGGCGAAGGCAAAGAAGCGGTTAAAGGTGCTTTGATTACAACTCACTACACAGGTTGGTTAGAAGACGGCACAAAATTTGATTCTTCAATTGACCGCGGTAATTATTTTGAATGCGTAATTGGCACAGGCCGTGTAATTAAAGGTTGGGACCAAGGCATTATGGGAATGAAAGTTGGCGGCAAGCGTAAACTCATCGTGCCTGCTCATTTAGCTTATGGTGAGCGTAAAATGGGTAAGATTATTCCTGCTAATTCTAATTTAATTTTTGAAATTGAATTATTTGATGTCAAAACTCGTGACTAGTGAAAATTTAAAGCCCTTTAGGGGGCTTTCTTGTTTATATGAGCTTTAAATATAAATACATTATTAATTTATATTTTAGCTTTTTGAATATTTAAGATTATTTTCAGATTATTTGATTATAAATGCTGACTGAAAAACTGTTCATTTATAGGCAGTGTGATATTAAGACCAAATTTCAAAAAGTTTGTGGCTTAACATCAAATTTCACATAAATAATCTATATTGATATTGAGACGCTATTTCATGACTATCCGCTTTGCATCTCCTTTGTTGAACATATCACTTGGCTTGGCCTTGGCAGGTTTGTCAGGCATGGCATTAGCTAAACCACCTAAACTGGACGCTTCAACACTTACGGTGATTGGTTATCATGAAATTACCGATACTAAAAATGCCTTAATTCCTCAATATGCAGTGACCACTCAACAATTTACACAGCACGTTGAATGGCTACAAAAAAACGGATTCCATTTTATTACGGTTGATCAGTTGATCCGTGCTCATCAGGGTAAGGCTCAACTGCCTACAAAACCAGTTTTATTAACTGTAGATGATGGTTATCAATCTTTTTATCAAAATGCTTATCCAGTCATTAAAGCTAAAAAAATTCCGGTTGTTCTAGCTGTTGTAGGTTCATGGTTAGAACCAAAAGCAGGGCAGAAAGTTGATTTTTCAGGGGAAGAAATCCCACGTGATAAAATCTTAAGCTGGGGTGAGCTGAAAGAGATGCAGGATAGTGGTTTTGTAGAAATTGCAAGCCATAGCTATCATTTACACCGCGGTATTACAGGCAACCCGCAAGGTAACTCTGAACCAGCTGCAACAACTCGTTTTTATGATGTTAAAACTCAAACCTACGAGAACGATGAACAATATCAATCACGTATCTATAACGACTTAAAGAAAAATAACGAGCTACTCAAAGCACATGGCTTACGTTCACCACGTATTATGGTGTGGCCATATGGTCGCTATAATATGCAAACTGTCCAAATTGCGAAAAAATTGGGTATGCCAGTGACTATTACACTGGATGATGGGGCTGATCACGCAAAACAATCTCTACAAAATATGAGCCGTATTTTGGTAGAAGGCGATATGACGACTGATGATTTGGCTCAAGAAATTAAAAATCGTGAATTGAATTTAACGGATAACAACCGTCCGCAAAAAATTATGCATGTCGATCTGGACTATATTTATGACCCGGACCCGAAACAGCAAGAGCGTAATTTAGGTCACTTGTTAGACCGAATTAATGCGATGGGTGTAAATACCGTTTATTTACAGGCTTTTTCAGACCCAGATGCGAATGGTTCTGCCGATATGGTTTATTTCCCGAACCGACATATTCCAATGCGTGCTGACTTGTTTAACCGTGTAGCATGGCAAATTCAAACCCGTACGCCTGTAAGTCGTATTTATGCATGGATGCCTTTATTGGCATGGGAACTACCAAAAACTGATCCTGTTTCTAAGGAGTTGGTGGTGACAGAGCAAGCAAAAGCTGGTGAACACCTCAACATGGGGTATATCCGTTTAAGTCCGTTCTCAGCAGACGCACGCCAAACTATTCGTGAGATTTATCAAGATTTGGCTAAGTCATCTTCATTTAACGGAATTTTATTCCATGACGATGTCACCTTATCTGACTATGAAGATGCAAGCCCAGATGCCTTAAAAGCTTATGCGAAACAAGGTTTACCAACCGATTTGGCAAAAATTCGTGATAACGATCAAGATTTGCAAAAATGGACGGCATATAAGACAAAATATCTAGATGATTTTGCAATGCAACTTGTTGATGACGTGCGACAATATGAACCATTCTTGATGACTGCACGTAATTTGTATGCGCAAGTTGCTTTAAAACCATATGCAGAAAACTGGTATTCACAATCGCTTGAAGAGTCGTTAAAACGCTATGACTTTACGGCTATTATGGCAATGCCTTATATGGAACAGGTAGATAATGCTGATCAGTTCTATAAAGATATGGTTGATCGCGTGAAACAATATCCAAATGGCATTAAGAAAACCGTTTTTGAATTACAGGCAACTGACTGGCGTAAAAACGAAAAGGTACCTTCAACTGAAATGGCCGCAACAATTCATTCTCTTTATCAGCAAGGTGTCATGCATGTTGGATATTACCCAGATGACCCAATTAAAGATCATCCGGATGTGAACACAATGCATAAAGCATTTGCTGAAAAATCATCTCGTCTTGTGCCGTAGTTGAGGCTAAAACATGACAATCTTTGCTGCAATATGGTCGCATGCCTTAAAATTCGTTTTCTATTATCCATTATTCATGTCGTATTTATGGATGATTGGCGCGATCATTTTCTATTGGAAAGAACGTCAGGCCCCGCCTTACGATCAACCAGCTCCATTAGAGAGTTATCCAAAAGTCGCTGTGTTAATTCCTTGTTTTAATGAAGGGGATAATGCAGAAGAAACCATTAGCCATGCATTAAAACTGGACTATCCTCATTTTGAAGTGATTGCGATTAATGATGGTAGCTCGGACAATACAGGCGAGGTACTCGACCGTTTAGCAGCACAACATGAAAAACTACGTGTTGTTCATTTGGCTCAAAACCAAGGTAAAGCTATGGGGTTGCAAGCCGGAAGCTTAATGACCGATGCCGAGTTTTTAATTGGTATTGATGGCGATGCTTTACTTGATCCTCATGCAGCAAAGTGGATGATTCGTCATTTTCAGGAAAATCCAACAGTTGCAGCGGTTACAGGTAACCCGCGTATTCGTACTCGCTCAACTTTGCTAGGGCGTATTCAGGTCGGTGAGTTTTCTTCGATTGTTGGCATGATTAAACGTGCACAACGTACCTTTGGGCGCTTATTTACCGTATCGGGTGTGATTACCGCTTTTCGTAAGAGCGCTGTTCACCAAGTGGATTATTGGTCTCCAAATATGTTGACTGAAGATATCGATATTACTTGGAAATTGCAGCGAGCAGGTTGGGACATTCGTTTTGAACCGAATGCCTTGGTCTGGATTTTAATGCCTGAAACTTTAAACGGTTTGTGGAAACAACGTTTACGTTGGGCTATGGGTGGGGCACAGGTATTAATTAAAAATATTGATGTGTTCACCAAACCAAAATTAAATTTTTTATGGCCTTTAATGTTTGAGCTTTGCTTAACCTTAGTTTGGTCATATTTAATGCTCGCGATGGCTTTATTATGGTTGGTACATTTTATTTTACCGGTCCCTGCTTTAGCCGTTGTGAGCTCTCCATTTTTACCGTATGGTAGCGGTATTTTATTGGGGGCAACCTGTCTCATTCAGTTTGCTTTAAGCAAATGGATGGATAGTCGTTATGAACCAAATCTAGGAAAAAACTATTTCTGGATGATCTGGTATCCATTGGTCTTTTGGCTAATCACCATCTCGGCAACTATTGTGGCATTTCCAAAAGTTTTAAAACGTGGAGATGAGAAACGTGCGCGTTGGGTGAGCCCGGATCGGGGCATTCGTGGATGAAATGCAAGAGTCATGAGATTTTAAAGATCGTGCTGTATTGATGTCTGGGGAAAACCACAGCACTTCGTTAGGTAAAGAGAGAAATGAAGACAAATTCGTTGATTATTGATTTACGCCGTCAATTACCATGGCATAAGCGCTATGCTTCTACAACAAGCACAGCCATGATGTGGGCGGTTTGGTTGTTGCTGTGGCGTCCATTTGTACTGATCTGGGTTTTGGCTGAGCTCCAAAAAACACATTTGGTTCACCGTTTGTTTAGTGCCTTTGGTTTAGGCATTGAACATGGTATTACTGCGTTAATTGCTTGTGCAATTTGTTTATTGTTGTGGAGTCATGTGCTGCCTGAGCATCGTGTTGGTGGTAATGCGCTTAAAGCAAAACAGACTGATGATTATGCGCGCTATTTTGATTTACCTGAACATGAAATTGAGCAGGGACGTAGTCAGAAAATTACAGTCGTTCACCATGATGAACTAGGTAAAATCATTAGAGTTGAATAAAGCCAATTAATAAAAAAGCCCGCATCATGTGGGCTTTTTTTACGCTAATTTCGGAATACCCATAAGTTTTAAACTGTAGAGCGCAGTGCTTGAGCAGGTATTATTTACCTTTAAAAACAGGAGGTCTTTTTTGCAACATGGCAAACACACCTTCTTGAACATCTTCTGTTGTGAGCAATGGTTGAAGATGGTTTTGCAATTGCTTAAAGGCAACCTCGTAACCTTCATTAATAGCTTCACGAGCAGAGGCGAGGGTCGCTTTTACAGCAAGAGGAGCAGCTTGCGCAACATGTTCAGCAAGTTCTATTGCACGATTGAGCTGAGAACCTTCTGGACATATTTCGGTAATCAGGTTCATATCAAATGCTGCTTTTGCATCGAAAGAGTCACCAGTGAGTAAATAACGCATGGCTTTGGCCCAACCCGCGGCTTGGGTAAAACGCGCAGTAGCTCCGCCAAAAGGTAAGATGCCACGTTGAACTTCCATCTGAGCAAATTGTGTATTTTCACTCGCAATCGTAATATCTGCGTTGAGGAATAATTCTATACCAGCTGTATAACAATAACCTTGTACTGCCACAATCAAAGGCTTACTGAGCTTTCGGCCTATTGTGCCCCAAGGGTTAATCTCATTTTCACTAAAATCAAAAACACCTGTAGCGAGCTTGGGTTGTAACTCAACTAAATCTAATCCGGCCGTAAAATGATCACCATGAGCAAAGATAACAGCACAGCGCAGGGCATCATTATTTTCATATTCGGTGAGCGCTAGTGATAAGTTTTTGATCATGTGACTATCAAAAGCATTACGTTTTGCTGCCCGATCTAAACCAATTAAAAAAATATGTCCGCGAGTTTCACGGCTGACCTTTCCTTCTTGATTTGACATATTGTCATGCTCTTTATTTGTCTTTAATCATGTTTTAAACAATCGTTTAAAAACTAGCAAATATAATTTGTTCGCGACTTGATCAGTATTTTTTGTTTATCTACTGAAATAAATCGACAGCATTAGAAAAGAATAAAACTTCAGACAATGCCAATTTGCATCATTTATTTAAATTAGCAGTTTGCTTCGCTTTATATTTTTCTCATAATACTTCGTCAAATTGATCTCAATAAGCAGCTGTTTTTATGTCACCTCTAGAAATCTTTGCAGTCTTGATTAGCCTGATTGGAGTCGGATTAACGGTAATCCGTAATATGTGGTGTTGGCTGTTTAATTTTTTTGCCTTTGTTTTATATGCCTATTTGTTTTACGAATTTAAGCTATATGGCGAAACGATTTTGCAGTTCTTTTTTATGGTCGTAAATTTTTATGGCTTTTACTACTGGCTCAAAGGAAAGCAGCAAGATCATGACATTCGTATAGAGCCAATAGCTCCTAAAGTTGCAATTTTTCAAATGATCATTGCCGCGGTAGGTGGCTTGCTTTTTGGCTTAATTCTTAAAAACTTTACTGATGCAGCAGTTCCTATGCTCGACTCACAACTTGCCGCATTTAGTTTACTTGCAACGTATTGGACCAGCCGAAAACATATTGCGACTTGGATACTTTGGGTATTTGTCGATATTATTTATGTCGGTATGTTCATCTATAAAGATTTATTTTTAACAGCCGCTTTGTATGCAGCATTTGTTTTGATGGCAGCTTATGGTTGGTATCAATGGGAAAAGGTTAAAAAGAAACAGCTTTTAGCCTCAAACCAGCTTTAATTTGGAGTGTGATCATGTTGTTGAGCTTAGAGGCCTATAAACAACAACAGTTTGATCAAATTGCTGCAAAAATAATGGCAGAGCCAAAACAGTATTGTGAATTTAATTCTGTATCAGATTTTTATAACGCTGCATGGCTCAACGGTTTTCCACATGGTAGCCAGATTTCTGCTACCGGTTTAGATGATGGTGCCGAAGAGTTTTATGCAATTATTCAGTTTAAAGAGCAGTATTTAAAATTTGATATTAAAGAAAATGATTCGACAATTATCTTTAAAGATATGAATGAGAACGTTTTAAAAAGTAATTTTTAATTTATGAAATAAAATCTAAAAAAAAGCGACTTCACGTCGCTTTTTTTAATAAATAAATTTGGAAATTTTATTCGCTGTTTCAACAACTAAACTTGCGATATCTTCTTTAAATGTTCTTTCATCATAAGTCGTAATTGGACAACTTACAGAGATAACAGCAACCATTTTACCATTTGACTGTTTAAAAATAGGCGCCGCGCAGGCTGCCATATCATGGTTGTAATGACCCCAGCTCACCATGGTTTTTTGAGTTTTTACGTAAGAGAGTCTTTGCAATAAAGCTTTTAAATTGGTTGGAGTCAGATCAGAAAAACTGTCCCAATCACTAAAATTGCGGTAACGCTGACGTACTTCCGTTTCAGGTAAATCTGATAAAAGCATTTGACCGATGACGGTTGCATGGGCAGGCCAGCGAGTTCCTAGACTAATGTTGCTCGTGAAGGTTCCCATCGACTGGATATTATTCACAAAGACAATATGAGTGCCTTCTAAAATTGAAAGATGTACAGCGAGTTTAGTTTGGTCACGTAGTTCTTTCATTAAAGGTGTCGATAAATCAAGTAATGAAAGTTTAGATAAACTGTTAAAACCAAGTTCCATAACTTTTGAATCGAGAGCGTAAGTTTTTTGAGATGCTTTTCTTAAATAGCCACAAGATTCGAGTGTATAGATCAGACGAAATGCACTAGAACGGTTCACTTCTAAAATTTCAGCAATTTCTGTAATGGTCATTTCTTGCGCTTGTTGATTAAATGCTTGCAAGATAGCTAAACCCCGTACAAGTCCGGGTACTAAATATCGATCATCATTTTTTGTTGTTTCCGATTCTTGCGAATCTTCATCAATTGCTATGCTCATTCGTGTCATTTTCCTATAAATAAAACATGATTCAATTTGGGGCATGCTGCTTTATTTTATAACTATTGTAATTGTTAAAAATGCATAAAACAATTTTTATATTTAAAACTTTGTTTCCTTCTTGAAACGTAACAAAATATTTAAAAATTAATAAATCAATGAATTTTATATTTATTTTTACTTTGACAAAAAATGATCAAGAGGATTATGCTTAGCTTGTGTTTTGAAAATCAAATTATGTTTTGTATATAAAACAAAATGAGGACGCAAGGTATGAGTTGGATCTCAGTTTGTCAGCAGGGTGACGTTAGCGAAGATGAGCCGAAAGCCATCGAAATTGAAGGGAAAAAAATAGGCGTATTTTTTGTCGATGAAAATTACTTTGCTATCGAAAATGTTTGCCCTCATGCGTATGCCTTATTAACCGAAGGATTTATCGAAGATCAGACTGTTGAATGTCCATTGCACGAAGCAATTTTTGACATTCAGACAGGTGAGCTAAAAAGTGGACCAGGGTGTAGAAACCTATGTACGTACCCAGTTCGTGTTGAAGGACAGGATATTCAAATTCAACTCTAGTCCTCACATGTACAAGGAAGCAGAACAATGAAGACATTTAATGAAAAGTTGGCAAGCTGGATTCATGCAACGCCGGCAACCGAAGCAGGTATCAACAATATTCAAGTTCCAGGTCAATCTGAATTATTGGTTTGGCAGACACGTTATAAAGAGCCAACTCTCTATGAACAAGATTTTGTAAAGAACTTGATTCAGGCATTTTCTGCGGGCGCAACTGAGTTAGATGATGTTGTTTCTGCACTTAATCAACAGGGCTTCCGTTGTGAATCTGGTGATGAATGGACTTCTGCAAGCTTTACAGAAGAAATGCAACGTTTAGGTTATTGATTCAGGGAAGAATAAAATGAACGCAATCGTATCAACTTCACAAAGCGCTGAAGAATATTTAGAACTTGGTTTACGTGACCAATGGCACCCGGTTTTAGCAAGTTGGGAAGTCGCTGCTAATCCAGTCGGAATTACCCGTTTAGGCGAAAATATTGTGGTTTGGCGTGATGCCGAAGGTCAGGTTCACGCGCTTGAAGATCGCTGTCCACATCGCGGTGCTCGTCTTTCACTGGGTTGGAATTTGGGTGACCGAGTTGCTTGCTGGTATCACGGTGTTGAAGTTCGTGCTGACGGTGTTGTTGCTGATGTGCCAGCCGTTCATGAATGTCCAATGACTGGTACTAAATGTTTAAAGAACTATCCTGTCATTGAGCAACATGGCGCAATCTTTATCTGGTTTGGTATTGATGCAAATGAACAACCAGCGTCGCTTGAGTTTCCAGAGCAACTTGCAAGCGAAGAGTGGAGTTCATTCCTTTGCCAAGCGGACTGGAAAGTAAACCATCAATACGCAATTGATAACGTGATGGACCCAATGCACGGGACCTATTTGCACTGTACTTCACACTCTATGGCTGATGGTGAACGTACTGCAGAGATGAAGCATCGTACAACCGACAAAGGCTTTGTTTTTGAAAAAGAAGGCCAAACAGGTGTGAACTTCGACTGGGTTGAATATGGTTCAACTGGTGCAAGCTGGTTACGTCTTTCAATTCCTTACCGTAAACAATTTGGTCCGGGTGGCGAATTCTGGATTGTGGGTTATGCAACGCCGATTGATGCCAATAATACTCGTGTATTTTTCTGGCGCTGCCGTAAGGTAAGTGGTTGGCAACGTAATGTATGGCGCTTCTTATATCGCAATCATTTAGAACAGTTGCATTGGGATGTATTGGAACAAGACCGCATTATTTTAGAAAACCTTGCGCCAAATGCGCGTGCACGAGAATTCTTATATCAACACGATGTAGGGCTTGCACGTTTACGCCGTTTAATGAAGAAAGAAGCTGAAAAGCAATTAAAGAAAATTGCTGCGCTAAATGCATCAAACCGTATCGAGATGCAGGAAGAAGCTCATGGCTAATGTAGCGTTGTTGCAAGGCAAAAAAGTTTTAGTGACTGGTGCTGCGCGTGGTTTAGGCCGAGATTTCGCTCAAGCCATTGCCGAGGCTGGTGCTGAAGTTGTGATGGCAGATATTTTGTCTGACTTGGTGCAACAAGAAGCGCAAGCGTTACAGCAACAAGGGCTAAACGTTCATGCAGTAACAGTTGACCTTGCCAATGCAGACTCTATTGAAAATGCGGTTGCAAAAAGCGTGGAAGTATTACAAGGACTAGACGGACTTGTGAACTGTGCGGCACTGGCAACCAATGTCGGTGGAAAAAATATGATTGATTATGATCCTGAACTTTGGGATCGGGTCATGAATATTAATGTGAAAGGCACATGGCTCATCAGTAAGGCATGCGTTCCCCATCTAAAGCAATCGGCTACTGGCAAAATTATTAATGTTGCTTCCGATACAGCACTTTGGGGCGCACCGAACTTGATGGCTTATGTGGCAAGTAAAGGTGCAATTCTTGCCATGACACGTTCAATGGCAAGAGAGTTGGGACAGTTCAATATCTGTGTCAACACCTTGTCACCGGGCCTTACTCTGGTTGAAGCAACCGAGTATGTGCCACAGGAACGTCACGATTTATATGTCAACGGAAGAGCGATTCAACGTCAGCAACTTCCACAAGATTTAAATGGAACAGCATTGTATCTACTGTCGGATTTGTCCTCTTTTGTGACAGGTCAAAATATTCCGGTCAATGGCGGTTTTGTCTTTAACTAAGGAGTAGTCAAATGATTACAGGGATCGAAATTTTAAAGTTTGGAGTTGAAGATAGAGCCGCTTCAAACAAGTTTTTGGCAGATTTTGGTTTAAGCCAAAGTAGTTCGGATATTGAAGGCACAGATCTTTACCAAACCCAAAATGGCAGCAAAATTTATTTATTTAATTGTGATGATGAGCGGTTACCGACTGCTATTGAACAAGGTTCAACTTTACGTGAAGTGACTTGGGGCGTTGATAGTGCTCAAGACCTTGATGACTTGGCAGCTCGTTTGGCCGATGTAGAAGGTTTTAAACGTACTGAAAATACAGTTCAGTGTCTTGACCCAAATGGGATGACCATTCGTTTTGAACAAAGCTTTGTTAAAGAAGTACCTGAACTTAAAACGGAAGGTATTAACCAGTACGGCAACATTCAACGTGTGAATGCCGCAAGTCCTGTCTATGAAAAGGGTCAACCTGTTGCGATTGGACACGTGGTGTTTTTCACACCGGATTTGGCAACAACTGAAAATTTCTATATCGAGAAAGTAGGCTTTCATTTATCGGATGCCTATAAAAATCGTGGCGCATTCTTACGTTGCCGCGGTGAAGGTTATCACCACGATTTATTCTTGCTTAGTGTTCCAAATAAACCTGCTGGCTTAAATCACGTAGCGTTTGTCGTTCGTGATATCCATGAAGTGATTGGGGGCGGTTTAAATATGAATCGTTCGGAATGGTCAACTTTCATTGGACCGGGACGTCATCCAATTTCTTCTGCTTATTTCTGGTATGTCAACTCACCATTAGGTGGTGCATTTGAATATTACACCAACGATGATTATTTGACAGAAGAATGGCAGCCACGTGTAGAAGAACATCGTCTAGAGCTTTTCACCGAATGGGCGATTGAAGGTGGTCTTGATGACACAACCCGCCGTCAGGTGAAGCCTGTTTAACAGGGATTGCTTTACAAGGAAGATGGCTATGGAAAAGATCGTAATTGTAGGTGCCGGACAGGCAGCGGGTTGGGCAGTAAGTACCTTACGTCAAAATGGGTATGTGGGTGAAATTCATGTGGTTTCAAATGAAGATCAAGTGTTTTATGAGCGTCCGCCACTATCTAAGCAAGTACTTTCAAAAGAAGCAACTTATGAAAGTTTGAATCTGTTCTCTCCTGAACAGGTTCAAGAGTTCAACGTTCAATGGCATAAACCGGAAATTGCAACAAAAGTCGATCGTGAACAAAAACAGGTTCATTTAGAAAGTGGCCAGATTTTGCCATATGACAAATTGCTGATTGCAACCGGAAGCCGTGCACGTGTACCGGTCAATACATGGCAGTTTATTCCAAATGTTGTGACCTTACGCAATGTGCATGACTGTGAACGTTTGGCTGAAATTTTAAAGAATGCAAAAAATATTGCTGTGATCGGCGGTGGCTGGATTGGTTTAGAAATTGCTGCAACTGCACGTAAGCAAG
Organism: Acinetobacter pittii; assembly: GCF_034064985.1. Classification (NCBI taxonomy): domain Bacteria; kingdom Pseudomonadati; phylum Pseudomonadota; class Gammaproteobacteria; order Moraxellales; family Moraxellaceae; genus Acinetobacter; species Acinetobacter pittii. The sequence continues at coordinate 2,857,414 of NZ_CP139249.1, read as the reverse complement.
GTAAAGATGTTCATATTTTTGAATATGGCGACCGTTTATGTGCAAGAAGTGTGAGTCCGGAAGTTTCTGCATTTTTAAAAAATATGCATGAGGCCCAAGGCACAAAAATTCACTTAGACAGCAAGAGCCTTCATTTGGTTGAAGCACCTAATCAAAAAGTTGAAGTGGTGAACCATCCTGAAAATAGTCAGTTGTTTGACTGTGTTGTAGTAGGTGCCGGCGCTGAGATCGCGAAAGAGTTAGGGGTACACGCTGGTCTCGATGTGAAAGATGGCATTGTGGTGAATTGTTTTGGACAAACCTCAGATCAAAACATTTATGCCGCAGGCGATGTCGCAATTCATCCGGGCTTGGGTTATTGCATTCAGTCTTGGGCAAATGCACAAAATCAGGCGATTGCAGCAGCAAAGTCGATGCTCGGAATTGAAACTGAATATAGCGATATTCCATGGCTTTGGTCTGATCAATACCACTTCAATATTCAAATTTTAGGAACGTATCAGCCTGAAAAAACCAAAGAATTGGTGATTCGCCAAGGCGGTGAAGATCAGGTGAGCTATTTATATCTGGACCATGAAAATCGTTTGCTCAACATGATTGCTATTAATGATTCTAAACTGGTCAAACTGGCAAAACGTTGGATGCAAGCCAACACCGTTTTAGATCCAAAACTGTTAGCAGATTCTGAATTTAATGTCATGAAGTTAAAACCGTAAACATTAAATCTGGTTCTCATTACCAAATCGAAGGAATGACACATGAGTAATGAAGAGAAAAGTGGATTGAAGCATTGGGTACCTGCTTTTGTCCTTATGGTGTGTGTGGTACTGGCGTTTTTCGACAAGATTAGTATTGCGGTTTTATTTTCAGATCCTCATTTTCAAAGTGCAATGGGAATTGCTGAAGATAAGGCCAAGCTCGGATGGCTCATGACAAGTTTCTTACTTGCTTATGGTTTTTCATCAGTCTTTCTAAGCTTTTTGGGTGACATTTTTAACCCAAAGAAAATGCTGTTCTGGAGCGTAACGTCGTGGGGCGTACTCATGTTCTGTATGGGGTTCACCACCAGTTATTCAGGCATGTTGATTTTACGTGTACTGCTTGGTTTAGCAGAAGGCCCGTTATTTGCCTTGGCTTATACCATTGTTAAGCAGACTTATACGGACCGTCAGCAGGCACGTGCTTCTACCATGTTCTTACTTGGAACGCCAATAGGTGCATTCCTTGGGTTCCCGATCACTGCAAATGTTTTAGCACACCATGACTGGCATACCACTTTTTTTGTGATGGCTGGGTTAACACTAATCGCAATTTTCAGCATTGTTTTTGGTCTGCGTAACTTACAACTCAAGAAAACTGTTGAAATTGAGGGTGAAAGTAAACGTACTAATTTCAAAGGTCACATTGCCAATACTAAATTGCTGCTCAGCAACAGCGCGTTCTGGTTGGTTTGTCTCTTTAACATTGCGTTGATGACTTATTTATGGGGCTTAAATAGCTGGGTTCCTTCTTACCTTATGCAAGACAAAGGATTCAATCTCAAAGAGTTTGGGATGTATTCAAGCTTTCCATTCATTGCCATGTTAATTGGCGAAATTATCGGTGCATTTTTATCTGACAAGTTAGGCCGCCGCGCGATTCAAGTATTTAGCGGTTTATTACTCGCGGGCATCTTCATGTACGTAATGGTCATTATGACTGAGCCTCTATTGATTATTGCTGCCATGTCTTTAAGCGCGATGGCGTGGGGTTTTGGAGTAGCAGCTGTATTTGCTCTGCTTGCAAGAGTAACGACCTCAAATGTAGGGGCGACTGCGGGTGGAATATTTAACGGTTTAGGTAATTTTGCAAGTGCAATTGCACCTGTTCTTATCGGTTACATCGTGATGCAAACACATAGTTTTAATTTAGGAATTACCTTCTTGGCTGCCGTCGCTGTCATTGGGTCGTTGTTCTTGGTTCCTCTTTTAAAACGTTATTAATTCACTGTATAGGAGTTTAAAAATGACTACACAACAATTCGAATCATGGGCACAACCAGAAGGTACTTCTTTAGAAGATTGGTTAAACACGCGTATTGCTCGCTTTGAGACACGTAAATATGACTTCGATGCTTTGAAGTTCCAAGCAGATTACGACCCGAAATATCGCCGTGCACAAATGCGTTACATGGGTACGGGTGCAACAGGCGTTGCAAATGACGGTAACACCGTGCCAGCAGAAAACTTCACATTTTCAACCATGGTTCTGCCACCACAGTGTGAAGGTCCTTTGCACATTCACCACGATGTTGAAGAAGTATTCTTTATGCTTCGCGGCGAAATTGATTTGTTCATTGAGCACAACGGCGAAAAATTTGAAACCCGTTTAAAAGAGCGTGACCTGATTTCAATTCCACCGGGAATCTACCGAGGTCTATTTAACCCAGGTCAAGAAGATGCCTTGATGTGTGTGATGTTGGGAACAGGTAAACCAACCATTCCGAACTATCCACCAGAGCATCCATTGGCTCAAATCAAACGTTAATTGTTTGATGAAGTGAATGAAAGGAAAGAATTAAAAATGATGACACTCATTGAAAAGTTAGCAGAATTTCCGGTGAAAACCGTCACTGTTCAAGGCCAGCAACAAGCCTATCGGGAAGCCGGTCAGGGCGAGTACCTTGTGCTGTTGCATGGCATTAGTTCAGGTTCTGCTTCATGGGTGAACCAACTTGAAGTGTTGTCTCATCATTTTCATGTCATTGCCTGGGACGCACCGGGCTATGGCAAATCAGCTGAACTTTTAACGGATCAGCCCAATGCTACCGACTACGCAAAGCGTTTGGCAGCGTTATTCGATGTTTTAAAAATTGAAAAAGCGATTGTGGTCGGACACTCATTAGGCGCCTTACAGGCGAGTGCATTTGCTGCACTTTATCCAGAGCGAGTGAAACACTTGGTTGTCGCTAACTTGGCGCAAGGCTACCAACGCCACGATGAACAAACACAAATTCAGGTTTTTGAAAAAAGACCAAAAATGTTGAAAGAACTCGGTGCTAAAGGAATGGCCCAAAGCCGTGGACCTCATTTGATTTATAAACAAGAGCCACAAGCCTTAGCCTTAGTTTCAGAGGTAATGCAGCAGTTGACCTTACAAGGTTTCACACATGCATCGTACTTACTTGCATATGACGAAATACGTAATTACTTAACCGATTTAAAAGTCCCATGCACAGTCATTGCAGGGCAGCAAGATCAAATCACTCCTGCGTTAGGTATACAAGAGCTTGCTCAGGAATTGCAGTTGGAAAAGCGCTTCGTCATAGAAGATGCAGGACATTTAAGTTATGTCGACCAACCGCAAGCATTTAACCAAATTATGTTGACGATTCAGGAACAATCGTAAGAGAGATTAAGGATTATGAGCTTCCAAGTTGAAGGAAAAGTTGCAGTTGTTACCGGTGGCTCATCTGGGATTGGGCTGGCTGCTGTTGAAATACTGGTTGCAGAGGGTGCAAAAGTTGCGTGGTGTGGTCGCGATGAAGAACGTTTAAATGCTTCTAAGCGCTATATTTTAGAAAAATTTCCACATGCCAATATTTTTACCAAAGCATGTAATGTGTTGAAAAAAGAAGAAGTTCAGCAATTTGCCAAAGAGGTCAAACTCAATTTGGGCAATGTGGACATGCTCATTAACAATGCTGGGCAAGGCCGTGTTTCAAATTTTGAAAACACACAAGATGAAGACTGGATGAAAGAAATCGAGCTGAAATATTTCAGTGTTTTACATCCGGTAAGAGCTTTTCTTGACGACTTAAAACAGTCGGCAAATGCCTCAATTACCAATGTGAACTCGTTACTGGCATTGCAACCGGAACCGCACATGATTGCGACTTCATCTGCACGCGCTGCACTGTTGAATTTAACCCATTCGTTGGCGCATGAGTTTACTCAATATGGCGTTCGTGTGAACTCGATTTTACTCGGAATGGTGGAATCTGCACAGTGGAAACGCCGTTATGAAACCCGTTCAGATTTAAATCTGTCATGGGAGGAGTGGACAGGCAATATCGCAAAAAACCGCGGTATTCCAATGCAGCGTTTAGGCCGTCCAGAAGAGCCTGCACGTGCTTTAGTTTTCTTGGCATCACCATTGGCATCTTACACCACAGGTTCGGCAATAGATGTCTCAGGTGGTTTTAATAAACATTTATAAATATCAGGTGCTGTCATGAAAAAGTTGATGATGATTGGTTTTGGCGCAATGGCAGCAGAAGTGTATGCCCACTTGCCTCAAGATCTGCAACTGAAATGGATTGTCGTGCCATCTCGCAGCATTGAAAAAGTGCAGTCACAAGTCTCTTCCGAGATTCAGGTGATTTCCGATATTGAGCAATGTGATGGTACGCCAGACTATGTCATTGAGGTAGCAGGTCAAGCAGCAGTGAAAGAGCATGCTCAAAAAGTTTTAGCGAAAGGCTGGACCATTGGTCTGATTTCGGTGGGTACTTTGGCTGATAACGAGTTTCTGATTCAGCTTAAGCAAACTGCTGAAAAAAATGATGCACATCTGCATTTACTTGCAGGGGCTATCGCAGGCATTGACGGTATTTCTGCTGCTAAAGAAGGTGGTTTGCAAAAGGTCACTTATAAAGGCTGTAAAAGTCCAAAAAGTTGGAAGGGCAGTTATGCAGAGCAATTAGTCGATTTAGACCATGTTTCAGAACCTACGGTCTTTTTCACAGGAACTGCGCGTGAAGCTGCGACCAAATTTCCAGCCAATGCCAACGTTGCAGCAACCATTGCGCTTGCAGGGCTTGGAATGGATGAAACCATGGTTGAGTTAACTGTTGATCCAACCATCAACAAAAACAAACACACGATTGTGGCAGAAGGTGGTTTTGGACAAATGACCATTGAACTGGTGGGTGTGCCGTTACCAAGTAACCCGAAAACATCAACTTTGGCTGCGCTTAGCGTGATTCGTGCTTGTCGCAACAGTGTAGAAGCAATACAGATTTAAGAAGGATTTGATCATGGCAAAGGAAATTTATATTGCAGGTGAATGGCGATTAGGCCGTGGTGCAGTCATTCAAAGCCTGTTTCCGGCAGATCAGTCGGTAAACGCTGAGCTTTCAACGGCAACACTTGAAGATGTAAATGAGGCAATTGAAAAAGCAGATCAGGCTTGGCGTGAACCGAGCTGGAGAAACAGCTTGCCGCATGAGCGCGCACGTATTCTCTATAAAGTTGCAGACATTATTGAAGCGCGTGTAGACGAATTAGCGAAACTACAAACCCGCGATAATGGGAAGCCTTTAACCGAAACTCGTGGTTTAGTGATGAGCGCTGCCGCGACTGCACGTTATGTTGCAGCAGCATGTGAAACGCTAAATGATGAGCTCACCACTCAACGTGCTCCAGACTTTATGACCATGAGTGTGCATGAACCTGTAGGCATTGTGGCAGCCATTACCCCTTGGAACTCTCCAATTGCGAGTGAGGTTCAAAAGCTTGCTCCAGCTTTGGCAGCAGGAAATGCCGTAGTGTTAAAACCAGCAGAAGCAACTTCACTCATTGCTTTAGAGCTTGCCAAAATTTTTGAAGAGGCTGGTTTACCAAAAGGCTTACTTAGTGTGTTAGTGGGGCGTGGTTCTATCATTGGTGACGCAATTGCTCAGCACCCATTGGTTCGTAAAATTTCTTTTACAGGTGGAACAACCACGGGTCGTCATTTAGCACATATTGCCGCTGACAAACTGATTACCACTTCACTTGAGTTAGGTGGTAAATCACCAACCATCGTTTTGCCAGATGCAGATGTCGAACTGGCTGCCAAAGGTGTCGCGTACGGTATTTTTAGCTCGGCAGGCCAAGCGTGTATCGCAGGTTCTCGCTTGTTTATTCATAGCAGTCTTTACGATCAGTTTTTAACGCGTTTGGTTGAAATTACCAAAGGCTTACGTGTGGGCCATCCAGAACAGGCTGGTGTGCATTTAGGACCACTGGTCAATGACAAACATTTGCAGTCCGTTGACCGCTATGTACAGCTTGCCAAAAGTGAAGGTGGTCAGGTTCTGATTGGTGGTGAGGCACTTACGACTGGTGACTATGCCAAAGGAAGCTATTACTTACCGACCATTATCACGGGCTTAAATAACAGTGCTAAAACTTGTCAGGAAGAAATTTTTGGCCCTGTTTTAGTCGTTATGAAATATGACAACGAGCAAGATTTAATTGCCCAAGCCAATGATAGTTGTTTTGGCCTTGCCGCAGGCATCTGGACTGAAAGCTATCGCAAAGCTTGGCGTATTGCACGTGCATTAGAAGTGGGAACGGTATGGATTAATACCTACAAAAAATTCTCGATTAGTGCGCCGTTTGGTGGCTTTAAAGACAGTGGGATTGGACGCGAAAAAGGCCGTTTGGGCATTTTATCGTACATGCAACAAAAGAGTATTTATATGGGGCTGAATGAACAGCCTAACCCTTGGTGCGATTAATAAATTCAAGGACTGAAAACAAATTTTGAGGAACAGACATGACTGAACGTGTAAATGTAGGCGAAGCAATCGCAAGAGTTTTAGAAGCGCACCAAGTTGATAGTATTTATGGTGTTATTTCCATCCACAATTTACCTATTGCCGATGCGGTAGGGCGCCGTGAAAAAATGCGCTTTGTTGCAGCACGTGGTGAAGCTGGCGCAGTCACCATGGCAGATGCACACTCACGCTTTAAAGGTCTAGGTGTAGCGTTGACCAGTACAGGTGCTGGGGCAGGTAATGCAGTAGGTTCACTCATTGAAGCAATGAATGCGGGTAGCCCTGTATTGCATTTAACGGGTCAAGTTGAGCGTGAGTATCTCGACCGTGATGCGAGTTTCATTCATGAAACCAAAGACCAACTTACATTCTTGCGTGCATCAAGCAAAGCGGCGTTCCGTATTACCAGTCCAGACAATGCTGTTGGTGTAATACGTGAAGCCATCCGTGTAGCAACCACAGTTCCAATGGGACCAGTTAGTGTTGAGTTACCAATTGATGTACAAGCAGCAGAAATTGATTTGCCACTTAACTTAGGGCCAGTGAAAGCACTTGAGTTGCCACAGGCAGAGCAAGCTGAAATTGATCTTCTTGTAAGCGAAATCAAAAAAGCAAAACGCCCGATTTTCTGGATTGGTGGTGGAACTTTAAATAGCGTTGCTGAAGTGAAAGCAATTGCAGATTTAGGTATTCCGGTTGTTTCATCGACTCATGCTCGTGGGGTGTTGGCAGATGACCATCCACGTAGCTTAGGTGCTTTCCATAACTCGGCAGGTGTTGAGCAGTTATTAAAAGATGCCGACCTGATGGTGGTAGTGGGTTCTCGTTTACGTAGTAATGAAACCAAAACTTATTCGGTTGAATTTCCTGAAAACATTATTCAGGTAGATGCAAACCCAGTGGCTCAGCAACGTAATTACAAAATTCGCAACTTCATTTGTGGCGATGCCAAAGATGTCTTAACACGTGTGTTAGAGCAACTTCAAGGGACTTCAAAAATCGATGCCGATTACGATGCTGCTGTAGTGGCTGCTAAACAGGCTGCAATTGATGCACTTCGTAAACAAATCGATCAGTACGCTTTAATTTGTGATCACTTACGTGCAGCTTTACCTCAAGACGGCATTTTTGTACGTGACATCACTATGTCGGGTAGTACATGGGGTAGTCGTTTATTCCCGGTACAAGCGCCAAACCAAAACATCCACTCACTTGCGGGTGCAATTGGTTTAGGCCTTGCAACAGCAATTGGTGCTTCGGTTGCTAACCCTGACAAAAAAGTGATTGGTCTAGTCGGCGATGGCGGCTTAATGCTTGGTATTGGTGAGATTGCAACTATGGTGCAAGAAAACACTAATATGGTCTTAATGATTATGAATGATGGTGGTTATGGTGTAATGCGTGGCATTCAAAATAACTACTTCGGTGGTCGTCAGTATTTCAATGAATTGCATACACCAGACTACAAACTCCTTGGCGAATCAATGGGTGTGAAAAGCTGGAAAGTCGGTAGTGCAGATGAGTTTAAAACGGTTATTCAAGAGGCTGTCGCTTTTGAAGGACCAACTGTAATCGAGCTCGATATGAACTCGATTGGACCATTAAACTTCGCGGGTCCACCGCAAAAGAAACTGTATTAACCAGTTTGGATGGTTTAGTACATATGCGATGGGAGCTGCTAAGCCATCCTTTTTTAGATAAATTTTTTTGTCTAAAAAACAATAAAAACTAAGTTTTACAGGTAAAACAAATAAAGTTCCAGCAGGACGCTGGAACTCAATCAAGGATGTAGAGATGAAAAAGACTTCATTGATCATGGCATTCATTGCACCGCTTACGCTGGGGGTAAGCGTCAATGCATTTGCAAAAGACTCATTGCTTGAATGGAAAAGTGATGATGGCACGGATTCATTAAAGTTAGGTGGGGTGGTTCGGTTAAATCAACGTTATGAAGATTGGGAAGGGCCAAACCGTGGTTTTGGTAAGCTACATTTTGATATTTTCAGGGTAGATCTCAAAGGTAAATTTGATGATGCCTATATCAATGCCAGTTATATGGTTCAAGACCAACAGAAAACGTCCATTGAAAAAGCATATGTCGGCTATAACTTAGATGCCAATAACAGCATTGAAGCAGGTTTAGTTTATAAGCCTTTTACGATTTATCCTTATCCGCAAAATGGCTGGACCTATCACATCCCATTCTTTTTAGGTTATGGCAACAATATTGCGCCGGGGATTAACTGGAATTATCACAACAAAGATTGGGATGTAAAACTCGGTTATTACCCGCAAATGTTAGAGACTAACTTGCGTTATTCCCCTGAGAGTGCAACTTATGATGACTTAGCAGGAAATGCATTTCCATCTCAAAAAGCCTATCAAAATGAAAAGCGCAATCAGGTGAATACCCGCATTGTTCGTAAGTTAGAAACTGATTTCGGTAAACAAGAGTTTGGTGTATCGGGTGCAATTGCCCAGCTACATAATGATATTACCGATAAAGACGGCAAATATTATGCAGTTGGTTTGCATACCGAAAACAACTATAAGCGCTTTAACTTACAAAGTTCGGTCATTCATTATCAGTACGATGCTAAAAATCCGGATGGCGTAAATAGTGATATGACTTTAATGGGGGCGAATGGTCTTACGCCAGCTTATTTCATTGCTTCAGAAGGGACGATTGCCAGTTTAAACCTTGCCTATACGTTGCCTGTGACCAATATGGGCAAGCTAAAAGCCATTAAGTTTTATAATGACTATAGTTATCTCGATAAAAAACGTGATGATTGGTCAGATTCGCAAATGAACACCACAGGGATGATGTTTATTGCTTCACCATTTATGGTTTGGGCGGATTATACGTGGGGTAAAAACTCCAACATTATTGGTGGCTCGACTAACTCAACGGGTTATACCTCTGCAACCTCGCCAAACAGTGATAAATGGCTATACCGTATTAACTTTAATATTGGCTTTACTTTCTAAAGTAAGCAGCAATAAAAAACCACGCGATCGGCGTGGTTTTTTATTTAATAAGTGAAAATTTTTAATACCTGTTTTTTTCAAACTTATTCCAAAATACAAAGGCAGTCACAAAGGCTAAAATGGTTAGCGCGAAAATATAATACATCGCACCAATATCACTATATTGACTGAGCCAATGCACTAAAGGCAGAGTCATACCGCCAACAATCGCATAAGACAAATTATAAGAAAATGAAATACCCGAGAAACGCACAGGCGCGGGGAACATTTTGACCATACTGCTCGACACCATGCCGACAGTACCAGAGCATAGACCCAACAACATATATAAACCAAAAATAGTTGAATGTGCGGCATGACCCAAACTGTTGTAAAAAACTGCTGCTGTAAGTGCCACAGCAAGCGCACCGACCATCATGACTTTGCCACAGCCAAAACGGTCAGCAAAATAGCCTGCCAAAATACAGCCGACCATTTGCATGATAATAGCTGCACTTTGCATTTCAAAAGTCTGTGCGCGCTCAAAGCCAAACGTACCAGTTAATAAATTTGGCATGGCTAAAATCACCACCACCACACAGCCTGTTAAAAACCATGTAAATAACATGCCAATCGCAACGGCTGTTTTATGCGTTTTTAACACTTGCTTTACAGGCATTTCTTTTGAAATTTCTTTACGGGCCTGCATGGCTTTAAAGACAGGGGTTTCCTTTAAATAAGTCCGTAAATAAAGTGCAACCAGACCAAAAATACCACCTGCAATGAAAGGAATACGCCATGCCCAGTCATGGATTTGCCCTTCACTAAAATTCAGCGAAATCCATAAAGACATGAGCGCGCCTAGTAAAATTCCTAAAGACAGACCAGCGGTGAGTAAACCATTTGCCAGTCCAATTTTTCTTTCAGGTACATGTTCAGACACAAATGTCCACGCGGCTGGAATTTCCCCCCCGATTGCAATCCCTTGCACCACACGCATAAGCAATAAAAGTAGTGGTGCCAAATATCCGATATTTTCAAAGGTAGGCAAAATCCCGATAAACAGGGTAGGCAGTGCCATCAGTAAAATAGAAAGTGAAAATAACTTTTTGCGCCCGACCAAGTCACCAAAATGGGCCATGACGACCCCGCCTAAGGGCCTAAAAAAATAACCTGCCGCAAAAATACCGTAAGTATTAAGCATGGCCCAAAACGGACTAAGTGTGCTGGGGAAAAAGAGGTCGGAAATGATTTTGGCGTAAAACACATAAATCACAAAATCATAAAACTCTAAAGCTCCACCCAATGAAGAAAGGGCGAGGGTTCGTTTATCTTCTTTATTAAGATAGTTCGCATCCTGCAAAGTTAATTCCTGATCCATTTTTTACTTAATTTTTGTAATTGAAGTTTGGATATTAATGGAAAAGTGAAGTAAAAGTAAATGGAGGAAATTTGTTCTATAGGGCAACGCCGATTGGACTTACTCAGATCAAAAAGCTTTCAAACAAAAAACGCTTTAGATAAAACAAAAACAGATGTAGGAATGACTTTTCTTTTGGCTTGTTCAGCGACACAATAAAACTTGTCATAGCCAGTTTAATGAGAGAGTCAAAGTATGAGTGTAGTTTTACCTGTCGCGAAGCGTGGTGAAGATATTTTGAAACTGACTGCGGCCCCTGTTTCGGTAAATGAGTTAAACAGTAATTGGCTTTATCAGCTTGCTGACGCTATGCATGCAACAATGCTTGAGCGTAATGGAGTAGGGATTGCTGCACCGCAAGTTTATATCTCTAAACGCGTCATTATTGTGGCGTCTCGACCAAATCCACGCTATCCGGATGCACCTGAAATGGAAGCGGTGGTCATGGTGAATCCTGAAATTTTAGAGTTCTCAAACGAAGTGTGTTTAGGTGAAGAAGGCTGTTTAAGTGTGCCGGATGAGCGTGGACAAGTTGAACGTGCAGAAATGGTGAAGGTTAAATATTTAACACTACAGGGTGAAATGGTTGAGACAGTTTTTCATGGTTTTCCTGCTCGTATTGTTCAACATGAAGTCGATCATTTAAATGGGATCTTGTTTGTAGAAAGAATAAGCTAATCTTCAGTTTAAAGTTTTGAAAAACCTATAATGAGCTTGAAATAAATAAGACAACGGAATTACAATATTTATAGCGTGATATTTAAATCATTACAAAAGATATAATTTTAATATTATCAGCAGGTTGTGCTGAAATTTTGCGCGATGTTGTAAATCTCCTCATTTAAGGTTCCTAACCATGAAAACCCCTCTCCCAGAATATTTGGCAAATGTTATTGAAGCCTGTGACATCGATAACAGCGGTCATCTCGCCGATTATATTCCTGAGTTGGCAAATGCAAACCCAGATCGATTAGCTTTAGCAATGTCTACAGTAGATGGTGAAATTTATTCGGTTGGCGATGATGATGTTGAATTCACCATACAATCGATTTCTAAACCATTCGTATATGCTTATGTTTTACAACAGCTTGGTATTGATGCAGTACTTGCGAAAGTAGGAGTGGAGCCTTCAGGGGAAGCCTTCAATGAAATTTCACTGGGTAAAGATGGTCGTCCAAAAAACCCGATGATCAACTCTGGCGCAATTACGACACATTCATTAATTCAGGTCAAACATGGTTTACATAGCGCAGAAATTCTACGCCGCTTTATGAGCGAGCTTGCGGGTCGCGAATTAAGTTTTGATGAGTCTGTCTATGATTCGGAAGTCAAAACTGCTTACCGTAATCTTTCGATCGGTTATATGTTACGGACTGTCGGAATTTTAGAAACCGATCCAGTCGATATTGTGAATGGGTACATTCGTCAATGTGCGATTTTGGTTACGGTTAAAGATCTGGTACGTATGGGCAGTGTACTTGCCAATGGTGGGGTTGACCCTAAAACTGGAAAACGCCTATTGAACCGATCTGTAGTTAGACAAGTCCTCAGTGTCATGATGAGCTGTGGTATGTATGATGCAGCAGGTGACTGGCTTTCAACAGTAGGCATTCCTGCTAAAAGTGGAGTAGCAGGTGGTATTTTGGGGGTGCTACCGGGACAGGTCAGTATTGCTGCTTTTTCGCCTCGATTAGATGAGCATGGTCACAGTGTTCGAGGTATCGATATTTTAGAGCGATTATCTCGTGACATGGGGCTACATCTCATGGAAGGTACGCCTTCTGCACAAACGATTGTACAAAGTCATTACCGTACTGGGAAAGACGCATCATTGAGTGTGTATGTGCTTCGAGGTGTATTGAAATTTACCGAAGCTGAAATGTTGTTGCGTATTTTGCAAGACGAGACAACTGACCAAAGCACAATCGTGATTGATTTAACCCAGATTTCACTTATCCACGATGTGGGTAAACGTATGTTTTTAGAAGGGGTAGATCGTCTCATTGATGATGGTCATACCCTTGTTTTGGTTGATCCTGAACAGCGCCTAGATCATGCGAGAACCGCTAAAGATCGAGAACTTCATGTTTATCATGATTTCGATGATTTATTAGAAAAGCATGAGATCCGCTCTAAAAAAAAGACTTATAGCGACATCGCGGCACTTCTAAATTGTTGAGGTGTTTTTCCTAGATGTCGCTTAAACATTGCACTGAACGCGCTGGGGTTTGTATATCCCAGTGACTCTGAAATTTGGGCAATAGATTCGCCATTCGCGATTTTACTCAAGGCAAGTGCAATATGCATTTGCTGTACCCATGCCCGATAAGACAGCCCCGTTTCTTTTTGGAACATGCGCATTAAAGTTCTAGAACTCGCACCAATATCATCAGCCCAATCTGTTAAATCTTTTGAACTGTCAGGCGTATGTAATAACTCTTGGCAAATTTTTAATAATCGTTTGTCTTTCGGCCACGGTATCTGAATAGGCAACAAATTGGCCCGATGTATTTCTTCAAAGATCAAAATTTGTAAAGAACGGGAAAGCTCTTGGGACGTTGCCGTATTTGGAGTGTCTTCTCGTTCAATTTCATTTAAACGAATTAAAAGTTCATGTAACAGGTTACTAACTCGAATAATAAAGCAATGTTGTCCCATTAGAGCGGCTGCATTTACTTCAACTAACGCTGTATTTAACTTAACGTGACTCAGTGAAATCACACTGTGTTCAACATGAGCAGGAATCCATAACGCGCACATGGGCGGTACAATCCACACATGATTAGGTGTAAAAACTTGAATGTTTCCGGTAGATGCATATAAAAACTGTGCACGTGTATGTGTGTGGGTAGGCGTAATTTCTCGGTAAGAATGTTCAGAAGAGAGTCCAATCACAAGTTCAGACAAATCAGACTGAATAAGAGAATCGGACATAAAATATCCTAAAAATTGTCACTTATACGATGATTATTGGAAGATAACTTTATAAGCGACAACTTACAATAAGCATCTCATTTAAAAATATTGGAGTTTTTCAGGTATGACGTCTTCAATACAATTGAAAGATGGTATTGCCAATACCGTTGCAAATGATCAGCCGCAGGGAATGATTATTAAAATTGTAGGCGCCGTGGCGGTTGCACATTTACTGAACGATTTAATTCAGGCAGTGCTACCAGCCATCTATCCAATGCTAAAAGCAAACTTTTCGCTGAGTTTTGCGGAGGTTGGCCTGATTTCGTTTGTATATCAAATTACAGGTTCGCTGCTACAACCTTGGATTGGACTTTATACCGATAAACATCCAAAACCATATCTTCTTCCACTTGGAATGGTTGTCACATTCTGCGGCATTATCTTGTTAGCATTTTCACCAAGTTTTGCTGTGTTGTTATGTGCATCTGCGCTTATTGGGGTGGGGTCTGCAACATTTCATCCAGAAGCTTCACGTGTGGCACGAATGGCATCGGGCGGGCGCTTCGGTACAGCTCAGTCGACTTTCCAAGTGGGCGGAAATACAGGTACTGCCATTGGTCCATTATTAGCAGCGTTACTGATTGTTCCATTTGGGCAGCATGCAGTTGCGTGCTTGGTGATATTTGCACTTTTAGCGATTTGGGTTTTATTTGGTGTAAGTCGTTGGACTGTGAGTCATGCAAAAAGTCAGGTGGTTGCACGTGCTACCCAAGCACATACTAAATTGCATGGTCGTAAGCTCATTATTGCTTTGAGCACAATTAGTGTATTGATGTTTGCCAAATTTACCTACATTGCCAGCATTAGTAACTACTTTACTTTTTACTTAATTCAAAAGTTCCATATCAGTATTCAAACAGCTCAATTGCATTTGTTTGCCTTTTTGGCAGCCGTTGCTTTAGGTACATTTGCAGGTGGCCCAATTGGTGACAAAATTGGCCGTAAAGCGGTTATCTGGGTTTCATTTGTTGGTATGGCGCCGTTTGCATTAATGATGCCGTTTGCAAACCTATTTTGGACAACGGTTTTCTCAATTATTGCAGGTTTAGTGTTGTCATCGGCTTTTGCAGCAATGGTGGTTTACGCACAAGAAGCTGTTCCGGGCCGTGTAGGCATGATTGCAGGTTTAATGTTCGGTCTGATGTTCGGGGTAAGCGGTATTGCCGCAGCTGGCTTAGGGCATTTAGCGGATATTAACGGCATTGAATGGGTATTTGGTTTATGTTCATTGTTGCCATTACTTGGTTTTGCAACCGCATTTTTACCCAACACAAAGGTAAAATAAATGAAAAGACTCTCAGCCATACTTAGCTGAGAGTCTTTTTAATATGAACATAGCCTCATTGAAAAGACTATTTTTGAACACCAAACTTAAATACGGTAACACTGTTATAAGTTTGATTCGGGTTTAAACGTGTAGAAGGGAAGGATGGTTGATTAGGGCTGTCTGGAAAATGCTGTGTTTCTAATGCTAGCGCGTCTGCTTGTCGATAGAGCACACCATTTGCGCCAACAATATTTCCTAATAAATGATTGGCTGTATACATTTGAACGCTTGGTTCAGTAGTTAAAACCTGCATGGTCCGTTTAGATTTTGGATCAACCACACTAGCTGCAAGATTGAGTTTCCCTTGAGACTTTTGATTAATTACCCAAGTTTGGTCATAGCCATATCCATAGGCCAATTGCTGATTATTCGCTCGAATATCTTTCACAATTGCTTTAGGTGTCCGAAAATCAAAAGGTGTACCTGCAACCGAAGCTATTTCACCTGTGGGTAAAGAGTTTTGATCGGTTATCAATATACGGTCTGCATTGAGTTGTACCACATGATCTAGTACGCCATAAGGATTATTGCCAGCGCCTGATAAGTTGAAATAACTGTGGTTGGTAAGGTTGACGACTGTCGGTTGATCAGTTTTGGCTTTATATTCAATCTGGAATTCATTTTGATCTGAAAGACTGTAGATCACTTCTACATCTAATTTTCCGGGAAATCCTTGATCACCATTTGGACTGGTTAACTTCAGAGACGCTTTAACGGTTTCACCTTTAGAAACCAGAGGCTTAACTTGCCATACACGTTTATCAAAACCAGGATTGCCGCTATGTAATGAGTTCGGGCCATTATTTTTTTCGAGGTTATACGTTTTTCCATCTAAGCTAAATTTAGCATTGCCAATACGGTTCGCATAACGACCAATTAATCCGCCAAAATGAATGCCTTCCTTGGTATCAGTAACTTCATAGCCTTTTAGATCATCGAAGCCCAAAACAATATTATTTTGTTTACCTTGGGCATCGGGAGTCAAGATTTGTGTAATTACACCACCGAAACTAATAAAAGATACGGAGACACCATTATTGTTGCTCATGGTGTATAGATCAACTTTTTGACCATTTTGAGTTGTGCCATAGGGTTTTACATTTAACGTTGCTGCATTTGCAAGTTGTGCAAAGCTATAAATCGTGACACCTAAAATTACTAATTTTTTCATGCTTATACTCTATATTGTAATAGTTGGACTGGATGAATATAAGATTGATTTTTCATCTTTTTAAAGAGGTTTTTATTATATGTAGTGTTAATAATAATGGAGTAGTTAATATTAAATATTGGAAAAACTGGTTCAATTTACGCTTATAAAGAAATTAATCTTATTAGCAAAATTCGACGATAGGCTATTTTTATGAATCATCCCGACTCGGTTTTAAAATTTTCACTTGGTCTAAATAGTCTCTCGTTTGATGTAGACAGCCAACACATTCACTTTGAGCAAGGCTTAGGTTTAATTAATTCAAAAAGTATCAGCAATGGTGTTATTGATGAGCTTGCGGTTGAAAAGATGATTTATTTCATTGAAGAAATCATCGAGTCACAACCCCTCAGAAATCTAAATATAAGTAGTGTAGCTGTTACATCTGATGCAGCCATGACACAGCTCAGTGAGTTATTTTTTAATGCTAAAAAGTACATCAGCCGTACTGAGTTTGAGCATGGTTTTAATGATTTTATTGAGCGTTTAAGCTACTACACAAACCAAGTGGCTCCAGATGAGCTTTATATTTTTACCTACTTTGTATTTATTCGAGAGATGATGCATCACTTAAGAATTGAGCAAATTCAAATCATTTAACAATTACTTTATCAATCCGCCAACTCATCATAAATCCAGTTTAAAAACAGTTCAATTTTAGGAATAAATTGGTGGGTTCTTGGATACACCAAATGATGAGCCGAGATAGGAATCGATAGTTCATCTGCAAAAACTCTCACTAATTTTCCAGATTCTAAGTAATTTTGAGTGAGTAAATTACTTTCCAAAACAAAACCTAGCCCGTGTGTGGCCGCCTCAAGTGACATATAAGAGCGGTCAAAACTCAAAGTGTAAGGAAACTCAGGAATACTTAAACCCTGATGGGCAAACCATTGGGGCCATGTCACTAAGGTTGAACGCGATAAAATCAGATCCTTCTTTAATAAATCTTGAGGTTTATAAACCGGACTACGTTCCAGCAGCTTAGGGGACGCAAGCACTTCAAGCTTTTCATTACGAATCGTTCTGATTTCTACCCCTGTCCAGTTGGGCAAACCATGACGAATATCAATGTCGATCTTGTCGCGAGTAAAGTGCAAATTTTCATAGGAACATGACAAGTTAACCTGAATCATTGGGAACTTTTCTTTAAATGACTCGAGGCGAGGGAGCAACCAAAGCAAACCAAAACTTGGGGATGAATGAATATATAAACTGTCTTTAGGGCTTTTATCGGCAGCTTTTTCCGTGGCTAACATTAGGTTATGCAAAATGGTGGTGACATCTTGAAAATAGCGTTCACCAGAAGGGGTCAGTGTCACACCACGGGCACCACGAATAAATAAACTCTGCCCAATCATTTCTTCAAGCTTAGCAATTTGATGACTCACTGCTGAAGGCGTGAGATTCAAATGCTCGGCTGCCTTGGCAACATTGCCGAAACGGGCGGTTTGTTCAAAAGCTTGTAATGTTTTAATTGAGGGCATTTGGTTGAAATTGTTTTCACTGCTATCCATGAAATGATCCGTTTTTATCCCTAAAACTTATTTGAAAATAGCATAGGCATGAATTTTTTTCATGTCTTGTTGAATTTGAGCTGATTGCTGGGCTTTGTGAAAAAAGAGATTCTAAGTCAGAACTCAGGAAATAAAGCATAAAAGAGGATTCAACATGTTACTAAAAGGAAAAGTGGCATTAATTACCGGTGCAGCATCAGAACGTGGAATTGGGCGAGCAACCGCAGAAATCTTTGCACAACAGGGTGCCAAAGTCATTATTGTTGATTTAGATATTGCTCAAAGCCAAAACGCTGCAAAGGCGCTTGGTGAAGGACATTTAGGCCTTGCTGCAAACGTTGCAAATGAAGAACAGGTCAAAGCAGCTGTTGAACAAGCACTACAGCACTATGGCAAGATTGATATTTTAATTAACAATGCGGGCATTACTCAGCCAGTTAAAACCCTCGATATTCAACGCAGTGACTATGACCGTATTTTAGATGTCAGCCTGCGCGGAACACTGATTATGTCGCAAGCGGTTATTCCATCTATGAAAGCAAACGGTGGTGGAAGTATTGTCTGTCTATCTTCAGTTTCAGCACAACGTGGTGGCGGTATCTTTGGCGGACCGCATTATAGCGCTGCAAAGGCAGGCGTGTTAGGCCTGGCAAAAGCGATGGCTCGTGAGTTTGGTGGTGACCAGATTCGTGTAAATTCTCTTACTCCAGGTCTAATCCAGACTGATATTACTGGCGGTTTAATGAATGATGACCGTCGTCACGACATTCTGGCTGGTATTCCGCTTGGCCGTTTAGGTAAAGCACAAGATGTTGCAAATGCAGCACTATTTTTGGCAAGTGACCTGTCAGCTTATTTGACTGGTGTCACACTCGATGTAAATGGTGGCATGCTGATTCATTAATCGCTCACCATTTAAATAAAAATAGAATGATGGTCACAAGAGGATACTGTGGCCAAATGTAAAGGGATTCGCATGATGGATACAGTATTTTCATCTGAAGTAGATACGGCGGTTCGTAAATCGGCCTATCGAAAAATTGCATTTCGGCTCATGCCATTTTTGATGCTTTGTTATTTTTGTGCCTATTTAGATCGAGTAAATGTGGGTTTTGCCAAACTCCAAATGATGAGCGATTTACAGTTTAGTGAAGCTGTATATGGGCTAGGCGCAGGGATTTTCTTTATTGGTTATTTTCTTTGTGAAGTACCAAGTAACATTGTACTTCACAAGGTAGGCGCAAGACGTTGGATTGCCCGAATCATGATTACATGGGGCATTTTGTCAGGCTGTTTTGCTTTTGTTCAAACCGAATGGCAATTTTACACCTTACGTTTTTTATTGGGTGTCGCCGAAGCTGGACTAGCTCCAGGTTTGTTGCTCTATCTCACTTATTGGTTTCCATCTTACCGCCGTGCACGCATGACCGTACTTTGGTTTATCGCGATTCCAATTTCGGGAATGATTGGTGGACCACTTTCAGGCTTAATCATGGACCGAATGAGCGGCGTACATGGCTGGTTTGGATGGCAGTGGATGTTTGTAATTGAAGCCATTCCTACTGTACTTGTTGGCCTGCTTGTACTTGCTGTTTTAAAAGATTCAGTTCAAGACGCCAACTGGTTATCCCAAGACGAAAAGAACTTGGTGAAGCAAGAACTTGCTCAGGATAACCAGCACAAAGAAGGTCATGCTAGTGTTAAAGAGTTCATCGCAGATAAGCGCTTATGGCTATTGGCAGGTATCTATTTTTGTGTAGTGATGGGCCAATACGCCATTACCTTTTGGTTGCCAACTCTTATTCGCAACTCAGGCATTAGTGATAACTGGCATATTGGGCTACTTACGAGTCTTCCTTATATGTGCGCTATTGTGGTTATGCTTTTGGCAGGGCGTAGTGGTGACCATTTCCAAGAACGCCGTTGGCACTTAATTATCCCGATGTGTGCAGGCGCTATAGCACTCACACTTGCGACTTTATTCGCTTCAAATCTAACGCTCTCTTTAATTTGCCTTTGCATCGCAGCCTCAGGTGTGCTGACGGCATCCTCTTTATTCTGGATGTTACCAACCAACTTTTTGGGTGGTGTTTCCGCAGCGGCAGGTATTGCCGCAGTGAATAGCTTCGCCAATCTTGCAGGATTTTGCTCACCTTATTTAATCGGTTGGGTCACCACCAACACAGGTTCAAATGCAATCGGCATGTTCTTAATCACAGCAGTATTAATTTTCGGTGCCAGTCTGGTTCTGCGTGTTCCGGCAAAACTGGTCAATCGTTAATAAGGAATAGTAAATGACAATGTTAAATGTTGATAAAGCAGACCAAATTGCCGAGTTGCAACAACGTGCCTACCACATTCGCCAACATGCTTTACGTATGGGACAAGTACAAGGCCAAGGCTATGTTGGACAAGCCTTAGGTGCAGCAGATTTGCTCGCTGTATCTTATTTCCATGCCATGAAATATCAGCCAGAAAACCCTGAGTGGGAAGGTCGTGACCGTTTTTATCTCTCTATTGGGCACTATGCAATTGCACTTTATGCGGCCTTAATTGAAGCAAAAATTATCCCACTTGAAGAACTTGAAACTTACGGTGCAGATGATAGTCGTCTACCGATGTCGGGTATGGCTTCATATACACCGGGCATGGAAATTACAGGTGGCTCATTGGGTCATGGTCTTGGAATTGCAGTCGGCGCATGTTTAGGACTAAAACAGAAAAAGTCGGATGCTTTTGTTTATAACTTACTGTCCGATGGAGAGCTAAATGAAGGCTCAACATGGGAAGCCGTGATGTCTGCTTCGCATTGGAAACTAGATAACTTGATTGCCATTATTGATGTGAATAATCAGCAGGCAGATGGGCACTCCAGCGAAATTTTAGCATTTGAGCCAATTGTTGATCGTTGGCAGTCATTTGGTTGGTACACCCAACGCGTAGATGGCAATAACATGGAAGCTCTGCTTGAGGCATTCGATCAGGCACGAAACCATGAGGGAGCATGCCCAAGAGTCATTATTTGTGACACCAAAATGGGTAAAGGTGTGTCGTTCTTGGAAAGCCGTGAAAAAACACATTTCATTCGTGTTGATGAACATGAATGGGACGATGCTTTAAATATTTTGACCCACTACGGACAGTAAGGAATACACCATGAGCCAGTTAGCCAATCCCCCTAAGAAAAAACTAACCACTTCGGCAATGATTGCTTCTATTGCTGCGGAGGGCCAACCGACCAAACCAGCACCATTTGGACATGCACTCAATGCCTTAGCAAAAGAGCGTGACGATATTGTGGGGTTATCAGCAGATTTATCTAAATACACTGATTTACATATTTTCGCTAAAGAAAACCCAGACAAGTTTTTCCAAATGGGCATGGCAGAACAACTTTTGATGAGTGCAGCAGCAGGACTTGCTCGTGAAGGATTTGTTCCTTTTGCAACAACTTATGCTGTGTTTGCATCACGCCGTGCCTATGACTTTATTTGTATGGCAATTGCGGAAGATAACCTCAATGTCAAAATTGTAGCAGCTCTTCCAGGATTAACCACGGGCTACGGCCCAAGTCATCAGGCAACGGATGATATTGCAATTTTTCGCGCTATGCCGAACTTGATGGTTATCGATCCATGTGATGCCTTGGAAATAGAACAGGCGATTCCTCAGATTGCCGCGCATAATGGTCCGGTATATATGCGTTTATTGCGTGGTCAGGTTCCATTAGTGCTCGATAAATACAACTATCAGTTTAAATTGGGTAAGGCACAGATGATTAAACCGGGTAAAGATTTACTCATTATTTCCACTGGTTTATTGACCATGCGTGCGCTTGAGGCAGCCGAAGAGCTTGAAAAAGAGGGCATTGAGGTTTCAGTGCTACATGTACCGACCATTAAGCCTCTAGATGAACAAACTATTTTGGATGAAGTCGCAAAAGGTGGCCGTCCTGTTTTAACTGCCGAAAATCATTCGGTCATTGGTGGGTTAGGGGAAGCAGTTGGTTCATTACTTCTAAGAAATGGTCAACATCCTCGTTTTGACATGATTGGTTTGCCAGATGCATTTTTAGATGCAGGGGCATTACCCACTTTGCATGATCGATATGGTATTTCAACTGAAGCAGTTAAAGAGAAGATTAAATCACATTTGAAGTAAAAAGATTAAACTTTCAAATTGAAAAGGGCGTGATGGAATTTCCTTCACGCCCTATTTTTAAGCAAGATGATTTAAAAACTTAAGCAATCGAATCATCTAAATTTGGTGCTAACCAACGCTTCGCTTCATCCAGTGTCCAACCTTTACGTTTTGCGTAATCTTCAAGTTGGTCTTGAGAGATTTTACCTACGTTAAAGTATTCACTCTGAGGA
This sequence comes from Acinetobacter pittii, assembly GCF_034064985.1. Lineage (NCBI taxonomy): Bacteria > Pseudomonadati > Pseudomonadota > Gammaproteobacteria > Moraxellales > Moraxellaceae > Acinetobacter > Acinetobacter pittii. Next base: position 2,835,098 of record NZ_CP139249.1, on the reverse strand, counting down.
TGAGAATAATAGAAACCACTCACCGAAGATGGTGGCATCATGGCAAAGTGTTCAGTCAGTTTAGTACCGATTTTGTCGGTAGAACCTAACCAGTCGAACAACACCGCTTTTTCAGAGTGCTCTGGGCAAGCAGGGTAGCCCGGTGCAGGGCGAATACCGACATATTTCTCTTTAATCAGTTCTTCATTGCTGAGCTGTTCATCTGCTTTATAACCCCAGAACTCTTTACGAATGCGTTCATGTAAGTGTTCTGCAAAGGCTTCAGCAAAACGGTCTGCCAATGACTGAACTAAGATTGCAGAGTAGTCATCACCTTTGGCTTTGTACTCATTGGCCAGTTCTTCTGCACCAAAAATAGATACAGTGAATCCGCCTAAGTAGTCTTGTTGCTCACGATCCTTACGAATGTAATCTGCTAAAGACAAGTTTGGTTTACCTGTTACTTTGTCAGATTGCTGACGTAAGTGTTCAAAAGTATGCGTAACATTTTTACCCGCTTCATCAAATACGCTCACTGTGTCAGCGTTAGTGCGTTGAGCAGGGAACATACCAAATACAGCACGGGCATCAAAACGGTTGTTGTCGATAATATCTTTCAACATTGCTTGTGCTTGGTTGTACAAGTCAGTTGCCGCTTCACCCACCACTTCATCTTCTAAAATTTTCGGGAATTTACCTGCCAAGCTCCAAGAAATGAAGAATGGTGTCCAGTCAAAATACTCGACGAGTGTAGCAAGCGGGTAGTTCGTTAAAACTTGTGTTCCCAAAAGGTTTGGTTTTGGTGGTACATAACTTTCGTCAATTTTAAAACCGTTTTCAACTGACTCAGCATAGGTCAATTTTGCAGCTTTTGGCTGTTTATTGGCTAAGCGCTCACGGATCTTGGCATATTCAGCACGGTGCTCTGCAATAAAGTTCCCACGCATTTCTTTCGAAAGTAATGTTGTTGCGACACCCACAGCACGTGAAGCATCTGCAACATAAATCACCGCATCGTTTTGGTACTGAGGGTCAATTTTTACTGCTGTATGTGCTTTGGAAGTTGTTGCACCACCAATCAATAAAGGAATGTTAAAACCTTTACGTTGCATTTCTTTCGCAACGAATACCATCTCATCTAAAGACGGTGTGATCAGACCTGACAAGCCGATGATGTCACATTTTTCATCAATTGCAGTTTGCAGGATTTTCTCGCAAGGTACCATTACGCCAAGGTCAACAATGTCATAACCATTACAGCCGAGTACTACGCCTACGATATTTTTACCAATATCGTGTACGTCGCCTTTAACAGTTGCCATCAGGACTTTACCTTTAGATTGGCTACCTGTTTTTTCAGCTTCAATGTATGGATTGAGCCAAGCCACAGCTTGCTTCATAACACGTGCAGATTTTACAACTTGTGGCAAGAACATTTTGCCTGACCCGAACAAGTCACCAACTACGTTCATACCGTCCATCAAAGCGCCTTCAATCACATCTAAAGGACGTTTGGCTTTGAGGCGAGCTTCTTCGGTATCTTCATCAATATAAGTGGTAATACCTTTAACTAAAGCGTATTCAAGACGTTTTTCGACTGACTCATTACGCCATTCTAGGTTCTCGGCTTCTTTGGTAGCACCACCTTGTCCGCGGTATTTTTCCGCCACTTCAAGTAGTTTCTCGGTTGCAGCCTGACCAGACTCACCTTGGTTTTGGTTTAAGATGACATCTTCAACTGCTTCTTTTAGCTCGGCTGGAATATCATCATAAATTGCCATTTGGCCAGCATTCACAATACCCATGGTCATGCCTTGCTTGATGGCATGGTACAAGAACACAGAGTGAATGGCTTCACGAACAGGCTCGTTACCACGGAACGAGAACGAAACGTTCGATACACCACCAGAAATCATGGCGTGAGGTAAGTTCTGTTTAATCCAACCTGTGGCCTCAATAAAGTCGACGCCATAGTTATTGTGTTCTTCAATCCCTGTTGCAACTGCAAACACGTTCGGGTCAAAAATAATATCTTCAGCAGGGAAGCCAACATCATTAACCAAAATGTCATATGAGCGTTTACAGATTTCACGCTTACGTGCAGCAGTGTCGGCCTGACCTGTTTCGTCAAATGCCATAACAATAATTGCAGCACCATATTGACGGCACAGGCGAGCTTTTTCTACAAACTCGTCATAACCTTCTTTTAAAGAAATCGAGTTAACAACGGGTTTACCTTGTACGCATTTTAAGCCAGCTTCAATGATTTCCCATTTTGATGAGTCGATCATGATTGGTACACGAGAGATATCTGGTTCAGAAGCCACAAGGTTTAAGAAATGCACCATCGCATTTTGCGAATCGAGCATCCCTTCATCCATGTTAATGTCGATAATCTGAGCGCCAGCTTCAACTTGCTGCTGTGCCACTTCTAAAGCTTCGGCAAAGTTTTCTTCACGAATTAAGCGTAAGAATTTTTTCGAACCTGTAACGTTAGTACGTTCACCCACGTTCACAAAAAGTGAGTCATCATAAATATTAAATGGTTCTAAACCACTCAAACGGCATGCAGGTACAGTTTCAGGAACTTGACGAGGCACAATATCTTTTACCGCATTGGCAATCGCACGGATATGGTCAGGTGTTGTACCACAGCAACCACCAGTAATATTGATTAAGCCGCTTTCTGCAAATTCTTTTAATAATGCTGCCGTTTGTTCTGGCGTTTCGTCATATTCACCAAATGCGTTTGGTAAGCCTGCATTTGGGTGCGCTGAAACAAACGTATCTGCTACATCGGAAATGGTTTTTACGTGAGGACGCATTGCATCTGCACCAAGCGCACAGTTAAAGCCAATCGATAGCAAGTCGCCATGACGTACAGAGTTCCAGAAAGCTTCGGCAGTTTGACCTGTTAAGGTACGACCCGATGCATCGGTAATGGTCCCTGAAATCATGATTGGTAATTCGCGACCAATTTGTTTAAAGACTTCTTTAACCGCAAAAATCGCTGCTTTACAGTTTAATGTGTCAAATACGGTTTCAATCAGAATGATATCTGCGCCGCCTTCAATGAGCGCATGCGTCGCTTCAATATAGTTTTCTTTTAACTCATCAAAAGTAATGTTACGAAAGGCAGGGTCATTTACATTCGGTGAAATTGAACAAGTACGTGATGTTGGCCCAAGGACACCTGCGACAAAACGCGGTTTATCTGGAGTTGAGTACTTTTCACAAGCTGCTTTGGCTAAACGTGCTGCTTCTCGGTTAATCTCTGGAACAAGATCTTCCATATGATAGTCAGACATTGAAACACGCGTGCCGTTAAAGCTATTGGTTTCAATAATGTCTGCACCTGCATCAAGATAAGCTTCATGAATACCTTGAATAATTTGAGGCTGTGTCAGAACCAAAAGGTCATTGTTACCTTTTAAGTCATGTGCCCAATCGGCAAAACGCTCACCACGGTAGTCGGCTTCTTCCAATTTATGGCGCTGAATCATCGTGCCCATTGCACCATCAATAATCAAAATACGTTTGGCAAGAAGCGCTTTTAGGGTGGCAAGCGTGGACATATAAAACCCCGATATTGTACAAATTTAAAAATGCGGCGCTATTGTAACAGAATAGTTGCGCAATAGATGACCTATAACGACCCATCATTTACTCTAACTTATTCACCAAACAAGCGCTTTATGACAAAGTAGAGTCTGATTTTTCATCAAATATTCATAAAATGATCATGATATTGAAATATTTCATCTCCAATATTCGGTTTTATGACAATTGTGTTGTTTAAAAAGTGGCCGTTTAGGTAATTTTTTAGATATTTTTGCTTTAAAAATAGTCATAAATTTGATGGATATGGAGTTGTATAAATTATTGTATTTTAATAAAAAAATAAAATAGATAGGGGAAAGGTGCATCAAATGAGGTCAAAATATGAAAAATTGACTTCATCAGGCGCCGCTTTGTCATATAATTGTCATAATTTAATTTAAGAATACAGAGGATTTTCTTATCCTCTTACCGTCTGCATGAATTCTAATCTACCCCCTGTTTCGGATTCAAAACTTGCGGCAAACCTGCAAGTCAAATCGACGAATGTACATGTCCCGACACCTAAGTTTTTTATGCCGGTGTTTCTGACGATTATTGTTGCAACACTTATTTATATCGGATTTCAGGTGAGTGCTGATTTAGCACATGTACCACCTTTAAGCCTTTATTCAGTTATTCTTTTATCTACTGCACTCTTGATTGCTTTAGGCTTTGAGTTTGTAAATGGCTTCCACGATACTGCAAATGCAGTGGCAACAGTAATTTACACCAATGCTTTACCGGCACCGGTTGCAGTCATGTGGGCTGGTTTTTGTAATTTTCTTGGGGTAATGGTTGCAAGCGGCGCAGTCGCTTACGGCATTATTGCATTGTTGCCTGTTGAACTGATTATGAATATGGGCAGTGGTGCGGGTTTCGCAATGGTTTTTGCGCTTCTTATTGCTGCGATTCTATGGAACTTAGGTACATGGTTCTTGGGTATTCCTGCTTCTAGCTCTCATACCTTGATTGGTTCAATCTTGGGTGTGGGCATTATGAACCATCTATTGAGTGCATCGACTGGCGTAACGACCAGTGGTGTTGATATGGATCAGGTGATTAAAGTTGGTAAGGCATTATTATTTTCACCTTTAATTGGTTTCGCTTTTGCAGCGATTGTATTCTTGTTGGTTAAAACTATTTTTAAACGCCAATTAGAATTATTCCAGCCACCTGAAGGTAATAAACCACCACCAGCAATTATTCGTGCAATTTTGATCTTTACCTGTACAGGTGTAAGTTTTGCACATGGTTCTAATGACGGTCAAAAGGGTATGGGACTCATCATGCTGATTTTGGTTGGACTAGTGCCGTTGGCTTATTCATTAAATAAAAACCTCGATACACAACAAGTTCAATCTTTCCATCAGCTGTCTTCTCAAACTGCCGTATTTTTGAATCAAAATCAGCCTGAATTAACCGATGAAAAAGCACGTGTTATTCTGACTAAGTATATTCAAACCAAACAGCAAACTCCTGAAGTTGTGCCTGCATTGGCAAGTATGACTGACCACTTGGGTGAGCGAGTTTCTAGCTATAACAACTTAAAAGATATTCCTGAAGCTGCTATTAGCGAAATTCGTAATGACATGTATTTGAGTACAACCACGTTTAAGCGTTTGGATAAAGCAGATGCTTTACCAAAAATGGATCAATCACAGCAAAAACTCGTGAAAGAATACCGTAGTAGCTTAGATTCATTCTTACAATACATCCCGACTTGGGTAAAAGTGGCGGTAGCTTTAGCACTTGGCCTTGGCACAATGGTGGGTTGGAAACGTATTGTTGTGACTGTGGGTGAGCGTATTGGTAAGCATCACATGACTTATGGTCAAGGGATGTCTGCTGAGCTTGTCGCGATGAGTACAATTGCAGCTGCCGATGGTTTAGGTATGCCAGTTTCAACAACACACGTTTTAAACAGTGCTGTTGCGGGTACGATGGTCGCGAATAAATCAGGCTTAAACTTTAATACCGTGAAGACAATTCTCTCTGCATGGGTATTTACTCTTCCTGCAACAATCTGCTTGTCAGGTGGTTTGTACTGGTTATTCTTACAGTTTGTATAAAAGCATTTAAAAAATTAAAGCCACTGTTCACAGTGGCTTTTTTATTTGTTTTGTTTTTAAAGTCGAGACTATTTTTCATGTACATTCATCTATAAATTAATAAGTTGTTATAGGTCATCAAACAGCTTTATAGGTTGGGCTTAAAATTTTATATCAGGATATATTATGAATGCGGTTCAAATACATCAGCTAAAACAACAATTTCCACTTATTGAAACACTTCAAGCCTATCAAGAAACATTTTGGTTTACACCTCATCGCTATCCTTTAAAAGAAGCTTTAGAAAAAGTTGGACTAACTGCTGAGGACGTAAGTGAAGCAGAAGCAAGACTAGCGCGTTTCGCACCTTATTTGGCAAAAGTATTTCCTGAAACTCAAACACAACAGGGAAAAATTGAATCAGATATCGTCGAAATTGCTCATATGCAACAAGCACTTTCTTCAGCGAAACAATTACAACTTAATGGAAAATTCTGGCTGAAAAAAGATAGTCATCTACCAATTTCAGGCTCCATCAAAGCACGTGGTGGCATTTATGAAGTACTTACACATGCTGAAAAACTTGCCACGCAGGCAGGATTACTCAAACCAGAAGATGATTATAGTAAATTAGATCAAGATTCATTTAGGGCATTCTTTTCTAAGTATCAAATTGCAGTAGGTTCTACAGGCAACCTTGGGCTTTCTATTGGCATTATGAGCGCCAAACTCGGCTTTAGAGTCACTGTTCACATGTCGGCTGATGCTAGACAATGGAAAAAAGACAAACTACGTTCACTGGGTGTGAATGTTGTGGAATATGCCAGTGATTACGGAGTAGCTGTTGAAGAGGGACGTAAAGCCGCAGAGCAAGATCCCCATTGTTTTTTCATTGATGATGAAAACTCAACAACATTATTTTTAGGTTATGCAGTTGCAGGAATACGCTTAAAACAGCAATTTGAGCAAAAACAGATTAAAGTCGATGCTGAACACCCATTATTTGTTTATTTACCGTGTGGCGTCGGTGGTGGGCCTGGTGGGGTGAGTTTTGGTCTAAAACTGGCTTTTGGTGAGCATGTACACTGTATTTTTGCAGAACCAACACATTCGCCATGTATGTTACTTGGTGTCCACACAGGTTTGCATGATCAGATTTCAGTCAATGATATTGGTATTGATAACGTTACTGCGGCAGACGGGCTTGCGGTAGGACGTGCTTCAGGTTTTGTCGGGCGTGCTATGCAACAATTAATCGATGGCTACTACACCATTCACGATGAACGTTTATATGAGCTTATTGCGCTTTTAAATCAAACTGAGAATATTCAGCTTGAGCCTTCTGCGGTAGCAGGCATGATGGGGCCATATTATGTTCAGACGAGTCCTGATTACTTGGCTTTGCATCAATTGTCAGCTGAGCAGTTGCAGCAGGCAAATCATGTAATATGGGCTACCGGGGGGGGTATGGTACCACCTGATGAAATGCAAAAATATCTATCACACTTTCAAGGTAAATAAAGACGCATTAGAAAAAAGCCCAATTCTGGGATTGGGCTTTAATCAAATTATTTTTTAGATGATTTTCTAAAAGGAAGTTTTTCGGTAGCAAAACCATAAATTGCAGCGAAAGGCAGAGCAGTTCGTGCTAAATAAGCGACACGCCATAATCCACCATGATTGGCACCTTCCATCATAAGCTCAAGCGGATGGTCTAATACAGTGTCAGGATTCGCCACAGAAGACTCATTTCTTAAGTCATGAATCCAGAGCGCCGCCATAATGGCATTGGTAGTTTCAGGGCTAAATGCTTCTACATCGAAAAGTTCTGCCCCATTAAAAGCTGCTTTCAATAATGGATTTTTAGTCACTGAATGAGTCGTTGTCGATGGTGCAATATTAATACTGACACGTTGTCCTTGATGACGAGCCAAAATAGCACGCCATTGTTGAATACGTTTTGCCAACGCATAGTTTGGACCTTGTTCAACTACTAAACAGTCGGCAATACCATAGGTTTTTCCATTTTCACATGTAACCAAGTCTTGGTATGGCGCTTGAAAAAAACGATTGAGCGAAAGAGCAGAAACACCTTTTACTGCTAATTTTTGCATTTTTCTGCGGGATTTAAATTTCTCTTGAGCAGCCTCTGCAACTTCTTTTGGTACTGCATAAACATCGGTTGGAGTACACATAAACATAAGGCTTGTATCAGGTTTATGCTCGCTCACAAATTGCATGATGCTATCCATTGCCATGGAAACGCGGACATGCTTTTCACCATCTAAATAGGCGATTGCTGCCAAATCTAACTTTTGTGGAAACTGCACCAGCCACTGCGCTATTTCCGGTAATTGGGTCAGTAAATTTGCACCCAGCTTATCTTTTAACTCAGAAGCTTTTGCTGACGAATCAACTTGTTCAACACATGGTGCAATGAGTGTTGCATTCCCTTGTTGAATCGTATTTAAGATTTTGCCCCAGACTCGTGAGTTTGGTAAATCTACAGCAACAATATTTGCTTTCCATTTGGCTAACCAAGGCAGTGGTCCTGCTTCTGAGGCTGCACCAAACAGCACCATGGTACGGTCAGATAAATCGAACCATTCAGGATGAGCAATAGCTTCACGAAGTGCCTTTGCATGACTTGGTTCAATAATACCAGCTTCTTCCCAGCGTTGAATTTGGTCTAATAAGCTTTGTCCACTCAGCTTTTGTCCTTTATAAGGAACATACCACTCTGGTGCTGCCTCACTTTCACCTTTAAGTTTTACTGTATAAAGAGGAGTAGATGAAGCAATATGAACGGCATCTTTTAAAAGGTAGTGTTTACCATCACGATAATAATCAAAAATATGGTGAGCTTTATGCAATCCTTGCTTCGCAATAGTAATTGGGTTGTTGATATTAGAAATCCCTTGTTTAACAAGAGCTTTAAAATATAAGGGATAGTTTTTTCGCCAGTTTTTTTCATTCAACACTTGTTGTGCGGTTTTATTATCTACAATAGATAAAGCCTCGGATAAAATCTCTTGACCTGTAAGGGATGTACTTTGTTTTTTTGTTGAGGCGTGTACCGGAAATTGTAGACCTTCGACTTGACTTGTGCTGGACATAAAATATCTCGTTAATACGACTGGGTTAATATACAGATGTATACATTATCTATGCCAATGAAAGGAAACGAGTGGCAATAACTGACAAAATAATATTAATTATTTATGTGATGAAACATGAAAGAGAAAGTTATTATGATAAATTCATCTCATTTTGGCCTTAATTTTTTTCACATTTTTAGAACATTTTTATAGACTTACGTTACATAAATGTTTATTTTGTATTAAGCAAATACATCAGTTTTAACCTGAAGGTAAAATGTTCAAAATGTATCAATAATAGAGATACAGTAATGATTAAAAAATAGACTTTTTTCTTAAGTAGTAAGAAAAGTCAAACGGAATAAGAAAGAATTGGGGTGAAACTAGATAGAAGACAACGTAAGATTGTCTTTTAAAAATCTTGGGGATATGGTGATTTTTTTACACCATAATTTTCTAGTTTCATCCCATCTAATTTGGGCTTGGAACCCTCTATTGAGTATTCAATTACTTAATTGAACTCTATTTCTTTAGAGTAACTTAAAAATTACTCTAAAAGAGGGAGTTTCTAACAACGTCCTTTTTTAGCTTGTCCTGGTGGGCAAAAGCCTCCTGGATGTCCGTAATATGGTGAATCTGGGTCAATCACAATACTACCTTCGGGAGTATGGACTGCACAGGCTGATAGTGACATTGTGAAAATTGCTGCGGCACAAAGAAGTAAAGTTTTCATCTTGTTCTCACTTTTTTATCATTCTCACTTGTACTATAAAAATATTTTGATTATTTTTCGATCTAATTTTGGTTAAAAAATATCTTTAATAAGTCTAATTAAGAAGAAATTAAGGAGACCGTAAAATAGTTCGAAATCCAACATGTGTTGCAGCTAAATCAAAATCTTGCGGGTAGCGGCTACTGCTACGATAACGTGAACAATAATTTTGTGCACAAAGAAAAGATCCGCCCTTAATTACATATTGTGTGCTCGCAATTTGTTGTCGTCGTAAATCAGAATAATTTCCCATATGCTGGTCATGAGCACCTTGATACGGAGATGATGTCCATTCCCATACATTTCCAATCATATCAAATAGTTTGAAATTATTTGATGCAAAACATCCAACGGGTGCTACATCTTTAAAGTGGTCTTGATTTAGATTTTGAAAAGGGAATTCACCTTGCCAGTAATTGGCTTGTGGATGTTGATGTTCATCCGTAGGAGCTTTATGTAAAGGCGTATCAGTTTTTGAATTGGCTTTAGCTGCATATTCCCATTCTAGTTCTGTTGGTAAATCACGTCCTAGCCACACTGCATAATGTTCAGCATCATTTTTACTCACATACCTTACAGGCTCATTAGGGTTTGCTACAGCACCCGTACTCCCGTTTGGAGTTTTCCATGTATATCCAGATTTTAGTTGCCACCATTGCTGTGGATGATCAGGATCTGGTGAAAAAACAGCGGCCTGCTTTTGTTTTTCGGCATCTGTAATATAGCCAGTTGCTTTTACAAAACTTGCAAACTGAGCAACGGTAACTTCTGTCTGATCAATCCAGAATCCTTTGACTTCGCGCTGCTTTTTTCCAAAATTAAGTTCATCCGGATAGGCCTTTTCAGAACCAAAGTTAAAATCTCCATCGGCAATTAAAACCATTCCTGCTGTAGGCTGTTTGAGCCAATCCTGAGGCAGACCAGTATAGTTTTGACACTTTTCAATAGACCCTAAATCAGCTAAAGATGTTTGCTGTTGCTTTGAAGGTGTTGATTCAAAAACTTGTGAGGATTGACTACAGCCCGTCATAATAGACAGGCTGATTGTGGTAACTAAAAATGGCTTCAATTTCATTTGGCGTTATATTCCTGCACGCCATTCTTTTCAGTATATTTTTGATAAACCGATAAGAGCTCTTGTACTTTAGCAGGATAAAGCTGAGCAACGTTTTGTCTTTCCCCTCGATCTGTTTTAATGTTGTATAGCTCCCATATTCCTGTGCCCAATTCAGGTCGTCCTTGAAGAGCGATTTTCCATTCACCTTGTTTTGCATATTTGCTGCCATGTAACTCATCGGCAAAACTAAAATTTTCGGGGCGAATCGTGGTTGTTTTATTTTCAAGCAAAGGTTTCCATGAAATCCCGGATGGAGTGTTAATGGTACGACCATTATATTGGCCTTGAGGCAAGGGAATATGAGCATATTCTAGTAAAGTTGGGAAAACATCGAGTACCGATGCAAAGCTATGATTAGTTTGTTCTGCTTTTTTCTGATTCGGTAATTTCACAATGGCAGGGGCCGTAGTTGCTCCTTCGCCCGCTGTATCCTTCCATAAATGAAAAGGTGCCGCGCTGACCTCGGCCCAACGTGGCCCAATATAGTGATATGAAGTAGGTGTGCCAACATTGGCTACCGAGTTATCAAAACCAGATTCACTACCATATCCGCCACGTACAAAACCTTCCGCACCATTGTCTGAAACAAAGAAAATTAAAGTATTGTCATAAAGATTATTTTGTTTGAGATATTGAATAATGCGGCCAACATTGGCATCAAGATTTTCTACCATGCCCGCATAGATTTCCATTTTACGGGCTTCGAGTGCCCTTTGCTCGGCTGTTAACTCATCCCATTTTCCATATTTTTGTGGGGCATTTTGAGTCGCAATTGGTTCTGCTGCATCAAAGTTTGCAGGAATAATTCCAAGCTGTTTTTGTCTAGCAATGCGGGCATTACGAATTGCCTCGTAACCTACATCATAAACTCCGCGATATTTTTCACGATATTCGGCTGGGGCTTGAATTGGCCAGTGAGGCGCTGTGTAGGCAGCATAAGCAAAGAATGGTTTGCCACTATTTTTGCCTGAATCTAAGTAGCTCAGTAATTTATCGGTGAAATAATTTGTCGAGAAAAAGTCATCAGGCAAAGCTGAAACAGGAATAACTTGACCATCTTCTGTATAAGTTGAATTTCGTTTAAACGCACTTGGGGCTTGCTTAAAGTGATGGTCTAAACCTTGTAATAGAGTAAATGAATGATCAAAACCTTTTGCATGTGCATTGGTTTCAGGTGTTAAGCCTAAATGCCATTTACCACTAATGTACGTGCGGTAACCATTGTCTTTAAGTACTTGTGCGATGGATAGCGAACGGTCATTTAAATACCCTTCGTAGCCTGGTTGTCCTTTCAAATGTTCTGGTGTGAGTTCAGCCATTGCACCGATACCAGCTAAATGATGATCAGTACCGGAAATGAGTTGAGAGCGTGTTGGAGAACAAGTCGGGGCAGTATGATAATCCGTTAAAAGGCGACCTTCTTGAGCCAAACTATCAATATTAGGGGTGTGAATTTCGCCACCAAAAGCCCCTAAATCTGAATAACCTAAGTCATCAGCCATAATAAATAAGATATTCGGTTGCTTAGGCGTGCTTACAACATTTTCTTGATTATCGTTGTCATTACATCCAGCCAAAGATAAGCTAAATAAGGCAATAGAAAGGCTAGATAAAATTGCTTTGTACTTCATTGTATCATCTGAATTATTAAAAGAATTGGCATGAGTTTAATCAGATGATTTTTGCAAACAAAACAACGAATTGATCAAAGAAAATCAGAAAAAAGACTGAGAATTTATGCAGATAAATAAATCAGAAAAATAGAAAAGCCCATAACGGGCTTTTTCTTAGATTTATATGCTTCAGAAAGGAAGGCGAGTAAGCTGGTCTAAGAAATGTGGAATAACTTTTGGCTCAAGTAAAATGGTTACGATGATCCCGTAAGCTGCCCCCCATAAATGTGCACTATGGTTAATATGGCTATTACCGCGCTTACCAGCCCAAATACTATACGCCACATATAAAATAGCGAAAATAATAGCGGGTACAGGAATGAAGAATACAAAAATCAGCTTCCATGGCTGGAACAAAATATAAGCAAATAAAACTGCCGAAACAGCCCCTGAGGCACCTAGGCTGGCCCAATTTGCATCATTTTTATGTTGTAAATAGCTTGGCAAAATCGCGAAGATTAAGCCCCCTAAGTAAAACAACACAAAACCCATGTCGTAAAAATATTGGCGATAAAAGCTTTCAATAATACTGCCAAAGAAAAATAGGGTAATCATGTTGAAGAGTAGATGTGTTCCATCAGCATGAATAAAGCCATGAGTAATGAATCGATCAATTTGTCCGCGTTGCATTGCAGGCGGCCAAAAAATCAATCGGTTCATTACATTTTGATTGCTAAAAGCAAGTAAAGAGATAATGACAGTAATAATAATAAGAGTAACTGTATGGTTAAACGGCAAATGCAACATAAGAAATATTTAAAAAATGATCAATACTGAGGTCAATAATGCCATTAAAAACTTAACTTGAAACCCTGTTGTGTATAAATCCGACAAATTTAGTTGATTTTTTTTAAATCTACCTCATCTTCGGTTAATATAAAGGCATCAGCTTGAGGAATATTGTTATGTCGACTGAGAACACCAACACTGCTGTTGCAGAAGAAATTCCAAACCTTTTGATTACACCATCTGCACAAGAGTATTTGCACGATTTATTAACGAAGCAAAATACTCCGGGAATTGGCGTTCGAATTTTTGTTGAGCATCCAGGTACGCCACGTGCCGAATGCTGTATGGCATATAGTGCGCCAGAAGAAGTGATTCCAACAGATTATAAACAGGACTATCCTGATTTTCCTGCGTATATTGATGCGCCATCTATTCCTTATCTTTTAGATGCCGTAATCGATTACAATAAGGACCGTTTTGGTGGTCAACTCACTTTCCGTGCTCCAAATTCTAAAGTTCCACGTGTTGGTCCAGATGCTTCGATTGAAGAGCGTATTACTTACATTCTTCAAGCAGAAATTAACCCAGGTCTTGCAGGGCATGGCGGAAATTGTAGCTTAGTAGAAGTACAAGATGACCCAGAACACGGTTTAACTGCTGTATTAAAATTTGGTGGTGGTTGCCAAGGCTGTTCAGCAATTGACGTTACCTTGAAACAAGGTGTAGAAACTACTTTAAGAGAGAACATTCCTGAACTTCAACGTGTGGTTGACCAAACTGACCATACACAAGCAGAAGGTGCTTATTTCAAATAATCAAATTATTTGAAAAGTGAAATAAAAAAGCCTCGTAATGAGGTTTTTTTATGGCTCTATAATTGAAAATAATTATCAATATTATTTATTTTTTTATTTAAATTTGTTACATTTGTTTAAGTAAAACTTAATATTTATTCATAATTTAATATATTGGAGTAGGGTATGACGAAGAGTGTTTTCCAATCTGTATTATCAATTTCGGTACTTACAGTAATGTTTCCTGTGGCTTATGCTGCTGAAAGTGAAAATATTTTAGTTGATTCTTCCATAAAAAATAAAAAAGAAAATGAAGTGGCACAACTAGAAAAAATTGTCGTAACAGCAAGTGGTTTTGAACAAAATATAAAAAAAGCAGCAGCTTCGATTTCGGTCTTAACTCAAGATGAAATTAATAAAAAAGCATATCGTGATGTAACTGATGCTCTAAAAGATGTCCCTGGTGTAGTTGTTACAGGTGGTGGAAGCTCATCTGACATCAGTATTCGAGGAATGGGAAGTGCATATACCGTTATTATGGTCGATGGTAAGAAAGTAAATACACGTTCTGTGCGACCAAATAGTGATAATTCAGGTATTGAGCAAGGTTGGTTACCGGGAATCGAAAGTATCGAACGTATTGAGGTTATTCGTGGCCCAATGTCTGGTCTATATGGTTCAGATGCGATGGGTGGTGTGATTAATATCATCACTAAAAAAGTTGCAGATGTTTGGAACAGTTCGGTTAAGTTAGACACAACAATTCAAGAAAATAATAAATCTGGAAATCTTTACCAAGCCAATACTTATGTGTCGGGACCTTTAATTAAGAATTTACTTGGTTTAAAAGCCAATGGCACATTTTCACAAAGAGATGAAGATGAAATTATTGGTGGTTATAACAAACAAAAAATTCGTGCGGGAGGAGCGACTTTAAGCTTAACTCCTAATGATCAACATACCATCGAGCTTGAATACCAGCGTTCTATCCAAAATCGTAATGCCACAATAGGTAAAACAGTTTCACCTATTCAAACTGGTCGCAACCCACCAGTAGATTCATTAACAGACTATTATCGTACAGAATATAGTTTAACGCACCGTGGTGACATCGGTCCTGTAAAGACTCATTCTTATATTCAGCGCGAAGAAAATAAGAACCCATCTAGAAATATGGAAGCTGTAAATACTACATTTAACACGCTTAACCAGATCACACTTGCAAATCATGCGCTTAGCGTGGGTGGAAGTTATCTAAAAGAAGAATTAGATGATTTAGGTAACCAGTTAAAAGTGGGTGGCTCACAACCTGTTTCTAATTTAGATCGTTATAGCTGGGCGTTATTTGCAGAAGATGCGTGGAATATTATTGATCCTTTCACTTTAACAATGTCATTACGAATGGATCAAGATGAAAAATTTGGAGATCATTTCAGTCCTAAAGTCTACGGTGTATGGACTTTAAACGATAACTGGATTATTAAAGGCGGTGTATCAACAGGCTATAAAACCCCTGCACTAAGGGCCACAGTAGCAGAATGGGGGCAAGCTACAGGTGGCAGCAGTTCGGCAGGAGTAATTGTTGGCAATCCAAATTTAAAACCTGAAAAAAGTACCAACTATGAGCTATCATTCGCGTGGGATAATTTAGATAACTTGAATGCTGGCTTAACGATTTTTAACAGTGAATTTAAAGATAAAATTACCGAAGTTAGAACGTGCTCAGGAGATGCAGGTGCTCGCGAGTGTAAGTGGTTAGGTCTAGATTTTGATTTTGTGAGTCAACGCACAAATGTGGATAAAGCCAATATGAGAGGTGTTGAAGCGACATTTGGTTGGTTAATTTCACCAGATTTAAAAATGAATGCCAATTATACGTATACCGATACTGAGCAAAAAAGTGGTCAATTTAAAGGTCAGCCTTTAAATGAGATGCCGGAACATATGTTTAATACCACTTTAGATTGGCAAGTTAATGACTTAGTCAATATGTGGAGTCGTTTGAATTTCCGTAGCAAAACTTCAGAATATTTAAGCCGTACCTCAATGGCTGAAGGAAAGCCTGCTTATGGACTGGTTGATGTTGGTATGAACTATAAACCGACTGACAAAATACAAGTTGCGGCAGGGATTTATAACTTATTTGATAAAGACATTGATGTGGCAACTTATAATTATGTTTTAGACGGACGTCGTTATAATTTAGGAATTATTTATAAATTTTAATTAGTTAAATAACAAAGGCGCTTTAAGCGCCTTTGTTATTTAAAATATCTAATGTTTTTTCAGAATAATAAAACTTTTCCAGGTAAATACGGGCACGGCGTCTTAAATGTCCGGTTGTGACTAATTGTTGTAGTACGGGTACAAGCAATGCGGTCAGTTCATGCTTCACTAAACTTTCGTCAATATTGAGGTCACGAAGTAACAAGTGAAAATTACGTTCCTGATTACGGACATACCAAGTATAAATGCCGTCATGTACTTGTTGTTTTAAATAATCGGTTTGACGAATGTAGTCCCAGATTTCATACCCTAAACCCACAGTTTTTGATAAATCCTGAACCTCTACATAATTTTTTAAAACAGAAAGCGGCATGGCTTTAACTTTATGCCAAACATTTGCCTGAAAATGGTAGAGCTTATCATTGTCAAAATGTTGATTTAAAACACGCTCACTCATCTGGCTTAATTTTAAAATATTCTTTTGCAAATAATGATTAATCGTGTCGTCCAGATTTGAGTCAGTTACTGTTTCTAAAACAGATTTACCCATTTTCATGAAACGACCTACACCTGGTACACGCTTTGACATTGATTCATCTAAATAATCATGCATTGTTTGCTGAATTAGTTGCGTTAGCAGGGCTGAAAAGGCAGGGTTATTCACAATCGTTTTAATCAGTTTTTTACGGTGCTCTTCTTTACTTGCAACGTATTGTGCAATTCGGTCAATCGTTAGAACAGGAATAACATCTTCAACAGTTGCCGTGTCATTTGCAGGATGGATCAATGCAAAGCGAATATGCTCAGCAATTTGTTCAATCAGAAAATTAGAAGCAGGCGTGTTTAAAATCTGCTTCTGAATGAGCTTTTGAATTTGTTCAAAAGTCCACAGATGTTGTAATTGCCGACTCCCCAACCAATGATAAAACTGCTCAAACTCTTGTTGAATCACCTGAGTCTGAGCAAATTGCTCATCTAAAAAATCTAGATGAGCTTCAATAAGTTTTTCAATAAGTGGTTGGGTAGACATAAGGTCTCACAAGTTTGAAGTTTTATTTAAGGCGTAGTCGTTTTTAAAGACTGATTTGTTTCTACTTTAAGTAAAAACGGTAGATATTGTTGCATAACCAACTGTTCAGCTTCCAATATTGGCATATGGCCTACATTTTCTAAAATAACAGGAGGCTGAGCATTCTTTAAAAGTCGTTTTAGTTCACTTGCGACTTCGACATTAATAATTTTATCTTGTTTACCCCATAAAATGAGCGTCGGTGCATCAATTGTTTTGGTAAGTACTGCAAATGAATCTGGCGTATAAACCTTATTAAGTGCAATTAGTTGATCAACCAGTTTTTGTGTTTGAGGCGCCTGATCAATCATCAATTTTTCTTGAGCTTGCAAAAACTCTTTAGGAATAAATGGAGGATTAAACATGGTTTGTTTTAATAAATAATTAAAGTCGCCTTTTTTAGATACTAAAAGTTGTTTTAGATAGGTTGGATCTTTGAGATAAATTGTGTTGGCTGAACGAAAAATACCGCCGCTATCTACCAAGAATAGACTTTTTGTTTCAAATGGGTATTGTCCAGCATAGAGTAGGGCAATAGAGCCGCCGAGTGAATGTCCAGCAATATGGATTGGGCCTTTTAAATTTGCAGCTTCCACAAATCGACGTAATTTTTCTGCAAGATTCGGAACCGAATAGTCAAAGTCTTGAGAAACGATAGTTTCACCGCTACCCGGTAAATCCGGAATAATAACATGGTAGTTTGTGGTGAGATAACGAGCCACTCGGTTCCAGTTATCACGACTGCCCGCTAAACCATGAATGAGTAGTAAAGTAGGCTTTGTGCTAGAGCCACCTTCACTATACGACCAAGTGATATCGCCGACCTTTAGACTTTTGCTTTGTAGTCCGGCCCAACTACGCTCTTGCTGTAATATTGTTTGAAAGCTGACATCAATATTATCGGCTGCCTGCACTTGGGAAATGCTCATGACTGACAATACGCTACAAGCCAAAGTCAGGGCGGTAGCAGTTTTTTTCATAGAGGCTTTAATTGATGTGGACAGCCTTGCCATAGATTTCATCCTTGATGCTTAAGCGAGTTTGAAAAATTATTGAAAAACTTTGCCAATGAGTCATTTGCCAAATGTTTGGAATGAAGAAAATTATAGTCAATCCAACAACCAAAGTATGTCTATTTTTTCGCTAAATAGCAGGGAATTTGCTATAAAATCTACATTAAATAAGATGACGTATTTTTCATTTTTTTCATGACAAAGGATTTATTTTTTGTCAGTGACATTCAAATTTTGACACATTAAAATGATTTCTAACCTTGAAAAAACAATGGAAATATAAAATGCCTACTGCGCAAGAAGTTTTAGATCGTCTGAAAGCTGGTAATCAACGATTTGTAAATGGAAATACTTCCCTTGCAAAAACCTTATCGCATCATGAACGTGCTGAAATGGCCAAGGATCAAAATCCGTTTGCAATTGTATTAGGCTGCTCAGATTCTCGTGTTCCAGCAGAAATGGTATTTGATCAAGGTCTTGGTGACTTATTCGTAATTCGTGTTGCAGGTAATGTGGTTGCACCTTCACAAGTCGGTAGTGTCGAGTTCGCGGCAGAGCGTTATGACTGCCCGGTTGTAGTTGTATTAGGACACAGTCATTGTGGCGCAATTCAGGCAACAATTGATACGTTAATGAACCCTGATCAACCGCCATCATCTAACTTAATGTCGATTGTGAACCGTGTTCGCCCATCAGTTGAAATTTTAATGCAGACTGATTTGAAAAATGATTTGAAAAAACTTTCATGTCATGCGGTACGTTCAAACGTTTTTGCTTCGGTCAATCAATTACGTCATGGTTCAAGTGTGCTTGAAAGCTTGATTGAAAAAGGTGAGTTGATTGTTGTTGGTGCAGAATATTCACTTGAAACTGGTGAAGTTACTTTTTTTGATTTCTGATCAAAATAAAATATTTAAAACTAAAAGGTGCCTATAGGGCACCTTTTATATATGGATAAGCTAAATTAACTAGTTTTGACTGTGCTTGAGCATTTGGATGAATTAAGTCATTTTGCATAAGCTGTTTTTGACCAGCAACACCATCTAGAAAAAACGGAAGTAATTTCACCTGATATTTTTGGCTGACAACTTTATAGTTATTTTCAAAAGCTTTGCTATACGCAGCCCCATAATTTGGCGGAATTTTCATACCAAAAAGAATAACTTTGGCTTTTTGTTTTTGGCTTAACTGAATGAGCTGATCCAAATTCTTTTGGATCATTTGAGGCGGTTGACCACGCAAGCCGTCATTCCCGCCTAATTCAATCACGACCACATTGGGCTTATAGGTCTGCAATAATTTAGGTAATCGAGCTAAAGCACCGCTAGTCGTTTCTCCACTAACACTTGCATTGACCACTTTGTGTTGTTTGGGATACTGTTGGTCTAAGCGTTTTTGCAGTAATTGTACCCAACCTTGTTTGGGATCAATTCCGTAACCGGCACTAATACTATCTCCTAAAATTAAAATAGTTTTCGCCGATACAAGCATAGGCAGCATACTTAATGAGATAAGCATGATGCTTTTAGAACCAATCAAAAAAGATTTATACATTTGTACTTCGACCCTGATTCTGAATACATAGGACTTTTCACATCATGCCACAACCCATCATTGCTGCCCATCAAGTTACACAAACTATTCAGATTAACCAAAATCAGTTTACGATTTTAAAAGATATTGATTTAGAGATTTTTGAAGGGGAACAGGTAGCAATTACGGGACGTTCCGGCTCAGGTAAATCAACCTTACTAGGAATTTTGGCGACTTTAGATCAACCGTCTGAAGGCGAAGTCTGGTTGTGTGGTCAAGCTGTTCATCAGTTAACAGAGGAACAACGTGCCCAAATCAGAATGCAGCATATTGGTTTTGTATTTCAGTCTTTTCAACTTCTGCCTCAGTTGAGTGCGCTTGAAAATGTGATGTTACCTTTACGATTACGTAAAGACTTTGATTATAAAACAGCTGAGAAAAAAGCTTTAGATTGGTTGCATCGAGTAGGGCTGAGTCGTCAAGTTGAACAAACGCCTAAAGTCTTATCTGGTGGCGAGCAACAACGTGTGGCAATTGCACGCGCTCTTATCGCAGAACCACAAATTATTTTTGCGGATGAACCGACTGGAAACCTAGATGGTCAGACGGCTCAAGAAATCGAAAGCTTACTCTTTGATTTAAACCGAGAGTTAGGTACGACTCTGATTTTGGTGACCCACGATCGTAATTTAGCAACCCTATGTCAGCGTCATGTTGAGTTAGATGATGGACGACTAAAGACAGTACAGGGTGGTTAAACTATGCGTAATCTTCTTAAGCCTCTGTTGCTACAAAGCTTTCGTACTGGTGGATTATATCTACTCATTATTGCTTTATCGCTTGCGATCAGTGCAACAACTGCCCTGAAATTTAGTAACGACCAAGTTAAAAATGCAGTAAGTCTGCAAGCTTCTCAAATGCTAGGTGCTGATTTAGTTCTGTCGAATAATGAGCCTATCGAACAGTCGTGGAAAAAAAGGGCAGAGCAGCTTGGTTTAAAACAAACTAATGTCACGATATTTAGCTCGATGGCTCATACACAAGATCAGTTTGTCATGGTGAATGTAAAGGCAATTGAGCCTTTATTTCCACTCAGAGGACAGTTGGAAATTGAACCAAACGCTAAAGCGATTCAATCTGGTGAAGTTTGGCTAAGTCAAAGAGCAGCCGATTTACTTAAAGTAAAGCGAGGAGATACTGTTTCTATTGCTGATGGCAGCTTCCATTTTAGTGGCGTGATTTTGCGTGATTCAAATCAGGAACTCGGTTTTTCAGGCTTTTCTCCAACCGTTATTATTCATCAAGCTGATATTGCTAAGACTCATGCGATTCAGACAGGGAGTAGAATTGACTATCGTTTATTGATGGCGGGTAGCCCTGAACAGGTTCAGACATTTTCAAAGCAATTTAAGCAACAGCATCAAACAGCTAAAGATGCAGATGAAACTACGGGTTTACGTTTGCGTGATGCAAGTGAATCAAACAGTAGATTATTACGTCCGCTTGAAAACCTAGATACCTTTTTGCAATTAGCTAATATTTTAACGATTTTATTATGTGGTATTGCCATCGCTCTAACGAGTCAACGTTATGTGCAACAAAACCAAGATCATATTGCGCTGATCAGATGCTTAGGAGCCAGTAAGTTCCAAATCTTGTGGGCATATATTGGATTACTTAGTGTTGTCAGTGCGATTTCAATTGTGTTGGGCAGTCTATTAGGTTTAATTATGGGTTATGGCCTGCTCCAGCTTATGCTGCAATTAATACCTCAATTAGAGCTAAGTTTTTCGGTCATACCACTTTTAGTTGGACCTTTACCAATTGCTATTTTTACGAGTGTGATCGTACTGCTTGGTTTTATTTTGCCAAGCATTTGGGAATTGTTAAATACTCCTCCCATCCGTGTTATTCGCGAGCAAGCCAAATCTCGCAAATCTTTATTCTTTATGTTTTTTGCTGGCATTAGTAGCCTGATCGTTTTTAGTTTGGTGTTGAGCGAAAACTTAATGCTCAGCATTCTGGTTTTGGCAGCCATTATTGTTCTTTGTATTTTGCTTTATACCGTTGTTTGGCTATTGCTTCGTAGCTTAAAAAAGCTGAAAAATCGTTTGTCTTTTTATATTCGTTCCCCATCACAGAGTGCCTTACAAATTACCGCATTGGCTTTAGGCTTAAGCCTCATTACGGTACTCAGTGTATTAAGAACAGATTTATTGGAGCGTTGGCAACAACAACTTCCCGAAGGAACACCGAATCAATTTGTTTATGGATTGCCTCCATTCGATTTAAAAGCCTTTGAGCAACAGTTAAAGCAACATGGTTGGCAAAGCACACCGTTATATCCAAATATTCGTGGCCGACTGGTAGCCAAGAATGATGTGCCTTTTTCAGAAGAGGCTATAAAGCAAAACAATTCTTTGCGCCGTGAACTGAATTTGACTCAATCAAATCTACTACCAAATGACAATGTCATTACAAATGGTCAAACTCAATTTAATGATGTAGGGCAAGTTTCAGTTGAAAGTAAAACTGCCGAAAGTTTAGGAATCCAAATTGGAGACAAACTTACCTTTAGTCTGCCAGAAGGGACCTTGCAGGCCAAAGTTGTGAATTTCCGGAGCGTAGAGTGGGAAAGTTTTAGCCCTAACTTTTTCTTTATTTTTTCACCTAAAACCTTAGACGAAAATGCTGGAAGTTATTTAGGTAGTTTCTATGTGCCTAAGCAAGATCAACCAAAAATGATCAATATTATTCAGCAGTTCTCAAATACCGTATTTATTGATGTTGATCGGATTTTAGATGAAGTAAAGCGCTTAATGAATGTTTTGGTCAAAATAGTAACTGTTCTAGCGGCATTAGTCGGTTTTTCTGGAATACTCGTTTTAATTGCTTGTCTAAATTTATTAATGGATGAGCGACGCCGTGAAGTTGCTTTACTACGCTCATTTGGTTTATCTAAAAATAAAATGAAGCAAATGCTCAGTTTTGAGATTGGGTTTTTAGGTCTGTTAGCAGGCATAGTTGCCTGCTGTTTTGCAGAAGTGATTAGTGCGATCGCAAGTTATAAAATGAATATGGCAATACAGTGGCATATTGAAATATGGCTGATTTTACCTCTTGGCATGATGCTGGTTTGTGCCTTGATTGGTCGTTATCGACTAGGCTATCTCTGTAATTTACCACCTTTACAAAGTTTAAGAGAATTAAACCAATTGTAGTTTAAGGAATAATATCAGGGTTCTGGATGATGATTTCATGCCATAGCGGAAGTAATGGTGAGTTGATTTGTACACAGTACATATAAAAACCACCTGTAATAATTACTGCGCCTAATAAGCCGAAAATTTTAAGTATAGTTTTTAACTTGCTGACATAGCTTAAGTACCACATTAGCGCAAGGAATGCTCCAATAATCATGCCGCCAATATGCGCGGCATTATTAATACCCGTTGCGACAAAACCAAAAACAAGGTTGATGGCCATAATCATTAATAATGCTTTTTTATCGAGTATGTAGGCTTGATGTGAAAGCGGTGGAAATAAGGAAAGAACGGTTAACGCAGCACCTAATCCCATCACGGCACCTGAAGCACCTGCACTGACATGCGGAAGTAAGCTTGGGTCAAAATGTTGCAGTAATTCATGTCCATTTTGAATCGTCATATAACTACTTAAAAGACTACCGAATAAGCCAGCAAGTAAATACATGCCTATAAAATAGAAGCGGCCAAATAGTGACTCAGCAACATTACCAAAAATATAGAGGGCCCACATGTTAAGCATGAGGTGAACAAGACCAAAATGAAAAAACATGCTGGTAAATAGGCGTTCGGGCTGCCCAGTAAAAGTAAGTGGGGTAAAATCTGCCCCCCAATGAATAGCATCTTTCATGGCTGGGTCGCTAATATCGACACCAGTTGCAATTTGCCAGACAAACAAACCTACATTAATCAAGATCAATAAGGCGGTCAGCCACCAAGTTTGTACATTGAGTTTACGATTAATGTGCGGAGGCTGATATTGAGTCATGCTATGCTTTTGTTATATATGAACATGCTTAACAGCTTAACATGAAAAAAGTTGAATACAGGAGATCAGGACGAACATGAAAGCTTTTATTGTTCGCGTGTTGTTAATTTTTATTGGGGCAATTCTCCTTATTCAACTTTGGATTTTCTCAAGTTTGGTTTGGTGGCGTACACATGAGGTTGATACCACCATGTTTATGCGATTAGATTATTGGTCAGATACCTCAGAGCCGATTATTCATGAATGGCTTGACTATGATGATATTAGTGACAATTTCAAACATGCGATTTTAGCAGGAGAGGACGCAAAGTTTATTTATCATCATGGCTTTGATTGGGATGGTATTCGTTTTGCTCTAGAGCGCAATAATGAAAAAGGTGAAGTGGTTGCTGGTGGATCTACTGTGTCTCAGCAACTTGCAAAGAACTTGTTTTTATACAACAAGCGTTCGTTTATTCGTAAAGGCCAAGAAACTATCGCAACATGGATGATGGAGCGAATGTGGTCAAAACGCCGAATTCTTGAGGTGTATATGAACTCCGTTGAATTTGGCAAAAATCGCTATGGTGTAGAAGCAGCCGCGCAATATTATTATGGTAAAAGTGCGAGAAGCTTAACACGTGAACAAGCTGCTTTTTTAGCCGCGTTATTGCCAGATCCGAAATATTACCAAGATCACCGCAACGATCGTAAACTACAATATAGAAAACGCGTTATTTTACGTTATATGAATAGCACCCAGATTCCTGAATAATGATGTTTAAAGATGTGTTAATTTTTTAGTTTTTACCAAATTGTCATATTTTTGCAGCATACTGTTTTATAGAGATTTTGGCTGGATAGAGAATTGAGTTAGACATGAATACAGCGATTACACCAACGACCCCAACAGAATATAGTTATAATGACCGTTATATAAATCGTGAATTGTCTATTCTTGACTTCCATTTGCGTGTATTGGAGCAAGCGGTAGACCCTTTACATCCATTACTTGAGCGAATGAATTTCTTGCTCATTTTTTCACGTAATCTCGATGAATTCTTTGAAATTCGTGTTGCGGGGGTAATGGAACAATTTTCTCTTGGTAATGAAAGTCGTAGCCCTGATGGATTGACGCCACGACAAGTTCTACAAAAAATCTCTGAAACTGCTCATGCTGCGATTGAACGTCAATATCGTATTTTAAATGAAGAAATCTTACCTAAGTTACGTGAAGAAGATATTTGCTTTCTCCGTCGTGGTGAGTTAACGCCAGCACAGTCGGCATGGATTAAAAAATATTTTCAAGAGCAAGTTGCACCTGTATTAACGCCAATTAGCTTAGATCCAGCGCATCCATTCCCACGTCTCGTCAATAAAAGTTTAAACTTTATTGTGACCTTAGAAGGTAAAGATGCTTTCGGTCGTCAAATTGATTTAGCCGTGGTACCAGCACCGCGTTCATTACCTCGCGTGGTTCGACTGCCAGATGAGTTAACAGGTGGTAAAGAACATCACGTTATGCTATCTGCAATTATCCATGAGCATGTGTCAGATTTATTCCCTGGAATGACTGCAACTGGATGTTATCAATTCCGTGTTACACGTAATGCTGACTTAGCATTAAATGAAGATGTTGAAGATTTAGCAAAAGCTTTAAAAGGTGAATTAAGTTCTCGACGTTTTGGTCGTGCGGTTCGCTTAGAAGTGACTCATAACTGTCCACAGCATATTTATGAGTATTTATTGGAAGAATTTGATTTAACCGATGAGCAGTTATACAAAGTTGATGGACCTGTAAACTTAGCTCGTCTGGTTTCAAATTTTAAACGCCCTCATTTGCGTTATGACTCGCATACGCCGGTTGTGCCTAAAGTGTTTAAAAAGACCGAGAACATTTTCTCTGCAATGCAGAAGCAAGACATTTTGCTTCATCATCCTTTTGAATCTTTCGCACCCGTGATTCAGCTACTTCGTGAAGCTGCTCGCGATCCACAAGTATTGGCAATTAAGCAGACGCTTTACCGTAGTGGTGCTGACTCTGAAATTGTACAGATTTTGGCAGAAGCTGCACGTAATGGAAAAGAAGTGACTGCAGTAATTGAATTACGTGCCCGCTTTGATGAAGAATCCAATATTGAAGTCGCTAACGTTTTACAAGAAGCGGGGGCTGTTGTTGTTTACGGTATTGTTGGTTATAAAACTCACGCCAAAATGATTATGGTCGTACGCCGTGAAAACAACAAACTGGTGCGTTATGTTCATTTAGGAACGGGTAACTACCATGCGATGAATGCTCGAATTTATACAGACTATGGTCTCATGACGACTGACAAGGACCTGTGTGAAGACGTGCACCGCATATTCCAAGAACTCACAGGTATGGGCAAAATGGCGAAATTGAAAAAGCTATTACATGCGCCATTTACCTTACATGCTCAGCTCATCAACTTCATTGATGAAGAAATTGCTAATGCTAAGGCTGGGCGTAAAGCTCAAATTATTGTGAAAGTGAATGCCTTAACGGAAGTTCAATTGATCAATAAATTATATGAAGCATCTCAAGCGGGTGTTCAGATTGACCTGATTATTCGTTCTATTTGCTGTTTACGTCCAGGTTTACCTAACTTATCAGAAAATATTCGGGTACGCTCAATTGTAGGACGTTTCCTTGAGCATACTCGTGTTTATTACTTTAGCAATAATGGTGATGCACGTATTTACTGCTCAAGCGCAGACTGGATGGATCGTAATTTATTTAACCGTGTTGAAGCATGTTTCCCTGTTGAAGATCCTGCATTGAAAAAGCGTATTTATCAACAAGGACTTGTGAACTATTTGCAAGATAACCAGCAAGCTTGGTTGTTACAGTCAGATGGTACTTGGGTACGTGCTGAGCCAGCAGAGGGTGAAAAACTACATAATGCTCAAAGGGCACTATTAGAAATTATTAAATAATGAACTTTTAACTCTCATTAAAAAGCCGACATTTTGTCGGCTTTTTAATTCTTTGAAATTCAAAGTAATTTCGTTAGTTTTTCTAAATGGTTGTTGGGTAAGCGATAATAATTTGAAGCATAGCAAAATGTTTTTAAAATATGTGATTTTTAGCATAAAACATTGAATTTTAAAAATATACAAATCATGTGAAATCTACTTTAATACGCCGCATTAAATATACTTAACTTTGGTAAATGAATAAGATGCAATGCTTTATTAGAAGTTTACTTTTTAAAATACTTTTGGGGATAATGCCAGTGACTGCTTACGCAGATCAGAAGTGTTATGGGGATATCATTGTCTTTCAAAGTTTTAATGACCAAGCCATATATCCTTATTTTGCGCCCGTTTCCAATGATAAAACTAAAAAAAGTGAAGTAACGAATAAAGCAATAATTATCCAGAAAAGAAAACAAAAGCAAGATGAGTTTTTAGCGCAAAAGAAAATTGAAGATGTTCACACAAAGAAGTTAGAAGAAAAGAAAAATTCTGAAAATAAAAAACAACTTGATGCTGCGATCGCTAAAGAAATTTTAGAAAATGGTGAAAAAAAGTGGATGGTACAGGTTGCACTAGCAGCTAATCAAAATAAAGCAAATCGGGTTCAATCTCAGCTTGAAGCAAAAGGCTATAAGGTCGTGACTAGTTCAACCACTAAAGGAATACGCGTCATGATAGACCCAGCCAATGACTATGCTATCGCACAAATTATTAGAGAAAAATTATTGCCGATAATAGTTTGAATATGCCGTCTGCTTGGGTGTTTAAGTGGGCATCGCTTACAGCTCAGTAAAACAAAAAGGAGTCCGAAGACTCCTTTTTTTTATTCATGTAGGTTTGTCGTGATTTTCTGCATAATTTGCAGTAATACGTCAAATTCACTTTGTAGCGGCGTACTTTTACGAGTGACTAATGCTAAAGTGCGACTCGGGGCATCTTCAATTGGTTTTGCAGTAATTTGATCATTAAACTTGATCATACTGTTATCAATTGCAATTTCTGGTAAAAGGGTAAAACCTAAATCAGAAGAAACCATTTCAACTAAAGTTGGTAAAGAGCTTGCTTTTAAACGGTTGTCGTTTTTACGTTCACCGATAGGGCATGCACTTAAAACGTGGTCACGTAAACAGTGGCCTTCTTCAAGCAAAATTAATCTCGATAAATCAAGATCATCTAGTGAGTTTGCTTGCAAAGCATTTGTATCTTGCTTACTACATACAAGGTACAAATTTTCTTTCGAGATTTCAGCGACTTTTAGGCCTCTAGTATCAAACGGTAGAGCAAGAACAATCATGTCTAGATTACCGTGCTCTAGACGCTCTACAATTTTTTCACTTTGAGCTTCATGCAGATGCAACTGAATTTTAGGTAACTGTTGATGTACTTCATCAAGTAACCGTGTCAGGATAAAAGGTGCAATGGTTGGGATAACGCCCAAATGCAA
This sequence comes from Acinetobacter pittii, assembly GCF_034064985.1. Taxonomy (NCBI): domain Bacteria; kingdom Pseudomonadati; phylum Pseudomonadota; class Gammaproteobacteria; order Moraxellales; family Moraxellaceae; genus Acinetobacter; species Acinetobacter pittii. The sequence continues at coordinate 2,806,992 of NZ_CP139249.1, read as the reverse complement.
ATCACCTGTTAACGGTTCACTCATTTCACGGCTCAATCGCATTAAATCTTGAGCATCTGCTAGTAATACACGGGCACGAGCAACAACTTGTTCACCCAATGGTGTTAAACGCACATTCTGACGGTCACGCTCTACCAGAACGCCACCTAACAATCGTTCAAGCTCCATGATGCCGCCTGATAACGTCGATTGCGTGACAAAAGAGCGGCGTGCTGCTTCAGTAAAATGCAAAGTTTCCGACAACGTAACTAAATATGATAGCTGTCTTAGTGAGGGTAATGCAGCCATAGTGTCCTAGTATGATGATTTAAAATGATGCGCAAATAAACCGCTAAGCTGAGGAATAAAATGTGCAGGGATATCATGCCCCATTCCATCAATTAATTCAAACTTAGCACCGGAAATTGCTTTTGCTACAGCCTTACCATGACTAGGTGGAAGTAAGCGATCACGAGAGCCATGCAAGACTAACGCAGGTTGCTTAATTTCACGGTCCAGTTGAAGTAAGGAGCCTGTACATAATATTGCTAAAAACTGTTGAAGTACACCAGCAGGATAATAGCTACGTTGATAAAGTTTGCGTGCAGTTTGCATTGCTTCAATCTGGTTGACGTAACCAGGTGAACCAATCAATTGAAATAATTTTAAACTGTGATTAACAATACCATCTTCGTCACGTGATTCGGGTTTGCCAATTAAACTCAAAAGTTGTTTCGGAAAAGGAGGAGGTAAAAAAGGCTGATTATTACTGGTAAACATGAGCCCCAATTTCTCAACCTTTTCAGGATATTTTGCTGCAAGAATTTGAGCAATCATACCGCCCATTGATGCACCAATAACATGTGTTTTAGTCACGCCTAAACGGTCAATGAGCATTGATACGTCATCTGCCATATCATGCAGTGTATACGGTGCGCCTTGATTACTTAGCCCGAGTGCAAAGCGACCCATTAATTTAACCGTATTTAATCGCTTACCTTCATGGCGTACTTTTGAAGAAAGGCCAATATCACGGTTATCAAAACGAATAACACGAAAACCTTGATCAATGAGTGATTTACAGAAGAAATCCGGCCAAAAAAGCATTTGGGCGCCAAGACCCATAATCAGCAAAATGGTTGGATGATCTGGTTTTCCACCAACTTCTACATGTAGCTCAATACCATTGCCTAAGTTGACTTTGGTCTCTTGCATGAAAGATGTATACGGCGAAACGTTAAACTGTAAGGCGCTATTCATGTTATTCATTCCTTAAAGGAATACTCATAAAAGAATATTCCTGATTCAAACCTTATGCTTGGGCTGGAATAAGATCTGGAACAAGCTTTGTTAAAGTTAAGCGTTGTTTACCTGCTGTTGCACCTAACAATACGAAACCACGCAATGTTCCTTCATTGTCAATTGCTTTAGCAAGCATACCATCGTCGAACTCTTCTGTTTCCCAGTTCACTTCTACATCAACTGGTGCCGGTAAAACGGTAAGTGGAGCGGCTGGGGTTTTTACTGCTACTGGCATAGCAGGGTAATGCACGGCAGTTTGTTGTCCACTGAGGGTTTTAGCAAGAGCACGAGCCTGTTGCATAATCGGCATTACATATGGAAGTAGGGTGCCATTTACTTCTGCACAATCGCCAATCGCATAAATATCGGCTTGATTTGTTTCAAGTAAACTATTGGTAATAATGCCACGGCTTGTTTGAATATCTGCGCTTTTAGCAAGTGAAATATTTGGCTGTAATCCAATGGCTGAAAGAACGATGTCAGCAACTAAAGTTTGGCCGTTCGCGAGCGTAACTGCATAATCTTCGCCATTATTAATTTTGCTGACTTTTTCAACGGTTGTACCTAACGCAAATTTAACACCAGCTTCTTCGAGGTTTTGCTGGAATGCAGAAGCAATATGGCTTGGCAATAAGCGACCTAATGGTTGAGGCGCTAAATCAATAACAGTAATGTCATATTCACTGTGAAGTAAGTCATTGGCGAATTCACAACCAATTAAACCGGCACCCAAAATAACAACACGTTTGTCTTTGCGTTGAGCTAGATTTTCACGGAAAGCACGGTAATCAATTAGCGAGTTCACGACATGAATGTCATCACTACCATCGCCTGCAATTGCAAGACGAATTGGGTTAGCACCAACCGCTAAAATCAGTTTTGAATAGGGTTGATTCGAAGTTACCCCATCTTTCTCAAGAACAAGCTCATGACGTTCAGCTAAAATTTCTTTTACAAAAGTGAAAGGCTCAATACGCATATTGAGTTGGGTACCCATTTTAGCAGCATCACCTAAAGCAATCTGTTCAGGTGCTTTTTTACCTGCAAATGCATTTGATAATGTTGGCTTTGCATAGTTCACTGCATCATCCGCACAAATCATCACAAGTTCTTGCTCTGGGCTAAGCTTACGAAACTCACGTGCTAAGGTATAACCCGCCATGCCTGATCCGATAATGACGATAGGATGCATTTTTCTCTCCAGAGTTAGAATTGTTTATTTAATACGGTGATTGGGAATATTCGTAAAAAAGACCATGTCAATCATGGTCTTTTGCTTTAAATCATTAGATTTCGATCATTTCGAAGTCAGCTTTTGAAACGCCGCAATCAGGGCAAGTCCAGTCATCAGGGATATCTTCCCATTTTGTTCCAGCTGCAATGCCGTCTTGTGGCCAACCTTCTGCTTCATCGTAAATCCATCCACAAACGATACATTGATATTTTTTCATGAGACTCTCCGCACTGATAAGTTTGCTCAAAGCTGCCTTTCAGTAAAACTATTCCATCTATTAATAATGTAACCACGATCCGGTCAATAATAACCAATGTGCCTTTGATCGGATATCAAATTTTTACGCAGTTCTACATTTAATGTAAAGCAAATAACGGAGTTTAATCATTCGTAAGCAAAGATGAATGGCAGGTTAGGACAAATAAGTGGTTTTTTAGGCAAAACTTGAGCATAAACTAATAATAACTAATACATTCTTAGCTTTAATTTTAAACTTAATGTTGTTCCTGAAATTATTGAGAAATAAAAAGTGCCTGATCATTTAAAAGATTTATATAATAAGAAAGCTAAATAACAACAAATAAAGATTCAACAGATGTCATCATTAAACGCGAAAATTAAAAGTCGACATCATAAAACGGCATAAATCAGGGAAGTAAATATGGAAAATTTAGAATATGAAGTAGAGATTGAAGCGCCTATAGAGAAAGTATGGGAATTACTTTGGAATAGCGAGACATATAATGCTTGGACAAAATTTTTTGCCCCAGATTCCTCAATGCGTACCGATTGGCAAATTGGTGGTAAAACTTATTTCTTAGATGGCGAAGGCAATGGTATGGTTTCCACTATTGAAGAATTGAAAAAGCCAGAAATCTTGATTTTTAAACATTTAGGAATGATTAAGGATGGTAAGGAAGATTTAGAAAGTGAAGAAGTTAAAGGCTGGAGTGGTTCATTAGAAAAATATTTTTTGAGTCAGCACGATAATGTAACTACTTTAAAAGTCGAATTAGCCACCTTACCTGAATATATGGGTATGTTGAAAAGTGGCTTCGTTCAAGGATTTGATGTAATCAAGAAATTAGCAGAAGAAAAATAGGCAATCTGCATTAATTTAAGCCAAATATTTTTTATAAATTTTCATAATCAAATCATTGATACGAGAAGGATAGGCCAAGCGATGATGTCCACCTTCAAATGTTTCAATATTCATGTAGGGTGCAAGTTTTTGTTGTACCTGATACATATCAAGTTGCTCATCTCCTAATTCTAAATAGGCCATTTTAGGATTAGAAAGGGTGAGCTCCTCTTCTGATAGTTGAGGGTAGTCAGGTCGAAAACTCGGCGTAAGACTTGGGTTGGCCACAATCACAGCTAATTTATGTTGAGCGGCGGTTTTTAAGGCCCAATAACCTCCAAGGCTGTGGCCAACCAGTAAATCCGGTTTGATGGTTTGAATAGCCTGATGATAAAAGTACTCAACAGATGCATAACTTAAGTTACGATAATCAACATCAATACAAAACTTATGTGGATGCAAAATGGCGTGGAACTTTGTCGATTCACGAGAAGAATCCAAGCCATGTAAAAATAGAATTTTCATTATTTACGACACAATCTCATTGATAAAATAAAAGGCAAATAAGGCCTTTGAATATCGAGGTTATTTGGATTTTTTTATATTTTACTAAATGCTTTAAAAAATGATCTTAGCGATTGGTCTAAGTCTATTTTGCCTTTAAAAAGTACTGCTCGTTTCCATAAATTGTCTTTTTTCATTTTTGTTTGATTGAAATCATTCGAAAAACTCCTGCAATCTGTTAAGCTATGCCACTTCATTTTTACTTAATCGAGGCAGAGATGACGCAACAAAACGCTCAATCGACTTCTGAACCAACTATTTCCGAAAACGATTTAATTGCACAGCGTCATGCCAAATTAAAGCAAATCCAAGATGTTGCGAAGGAAACTGGAAAGAGTCCTTGGCCAAATACTTTTAAGCGTGAACATTACGCAGCTGATCTACAAGAACAATTTAAAGATCAGTCAAAAGAACAAATTGAAAGCGCTGAGCATGTCTATGTAAAAGTGGCTGGCCGTGTCATGTTAAACCGTGGTTCTTTCATGGTAATTCAAGACATGACAGGTCGTATTCAGTTATATGTTGACCGTAAAGGTTTACCAAAAGATATTCTTGAGACCATTAAAGGTTTGGATCTTGGTGACATCATTGCTGCCGAAGGTTATATCGGACGTTCAGGCAAAGGGGACTTATATGTTCATCTTGAAGGTTTTGAACTTCTTACAAAATCTCTTCGTCCGTTACCAGATAAATTTCATGGCTTAAATGACACAGAAGTTAAGTACCGTAAACGCTACCTTGACTTAATTGTGAATGAAGAAACACGTAAGACTTTTGAAATCCGTGCCAAAGTTGTTGCAGGTATTCGAGCATTCTTAAACAATGAACGTTTCATGGAAGTTGAAACGCCAATGATGCATGTGATTCCAGGTGGTGCTTCTGCACGTCCATTCGAAACACATCACAATGCTTTGGATATGCCTTTATTCTTACGTATTGCGCCTGAACTTTATTTGAAGCGTTTAGTTGTTGGTGGTTTTGAGCGTGTTTTTGAAATCAACCGTAACTTCCGTAATGAAGGGGTATCAACACGTCATAACCCTGAATTCACAATGATCGAGTTTTATCAGGCATATGCTGATTATAAAGACTTAATGGCATTGACTGAAAATATGCTTGAAAAGTTGGCTTTGGATATTCTAGGTACAACTGATGTTCCTTACCAAGGTGAAGTGTTTAGCTTCAAAGGACCATTCAAAAAAATCTCTATGTTCGATGCGATTTTAGAGAATAACCCGCAGTTCACACCGGAAAATGTAGGTGATCGCGAGTTTCTTGCAAAATTTATTCGTGAAGAGTTGAAAGAAGAAGTTAAGCCTGGTTTTGGTTTAGGTAAGCTTCAAACGATTGTATTTGAAGAAACTGTTGAGACTAAACTTCGTCAACCAACATTTATTACTGATTATCCAGCGGAAACTTCTCCATTGGCGCGTCGTAATGATGACAATCCACATGTTACAGATCGTTTTGAATTCTTCATCGGTGGTCGTGAATTAGCAAATGGCTTCAGTGAGTTAAATGACCCAATCGATCAAGCTGAGCGTTTCCAAGCGCAAGTTGCTGAAAAAGATGCTGGTGATGATGAAGCAATGCATTATGATGCAGAGTTTGTAGAAGCGCTTGAATATGGTTTACCTCCAACAGCAGGTGAAGGTATCGGTATCGACCGTTTGGTTATGTTATTTGCTGACGCCCCAAGTATCCGTGATGTAATTTTATTCCCGCATATGCGCCGTAAAGAAGGTTAATCTTCTGAGGTAAAAAAGGCAGTATTTATACTGCCTTTTTTATTACCTTTTATATCTAGAAACTTACCTACTTATACGTATCTTAAAATAGCGTTAAAAAATGTAATTGCACAGTTTAACAATTGCAAATTTGTGATAAAAAATTTAAGGTGTTGCTCATAAATAACTTTGAGAATTGTGCTGGCATGTTTCTAAAAAGAACACTTTCGATCGCAATATTGGCAACCGCTTCATCCGCTATTTTTGCACAAGGTTTAGTGCTAAATAATGAAGATTTACGTACTGACTTAAATTGGTTGAACCAACAAGGTGTTATCAGTATTAGCACCTCAACTTGGCCATTAAGTGGGGATGAAATACAGCGAGCACTTTCTCAGGCAAAAGTATCTCATCCAGCTCAACAAAAAGTTATTAATTCAGTTCTTAATGCATTAAAAGCAGATAACAACACAGTTAAAGTGGGGGCTTTTGCTGAAACTGATATAAAAAATATTCCTCAAGCATTTGGGGATAATCAAAAAGCTCAATATCAAGGTTCGTTAGAGTTTAATGCTGGTGGCGAAAACTGGGATGCAAAAATCCGTGTAAATGCAGAAAAAGATCCGCAAATTGATAATGGACAAGACGTTAATGTTGAAGGTTCATATGTCGCTGGTAAACTTTGGAATCAGTGGATAGTTGCAGGTCAAATTCCAACATGGTGGGGTCCTGGCCATGATGGTAGCTTAATTCGTGGTGATGCGAGTCGCCCAGTTTATGGTGTGACTGCACAACGTGCTGTACAAAATGCTTTTGAAACAAAATGGTTGTCTTGGATTGGGCCTTGGCAATATCAAGCATTTGCTGGTCAATTAGATGATTATAAAGCAATTCCAGATGCTAAATTATTAGGTCTACGCATAACTGCACAGCCATTACCATATTTAGAGCTAGGTGCTTCTCGAACTTTACAATGGGGTGGTGAAGGTCGCTCTGAAAGTTGGGATTCTCTATGGAATGCGATCAAGGGTAATGATAATGTTTATGACGCAGCTGAAGATAGATCTAACCAAATCGCAGGTTTTGATGCTCGTTTAAATCTACAATCTCTTATAAATGCTCCTGTTGGTATTTATGGTCAATATGTAGGCGAGGATGAAGCTGGACTACTTCCTTCTAAGAAAATGTATTTAGCTGGTGTGGATTATTCATCAAGCTATAATGACATGCCATATCAACTTTATGCGGAATGGGCTGATACACGAACCAATGGTGATGTAAAAGGCATTTCTTATAATCATTACATTTATAAAGATGGTTATTATCAACATGGTTTCCCGTTAGGACACGCGATGGGTGGTGACGGACAAATGTATTCAGTGGGTGGTGATATCCGCTTTGATGTCATGAACCGTTTAAGTGGTCGTGCTATGGTAGTTAAAGTTAACCAATCTAATTTGGCAATCAATAAAGCATTTCCTAAAGATGATGAAATTAAAGCACTTGATTTAACTTGGACACATTTCATCAAACCTGATCTTCCATTAAAAATTAATGGATGGGTAAGTGATTCTGATTTGGAAGGCAATGATGCAGGTGCATCTATTGGTATTGAAATTCCATTAGAACGTAAAATGTTTGGTTTCTAAGATTAGATCATGTTTTAGAAAAGAGAAGCGATTAATGCTTCTCTTTTTTTATGGTTTTTAAAGAAATCTAAAGACTAGAACATGATTTGCTTAAGTCGACTACACAAGCTAGGATTACAAAGTTGTATAAGTGAATCAGCATATTACATGTATATGATTAAATCGAATATCAATATGAAAAAACAAGCAAAAGGAATCGGTTTTAAATCACTATAATGCATAACTAATGCTATAAGCCATATAAAGGCTTGTGGTTGGATTATCTATCACGAAAAATTGGAGTTGTTATGGCACTCGTTCCTCCACATGGTCTTCTAGGTGGTGGTTTAATACTACTTCTAGATTTTATGGGCAAAATGGATAGAGAAGGACGTGTTCATGACTGAATCAAGACTCACACATCTCAAGCAACTTGAGGCTGAAAGTATTCACATTATTCGTGAGGTTGCTGCGGAATTTGAAAATCCAGTCATGCTTTACTCGATTGGTAAAGACTCTGCTGTTATGCTTCATCTTGCGTTAAAAGCATTTTATCCAGCTAAACTTCCATTCCCATTATTACATGTAGATACGGGTTGGAAATTTAAAGACATGATCGCGTTTCGCGATAACATGGCAAAAACTCATGGTTTTGACTTAATTGTTCATCAGAACAAAGAAGGCCGTGAAGCTGGGATCAACCCATTTGATCATGGTAGTTCAAAATATACCGATATTATGAAAACCCAAGCTTTAAAACAGGCTTTGGATAAATATCAATTTGATGCTGCTTTTGGTGGTGCACGTCGTGATGAAGAAAAATCACGTGCAAAAGAGCGTGTGTATTCATTCCGCGATAGCAAACACCGTTGGGACCCTAAAAACCAGCGTCCTGAACTTTGGAATCTTTACAATGGTAAAGTGAACAAAGGTGAAAGTATTCGTGTATTCCCTTTATCTAACTGGACTGAGTTAGATATCTGGCAATATATCTATTTAGAAAATATTCAAATCGTTCCTCTTTATTTCTCTGCTGTTCGTCCAGTAGTAGAGCGTAGCGGTACGTTAATCATGGTTGATGATGAGCGTATGCGTTTAAAAGAGGGTGAAGTTCCACAGATGAAGTCTGTACGTTTCCGTACGCTTGGCTGTTACCCGTTAACTGGTGCAGTTGAGTCTGAAGCAGATACGTTACCTGAAATTATCCAAGAGATGCTTTTAGCCACGAGTTCTGAGCGTCAAGGTCGTATGATTGACCATGATGAAGCGGGCTCAATGGAAAAGAAAAAGCAAGAAGGCTATTTCTAAGACAATTTCTAAATTTGTGGAGTTTGAGCAATGTCTCATCAATCAGAATTAATCAGTCAAGATATCTTGGCCTATTTAAAGCAACATGAACAAAAAGACCTTCTACGCTTTTTGACTTGCGGTAACGTAGATGATGGTAAAAGTACGCTTATTGGGCGTTTACTTTACGATTCAAAATTGATTTATGAAGATCAGTTGCAAGCAGTGACACGTGACAGTAAAAAAGTAGGAACTACGGGTGATGCACCAGATTTGGCATTGCTGGTAGATGGACTGCAAGCGGAACGTGAACAAGGTATTACCATTGACGTAGCTTATCGTTATTTCTCAACAGAAAAACGTAAGTTTATTATTGCGGATACCCCCGGGCATGAACAATATACCCGTAACATGGCAACAGGTGCGTCAACTGCCGACTTGGCAATCATTTTGATTGATGCGCGTTATGGTGTACAAACTCAAACTCGTCGTCATACGTTTATTGCAAGTTTGCTTGGTATTAAGAATATTGTTGTTGCCATTAATAAAATGGACTTAGTTGAGTATTCGCCTGAACGTTTTACTGAAATTCAGATTGAATATGATGCTTTCGTAAGCCAATTGGGTGATCGTCGTCCAGCTAATATTCAGTTTGTACCAATCTCTGCTTTAAATGGCGATAACGTTGTAAATCCATCAGCTCATACGCCTTGGTACAAAGGTCAAACTTTAATGAGCATTCTTGAATCGGTGGAAATTAGTCGTGAATCGAATAAACACGAATTCCGTTTCCCGGTTCAGTATGTAAATCGTCCAAACCTTGATTTCCGTGGTTTTGCGGGTACGATTGCTTTAGGTGAAATCAACGTTGGTGATGAGATTGTTGCACTTCCATCAGGTAAGCGTTCAACAGTTAAAGAAATCGTTACTTTTGATGGAATCCTTGAGCAAGCTGTAGCAGGTCAAGCGGTTACATTGACTCTGAATGATGAAATTGATATTAGCCGTGGTAACGTTCTGGTACGTGCTGGTGAGCAACCATTAATTTCACGTAGTGTTCGTGCTTCAGTGGTATGGATGAATGAACATCCGCTTGTGAAAGGTAAGTTGTACAACGTTAAGATTGGTACCCAGACTGTTCCTGCTAAAGTCACTAATATCCACTACCGTGTAAATGTGAATACACTTGAACACACGCATGTGGAAGAACTTGAGCTAAATGCAATTGCAGATGTGGTGGTTGAGTTTGATGCGCCGGTTGTATTTGATCAATATCAAGATTCTCGTTATACAGGTTCATTCATTTTTATTGACCGCTTAAGCAACGTAACTGTTGGTGCAGGTATGGTGGAAGCGGCGGTAGAGTGGACGGTTCATAGCAATCCTGTTACTGCTGAAGATCGTGCTGCTCGTTTAGGTCAAAAACCTGCTGTTATTGGTGTTTCTGCACAATTAATTGAAAAAGCTCAAGCTTTAGAAAGTTTGCTGATTCAGCAAGGTGTAGTTGCGATCGCGAAAGCAAGCTTAACAGCTGAGCAAATTACTTTATTGCGTGAGACAGGCGTTGTGGTTATCACTACGGCTGTGGATGGCACAGATACAGAAGTTACTGCTGAAACGGTAGAAGAAGCAGTAGAGAAAATCGTGGAATTGGTTCGTCTTTAATAGACTGAATTGATTTTGAAAAACCCGCGTAAGCGGGTTTTTTTATTGAGTTTAGAAAACATTTTGAGCTTTTAAAGTTAAATATTCTCTTAAATCTTTAGGATAGCTCTGAATCATCTTTAAAAATATATCTCGATCGCCTTGATATAAGGCGCGTGTTGCTTCCTCATAATTTGGCATATTGCCTAACATGGCAGACATAAAACGGTCGATGGCTTGTTTGGTGAGCATAATATTACCTTCAGAATTTGGGTTATTTAACTCTCTATCAATTAACTTACGAATTACTGCTGATGCACTCGCACTTTGTTGATCTAACCAATCCCAATGTTTTTTCTGTAAAGTGATTTCACGCGAAATTACTCCAAGTTTGGGTCGTCCAACTTTTTTAATTTCTTCTGGCTCAGCATAACGTTGTTGCAATTCTTGTTCTGAGCCAGAAAGATCAAGATCAATTTGTTGACCTGTTTGATCATTAAAAATCAGAATATTTTCCGTTGTTTTCGAAAGATCTTTGAGTTTTTTTGCAAGTTCAATAAGAGATTCACTCGCAATAAGCGTGCTTCCAGTGAAAGCGGTATAGGTGATTTTAGTATTCATTTTAGCTGTATAATTCTATCAGGGTAAAATAATATTATCAGGGTAAAATTAATTTAGCAAATAGTAAACATCCTAACCAAAGAATTATCTGATTTTATGAGTGTAATTTCTGAGGTTAAACCTACAAAAATAGCCAAGATAATAGGCTATTTAAAATTTTACTCTGCTTTAGTATCGCTTTTATGAGAGAATACGCCTTTAGTTGTATGTATAAGGACTCCTATGTTTGAGCAATCTCCTGAATCTTTAAGCGATATCGAAATTTTAGACATTTTACAGTCGATGAAAAAAGATAAGCTAGATACGGAAGCAAATGAGATCATCCGTAACGGGGGAAAAGCAGGACGTCAGGAAGCACATAAACAAGCTTTAGTGGCACTAAATACAAATTTTGAAGAGAAGTTTGTAGAGGCAGTTACTCTTGCATTAGGTTTAAATCCAGCTCAAGCTAAAAAAATTCGCTATAAAAAAGATCGAATTCGTATTTTAAAAGCGCGTGGTATTGATTATTTAGCTATTGATGGTGCAGAAACAGCACAAGTTTTGGCACAGATTTCACAAGCCATTGTTCGAGAAGATGCAATAGTTACTCATGACTTACATGACATCTTTCCATTTTGGAAAGAAGGCTGGCCAATGGTACAATTTGATAATGCCTATAAAATTTTAGAAGAAGATATTAGCTTGCACTTTCATGCGTTCTTAGACGCCATGATTGAGTATATAAATAAATAAAAATAAAAGCCCCGATAGGGGCTTTTATTTTTATAGTAGAGCAGAATTACATCGTACTAAAAAGTGGGAAAACGCCAATCACTAATGCTGTCCCCATCAAAACCATACATGTTATAAATGCCCACTTGAGAGTGAATTTTTGATGGTCTGCAAAATCAACTTTTGCAAGGCCACATAACAAATAGGTTGATGGAACAAGAGGTGATAGTAAGTGTACTGGTTGGCCTACAATTGATGCACGAGCAATCGCTTCTGGACTAATACCATAATGTGAAGCAGCCTCAGCAAGAATTGGTAATACACCATAGAAGAATGCATCATTTGACATAAAGAAGGTCAAAGGCATGCTGACTAGCGCGGTAATCGGAGCCAAGTATGGACCCATGCTTGGAGGAATCATTGCGACGAACTCTTTAGACATCGCCTCAACCATACCTGTACCAGATAAAATACCTGTGAAAATCCCCGCAGCGAAAATTAAGCCTACGACAGCTAAAACACTATCTGCATGCATTGCAATACGTTTTTTCTGCATATCAACATTAGGGTAGTTAATGAGCATTGCAATACAGAACGCTAGCATGAATAACACTGACATCGGCAAAATGCCTTTGATTAATGCAATCATGAGAATAATGGTCAACACCATATTCACTTTACGTAAATGTGGGCGCGTCGCTTCAGGATCTTTAGATACTGTAATATTGTCACCATGATGAGTTTCAAGCTCGATCACGCCTAAACGTTTTTGTTCATAGCGACCATATAGGTATGCCAAGAAGAATAACCAGCCAATACTAATGACCATAGGAAGGATCATTGGTACGAAAATATGGCTCGGATCAACTTGAAGGGCACTCGCAGCACGAGCAGTCGGGCCACCCCATGGTGTTAAGTTCATCACACCACTACAGAGTAGCATAAGAGCTGTCATGATCAGGGTGTTCATACCTAAACGTTGATAAAGTGGAAGCATTGCTGCCACACAAATCATATAGGTTGTTGAACCATCACCATCTAAAGAAACCATTGTGGTTAGAAACACGGTTCCTAATGTAATTTTTAAAGGATCACCTTTAACTTTTTTCAAAATCCATTTGACTGGTGGATCGAAGAGACCTGCATCGATCATTAAGGCAAAATATAAAATTGCAAATAAAAGCATTACGCCAGTTGGCGCTAATTTTTTGATGCCATCTAGCATCATCTCACTGAGACCTTTGAGTTCAATATGACTCAAACTTTCAAAATAATGACCTAGGCCCCAGGCAATGAGAGAAAAAATAAATGGGATGAGAATTAAAGCAATAATAGGGCTTAAACGTTTGGACATGATTAAGTACATGAAGCACAAAATCATGCCAACACCAAGTAATGTCAGCATACAATCAATCCTTTGCCTATAGTTTTACTGAACAAGTTTATTCAAAACTCTGACCTTGGTTATTCTTATTAATTTTTATTAAAAAGACAAATAATATATTTAGTTTATTTGGTTAATATATATTCATTTAAAAGGGTATATATAGGCGAAATACTGAACATATATATTAACATTATAGTGGTATTATAATAAATAAATACTATTATAAAATGATATAAAGGTTATATAAATATAAAAATTATATGGCATTTTTTTTAATTATATATATTTTGATGAGTGAAATGAGAAGAAGAACCATTTAAAACTATACTTTAAGTCAAGATATATAAGCTTATTTACAATGTAAAGGGGGACTTAAGTATTTTGTAGTTATTGAGATATGTGGATTATTCTATTATTTTTCAGTATTTAAGCTTTAATAAGAGTGATAAATAAAATAATAATACTTTTAAGTTAAAAGAGCAAATTGAATAAATAGATCTAAAATAATTATTACTTATATTTAAAAAATTTATTTAGATTAAAAAAATACCCCATCTAAAATTGTGGGGTATTTAAATAATATAATTTAATTTTCATCAATTGATGAGTGTACTTCGGTTTGTTCTAAAATTCGAGTAACAAGAAGTTGGTCAATTTTAAAGTGGTCGACATCGACGACTTCAAATTTATATCCACCAAATTCTACAAAATCTGCTGGACGTGGAATTTTTCGTAGACGATACATCATGAAGCCTGCAAGCGTCTCATAGTTTTCTTCATCAGGCATTTCATCAATTTCAAGTGCATGTCTTAGGTCATCAATTGGTGTACTGCCATCAATCAACCAAGAGTTATTATCACGTTTAATGATTTGTTGCTCTTCTTCGATAGGAGTAACCCAGTCTCCCATAACTGTAATCATAATGTCACTCAAGGTGATTACCCCTACAACAAGTGCATATTCATTTATGACCACCGCAAATTTCTCTTTTGTAGAGCGGAAACGATCAAGTAATTCCGAGAGAGTTAGGGTGTCAGGAATCATCAGGACAGTACGAATGGTTGTTTCATTCAATTGTGTTGGAGATTGATTGTTTAAAATGCGCACCAAAAAATCTTTAGCATCAACATAACCAATGACCTGATCAATATTTTCATTACATACTAAAAATTTTGAATAAGGATATTCTGCTAATTTTTGACGAATACTGTCTTCATGTTCATTTAAGGTGAAATAAACGACGTTTTCGCGTGTGGTCATGCTTGATGGTACGGTACGTTCTTCTAGTTCAAAAACGTTTTCGATAAAGTGATGTTCTTGTTTTTGAAGTACGCCAGCTTGTGCACCTGCATCCATAACTGCTGAAATATCATCAAAAGTAATATTATCTTCTCGTGTTGTATTCACTTTAAATAAGCGAAATAGCAAGTTGGCAATTGCATTTATTCCCCAAGCTAAGGGCTTACACACCTTAATAAAAACTTGAATTGGGTTAATAACGCTAATCGCAATTTTTTCAGGTGCGATCATGGCCAGACGCTTTGGCATGAGATCGGCGAATAAAATAAATAGAGAAGTTACTAAGGTGAAGGAGAGGGCAAAACCAATAGTCTGTGTCCAAGGACCTTCATAAAAACGGTCGACGAGTGTGACAAAAAAGGGACGAAAAGCAGCTTCACCCAAAATACCGCCTAAAATAGCCACAGCATTTAAGCCAATTTGAGAAGCTGCAAAAAAATCAGCAGATTGTTCTTGTAGATCAAGTACTTGTTGGGCACGTTCTTCGCCAGCTTCGGCTAAAATTTTTAACTTTACTTTTCTGGCACCAGCCAATGCAATTTCAGTTAAAGATAAAAAGCCTGCTGCGATGATGAGCAGTGCGATGATAATGATATTTTGAAAGAGACTCACAAATCACCCGAGGTTCATCATTATTATGACTATGTTTTAACACAAAAAAGCGCTGAGGTAATCAGATTGATTGCTCAGCGCTTGAAGATAATGTCTAAAATCGACAATTAAATTAAAATTTATTTAATAGTGAGAAAATTGTGAATTGTTGGTTAGAAATTCACGGTTTTCTTCTTCAATCATTTGACGAGCAACAAATAGAATAAGTTGGCGTAACCAGCGATGAGCAGGATGATGATGTAATAACGGACACCAAGCCATTTTGAGTTCAAATTCTGGAATATAAAAAGGAGGATCCTTTATAACCAGTTTAGGATTTTGAGTTTGTAGGCGTGCCATTCGAGTTGGAAGGGTGGCAATCAAGTCAACATTTTGAGCAAGTAATGCTGGCATTTGGTAGTGACGGGTAAATACAGAAATTTTACGACGTTGACCAATACGTTCTAATGCCTGATCAATCCAGCCTAAACCGCCTTGTTTATCTGGATTTACACCAAAACCTACGCCCATACCTGTTTTAGAAACCCAGATATGTTGTGCATCTAAATAACTTTTGAGGTTCAAATGAGTTACAGCAGGGTGTTTGTCATTAAGGATACAGCTGAAACTATCACGCCAAACTAAAACTTGGTGGAAACTTTGCGGTATTTCATTAAATCTATTAATCGCAAGATCAACTTTACCTTGTTCCATGTCTCTATAAGACACATCACTTGGTGTAAGAAAGTCGAGTACAACATTTGGAGCTTCAGAGCGTAGAGCTTTGACAAGGCGCGGGACTAAAGTTGCCTCGGCATAGTCAGATGTCATAATGCGGAAAACGCGATTACTTGTATAAGGGCGGAATTCGGTACGGGGTTCCAAAATCATGGAAAGATCAGAAAGGGCATCACGAATACGAGGTTGTAATTCAAGTGCACGTTCTGTTGGAGTCATCCCTTCAGAAGAACGGATAAGAAGCGGATCATTAAATAAATTACGTAAACGACGTAAAATATTACTCATTGCAGGCTGAGTTACCCCAAGCTGTTCGGCTGCGCGTGTAACATTTTTTTCACGAAGAAGTACATCAAGATATATTAATAGATTAAGATCTACTCGCTCCAGATTCATAAAAAAAATACCGAAAATAAAACCCTGAAATTGTTTCAAATTATGCCATATTTAATAACTATTGTGTGAAAAAATGATGAGAAAAGCGACATTTTTTGTAGGAATTAAGTAGGAGAGAGAAGGGCTTTAAGGCCATATGTTTATTGTATTTGCCTTATTTCAAGGCGAGTAAATATAAATTCACTTTATTTATGAAAATATCTTCAATTTCTAGCATATCAATTGACTTTTTGCATTGGCAAAAATAACCTAATTTACAATTGACTTTTAGATTTAAAAATGAGTGGAAAATCTCCAAAAATTGTATAAAAATAAGACTTACTAAGTTTTTAGAATAAAACTCTATACTCCTTTAGGATAATTTTATTTTTATAAACAGAGTGTTAAGGTTTTTAGTTTTATCTATAATATCGATTTATTGGTATATTTTTTAAATAAATACTGAAGATTAACAAAGGATATTGGATTAATTGATTGGCTAAGTCTAAGCTGTGCTCATGATGAAGCAGCTGGTGTCATAAGAAATTTAAGTAACGTGACTCTAGGCTTCGATCGATGAAATCCTAAAATGAATACAGGACAATATCATGACTACATATCAAACAGCGATTGATGCAGTACGTCAATTAAAAGCAAAATTCGGCAACACTTGGGCAGACATTAGCCCAGAAGATGCTGCTCGTATGCAACTTCAAAACCGTTTCAAAACTGGTTTAGATATTGCTAAGTATACAGCTGCGATTATGCGTCGTGATATGGCTGAATACGATGCTGACTCAAGCAAATACACTCAATCATTAGGTTGCTGGCATGGTTTCATCGCACAACAAAAAATGATTGCGAACAAAAAATATTTCGGTACTACAAGCAAACGTTATATCTACCTTTCTGGTTGGATGGTTGCTGCTCTTCGTTCTGAATTTGGTCCACTTCCTGACCAATCTATGCACGAGAAAACTTCTGTTCCTGCATTGATCGAAGAAATCTATACTTTCTTACGTCAAGCTGACGCAAAAGAATTAAACGATTTATTCCGTGCACTTAAAAAAGCACAAGAAGCTGGTGATACTGCTAAAGCAGCTGAAATCACAGCTCAAATCGATAACTTTGAAACTCACGTTGTGCCAATTATTGCGGACATCGATGCTGGTTTCGGTAACGAAGAAGCAACTTACTTACTTGCTAAGAAAATGATCGAAGCTGGTGCTTGTGCGCTTCAAATCGAAAACCAAGTATCTGATGCTAAACAATGTGGTCACCAAGCTGGTAAAGTAACTGTTCCACACGAAGACTTCATCGCTAAGATCCATGCATTACGTTATGCATTCTTAGAAATGGGTCTTGAAGAAGGTATCATTGTTGCGCGTACTGACTCTGAAGGCGCTGACTTGACTCAAAAAATCCCAGTGGTTAAAGAGCCAGGTGACATCGCTTCTCAATACATCAGCTACTTAGATACTCAAGAAATTGATATTGCTGATGCTCAAGAAGATGAAATCTTAATCAAGCGTGATGGTAAATTACACCGTCCTAAGCGTTTACCTTCTGGCTTATACCAGTTCCGTGCTGACACTCAAATTGACCGTGTTGTACTTGACTGTGTGTCTAGCTTACAAAATGGTGCTGACCTTCTTTGGATCGAAACTGCGACTCCAAACGTAGAAGAAATCGCACACATGGTTAACCGTGTTAAAGAAGTTGTTCCAAATGCTAAACTTGTTTATAACAACAGCCCATCATTCAACTGGACTTTAAACTTCCGTCAACAAGCTTACGACCGTTGGGTTGCTGAAGGTAAAGACGTTTCTGCATATGACCGCGCTAAATTAATGAGTGCTGAATATGACAACACTGAATTAGCTGCTGATGCTGATGACAAGATCCGTACTTTCCAAGCAGATGCTTCTCGCGAAGCAGGTGTGTTCCATCACTTGATCACACTTCCGACTTACCACACTGCTGCTCTTTCTACTCATGAGCTTGCACAAGGTTACTTCGGTTCTGAAGGTATGTTGGCTTATGTTGCTGGCGTACAACGTAAAGAAATCCGCGGTGGTATCGCTTGTGTTAAACACCAAGCAATGGCGGGTTCAGACATCGGTGATGATCACAAAGAAATCTTCTCTGGTGACAACGCTCTTAAAGCACATGATGATGCTAAAAACACAATGAACCAATTCGCAGCTCACTAAGAATTGATTCATCAAAAAACCCGCTCAAATGAGCGGGTTTTTTTTAATTATTAAAAATTATTTTTTCAAAACATAGTGTTCAGCTAAAGAGCCTTCAACTTTTTTACCTTCCATATCTAAAGCAGTTGCAGTGTTTTCACCAATAAAGAATTTACGGTTTTGACCTTTATCATCTAAGGTAATAACTGAAGTATTATCTTTGTCAAAAGTAAAGGTACCATGGGTTTCAAATGGGTTCGTATCGCCTTTACCAATATAAGTTTCAGTCAGCTCATAGGTTTTATCATCTTTAAGTTCTAATTCGGTTTTAATACCTTCACAGTCTGCACATGGGAGAGTGCCTTTATATGTGCCGTCCCAATCGAGTGAGTTTTCCGCTGTGTGCGCGCTATCTACAGCATTATTATTCGCTTCAGTAGTTTGTGCTGGAGCGGATGCTTGAGTTGTTGTGTCGGCTTTATTTTCATTTTTGCTACAAGCGGCAAGAAGGATACTTAAGAGTGCTACTGATAATAATGTTTTTTTCATGATGATCTAAACCTCGGAAAATAAATAAAAAACAAGTAAACAGGCTATGAAATATAAGAGCCTAATAAAAGTTTAAGTATGTAATTTAATTTTAACAAAAGGTAAAGTGAGTAAAATTTAGCCAAAAGGGAGGATGTAAAAATTAAAAAAAGGTATCCATTAAAAAATTAGCGAATACCTCTATATATTAAGGTTGAGAAGAAACTCCACCCAAAGAATCACAAGCTGATTTATAAAGCTGATATTGTTGCTTTAAAACTTCATCGAGCGGCATGTCGAATAATTCTTCACCATTCTTGTAACTCTCTACATATGAAGTCGCCTTTTCTTTGCTTACTGCTAAAGACTGTTGGTAGTAAGAATTAATTGAGCTTGTTGCAATCTGACTTGTCTCAACATTTTTACATTCAAAATTATGGAGAATTTTCTCTGCACGTTTGACCTCGCTAGATTGGCCAAAAATACACCCGGTTAAAAAGACAAGTGGCGTTAACACGAAAAAAAGTTTCATGGAGAGCAAGTATGGAAGCAACGGTGGGCGCTATTGTATAAATAATTCCGTGAGTTACTGTGGTTTTATGTTAGACATTGATTGTTTTTTAACTCATTAAAATCAAAAAATTGTATCTAATTTTATCATTTTGCTTATTTTTATATTTGGTGCGTATTTTGCTTATAACTTTAAGCACTTATTTTGAACATATGAACCAGAATGAATCAGGTACAAACGTTTTCAAAAAACTCTTTAGCACCATTTTGGTATGCGCAATTAGAACTTGGATTTTGTTTTGAAAATTCGCGCACCATAATGAGTCATAGAAAGCATCAAGGCCCTGTAAGGGTGCAAAAAATGCTCTGGCCTGAAAAAACAGGCATATGTCACGCCATTATTGTACATCCTCCAGCAGGAATCGCAGGAGGAGACCATCTTACTTTTCAAATTGAAACCAAAGATCAAGCTCATGCGGTTGTAACGACTCCTGGTGCGGGGAAGTGGTACAAAACCAATGGAAAGCAAGCTTTTCAGCATATTCATCTTCATGCGCGAGATCGGTCTATTTTGGAGTGGGTTCCGCAAGAAACGATGCTGTTTGACGGAGCTCTAGCACACTCAGAAACTCATATTCATCTTGACCAGGCTGCCAGTTTTATTGGCTGGGATATGTTGGTACTCGGGCGGCAGGCACGTTCTGAACGTTTTGTGCGGGGAAGCTACCACAACCAGTTTAAGTTGTGGCGAGAACAAAAATTATTGGTTGCAGATACATTGTTTTTTGAAGGTGAAGATCGTTGGCTTGGTTCGTGTTTAGGTATGAATAATCAAGCCGTAATGGGAAGTTTTTGGGCCGTTGCACCTGAGAAATATCGGTCTTCATTTTATTTAGAACAACAGCTCGAACTCATTCGCGAATTGATGATGCGTATGCAAGCACCTGTAACTTTAACATTATTAGATGATGTAGTTTGTGCGCGTTTTTTGGGAAGTGATGTCCGACATTGCCATGATGCATTTGCGGCAATAAGAGCAAGATTAAGACGTTATTGGTTTGATTTAGATGAAGAATTCCCAAGAATCTGGAGAACCTAAGTTACGTTAAATTGCGTATTTAAAAAACGATTAAAACAAGTATGCTGCTTTTGAGCACGTATTTTGCTTAAAGAAAGTTAGATGCTATTTAGGAAAGAGATATGGAACTCAATCCAACAGAAAAAGATAAATTACTTATTTTTACCGCAGGGCTAGTCGCTGAGCGCCGTAAAGCTCGCGGCTTAAAGCTAAATTATCCGGAAGCTATTGCTTTTATTTCTGCTGCTTTGCTTGAAGGAGCGCGGGACGGTATGACGGTGAGTGACTTGATGCATTACGGAACAACTTTATTAAAGCGCGAAGATGTGATGGATGGTGTGCCAGAAATGATTGCTGAGGTTCAGGTCGAAGCAACTTTTCCTGATGGCTCGAAATTAGTCACTGTCCATCAGCCAATCGTATAAAAGGAACGCTTATGATCCCTGGTCAAATCATTACTCCAGATACAGACATTGAGCTGAATGTTGGGCGACAAACTTTAAAAATTGTAGTTGCCAACATTGGTGATCGGCCTATTCAGGTGGGTTCTCATTTTCATTTTTATGAAGCAAATGATGCATTACAGTTTGATCGTGAAATAGCTAAAGGCTTTCGATTAAATATCGCGGCGGGCACAGCGATACGTTTTGAACCGGGACAAAATCGAGAAGTAGAGCTTGTTGCTTTAGCGGGTAAGCGAGAAGTATATGGTTTTGCAGGCCGAGTCATGGGCAAGCTGGACTAGACATAACAACGATAATGAAAGAGATGAGTAATAAGTTATGAAAATGTCACGTCGTGCATATGCTGAAATGTTTGGTCCAACGGTTGGTGATCGTATTCGCTTGGCTGATACAGAGCTTTTTATTGAGGTTGAGCAAGACTTAACGACCTATGGTGAAGAAGTTAAGTTTGGTGGTGGCAAAGTCATTCGTGATGGAATGGGGCAATCTCAACTTTTAGCCGATGAAGTTGCCGACACTGTGATTACCAATGCTTTGATTGTGGACTGGTGGGGAATTGTAAAAGCTGATGTTGGCTTAAAAAATGGTCGAATTTGGAAAATAGGGAAAGCTGGAAATCCTGATATTCAACCGGACATTACTATTCCTTTAGGTGCTGCAACAGAAGTGATTGCGGGTGAAGGGCAAATTTTAACGGCAGGTGGGATTGATACTCACATTCACTGGATTTGCCCGCAGCAAGTTGAAACCGCGCTAATGTCGGGTACAACAACAATGGTGGGTGGTGGTACGGGGCCAGCGGCAGGTACTTCGGCAACGACAGTGACCCCAGGGCCTTGGCATATTGCGACCATGTTGCAGGCAATTGATGATTTGCCTATGAATATTGGACTGTTAGGCAAAGGTAATTTGAGTTTGCCAGACCCAATTCGAGAGCAAATTAAAGCTGGGGTAATTGGCTTAAAACTACACGAAGACTGGGGCTCAACACCAGCAGCCATTGATAACTGTTTGAGTGTAGCAGATGAGTTTGATGTGCAGGTCGCTATTCATACAGATACTTTAAATGAAGGTGGTTTTTTAGAAGAAACACTAGCAGCTTTTAAAGATCGTACCATTCATACGTACCATACCGAAGGTGCGGGTGGTGGGCATGCACCTGACATTTTAAAGGCAATTGGACAAAGTAATGTCTTGCCGTCCTCAACTAATCCAACACGTCCTTATACGATTAATACCATTGATGAGCATTTAGACATGCTCATGGTTTGCCACCATTTAGACCCAGCAATTGCTGAGGATATTGCATTTGCTGAAAGTCGTATTCGCCGTGAAACCATTGCCGCTGAAGATATTTTGCAAGATTTAGGTGCCATTGCCATGATGTCATCTGACTCTCAGGCGATGGGTCGTGTGGGTGAAGTAATTATACGTACTTGGCAAACTGCTCATAAAATGAAAATTCAACGTGGTCCTTTAGAGGGTGACAATGAGTTTCACGATAATAATCGCGTTAAACGCTACATTGCCAAATATACAATTAACCCAGCCATTACCCATGGTTTAAGTCATGAAATCGGTTCGATTGAAGTCGGTAAACTTGCTGATTTAGTGCTATGGAAGCCTGCTTTTTTTGGTGTAAAACCTTCCATGATTATTAAAGGTGGCATGATTGCAGCGGCACCAATGGGTGACATTAATGCTTCAATTCCGACACCTCAACCCGTGCATTATCGCCCAATGTTTGGTGCCTATCCGCGTGGTGTACATAACACCTGTATTACCTTTTTATCTCAAGTGGCAATTGATGAAAAAGTTGCTGAGAAGCTAAATCTTAAAAAGTTAATTAGCCCTTGTAAAAATACACGTCAGATTAGTAAAAGCGATATGAAACACAACACATATTGTCCAGTTATGCATGTTCATCCTGAAACTTATGAGGTGCGGGCTGATGGTGAATTATTAACGTGTGAACCTGCTGACGTGTTACCGATGGCACAGCGTTATTTCTTATTTTGATAAGTTTTATAGAGATGATTTGCCTCATTACTCTAGATATGAAAGAAATAAATAAGGAGAGAAAAGCTAAATGAAAATCTATACCCAACGTCTTGAAGATATTTCTCCTGATCAGGCATTTGAAACGGTTGAACTGACTTTTGATACCCGCCAAAAATCCCGCTTTCGAGCGGCTTTAGCGAGTGGCGTCGATATTGGTGCTGATTTACCGCGTACTGGCATTTTGCGTAGTGGCTCATATATTGCAACGCAAGAGGGTGATGTATTACGTGTCGATGCTAAGCCTGAGCGATTAATGCAAGTCACTGCTCAAACCGATTTTGATTTGCTTAAAGCTGCCTATCACTTAGGGAATAGACATGTACCATTAATGTTGACCCCTACAGCTTTGTATTTTGAGCCCGATCATGTGCTTGCAGAAATGGTGGAAGGGTTAGGGCTTACAGTTTCAGAAACTGATCATCCGTTTGAACCTGAAAGTGGTGCTTATGCGCAGCATAGTCATGATCATCGTTTAAGCCCAATCAAAGCTTTACATCATGTCCATTCATAGTGCCGCGCAATTATTGCAATTACTGACACTGTCTTCTACGGCACTGCCAGTTGGAGCGTATTGTTATTCACAAGGTGTGGAAACAGCCATTGATATTGGCCTAATACATAACGAAAGCTCAGCAATTGCTTACTTTGAAGAAGTTCTTGAAATGCTGTTAGTACGGTTTGAGTTGCCCGTATTAAGGCGTCTTATGCAGCATCATGATGACTCAGAACAGTTTCTGGTATGGGCAAATTTGTATAAGGCCAGCAGAGAAAGTAAAGAACTGCTCGCTGAATCTCAGCAACTGGCATTTTCTTTAAATGCATGGATTAAAGATGTTTTAAAAAAAACGGTTGAGGTTAAAAAGCAGTTTGGTTTTGTGCCTGTCTATGCGCAGCTTTGCGGTCGACTCGAACTCAACGACATGGATGTACTTACGGCTTATACCTTTACAGTTTTAGAAAATCAGGTTTTAGCCGCAGTAAAAACTGTTCCTTTAGGACAAATGGCTGGGCAAAGAATTTTATGGCACTTGCATGGTTTAGTACCACAAGCAGTAGAGAAAGCTTTGAAGCTTAGTGATGAACAATTGAGCAGCGCTTTACCTCGTTATGCCATGCTGAGCATGAAACACGAAACACAATATTCACGGTTATTCAGATCTTAAGTTTAGGAAAAAAGGATAAAAATCATGACAGAACGTAGTCCATTACGAGTTGGAATTGGCGGACCAGTGGGTTCGGGTAAGACAGCACTTACACTTAATTTATGTTTAGCCTTACGTAATAAATACAATATGGCTGTGGTGACAAATGACATTTACACCAAAGAAGATTCAAACTTTTTAACCCGTAATGAAGCGATGTCGCCAGATCGTATTGTGGGTGTTGAAACAGGTGGTTGTCCGCATACAGCTATTCGTGAAGATGCTTCAATTAACTTGGCTGCAATTGATGATTTGTGTGAAAAATTCGAAGGCTTAGAACTTATTATCATTGAAAGTGGTGGTGATAATTTGGCAGCGACATTTAGCCCTGAACTTTCTGATCTAACTTTATATGTTATTGATGTGGCAGGTGGTGAAAAAATTCCTCGTAAAGGTGGGCCGGGTATTACCAAGTCAGATTTACTCATTATTAATAAAACTGACCTTGCGCCAATGGTAGGTGCAAACCTTGATGTAATGGACCAAGATGCGAAACGCATGCGCGGAGAAAAGCCATTCTTATTTTCAAACATGAAAACACAAGATGGTCTTGAAGAAATTATCCAATTTATTGAGAAACAAGGCCTGTTTAAAGCTTAAGGAGACATTATGGACTTCATGAAAAAATGGAGTGTGGCACTCCTTTCATTATTGCCGGCTCTTGCAATGGCCCATCCGGGACATGACCATGCACATTCTGGTTTTATGGCAGGCTTTATTCATCCCTTTACTGGGTTAGACCATTTAGTCATGGCCTTGGGTTTCGGTGTCTTATTATGGTCAGCTGCTAAACAGTGGAAAATTGTTGGAGTTATTGCCTTAAGTATTACCTTAATTATAGGCTTTTTAGTAGGTGCTCAAGGTTTGGTACCAGTTAATATGGCTGAATACGGCATTGTTGCTTCTTTAGTTATTACAGCAATTGCCCTATGGGCAAAATCGAATAAGGTTTTACCTGTAGCGGCGGCATTACTTGCAAGCTTCCATGGTATGGCTCATGGGGTTGAGTTAGCACACGCAGGTCATATCGTTGCGTTAGTAACTGGTATGGTTACTGGTATGGCACTCATCTATTTTGGTGGATTGGTGTTGGGTATTGTGCTTACCCGATATGTGCCATATGGCAAAAAAATTGTTGGCGCCTGTGCAGCAGTTGTTGCAGTGATTGGCTTAAGCTAACTAAAACTTTGCAAAGAAAAAGGTAGCTTTAAGCTACCTTTTTATTCGTTTACTTTCTGGTAAAGCCCCGCGTGAACTGTACCCGCTTTAGTGGTTTTAATTTGTTGCCATGTTGCTGGAAGATGAAGCTGAGATAAATCTCGGTCAGCTTCAACATAAATATATCCATTTTTTTTAATATGAAGCTCCGCCAAGTTCGAGAGTTCTTGCCATAAATCAAGACTATAAGGTGGATCTAAAAAAACCACATCGAACTGTTCTTTTAAGCGGGGTAGAGCTTGTTGAGCCGTTGTATTAATTAGATGACAGTTTTGGGCTTTTAATAGTTCAATATTATCTTTTAAAAATCGTGCCTGAGTTTTGTCAGGCTCAATCATATAGACAGATGCCGCACCACGTGACAGAGCCTCAAAACCTAATGCACCAGAGCCTGTACAGATGTCGAGAACTTGAGCATTTTGAATATCCCACATGAGCCAGTTAAATAGAGTTTCGCGTACTCTATCTGGGGTTGGGCGTAAGCCATCAATGCTAGCGAAAGGCAGTACTCGTCTTTTCCATTCGCCGCCAATTATACGTAGTTGATTTCTCATTATTCATCGACCTCATTGGTAGCAGGGCGAGCAGGAGCAGCTTGCGGTGTTGATGCTGCTGGTTTGTTGGTGGTAGCTGTAGCCGATGCTGGACCAGAACTTTCACCGCCGCTTGGAAGTTCACCTGGTTTAATACCTGCTGTCATTAACCCGCCATTGACTTGGTGATTTGCTGGACGAATCGGGTTTTTCTTACGCGTTAATAGCCAGTAATCAAAGACAGGTCTTGCAAGTTGAGCAGCTGAACCACCATGACGACCATTTTCCCAAATGACTGCAATCGCAATTTCAGGTTTTTCAGCAGGGGCAAATCCAACGAATAAACCATGGTCAAGTTGACGTTCACTCAAGGCTGCTTCGTTATAGCGTTTACCCTGTGCAATACTCTTAACCTGTGCTGTACCTGTTTTCCCTGCAATTTGGTAGAGGGGAGTACGAATACCGCGGCCAGTACCTGATTGAATTACATCAATCATGGCATCACGCATTTGAATCCAGTCTTCATCAGTGCCGTTGAATTTGATTTTGCCATCAGGCGCATTACGTACTGTAAATGGTTTTGCACCATGCGTTGCGCGTAAAACATGAGGCGTTACATGAGAACCATGATTTGCCGTAATTGCTGTTGCCATCGCAAGCTGTAATGGAGTGGCTGTAAACGCGCCTTGACCAATACTGACAGAAATAGTTTCACCCTTCATCCATTTCGCTTTACGCGTACGCATTTTCCATTCAGGACTTGGATAAAGGCCTTCACTTTCACTTGGTAAATCGACACCTGTTTTTTGACCAAATCCAAATTGGCGCATCCATTGGTTCATTTGATCAATACCCATTTGATGGGCAAGAATATAAAAATAGGTATCACATGACATAATGATGGCTTTATGCATGTTCACGATGCCATGACCAGATTTTTTCCAGTCACGGAACTTATGTGAATCACCTGGTAGATGGAAATAACCAGGGTCAGAAATTGCCGTTGACCAGTCTACAATACCGTAGTGTAGGCCACCCATTGCTTCCATTGGTTTAATGGTAGAACCAGGGGGATATACACCCTGCACAGCACGGTTATAAAGAGGTTGGTCTAAATTATCGCGGAGTGAACTGTAGTCAGTATGACTAATGCCTGTCACAAACAAATTAGGGTTGAAGCTTGGGCTAGACACTAAAGCTAGAATTTCACCTGTACGAGGATCAATAGCGACAATAGCTCCACGACGACCTGCGAGCTGCTGAGAAGCGACAACTTGTAAACCGTAATCTAAAGATAAATAGAGATCATTACCGCGAGTAGGGTCTTTACGACCTAAATGACGTAATACATTACTATGTGCATCTGCTTCAACAGATTCATAACCTGGTGTACCATGCAGTAAATCTTCATAGCTTTTCTCTACGCCAATCTTTCCAATAAGGTTGGTCCCGGCATATAAGTCTTTATCAATACTTTTTAATTCTTTATCGTTGATACGCCCGACATAACCAATCACATGAGCAAATAACTCACCGTGTGGATAATAGCGAGTCATTTGTGTCTCGATTCTTACACCGGGAAACTTATATTTGGCTTCACTAAACTTAGCAATATTGGCTTCCGTTAAATTAAGTTTAATTGCAACACGTTCAGTCTTACGGGCAGTTTTTATACGGCTTTTAAAACGGTCAATATCTTCTTGCGTTAAATCTAAAATAGGCTGTAATTGCTCAATGACACTATCAACATCTTCTACATCTGTTTTACTTAAAGTTGCTGTAAAAACAGGATAGTTATCTGCTAGTAATACACCGTTTCTGTCGTAGATATAGCCACGAGCAGGTGGAAGGGGCTGCAAACGAATTCGGTTTTTGTCAGATGCAGTCGAGAATTCGTCGTAGTGAAAAATTTGTAGATAAGCGTATCGGCTAATTAAGACTAATAAACAGATGGTCACGATCCCTACGGCAAAAAAGATACGACCTCGATAAATGCGCTTTTCTTGCTGGATATCTTTTAAAGGAAAGTGCTGTTTCATAAGGATCGACTTAATGACATAGGGTAAGAAAAATAGCTGCTTATTCTAACGCAAGAGCGTTTAAAATATTGCATAATTTTCAAAGTTTCATTGCATTTTAATAAGATACTTTTTGACTTTGCAGACAACAAAATTCTAGATACTTGTATATAAGAAGCAAAATAATTCTGTTAAAGTCTCTCATTCAATAGAATAGGGTTGTTCTCACCATACGATTAGGGAAAATGGAGAAAATAATGAGAAAAATTTATCCCTTACTTGCAGTTTTGACGGTAAGTAGTTGGGCCCATGCTCAAGACTACTCGTTTCTTCCAGAAGCAAAATTAGCAGATCATAAAGCATCTACTTGGAATGTGGGTGCAGGCGTTACTCAAAAATTATTACATCTTAACGGTGAATGGGTAAACCCGTATGGGATTGCTTATGCGAAAGCCGGCGCATTTTTGAATGGTGACAAAACCGCTGGTGGTCAAGTTGGCTTCCGATACCCTTATTATCTTACTGGCACAGACAAAAATGGTTACTATATCGGTTTCTATGCTGGGCATCTTGATAGTAAAGAGGTTGATGGTGATTTTAAATCCCGTTTAGGTGCGGGTGTTGATTTGGCCTATGTGTGGTTAAATTCAGAAAGAATTAGCACTTTTAGTGTGGGTATCGGTGCGGCTGAAAAATTAACTGACCAGAACGGAAATGTTGCTGCAGATACTAAACCACAAATTCAATTTTCTTATTCTCTAAGTTTTGGTTTATAAAACAAAGCAGTTTATCTTTAACTCGCCATAAGCAGAGCACAAATAAATACGAGAGTCTTACATGTTAGAGTACGTCAGTGGATTGTGGCAGATCTTTTTACACAGACCTGATTTTTGGGCCGTTTTGAGTATTATTCCCGTAACGGCTTTTGTCACATGGGCACATGTGTGGATGGCTTTAAAAATGGTATTTTACCCAATTAAATTTTGGGGATTCCATTTAGGGCCCTTGCCAGTAGGTTGGCAAGGTATTGTGCCACGTAAAGCAGGACGTATCTCAGGTATTATTACCGATAACACTTTATCTAAATTAGGTTCATTGCGTGAATTTTTAGAAGCAATGGATCCGGAAGATATGGCACGCATTATTGGTGAACAAGTTGGTTTTGAGCTTGAACATCTTATTGATGAAGTCATGATTGATCGTAATGCCGTACTTTGGGAAAATCTACCTTATTCAATTAAACGCCGTATTTATGCTCAAGCACATAAGCAATTGCCGGGTGTGTTAAAAGAATTAGTGACTGAGCTGACCATGAACGTTGAGTCACTGGTTAACATGCGTGAAATGGTGGTGAGCCAGATGGAAGGTGATCGCCGTTTAATGGTACGTATGTTCTTAAAGGTTGGTCAAAAAGAAATTAACTTTATTTGGCATATTAGTGCATTAATTGGGATGTTCTTTGGTATTTTCCAAATGGTGGTTTGGTTTGTAGTACCATGGCACTGGACAGTACCATTTTGGGCTGCAATTTGGGGCTTTTTAACTAACTGGATCGCAATCTGGATGGTATTTAACCCAATTGAGCCGCATTATATTCGTTATCCACAGATTTTTAGATTAACAAAAGATCGTAAGTTTCCATGGATTGTACCAGTTCTTCGAATTGGGACCTATAATGTCCAAGGCGCTTTTATGAAGCGTCAAGAGGAAGTCTCAGATGTGTTTTCTAGCGTGGTTACAGAAGATCTGATTACGTTAAAATCAATTATGACCGAAATGATGTACGGGCCGAGTAAAGATAAAACGCGCCGCATTGTTAAGCGTCATATTAACGAAATCATGGAAACGCCATTAGTTCGCACCTCTTTACAGCTTTCTTTAGGGCCAAGAGAGTACGCAAGATTAAAGACGGACTTGATTGATCGTTCAATTGAAATTACGATGGGACCCGTATGTGACCCAGCACTGAACGCAAGCCGGGCACAGAAGATTTTTCAAATGTTTAAAGAGCGTATTCGCGAACTGACACCAAAAGAATTTCAGAATTTATTGCGTCCTGCATTTCAGGAGGATGAATGGATTCTTATTGTACTAGGTGGGGTAACCGGATTTATTGCTGGTACAATACATTTGTTTGTGGCTTTCTTATAATTCGATGTCAGGCAGGATCTATTGAAGATTAACGAGACTTTTTCTGCCGGACTTCATATTCATTGTTTTAAATGAGGATGTTTTTTATGCGCATTATTTTACTCGGACCACCTGGAGCAGGCAAAGGGACTCAGGCTCAGTTGATCTGTAAGCGCTACAATGTCCCACAAATTTCAACCGGTGATATGCTCCGTGCTGCGATTCGTGAAGGTACTGAATTAGGTCTAAAAGCTAAAAGTGTAATGGAATCTGGTGGTTTGGTTTCAGATGAACTTATTATCGGTTTAGTAAAAGAACGTATTGCTCAACCTGACTGTGCAAATGGCTGCATTTTCGATGGTTTCCCACGTACTATTCCACAAGCTGAAGCTCTGGAAAAAGAAGGGATTAGCATCGATCACGTGATTGAAATTGATGTTCCTGATGAAGAAATCGTAAAACGTCTTTCTGGTCGTCGTCAGCATCCAGCTTCTGGTCGTGTTTATCACACTGTATATAATCCACCTAAAGTGGAAGGTAAAGATGATGAAACTGGTGAAGACCTTGTTCAACGTCCAGATGACCAAGAAGAAACAATCCGTAAGCGTTTAGCGTCTTATCACACTGAAACAGAGCAATTGGTTGGTTTCTACCAAGGTCGTGCTGCTTCTGGTGAAAATGCTCCAACTTATGACAAGCTTGATGGCTTGCGTACAATTGAAGATGTACAAAAAGATTTGTTCAACATCTTAGACAAATAATTTAATATTGTTTGTGATAATGAGCCCTCTTTGTGAGGGCTCTTTTCTTTCATTCAGTGCAGGAGAACAATATGAAAATCATATTGATTTTGGTGGTATTGCTGAGTCTAGCACTATTAATATTTTTGGCTTTTCAAAGCTATAAAATGCTAAGACAGGTACAAAAACAAGCAAAAGAAGAGCGTAATGAAAAAAAGCGTCTAAAGTAAGTTTGATTGGGTATGATCCCTATACCCAACCATATTTTTAAGCTTCAATACTTTTAATGGCAATTTGCTTTTGTGCGCCAAATTCAAAGCGATCAGGCCAGTTACACACATCTGCAACAACACATTCCGCACATTTAGGTTTACGGGCAATACAACAGTAACGACCATGTAATATCAGCCAGTGGTGTGCATCTATAATAAATTCTTTAGGAATGACCTTTACTAAACGGTGCTCAACCTCAAGAACATTTTTACCTACGGCTAAGCCAGTTCGATTACTCACTCGGAAAATATGGGTATCGACAGCCATAGTTGGTTGTCCGAATGCCGTATTTAAAACAACATTAGCAGTTTTACGTCCGACACCCGGTAAAGCTTCCAAGTCTTTTCTGTTGCTTGGAACTTCGCCGTTAAATTGTTCCATTAAAATCTTGCAGGTCTTAATGACATTTTCGGCTTTTGCGTTATAGAGACCAATTGTCTTGATATATTCCTTTAACCCATCTACGCCTAAGTTATAGATTTTTTCGGCTGTATTCGCCACAGGGTAGAGCTTATCAGTTGCTTTATTAACACTTACGTCGGTCGCTTGAGCTGACAACATAACTGCAATAAGTAGCTCAAATGGAGATGAATATTTTAACTCGGTTTGAGGTGATGGTCGTTGTTCGCGAAGACGTTCAAAGAAAATTTGAATCTGCTTTTTCGTCATATTCTTGACAGCCATTCAGACCTCCTGTACTTGCATGAGTTGCTGTTGCAGTTCTTCAAGTTGAAGACGCTTTTTAGCATCTTCACGAACACTGAGCTGTTTTTCCAGTTTCTTAATTTGCGTACGAATTTTCGCTAACTCAATTGTAGTTTTTGCATCAGTTGGCACAACCTCTTTGGGTTTCTCGATGAGTTCAATTGAAGGTACTTCATCAAGTGCCTGAGAGAACTGGGCAAACAGTTGGGTATCAATTTCAGCGCGTACTACAGGCCCTTTACGGTGAGTACGACGCTTTTCTTCGCGCTGAATGTGAGCGTAATAACGTTGTCTTAAATCATTTTGTTCAGCAATACGCTGTTGCTCATTTGGTAATGCTTGCGTGTCTTCGACCAAATCAATGCAATCTACCGGACAAGGTGGAATACATAGCTCACAACCCGTACATAAGTCAGTCAAGATGGTGTGCATGAGCTTACCACTTCCAATAATAGCATCTACAGGGCAAGCACTAATACATTTGGTGCAACCAATACATTCATCTTCCCGAATAATCGCTTTCATTCGCTGAGGACGCCCATCGGCCTGTACAGGCCATACGCTAGTTTCAGCGGTTAATACAGGACGATTTAATAGATTTGCAAGTGCATCGGCTACAGGCTGACCACCTGGAACACATTTATTTGCTTCTTCACCTTCAGCAATCGACTTTGCGTAGGGTAGACATCCATCACGATGTCCACATAAACCACACTGAGTCTGTGGTAATAACGCATCAATCTCGCGTATGAGAGAAATAGATGAATTCATAGGGGACAAATAGCTTGGTTAAAACGATGCGATAATGAAGAAAAACCTAAGTAAGGTCAATGGATTTTAACGAATTTATTGGCTTTTTGATTGACCTAAAATGTAGCCAATATTGCACAATAATAGATCAATAAAAATGAAAAGATAAATTAATATTTCTTATTTTTAAGTAGTTTTTCTAAAAATAACTTTTTGATAATTAAGGTAAATAAAATAATTTAAAATAAGTATTGTTAAAATTGATGGAAAGGGATTTAATATTTTGCTGCTAAATGATGCATTTAAAAATGTATTGCACCAATTTAATTCATTACTATGCTGAGGACCGTGCATTGAAATACAACAACCTGAATGAATTCCTGAATTACGTGCAAGCGCGTGATCCGCATCAACCTGAGTTCTTACAAGCTGTCGAAGAAGTTATGACGAGTTTGTGGCCATTTATTGAAAAAAATCCGGAATATGCAGAGCAGGGATTGCTAGAACGTTTGGTTGAACCTGAGCGTGTGATTCAATTCCGTGTTTCATGGATGGATGATCAAGGCCAGACTCAAGTTAACCGTGCTTTTCGCGTTCAATACAATTCAGCAATTGGTCCATTCAAAGGTGGAATGCGTTTCCATCCATCGGTCAATCTATCAATTTTAAAATTTTTAGGTTTTGAGCAGACTTTTAAAAACTCACTTACTACTTTACCAATGGGTGGGGGGAAAGGTGGTTCAGATTTTGATCCTAAAGGTAAATCTGATGCTGAAATTATGCGCTTCTGCCAGGCATTAATCATTGAGCTTTATCGCCATTTAGGACCCAATACGGATATTCCAGCTGGGGATATTGGCGTGGGGGCACGTGAAGTTGGTTATATGGCAGGCATGATGAAAAAGCTGAGTAACGACACCGCTTGTGTCTTTACCGGTAAAGGAATTTCATTCGGTGGTAGCTTAATGCGTCCTGAAGCAACTGGTTATGGTACGGTTTATTTTGCAGAAGAAATGCTAAAAGCCCGTGGACAATCTTTTGCTGGTAAAACTGTTTCTGTTTCAGGCTCTGGTAACGTCGCACAATATGCGGCAGAAAAGGCGATGTTCTTAGGAGCAAAAGTTGTTACCTTGTCGGACTCAAACGGTACAGTTTATTTAAAAAATGGTTTTACAGATGATTTGCTTGCTGAAGTAATGGAACTGAAAAACGTTAAACGTGGTCGTATTTCCGAGTTTGCTTCTAAACATGGTTTTGAATATTTTGAAGGAAAAACGCCTTGGCATATTCCTGTCGATATTGCTTTACCATGTGCTACGCAAAATGAATTAACAGGTGAGGACGCGAAAATACTTATTTCTAACGGTGTCATTTGTGTAGCTGAAGGCGCTAATATGCCATCTACACTTGAAGCAGTTGAACACTTTATCGAAGCTAAAATTTTGTATGCGCCAGGTAAAGCATCTAATGCGGGTGGGGTGGCAACTTCTGGTTTAGAAATGTCTCAAAATGCAATTCGTTTAGGCTGGACCCATGCTGAGGTCGATGAACGCTTACATGCAATCATGAAAGACATTCATGCCAACTGTGTAAGATATGGTACTAAAGAAGACGGCACTGTGAACTACGTAGACGGTGCCAATATTGCAGGTTTTGTAAAAGTTGCTGATGCAATGCTTGCTCAAGGTATTTTCTAAGATAGAAATAAAAAATCCGATGCATAAGCATCGGATTTTTTTAGTCTAAAAACTTATTTTTTCGGTTTTTTAACTAACTCTTGTTCTACAACCATATCTAATACATCTGCTTGACTAGATTGGTCTGCAGCCGGGTTTTTCACTTCAAAACGTTTTACACGTAAAATTACGCGTTGGTCTGGTTTGTGTTCAAAACCTTCGATTTGACCGTAATATAATGACCAGTTTTTGTCAGCGTAAGTTTTAACGCCTTTCTCGTCATATTTAATTTCACGAACTTGCATACAAGTTTGTGGCGCAACACCAGTACAAGATTTAGTTTCTGGAGCTACTTCAAGGAAAACAGTTTTTCCTTCAGATTGATATTTCGCTTCAGGTGTCATTTTACCAGTGAAAGTATATTTCTGGCCTTGAGCATCAGATACAGTCAATGTTGGTTGATCAACATTTGTAGTATTGAGTTCAAATGGAATTGCACGTTTTTGGAAGAGGCTGCTAGAAAATTGTTCCTGTTTCATTAAAGCAGGTTCACACGCCATCATAGTCGACATTACGTCAGCTGTTACGATGGCGTTGTTTTCAACTTTCCAAGTTGTGCCTTGGCGGTTACAACCTGTTGCGATAGATAAACGATCATTTGTAAAATTAAGAACGATTGGTTTTTTAGTATTTTCAGGCTGATATGACCAAGAGTAGTCTGTTAAAGCTTGAGTATTAACTGCTTTTTGACCTTGGAAAATATGTTTTTGACCAGTTTTATCTGTCACCGTTAAAATCACCTGACCATTAGTGTTGCTAATTTCAATTGGTAATTTTGCTTCATTAAAGATGCTATTCGACAATTGTTCTTGTTTCATTAAATCATCTTGGCAAGCCATCATCGTTGAAACAAGATTAGAAGTAACAAGTTGGTTACCTTCAACTTTCCAAGTACCGCCTTGGCCATTACAACCTGTATTGATTGCTAATTTACCATCTGCATTAAAGTTAAGAATAAGTGGTTTAGAAGCTTTTACATTTTGATAAGTCCATGCATATTCACCTAAAGTGGTTGCAAGGTTTTGTTGTTGCTCAGAAACAATTGGAGCAGGAGTATTAGTAACTGTTTGACACGCCATCAAAGAAAAAGGTAATAACGCAAGAATTAAATATTTAATTTTCATTTAAAAACTTCAAGTAAAAAAACAACAGTAATAAGCTTAAAACATTCTTAAAAAAAGAAAATGTAAACATTTGATTGTTTCGGTTTTTAAAATGTATAAGTTTGTAAATTATTCGAAATTTCAACAAAAATAATGGTATACCCCGCAAACCGGGGTATTTGTTAATAATTAATCAAAACGATAAATGTCCATTCCTAATGAACCCATTGTGAAGCTACTGTGAACAATCGTAAAACGGTTACCAGTACCCATAGCGAAAAACAAAGGGGCAAAATGTTCAAGGCTAGGGTGATTACGTTTCACATAAGGCAGTGATTGCCAATCCAAAACGCCCTCATAATCTTGATGGGAAAGTTTATTAACGACAGTATTTCTAAAAGTTGAAGCCCATTCAGGAACTTTAGAGTTGTCTCCTTGCCAAGATAACTCTGCTAGATTATGAGTAATACTTCCTGAACCAATGAGTAAAATTTGTTTGTCACGTAAAGGCGCGAGTGTTTGTCCTATACGATAAATTTCTTGTGCACTTAAATTTGATGGCAAAGAAATTTCGACTACAGGAATGTCTGCATCTGGGTACATATGCAATAAAGGCATCCATACGCCATGATCACGAGGACGTGTACTATTGGCATGTG
Organism: Acinetobacter pittii; assembly: GCF_034064985.1. NCBI lineage: Bacteria > Pseudomonadati > Pseudomonadota > Gammaproteobacteria > Moraxellales > Moraxellaceae > Acinetobacter > Acinetobacter pittii. Next base: position 2,770,920 of record NZ_CP139249.1, on the reverse strand, counting down.
CAACAAAATGAGCATCTGCCAATAATTTTAAAATTTCTTCTGCTAATGCTGGTTCGCCAGGCGCACTGTAGCGAATTTCATATAACTCTTTAGGAAAACCACGGAAGTCATGCCACGTTTCAGGACGAGTCGAAATGCTTACTTCAAGTGCTTTACTTTCCCAGTGCGCAGACATCACAATGATTGCCTTAGGTATAGGAAGATTTGTACCTAAACGATGTAGAGCAGGTCCCACTTGTTCCGGATCAAGCGCAAGCATGGGCGAGCCATGGGAAATAAACAGTCCGGGAAGCGTTTGTAGTTCCATTTCATTACACCTGATTTGAAAAGCAGAATAATAGTTATTATGCCAAAATCAGGACATGTTAAAAGTATCCAGATTTCAACGGATTGTTCTTAAAATGAAACGTTTGTTCCATTTATGCACGGTGATAGGGATGATTGTGATTAATACTCATCGCCCGATATAGTTGCTCGATTAATAAAACACGTACCAAAGGGTGAGGCATCGTGAGTTTTGAAAGTGACCAATGCCAAGCGGCAGCTTTACGTACCTGATCTGACAAACCATCTGGACCACCAATAGCAAGTGCTACATCATTACCTTCGAGCATCCACTGCTTCATTGTATCAGCTAATTTTTCTGTGCTGAGTTCCCGACCACCAACTTCAAGAGCAATTAGGGTTTCATTCGGTTTTAAAGTATTTAAAATACTTTCGCCTTCAATTTGGCAATACTTTAAAATATCCGCTTCTGAATCATTTTTACCACGTTTGGCCATAGGCAGTTCAATGACTTGGGTTTGAACAAAAGGTTGGATACGTTTGAAATAATCTTCAAAACCAGTGAGAACCCAAGCAGGCATTTTTTGACCAATGGTCAGAATACGAATTTTCATATTATCTATTCATTCAAAAACAGCTGGCGCATTATACCTGAGGAATGAAAGCATCTGATGATCTTAAAAGACAGGCATAAAAAACGCAGTCCAAAAAACTGTGTTGGACTGCGATCAAATGATCATCTGTCTGGAGTTCAGATGATCATAGAGAATAAAAACAAGGTTATCTATAAAAGAAGAGATAACGAAGAATATTTAAAGTAATTAAATACTCTTAATACCTATTATGAGGATGGTTGGATATTTTTCAATCAAATTGTGTAACAAAAAAAAGAGAGCCGAAGCTCTCTCTTTTTTATTTTTTCATTAGTGGCGTGCTGCTTTTGAACCTTCCACCGGTTTTACAATCGGTGTTTTAGGCAAAGGCTTTGGCATCGAAACTAATGCTAAAGGTAAGATGTCATCAATACTTTTCACAGCTTTGATTTCCAAACCTTCTTTAACATTCGCAGGAATTTCTGCCAAGTCACGAACGTTGTCTTGAGGAATGAAGACGAGCTTGATTCCACCGCGGTGTGCTGCAAGAAGTTTTTCTTTTAAGCCACCAATACGCATTGCACGACCACCTAAGCTTGTTTCACCCGTCATTGCAATATCTGGACGAATCGCAATACCTGTAAATGCTGATACAAGGGCAGTTGTTAACGCTAAACCAGCAGATGGGCCATCTTTTGGTGTTGCACCTTCTGGTAAGTGAACGTGTACATCAGTTTCTTCAAAACGAGAAGCTTCAATACCTAGCTCATCGGCACGGGTACGTACTAAAGTCATTGCTGTAGTAATAGACTCTTTCATTACATCGCCGAGTGAACCAGTTGTAATGAATTTACCTTTACCTTTAACCGCTGCAACTTCAATAGTAAGTAACTCACCACCTACAGATGTCCAAGCTAGACCATTTACGCGTCCCACTTGTGCCTCATCTTCTGCAATACCAAAATCAAACTTATGTGGACCTAAGTATTCTGGAAGATTGGCAGAAGTCACATCAAGTTGTAAGTTTTTAGACTTTTTACTTACTGCTTCTTTTACCACTTTACGTGCAATTTTAGAAACTTCACGTTCTAAATTACGTACACCAGCTTCACGTGTATAGCGCTGAACAATGTCACGAATCGCTTCTTCATGGATTGTTAACTCTTTTGCACGTAGGCCATTGTTCTTAATTGCTTTTGGAACAAGGTAACGTTCAGCAATGTTAACTTTTTCATCTTCGGTATAACCCGGTAGACGAATAACTTCCATACGGTCAAGCAATGCTTCTGGAATATTCATACTGTTTGCAGTACAGATGAACATCACTTCAGATAGGTCAAGATCAAGATCTAAATAGTGATCGTTGAACTTGCTGTTTTGTGATGGATCTAATACTTCAAGCAATGCAGAAGCAGGATCGCCACGGTAGTCTTGTGCCATCTTGTCAATTTCGTCGAGTAAGAACAATGGGTTCTTCACGCCAACTTTTGTTAAAGATTGCACGATTTTACCTGGCATCGCACCAATATAAGTACGACGGTGACCACGAATTTCAGCCTCGTCTCGTACACCACCAAGTGCCATACGAACAAACTCACGACCTGTTGCTTTCGCGACAGACTCACCAAGTGAAGTTTTACCTACACCAGGAGGGCCTACTAAACATAGAATCGGACCTTTGAGCTTTTTAACACGTGACTGAACAGCTAAGTATTCAACAATACGATCTTTTACGTCATCTAAGCCGTAGTGATCGGTATCGAGAATTTCCTGTGCTTTCGCAAGGTTAATACTTACTTTGCTCGCTTTATTCCACGGCGTATCTAAAATTACTTCTAGATAGTTACGTACAACAGCAGCTTCACTAGAGGCAGGTTGCATTGCTTTAAGCTTACGGAACTCAGCTTCAGCTTTTTTACGTACGTGTTCAGGTAAATCAGCCTCAGCAAGACGTTTCTCTATTTCAGCAACGTCATCTTCAGCACCGCCATTCATGTCAGAAAGTTCACGTTGAATGACTTTCATTTTTTCATTTAGAAAGTATTCACGTTGGTTTTTTTCCATTTGACGTTTTACGCTGTCATGCAAAGTTTGTTCAATTTGCTGTTCTGCAGATTGATTTACCAAGTAGCTCATCAGCTCTTGTAAATGTGCTTCAAACTCATCGTACTCTAAAAATTTCTGTTTAATTTCAATATTTAGAGGCACGCGTGTTGCTACGAAGAACATGAGTTGTAGCAAGTCTTCAATTTTATTAGCCGCAGCAACAAGTTCACGTGCATTACGTAATTTTGCTTCAGCATATTGAGCAAATAAAGTACGTAACTCTTGCAAACGAGTTTCTTGAGTAGCTTTATCGACGTTAATTGTCATTGGACTTAAGCTGTGCTCAGCAGTCAAATGACTATCTTCATCGATAATCTTTTCAAGTTTAGAGCGATGTAAACCTTCAATAAGTACTTTAATGCAGTTTTCATCATTCTCATGATTTACGACTTGAACAATCTTAGCGACAGTTCCGTACTGATAAAGGTTATCGTGATCAATTTCTTCTGTAAGCGAATCTTTTTGCGCAACTACAAATACTAAATTGTCACTGTTACGAGCCACATCAACTGCATTGATCGATTTTTCACGACCCACAAATAACGCAATTTGCATGTGTGGATAAACCACGACATCACGCAACGCTAAAAGTGGTAATACACTTGGAACCTGAGGCTCTAAGTCAGTTTTTTCATTCATAATAAGTTCAGACATGGGCACTCCTAATGAGTGACAACGAGGTTGCCATGTTTTTTATAGTGATGTGTATTTTAAAAATTACAAGGGCCTCACTAGAGAAAATGTGGAAAAAAGGACTAATTTAGTCAACTTTTTTTTAAAAATGTTATGAATCAAGAGATTAAATCTTAAGAAGAATAAAAATTTGTATAAATCATAATTAATTTAGCTTAATAATTATAAATTTTTATATAACAAAAAGAATTATGATAGGAAAATAACCACTTTATTGTGCGATTTATAAACTGCATTTAATTAACAATAATGCAAAACTCATTCAGTGTTTAGCATTAAATAGGCGTGTTAATATAAGTTGGTATAGCGGTCTGTCACGTAAAAGTAATCATCCTTAGGGTGGTTACTTTTATGATTTTAGGAACACGAAAAATTAAGACTGTTTTTAATTTTCACATAAATATTATCTTTTAAAATAATAAACACGTTGTGGTGTGAGTAAGGCATCTAAGGGCTGATCCCAACTTTGGCGTTCTAGAGTATGTTCAATAAATTGAAATTGATGAGCTAACCCTAAACGATAAGGCTGGTGTTTTGCAGTAGCCAAGGTACGATCATAATAACCACCTCCCATACCAATACGCGTACCATATTGATCGCATGCTAAAAGTGGCATGAGTAACAAATCAAGAGAAGCCACATGCTTTGCTCTGCTTGCCATAGGTTCTTTCATACCTAATGGATGGTGTGAAAACCGTCGATTTATATATTGGTTTTTAGATATTTTTACCCAAACTAATTTTTGATTCATAGAACAAATCATCGGTAAATAAACTTGTTTATTCTTTTTAAAACATAGGGCTATGAGAAGCTCTGTGTGAACTTCACCAAAGGCATGTAAATATAAGCCAATTTTTTTTGAAGAATGAAAAATAGGAAGGGTATTGAGATGATGAAGAACATCAAGCTGAGCTTGTTTTTGTTCAAATGAAGTTAAAGAACGTCTTTTAGATCTTAAATTTTTTCTAATAAAGCTGAGTTCATTCATGAGGTAAATCTAACGAAAATTAGAGATCAGTCGTGCAAAATTATACCTATTTTTCGACAGATTTATGGAAATAGAAGAGTAATTAGAAAAGCACCATAAATTCATTGGATTAATAATCATAAAGTAATCTGATATATTTTATTTAAAGATAAAATTTCTATTTCTTTACGTATTACCAGTATTTCTTTACATTTAATAAGGTTAAGTATATTTAAAAGATTGATGCAGCATTACTAAGCCTATGAAGTTAAAAATTCTAACCCTTACTCTGAGCACTTTAACGCTACTTAGTGGCTGCACAAAACAAGCAGAACCTGAAGCAGCGGAAGTTGATTATAAAGCTCAATTTGAAGAGTCAGATCGTAAAATCGGAGAGTTTTTAGATCAGTTAGATAACCCAAATACACCTCAAGACGTTAAGGTCAAAATTTTATGTCATGACTATCCTGAGGTCTATAAAACTCAATACATGCCCGCTTTAATAAAAATTTCGCCTAAACCTTATACTGAAGAAAAGTTGTTATCTGATCTAAAAAGTGCAACTGACTACTATAAGGACGCTTTTGGGATTAGATGTAATCAATAAATTTAATTGTGTTTTGTCTCAAAAAATCCGATAAGTGTGAATTGATTGGCATTATTGACTTGTGATAAATTTTCTTCTGTCTTAAATAAGTAATAGTTTGGGGATCAAGATATGGAAATCTTAAAATTTTTACAAAGTTTTAATACGGTTGGAACTTACTTAACAATTGCATCAACTGTTTTAGTGGGTCTTGTTATTTATTTTTATGTGATTAATCCCGCATAGAACCCTTTCAAAGAAATAGTGATTAAATCACTATTTCTTTTTTATTAATAAGATTCTCTAATTCATTTAAAGCCATAAAAATAAGGTAGGTGTATGAAATTTAAATTATTTTTTCTTGGTTTTTTAGCTTTTGGCTGTTATGCCGATGAAAGTGTAAATGACCCCGAAATTTGTAATGTGGTGAAGAAAGTTTCTTATACTGTCATGGAAGCGCGTCAACAAAAGGTCCCATCTGAAGACTTGCAGCATATAGCGAATAGTCTTGAAGATCCAAAGGCAAAACAACTTTATCAAGATTTAATTACTTCTGCTTACTCAACCAAAGTATTCAAGACCAGCTTTTTTAAACAAAAAGCGATAGAAGATTTTCAAACAGCTTGGTATCAAGAATGCCTGAGTAGAAAAGAAAAGTAATTTTGAATGCAGAGATTCATTCATCTCTAAAATAATAACGTTATGCATTATTGAATGCTTGAGAAAAAGATCGTACCGACAGGCCTGTATTGAAAAGTTAATTGAAATAAATTTTTGGAATTTTATTATTTAATTAAAAATAAATGCTCCGAAGATGCCGCTGCATGTGTCGTTACCCTGAACCCGATGAGTTCAAGGTGGACGCGACGTATACTTGCTGGGTTTCCTACTCGAAGGTAGGCATACACTCTAAATATACAGAACGCAATCCATAAGTTTAAGTATCGGCAGGGGAATAGACCCGCTGGCGAACATCCCAGAGATAGCTTAAGTATAACCGATCTGACCCTGATGGCAATCACTTGAGTTTATGGAACTGTAAACTTAGTTTGCGTTTGATGAAGCTTTGTACATTAGAGTACAGAAAATAATATTCAACTGGAGTTTTACTCTCAATAAAAATGCCTTGCATCTATGTTTTAGAATACAAGGCATTTTTGTATTGATAGAAGTTGATTAAACCACTTGTTCAACTTCTTCTAAAATTGTTTGCAGTAGACGTTCGCAGTGAGTGTATTCCTGCAAAGATTTATTAAGGCTCAGCACTTCTTGAGTTAATTGTAAAGCGACCATAATGACCAGTTTATTGTGCTCAACACGTGGAGCACTACGGCGCATGTCATTAAACTTCTCATTGAGAAGCTGTGCTGCACGTTCAAGTTCATCTTTTTTATCTGCGGTAGTAGCGAGTCTAAAAGTCTGCTCAATCAGCCTAAGCTCTACCATGACTTGTTCACTCATGATTGGGTCTCCTCACCAGTTTCAGCATTAGGATGGGCAAGCTGCTGGATTTCTTGGGCATGTTGATCTTGAGCAGTGCCTAAAATTCCTAAACGTTGAATAATCGCTTCAACTTTTGATTTGGCAAGCTCATTTTTTTGTAACAAACGATCACGATCTTGTTGTAAATCATGCAGCTCTTGCTGAGTTTGACGCTGGTGGGCTTGTAACTTTTCTTTTGCAACACGTAATTCATTTCGTTCTGCAAGGATTTCCTGAAAACGATTTTTTAAATCAGTCGTACTCTTTTCTAATCGGCTATAACGTTCAGCAAGTGTGTTAGCATCTTGATTCAACTGTTGAAATTGGCCTTTTAACTGAGTGAGTTGCTCAGTTACTGCCTCAATTTCCTCTTGTTTTTTAGTGATAATACTATTTTTTTGCACAACTTGTGCGTGATGCTCTGTTTCAGCCAGTTCTTTAGCTTCTGAGAGGGCCGCATGTTCACTCTCTAAATGATGTAAGCGTGTTTTTAAAACGCTAATATGCGCTTGTAGCCGCTGTAATTGTTCTAACATAACGAGGTCGCACAGAATTGCAATCAAAGGTAATATATACAAAGTATAGAGATTGGATAAACGAATGCAAGACGATATTTCAGGCTGGACAGATTGGAACGCTCATTTTGAAGGAATTGAAGAAATTTCAAGCCCTAGTGAGTTACATGGTCTGTTAACAGGTATTGTTTGTGTGACAGAAGCGCCTACGCGTGAAGAATGGTCACAAATTTTAACAACCCTTAATGTGCCAGAGTTAAGTGAAGATGCTTTAGTGCTTTTAACTGACGAAGCAGAAGATGTGGTTCATGCTTTATCTGAAGACGAACTAGATTATCTACCAATGCTTCCAGATGATGAACATCTACTTCAAGAGCGTGTGCAAGCACTATCTGATTGGTGTGCGGGTGTTGTGTTAGGTTTCGGTTTGGCATCGGGTCATGTTCGTGGTGATGAGCGCGAATTGATTGAACACCTTCAAGATGTTGCAGCAGTCGAATTTGAAGATTCTGACAATGATGAGGAAGGCGAAAGCAGCTACGAAGAATTGTATGAATTTGTACGCTTAATTCCTGTAAGCTTGTCGATTGGTAGAAAAAAAATCACTGTAGCTGAAAGTTCTTTATTGAAAAACTTTCATGCAAAAAGTAAAACTGCTGCTCTAGGTACAGATCAGAATATTGTTGAAATGTTTACACCACATCGCCCAAGCTAATTGAGGCGATGTGTTATTGGTTGTATTTTATTTTTTGACTTTAAAATTCTAAATCAAGTAGATCATTATGAAATTGCCTCAAGCTGATTTTCAACATCGTAGAGACCGTTTAGCAGAAAAAATGGGTCCTAACAGTATTGCAATTATTGCAACGCGTGAGGAGATGTACCGTAATCGTGATGCGGATTATAAATTCCGTGCCGATAGTAGCTTTTTCTATTTGACGGGCTTTGCTGAGCCTGAAGCAGTTGCAGTTATTGAAACCTTTGAGGATGTAACTGACTATAGTTATAGTCTTTTTTGTCGTGAACGTAACCGCGAGATGGAAATCTGGAATGGTTACCGTGCCGGAATTGATGGCGCGATTGAAGACTATGATGCAGATGAAGCCTATGCAATTGATCTGCTTGATGAAGAAATTATTGAAAAGTTATTAAATAAAGAACGCCTTTATTATCGGATTGGGCAAAATGCTGCGTTTGATGCAAGAGTGAGCCAGTGGATTAAAAAAGCAGATGCTGAGCATCGACATCAAGGTGCTCCAGCTCAACTGGTACAGCTCGACCGTATTGTCGATGAAATGCGGTTAATCAAGTCACCACAAGAACTTGAGCTGATGCAAATTGCTTCAAAAATTAGTGCTAAGGCACATACTCGTGCAATGCAAACTGTTCGCCCTGGCATGATGGAATATGCACTAGAAGCCGAGCTCAATTATATATTTGGGCAAAACGGCTGTGTGCCTTCTTACAACAGTATTGTTGGTGGTGGGGCTAATGCCTGTATTTTGCACTATGTTGAAAATAACCAACCTCTTAAAGACGGTGATTTAGTCTTAATTGATGCTGCATGTGAATATGAGTTCTATGCATCAGATATTACCCGTACTTTTCCGGTCAATGGTAAATTTAGTGCTGAGCAAAAAGCATTATATGAAGTTGTTTTGGCTTCTCAATATGCGGCAATTGATGCAGTACGCATTGGTAATTCGTACCGTGAGCCTCATGAAGTAGCAGTTAAAATTTTAACCGAAGGCTTAGTGGATTTAGGTCTGCTCAACGGGGATATTAACGAACTTATCGAAACCGAAGCATACCGTCAATTTTATATGCATGGTACAGGTCATTGGTTAGGAATGGATGTACATGATGTCGGGTCTTACAAAAAAGGTGAAGACTGGCGTCAATATGAAGAAGGTATGGTCGTTACCGTTGAACCAGGCCTATACATTGCACCAGACGATGAAAGTGTAGATAAAAAATGGCGTGGTATTGGTATTCGTATTGAAGATGATGTGGTCGCAACCTCGAAAGGACCACGAGTTTTAACTGCAGATGTGGTTAAAAATATTGCAGATATTGAACATTTAATGGCGCAAGCTAAATCATAATTAAACGTATTCGCCAAAGGAGCACAACTCGATGCAACAACAAGTGATTATTGTAGGTGGGGGAATGGTTGGACTTAGCCTTTCGCTCATGCTGGCGAAGGCTAATATTGCAGTAAAGCTGTTAGAAGCTGTGAAATACCCAAACTATGATGATCAAAATGTTGCCCCTTATCATTCCAGTTTCGATGCGCGTAATACGGCTTTATCGCGTCGTAGCGTCCAGATTTATCAGAAGCTGGGGTTATGGGATGCATTACAGCAACACGCGACTCCAATTCTACAAGTTCACATTACTGAACAAGGCAGTTTTGGTAAGGCACGATTAATTGCAGAACAAGAAAAAGTCGAAAGCTTTGGGCAGGTGATTGAAAATGCTTGGTTGGGTCGTGTTTTATTGACTCAAGTACGTCAGCAGCCTTTGATTGAGCTGATTGATGGCGTTCAAGTGACTGCTTTAACTCAAGATACTGAACAAGTACATATTGAGGCCAAGCGTGGTGATGAAGTTTTAAAACTTGAGTCAAAGCTATTAATTGCCGCAGATGGACGTGACTCTTTCTGTCGTCAGGCAATCGGCGTTGATGTTGATGTTCATGACTATGATCAGGTTGCAATTGTCACTACCGTTCAGACTTCAAAACCACATGAACAAGTCGGTTTTGAGCGTTTTAGTGCATTAGGTCCTTTAGCTTTATTGCCTTTACCGGGCGAATATCGCCGTTCGGTTGTATGGCCTGTTAAAAAAGGCACTGAAGGTGAGTGGTTAGGTGAAGAAAATGACCAACACTTTTTAGATGCTTTGCAAAAAACTTATGGTGACAGAGCGGGTAAATTTGAAAAAACCGGCAGACGTTTTAGCTATCCACTTTCACAAGTGCTTGCACATAAACAAGCAGTCGGACGCGTTATTTTAATGGGGAATGCGGCGCATACAATCCATCCTGTTGCAGGACAGGGCTTTAACCTATGTCTACGTGATGCGGATGTTTTAGTGCGTTATTTAGTAAACCAGCTAACCGCTTCTGACGATATCGGTAACCCAAATAATTTACTGGCCTATGAACAAGCCCGTTTGTCAGATCAACAGCGAGTGATTAAGTTCTGTGACACAGTGGTTCGTGGTTTTAGTAATCAAAATCCATTATTAAAATTAATTCGTAATACGGGATTAATTGCATTTGATGTCATTCCAGGTGTTAAACCACTGGTAGCGAACTATGCAATGGGGTTAAAAGCATGAGTGAAGTATTAGATGTTGTCATTGTGGGTGGTGGGTTGGTTGGTGGTTTAACAGCTTTATTACTTGCACAAGGTGGTGTACAGCCTACTGTGCTTGATGCTGCTCCTGTACTGGATGTTGAAAAAACACTAAGTGTGATGAACCCACGTGTTTTAGCACTGAGCCAAGCGACCATTCATTTACTTAAAACTGTCAATGTTTGGGATGATCTAGCACGTCAAATGCCTTATACGGGCATGCAAGTGTGGAACCTGAATGGCTATGGTGAGATTAATTTTGGCCATGAATCTGTACAAAGACCAATGCCAGAACAGTCCTTGGGTTCTATGGTTGAGCCAAGTGTATTGAATGTTGCCATTCAACAAAAAATGCTTGAGCAACTAACAGACTATCGTACTCAAGTTCGTGTGACTCGCATTGAGCAGGGTGTTGGTTGTTGGCATATTCAATTGGCAGATGGTACGACACTTAAAACAAAACTGCTGATTGGTGCAGATGGTGCCAATTCATTTGTACGAGAACAGGCCTTTATTGACCTAGATGTCTTAGATTACAAGCAAGCAGCGATTAGTTGTGCTATTAAAACATCTAAACCCCACAATCATGTTGCTCGTCAAATTTTCTTACCTACAGGGCCTTTAGCCTATTTACCGATGGCTAGTCTTGAAGAAAGTGAAAATGGCTACTGGCAGTCAATTGTCTGGACACTACCTGATGATTATGCCGATGAATATTCTGCTTTAACCGATCATGAATTTATGCAGCTTTTAACTCGTGAAAGCCAACATATGTTGGGTGAAGTGTTAGATGTACGTTCAAGAGCCCAATTCCCGCTCAAAGCGCGCGCCGCAAAACAGTATGTGAAAGCTGGTTTAGCTTTAATTGGGGATGCTGCACATGTTATCCATCCACTTGCTGGACAAGGGGTAAATATTGGTTGTTTAGATGCGGCTGTACTCTGTGATGCATTACTACATAATTTAGCGCGTGGCGTATGGGCAAATGAACAGACATTGTTGCGTTATGAGCATCGCCGTAAAGGCCAGAATGATGCAATGATGCATAGCATGTCGGCAATTGGCTGGTTGGAAAGTAGTGAGCTATTTCCATTTATCTGGGCTCGGAATGTGGGACTCAAGCAGGTTGAACAAATTTCCTTCTTAAAAGAGCGTTTTATGCAACAAGCAAACGGTTTAGGGTCTTTACAAAACACCCAGTATAGTCGTTAAAATAATTACGAAGTTTATGCTCTACTGGTCTAAATAAATATCAGTAGATATTTTTTAAGCAATCATTTATATATCATTACCAATTGGGTTGAAAAAGATACACATTTGACCAATTTGGCTCTTTGCTAAATGCAAAGAGATTGCTAAATTTCTGAGGTCTTGGGACCATAGCGATGATGCAATAGAAATCATTCTGGGGAGTGAAAAATGTCAGATATCAATGATTATGAAGATGCAGAAGATTCTGCTGTAGATGAAGATGAAGCGAAAGCAGCTGAAAGCGGTGCAGCTGATGAAGAAGCAAGCAGTATTAATGATACTGATATTGCTGAGGCAGAAACACTGACTGTGACTGCTAAGCAAAAACAGCGCCAAGCGCTGGAAGATGAAGTTGCCGCATTTTTAGCTCGAGGGGGGAGAATTACTGAAGTTCCTCCAGATGAACATAGCGACCATTAATCCTAAAAAGCATCACATGAGTGATGCTTTTTTTATTTTTAAGGTGCATTTTGAAGTTCTTTCAAAATCCCGCATTCATCTACTGTTCGATTGGTAGAGCAATGCTGTTTTAAATCAATTAAAGATTCTTTTAAAAGTAATAATCGTTCGATTTTTTCAGATACTTCTTTTAAGTATTTATCGACTAAATTATCAATTTCTGTGCAGGCCTGTTTAGGCTGAGTTTTCATTTCTTTTAACGTTTTAATATCACTCAGTGAAATATTTAATTCACGGCAATGCTTAATAAATAAAAGGTCTGCAAGTGTTTGTTCGTTGTAAACACGATAATTATTTTCTGAGCGCTGAATACGGTCCAGCACACCTACTTTTTCGTAATAACGGATCGTATCAATTGGAATATCCGCTTTTTTTGATAATTGACCAATAGAAAGACTCATAAGACTTGACTCTGGAGCTACTCGAGGGTTTTTAATCACTATAAAAGAGTTTTTGAGGAAATAAAATGGCTGGATGTGGTTGTGCTTCAACATGTTCTCCTTCAAAGAAGGTGAGTCCACGTTTTAGAAAAGCATTATGGATTGCGCTTGTGATCAATGCCTTAATGTTCGTGGTGGAAATATTGGGAGGTTATAAGGCCCAATCCGTTTCACTTTGGGCAGATGCATTAGATTTTGCCGGAGATGCAGCAAACTATGCATTATCTTTAGTCGTTCTTTCGATGAGTTTATATTGGCGTGCAACAGCTGCATTAGTTAAAGGAATAACGATGGCGACTTTCGGCTTTTTTGTCATTGCGAAAGTGGTCTGGTCGTATTTTTATGGTGTTTCACCCGAACCAATGGTGATGGGAGCAATTGGTGTAATGGCTTTAACTGCTAACGTTTCTGTCGCGCTTATGCTCTATGCATTTCGTGATGGGGATGCCAATATGCGCTCTGTGTGGCTGTGCAGTAGAAATGACTCAATTGCTAATATTGCTGTAATTTTAGCGGCGGTTGGGGTATTTGGAACAGGCAGTGTATTTCCTGATTTGATTGTTGCCTTTGTCATTGCATACTTGGGTGTATCTTCTGGCTATGCTGTTATAAAACAGTCACAACAAGAAAGAAAACAGGCAAGAGTTATAGTTGCCAGTGAAGCATAACACTAAAGAGTAATAAAAAAGGATCTTTTATATGATCCTTTTTTATTTTAAGCCGTTAAAACAAGAGGGTAATAGCGATACTCCACATAACGCAACCAATAATGAAATCTAAAATTTTCCAAGCTTTGGGATTGGTAAATAGTGGCTTTAATAATCTTGCACCATAACCCAGACTAAAAAAGAAAATCCAAGAGGCAAGAATGCTGCCCAAAGCAAAACTCACTTTGTCTTCAAGCTGAGTTGCAACTGAACCAATCAAAACAATAGTGTCTAAATAGACATGAGGATTAAGCCAAGTAAAGGCAAGACAGGTCACTAATGCTTGAGTTAATGTTTGTTTTTGACTGCTATCAAGGTCCATACTTTGCGTGGTCTTAAATGCAGCATAGAATGCTTTGGCACCGTAAACTAATAAAAACGTTGCCCCTAAATATTTAGCCAAGGTAATTAAGATGGGTGATGCAGTCATGATTTCTGCAAAACCTAATACACCACATGCAATTAAAATTGAGTCGGACAGGGCACAGATTAAACACAACCAAAATACATATTGCTGTTTAAGTCCCTGTTTTAGGACAAAAGCATTTTGAGCTCCAATTGCTACGATAAGCCCGCTACCAATACCGAAACCTTTAAAAAATATACTAAGAGAGAACATAACAATAAGGTGGAAAAATCAGATGTGGGAATTATCTGACTTTTTATTAAGAAATAAGTAAAATTAAGAATATTTAGGTTTAGCTAAAAAAAATTTAGGTTTGATATGTTAGATAGCAAACAATGTGAAGCCTTTCTTGCAGTCGCAGAATTGGGAAGTTTTGATGCGGCAGGGGAGCATTTATATATTACGCCCTCGGCAGTGTCCTTACGCGTACAGGCTTTAGAAAAGTATTTAGGACAAATTCTAATTATACGAGGCCGCCCGTGTGTGCTCACTCAAGCAGGGCAAACTTTATTACAACATTTACGTCATACGAGGTTAATGGAGCAAAATTTATTACAAGGTTTGATGGGAAAATCATCAGAATCTGAATTTTATAAAATTGCTCTAGCTTCAAATGCAGATTCATTAGCTACTTGGCTTTTACCGAACATTCAGCAAACGCTTTTTAAAGAAAAAATAGTATTAGAACTAAAAATTGATGATCAATCTCACACGCACACTTTATTAGAGACAGGACAAGTCAATGCCTGTATTTCGGCAGAAGAGCAGGTCATGTCAGGTTGTTTAGCTCAACCACTAGGAAAAATGCGTTATAAAATGTTGGCCTCTGCTGAATTTGTAAATAAGTGGTTCAGTGCTGGAGTGAATAGAGACACATTAAGAAAAACACCAGCAGTTATTTTTAATCATAAAGACTTAATGCATTCAGAGGTTTTATTAAAAGGATACGGTTTACCGATGCAAAGTTATCCTTATAGTTTTATTCCAGCAACTGATGCTTTCGTCAAAGCAATTCAATTAGGTTTAGGTTATGGCATGGTTCCCGAGTTGCAGGTTCAGCCACTACTCGAAAATGGAACACTTGTTGATATTATGCCTGAAGCCCAACTTGATGTTCCTTTATATTGGCACCACTGGAAAAGACAGTCGCAGCAACTTGATGCACTGACTGAGACGATTGTTCAGTCAGCAAAACATATCTTGAGATAAATTTAAGTCCGTGAGCGGGCATAAAAATTTGAAACATGCTGAATATAAAACTCTATATCTTGTGTTGAGTAACCTAAAAGTTGTCCGATTCTACGGTCAAGCTCTAAGCGATCTTCGAGTTGAGTTTCCTTTAGTGATTTTTCAATACATAACACAAGTTCATTTAAATCTGCTAAAGGTGCATTTTTATAGATCAGCATAATTGAAAATGGTGAAGATAAAGAGGTTTCAATATCTTTACTCAGCATAGATAAAGTACCTTGCTCGAGATGCTCTAAAAACTCGGTAGGTAATAGATCATAAAACAAAGCGATAGGTTTCTCGCCTGAAAGTAATAATTCTAGTTCACACTCTTCATGCGGCCCAAGTTTTCCAAGCTGTACAGTCATGTAAATACTCTTATTTTTATCTTTAATATTATTATGCAAAATTCATGCACAGTGATGATGAATGCTATTTATTGTTCATCACTGTGCTTAATCAAAAGATTACGATTGGGTTAACTCAAGCGCACGTTGATAAGCAACTTTTTTCTTAACTCCTGTTAGATCAGCAGCAAGTTGAGATGCTGCTTTAACAGATAAATCTTGAAGTAAGCGCTTTAAAAGCTCATCTAATTTCTCTTGTTCCAGATCTGTTTTTTCTGGTGCACCGCCAACTACAAGAACAATTTCGCCTTTTTCTTGGTTGTGATCATTTTCAATGAAACTGACCAAATCTTTTAAAGTCATTTTTTTGATAGTTTCAAAGGTTTTGGTAATTTCGCGTGCGAAACCTACAGGTCGGTTTTCTCCAAATACCTCAGCCATATTTTTTACACATTCTAAAATACGATGTGGTGCTTCATAGAAAATTAAGGTCTGAGTCTCATTTTTGAGTTTTTCTAATTGAGAAATACGTTGAGAAGCTTTTGATGGCAAAAATCCTTCAAAACTAAAACGATCGCTCGGTAGACCTACTGCACTTAGAGCAGCAATCGCAGCACATGCACCAGGCACAGGAACAACCTTAATGCCATGTTCTTGAGCAGCTCGAACTAATTTAAAACCAGGGTCGCTAATAAGTGGTGTACCTGCATCACTAATTAAAGCAACATTGTCGCCAGCAAGTAATTTTTGAACTAACTGCTCAATTTTATTACTTTCGTTATGATCATGACATGCAGTAAGTTGGGTCGATATATTATAGTGCTTAAATAATTGTGCTGATTGACGAGTATCTTCGGCAGCTACGATAGAAACTGATTTTAAAATATCAATTGCACGGAAAGTCATATCATCTAAGTGCCCGATTGGGGTGGCTACAACGAATAACTGAGCACTCATTTGGTTTTACTCCGTACAGATAAACAATTTTAATGGGGTAGTTTACCCGAAATTATGATTTGGGCGTGAACAATGTCTGCTAGCTTGAGCTTTTCGAAAATGATCTGATTTTCATTTGTTCGATTTAGATCTGATATGACAGATAAATTTAAGAAAATAACTTATTTATAAAAACATCTAGAGATGCTTTTCATTGGGGAAGATAAAAATGCTATTAGCGCAGCAGTTGGGTAAATGGGCAGAGCAAACGGCTTTAAACCTGTTACAAAAGCAAAACTATGTATGGGTAACCAGTAATTACCATTCACGCCGTGGTGAAGTGGATTTGATTGTTAAAAGAGGGCAAGAGCTGGTTTTTGTTGAGGTAAAGGCGCGTACTATAGGAAATTATGGACAGGCTTGCGAAATGGTGACAAGAGCAAAGCAGAAGAAAATTATTAAAACCGCGATGCGTTTTTTACAGCGCTACCCATCTTATCAGGATTTTTATTGTCGTTTTGATGTGATTTGTTTTGATTTTCCACAGAAAATTGCAAAAACAGTACAGCAAGACTTTTCAAATTTCCATTATGATCTGCAATGGATCGAAAATGCATTTACTTTGGATTAAGAGTTCATTACTCTTTTGAGCAAATTAAAACCGATGTTTTATGATCAAGCCAAGAAGAGATTGATAGGAGTCTGGTGGAGTGTTGAAACGTATTGCTGTAACAGCGCTTTGTGTCGCAAGTTTGTCAGGTTGCGCAAGTTTTATTTCTGGTGGAACAGGTACAGCTCCAGTCGGAACAGATAGTGGTGTACGTAGCTTAGGTCAGGTATTCATTGATTCTTCAATTAAACGTACAGCGAATATTAATCTCTATAAGCTTGATCAGCGTTTTAAACAATCACGTATTAATATCGAAAGTTTCCACAGTACTGTTTTATTAACAGGACAAGTGCCAGACCCATACTTGAAACAATTGGCAGAAGACAATCTTAAAGCCATGAGTGATGTAAAAGCTGTACATAACTACATTACCGTGGGTAATAAGGTCAGCTATAACACGATTATGCAAGACGCGGGTGTAACTGCAAATACACGTGCTCTATTAATGAAAGCGCCAGTTGTATCGGACAGTAAAGTACTTGTCCATACTGAAGATGGTGTTTTATATGTGATGGGCCGTTTAAATACAGCTGAAATTAATGATTTAAATAATGTGCTTCAAAATGTGGGTAACGTGACCAAAATTGTGACACTCATTGATAACGTTGATTTAGCACCTGCGCCAGCGGCGAGTACGGCTAGTGCAACGACTACACCAATTATTAATAACGTCATTGCTCAACCAACAGTTCAAACTCCTGTTGCAATTGATCCTGACCAAACAGATCCAGCTTCGAATGCACAGTAATATATGAATCTGATTGAACAACTACAAAGCAAAATTGAACAGGCGCGAACTCTTTATAAAGAGTTCCGCCTTTATGATTTGGGGAGTTTTGCTTTAAACCGTTTCACGCCTAAAGATGGTTTTGAACAGGTTGCCAATGTCCGTTATGGTTTAAAACCGCGTCACCGTTTGGATATTTACCGATCTGTTAAAAAACTAGCACATCAGCCCCTTATTGTTTTTGTACATGGTGGTGCTTGGCAACATGGTAATAAGCGAGATTATCTTTTTATTGGCGAGACATTTGCTAAAGAAGGCTATGACGTTGCGGTTATTAACTATCAATTAGCGCCTAAAAATATTTTTCCAAGTTTTGTTGATGACCTGACTCAGGCATTGAATTATTTACATCAAAACCAAGAAAAGCTGGAAATCTCTACAGAAAATATTGTACTTATGGGGCACTCGGCTGGGGCATTTAATGTCATGTCTGCTGTTTATCATCCAAAACCAAACCCTATTCAGTGTTTAAGCAATATTAAGGCAATTTTTGGTTTAGCTGGACCTTATCATTTTGATTATAAGGGTGATCCACTAGCTGAAGATGCTTTTGATCAAAGTATTTCTTATCAAGAAGTGATGCCATACTATTTTGTCAATCAAAATAGTATTAAACATTACTTGCTCATGGCTGAAAATGATCAGCTTGTCGGCAAAGAGAATACATTGGATTTGGATCGGGCTTTAAGACAGAGTGGAAATCACAGTCATATCGCTGTGATTCCCAAAACTGGCCATATTACAATTTTGGCCAGTCTTTCTAGCTTTATTAGCCACTATTTCAGAACGAAAAGAACGATCTTACATTTTCTTGAAGAAGTTTTTTAAACGAAAGTCTCGTTTAAAACACAGCAGATTACCCAGCTTGGGTAATCTGCATAATCATTGAATGAGCAATACTTCCTTTAAATGGAATCTCAGGTAATTGATCAATTTTGAAGAATTGTGCATCTGCAATTTCTTCTTCTTGAAGCTTAATTTCACCCGACTCATATTCTGCCCGAAAAGCTACCATAAGGTTACTTGGGAATGGCCAAGGCTGACTTGACATATATTGAATATTTTTGAGTTTTAAACCGACTTCTTCGAAGGCTTCACGTTGTACTGCTTCTTCAAGTGTTTCACCCACCTCAACAAAACCTGCAATCAAACCATACATGTTGGTTTTATTGTGAACTGACTTCGCTAGTAAGATTTCATCATCACCTCGAGTAATGACGGTAATAATGCAAGGGTTTACACGAGGATATTGATGGTAGCGACAAGAAGGGCACACCATTGCATATTCGGTTGGATGAACTTCTGTCGGATGTCCACAGTGGCTACAAAATTTATGGTTACGTCGCCATTCAAGTAATTGGACGGCTCGGCTCGCTTGCAAAAATTGTTCTTTCGACCAACTGGTAATAAGCTGGCGAATTGGAACAAGTTGTAAGCCTTCGGGGATAGGTTCCTCAGCAAGCAAGTCACGTGCAATGACTTGCTCATCATGAGTGAAAAGTAAATCACTTGCTAACTTTTCGACTTTGGGTAGTTGGAGATTCTGGTCAACCAGTAATTGTTGATGATGGAAAATATAAGCAAGTGATAATTCAGACATTAAGCTGCCTTTTTTTGAAGTTGTTGACTACTCGACAATGCTACATTAAACATGGATTGTAGAACAGGTTGTTTATTTTTTAAATTGTCAACTAACATGTCAATGCCTGCCAATACGTTAAAAATACAGTGAATTTGGTCTGTATTAAAAGGCTGGCTTTGTTCAAGTTGCTCTTGAACAAATTGGGCAGTTTGGAGTAAAGCATGTTGTTGAGTCGTGCTTCCTAAAAATTCGGCTGCACCCGCTAACTCTTTTAATGAACCTGCAATGGCTTCAATATTTTGTGTCTGATCATTGGCATACAAAGTAAGACTCTGACAGATAAAATCAATTAAATTTTTTGTCTCGGTAAGCAAAGCTTGATGAGCTTCATCAAGACGGTCTAAAGAAATCGCCGTATTATTCACGCTAAGTTGTAGACGATTTGACGTGTAATTGCGTACCAAAATACCAATTGAGTTCATGGCAGATAAAATGCTGTTCATCAGCTGCTGAGCATAGTTTTCGTCACTTAAAATGTTAAGTTGACTTAAACTGCTGGCTTGTTGAGAAAGAGCAGATGCGGCTTCATCAAGGTTTAGAAGTTTAAAGGTATGAGCCAGTTGTAAAAGGCTCGCTTGTAGTTGCTGTGCTTTTTCAGGTGACATATTTTGGTAGTTGTATTCAATATCGTTCCGTACCTTATTCATTTCATCCAAGATTAATTGGCTGACAGTGTGCATCGTGTCAAAGTCAGGACCAAAGAGATGGCGACTTAAAACGAGTAATTGAGTATCAGTCGGTGTTTCATCACCAATATGAAGTTGGTTGCGAATATGGTGGGCAATCTCATCTTCTTGAGCGATGACAATACTTAAAATATCTGCGAATGCCGCTAAATTAGGTTCAAAACTTTCGGGTGCTGTCAAAAATAGAGCAATATGATTTTCAATATTAATCAGTACACGTAGGCGTGAATCATTTAAAAGAAGGTGATCAATATGGTTAAAAGCATAATTGACGAGCTGCCAATATTGTTGGCTTGGCTGATGGTTTGCCATGCTAACTAAATAGGTAGCAATAAGTTTAAAGGCTTGAAAATTCTGAGCTGATGCTGTCTTTTTTAAAAATTGATTTAGAGATAATTTATAGAGTTGATGGATGAACTGAGTTTTTTCACTAATTAATATTTCAGGCAAAGGCAGTTCGAGCGAAGTATTTGCAAGTAAAGGAACAAGAGCCTGTCCTGATGTAGTTAGAGGCTTATTTAAAGCCAATTCTAAATTATTTAAGGTTGTAAGAAGAAACTGTGGAACTTGTATTTCGCGCAAACAGATAAATTCAATATAACGTTTTACCATGGTTGTGCCTTCGCTTAAGGCAATGACATCATCAGTATTAATTTGTGCTGGATTCGCAATAATTTTTTGCATCAACTCAGTTGAATACTGAGTGATTTTTGCAAGATAGGGGATATCAATTAAGCGTAGTACTTGAGTGCATTGCTTAAACTGTTCTAATGCATCATCAATACCAAAAGGGAGAGTTTGTTCTTCAATTAAGGTACTTACAGCACCTTCAACCAGTTTTATTGAACGATCAATTTCATGTTTAATGATGAGTAAGGCTGTTGGATCGAAATGAATCGACGTATGCTCAGACATAAACGTTCCCCTTTGCAAAAAAATCAATTGTTATATTCGTAGTGCTCAATAATTTGAGCTAAAAATCTATGCGACTAATATAACTTAACTTACAAAGGGGAAAAGCTAAAAACACTAAAGAATCAAAAATTTATTTTGCAAAAAGGCAAGGTTCTCCGTGTTTTTCCTCATATTCTTTGACCCAAGTCTCATGTATATTTAACTCTTCATCTGAAGGGTAAATTACAGGGAGGTCAATTTGAACTCTGCTTCTATTGGTTGTTTGCTGGCTATTTTCACTCTGAGATAAGGCATCTATATCAAAAGAAACCTGACCACCAGTCATTGCCAAGTAAACATCAGCAAGAATTTCAGCATCGAGTAATGCGCCATGGAAAGTACGGTCACGTGCTGGAATTTCATAACGTCTTACAAGCGCATCAAGGGAGTTTTTTTGTCCCGGATGTTTGTTTTTCGCTAAAGCTAAAGTATCTGTTACCTCACATACTTCAGAAAGTGCAGGAAGTCCTACGCGCTTAAACTCCATATCAAGGAAGTTCATATCGAAGGTCGCGTTATGGGCAATAATCTCTGCACCTTTAAGATAGTCAAATAAGGTGTCAGCAATATCCGCATAGAGCGGTTTATCTTTTAAGAAATCATCACTGATACCGTGGATGTTTTCTGAGTCTCCCACTGGTTTTTGTGGGTTAATATAAATATGAATCGAGCTACCCGTAAGCTTACGGTTAATCATCTCAATCGCACCCACTTCAATAATGCGGTCGCCATCTTGGAAATAAAAACCAGTGGTTTCCGTATCGAGAATCAGTTGTCGAGGACCCTGTAATTTTAATTTGGCTTCGGTCACAACGATTTGAGGATGAAGATTTTTGGTTGGCTGCTTACTTTCTTGTTCAGCACTTTCAACTTCAATAACTTTTTCATCTTCAATAATCATCTCAACTTCTTCATTTACTTCAAGATGAATATTTTCTTCTTCAGTTGCTTCTGCCATATCAAATCCGAAAGGGTCATCTAGTAACCAGTCCTGTTCAGGCTTTTTTATATCTTGCGGTACAGTAGTCGACTGTGGTTGCTTGAGTTCTTTAGCAGTTTTGTCTGCACCTAAATTCGCCAGCTGGTCTGCCATTTCATTGCCAGGGTGTCCTGCATGGCCTTTAATCCAGTTCCACTCAATATTTCTACCTGCACAGACAGCATCTAATTTCTGCCAAAGGTCAGGATTTTTTACATCTTTCCAGTTTTTCTTTTTCCAGCCATGAATCCACTCAGTAATACCTTGCTTCACATAATTTGAATCTGTCCAGATAATCAAATGTGCATCGGCTGGGCAAAATGAAACACCTTCAATGGCAGCAGTAAGTTCCATACGGTTATTGGTCGTATCAGGTTCACCGCCAAATAATTTATGTTCACCCTGCTCAGTAATGACATATGCGCCCCAACCACCTAAACCCGGATTGCCACGACATGCACCATCAACATACAGTGTGATTGTTTGAGACATAAATCGAAACCTAAACTAAAAGAAAAAGAACTGAATATGGTGTATTGTATACGCAAAAAGTTCGGTTCCATCGTATCAAAGCAAGGTTTTTTTAATTTCTTGTAACATTTCCGTGCAAATGACATTAAATTATTGCCTTGTCTATCTTGCATGCTTTACTACAATGGCATCGAAGACCCAGGGTTTGTGGGCAGACCCCAAAAAAATATTACGCGAGTTGTTTGGAAGTTTTTATGTATAAACCAACCACATTTGTGTGGCAGCCATCTGCAGCATCATTGTTCAAAATTACCGTACTTAGCTCTGCGTTAGCTGCGTTGGGTATTACAACAGGCTGTTCATCGACTCCGCAATCTGCAAAAACCTCAAAATCAAAACAGGTCAGTGGTGCAGGTTATTTAGATGCGAGTAGCCTTGATTCATTGGAAGACTTACTTTCAGCAACTGATATGCGTGCTGTAGAGGGTGACCGTCTGCTTATTTTAAAGCACGGTGATGTCTGGAAGCGTATGTCTGTGGGTTTCAAAATGGATCTGAACCATTGGGATTCACGTATTGAAGCTCAGCGTAGTTGGTTTATTTCTCGTCAGCCTTACCTTGATCGTTTAAGTGCCCGCGCAAGTCGTTATTTATATCATACAGTTAAAGAAGCTGAACGCCGCGGATTGCCGACAGAACTTGCATTATTACCTGTAATTGAAAGTTCATATGACCCAGCTGCAACAAGTAGTGCAGCCGCAGCAGGTCTATGGCAATTTATTCCGAGTACTGGTCGTATTTATGGTTTAAAGCAAACAGGTACGTATGATGGTCGTCGAGATGTTGTTGAGTCGACCCGTGCAGCGTATGAATTTTTAGGAAGCTTATATAACCAATTCGGTTCTTGGGAACTCGCTTTAGCAGCCTATAACGCAGGTCCTGGACGTATTCAACAGGCGATTAACCGAAATCAGGCAGCTGGACTACCAACTGATTATTGGTCTTTAAAATTACCTCAGGAAACCATGAACTATGTTCCGCGTTTCTTGGCTGTTGCCCAAATTATTAAAAACCCAAAAGCTTACGGTATTTCTTTACCACCAATTGCAAATAGACCCCATTTCCGTGAAGTGACTTTATCTGCACCTTTATCTTTAAGCGAAATTGCTTCTGTAGCTGGATTAAGCCGTTCGGAACTCTATGCATTAAACCCAGGATATCGTGGTGAAATGGTGGACCCTGCAAGTCCAATGCGTATCTTGATTCCAGCAGATTTAAGCCCTTCAATTGACAATAAATTAAAACGTCTTAAATCGGGTGGTGGTTCAGGTTGGTGGGCAAATGCGACTTCACCATCTAAACCAGATGCAAGTGCTTCAACTTCGGTAACAATTAAGACAACACCTGCAAATCAGGTTCAACCAGTTAAGCCGTCAACACCTACTAAAACAACGAGCAGCTCTAGTACGGTAAAAACTTCAACACCTCGCGGGTCTGATGCTTTAGCCGCGTTTGCAGCTTCGGCTGATGTCCCGAGTGCTCCACGTATTCCGGTCGCTGTGACACCAGCGGCAAACATTAAGCAAGTGAAGACAGAGCCACCAATCTCAGCTGCAGAGCGTGAGAAGATTTTAGCGGCAGTTCGAGCTGAAGGTGAGAAAGAAACAGTTCAACAAGCTTTAGAGCCACAGCCAACGCAGGCTGAAAAAGACCAAGTAGTTGCTGAGTTAAAAGCTATTGCACCACAAGGAACAGAAATTGTTGATCCTTATGACGGCAAAATTAAGTTAACTGCGATTCAAACAAGCCAGTCAGTTGCAGAGCAACAAGGTAAAGAAGTAAGTAAAGGTTTTGCATATCCAAAAACTTTAGCTGAAGACGTGACTGTTGCTAACTCTGAAGATGGTCGTCGCAATAAAGACAAACCTTATATTAAAACAGATACAGATGTAGTGGTTGTGCAGCCAAAAGGCAAACGTAGTACCTATACAGTACAACCTGGTGATACTTTAGCCGTTATTGCGATGAAAAACGGCGTAAACTGGCGCGATGTTGCTAAGTGGAACCAGATTGATCCAGAAAAGACGTTATATGTTGGTTCAACGCTTTACCTTTATGACGCTAAGCCACAAGAAACTCAAACGACTTCAAAAAGCACAGCTAAACCAGATGTATATATCGTTCAGGCTAACGATAGCTTAAGTGGTGTAGCGAATCAGTTTAATTTGTCAGTAAGACAATTGGCTGAATATAACGATTTATCAGTGACAGATGGCTTATTTGTAGGGCAAAAACTACAGTTAAAAGAACCAAAGAATAGCCGCTCAAGTGCTAAAGCCGAGCCAAAAGCTGTTCAGGCAAGTGCAAAACGTATAGCAACTAAGAGCTATACTGTGAAGCGTGGTGAATACCTGAAATTAATTGCAGATCGTTATGCGCTCTCGAATCAGGAACTTGCTGAGTTAACCCCAGGTTTAACGGCGGGCAGTAATTTGTTGGTAGGCCAAAAAATTAATGTGCCTACACAAGATATTACTGTAGATGAAGTTGCTGAAACTAAGACTTCTAGTAAATCTGAGAAAGCGACGTTAAGTGTTTCTTATAAAACAGAAGGCTATAAAGTACAGCGTGGTGATACTTTATCGAGTATTGCAACTAAATCAAAAATTAGTCTAGCTGAGTTAGCCGAGTTAAATAACTTAAAAGCAAATAGCCATGTACAGCTTGGTCAAACGTTAAAAGTACCGGCAGGCTTAAGTGTTCCTGAACAATACGTTGTACAGTCTGGTGATAGCTTAAATGCGATTGCGAGTAAATATAATTTGCAAACTAGCTATTTAGCTGACCTAAACGGTTTGTCTCGCACTGCTGGTTTGCGTGCTGGTCAACGCTTAAAACTAACAGGAACGATTGAAGAAGCGCCAACTAAATCTTCTAAAAATACTAAAGAAGAAACACCAGAAACTTATACGGTTAAGTCCGGTGATAGCTTAGGTAATATCGCTAACCGCTACCATTTACAGCTGGACTACCTTGCTTCATTAAATGGTCTTTCACGTACCAGTAGCGTTCGTGTCGGGCAACGTTTAAAGCTAACAGGTGATGTACCTACAGTAGAAACAGCTAAAGTAGATACTAAGTCTTCAACTAAAACAGTTGCGGCTGGTAAAAACACTGAAAGATATACTGTGAAATCTGGTGAGTCATTAAATAGTATTGCGAGCCGTGCAGGCATTTCAGTGCGTGAACTTGCTGAAATGAATGCATTAAAAGCGAGTGCTAATTTACAGCGCGGCCAAAATATTGTAATTCCAAAAACTGTTGTGGAATACAAAGTGAAGCGTGGTGATACATTAATTGGCCTTGCTAGCAAATATGGTTTAGAAACCAATTTTTTGGCTGAGCTAAATAATTTAACACCTTCTACTCAGCTTCGCATTGGTGATGTGATTAAAGTGCCTAATTTATAAAATAATTAGCAATTTATGCATAAATCATCTTTTCAACTGAGCCTGCTAGTCGGGCTCAGTGTCGTTTCACATACAGTTTTTTCTGCACAGCAAACCACTTCATATATAGCGATTCATTCCAAACCTAAATATTTAGGAATGATGGCTATGCCATATGCAAACCCGAATGCCCCTAAAGGTGGCCTGTTAAGTCAGGCCGCTCAAGGAACTTTTGATAACCTCAATAGTATGAATGGTAAGGGGAATGCTACTGAGGGCGTTAATTATCTTTTTGATACCTTAATGACGCAGTCGTTAGATGAGGTTGGAGTTTTATATCCTCTTTTGGCAGAAAAAGTGAGTTATGACCCAGAAAAAACGCAGTCTGTTACTTTCTATTTAAACCCTAAAGCGCGTTTTAGTAATGGACAGCCAGTCACTGCGACGGATGTTAAATTTAGTTTTGATGCCTATCAGACTAAGTCTAATTTAGGTTTGCAAATGTACCTTGCCGATTTGGCTAAAACAGAAGTAATAAATACTCATCAAGTAAAGTTTAGTTTTAAGTCTACACATAATCCTAAAATGCCATTCATTTTGGCAACCTTACCGATTTATTCAAAAGCAGATTGGCAAAAAAGAGATTTTAGCCGAATTACCCTACAACCGATTATTGGTTCGGGACCGTATGTAGTTGAACGAATCGATCCGGGTAGAAGCATTAGTTATAAACGAAACCCGAATTATTGGGCAAAAGATTTACCTATTAATAAGGGACGTTATAATTTTGACCGCTTGAGATATGTTTATTATCGAAATTGGGATATTGCTTTTGAAGGATTTAAATCTGGGCAATACACTTTGCATGAAGAAACTAATCCTAAAAAATGGGTAACAGATTATCGTTTTCCAGCTGTAAAAGCAGGGTTGGTTTCTCAATATAAGTTTCGTCACCATAATCCTATCGCCACTGAAAGCTATGTTTTTAATACGCGACGAAAACCTTTAAATGATATTCGTTTTAGACAAGCTTTAACCTATGCCTATGACTTTGAATGGCAGAATAAAGCTTTGTTTTATGGCCAATATCAGCGCCTACAAAGTTATTTTGAAAATAGTGAATTAGCAGCAACAGGTCGACCTTCAAAAACTGAATTAGAGTTGTTAAAACCGTTATTACCTAAGTTATCTCCACTCATGCAACAAGGTGTTTTAGCCGACTGGAAATATCCAGTGTCGGATGCAAGTGGGTTCAACCGTCAGAACTTGTTAACTGCACGGCAATTACTCATACAGGCGGGTTATAAAGTTAAAGAAGGGCGATTATTTACGCCAGAAGGCAAAAAAGTTCAGCTTGAGTTCTTAATTCAGCAAGATGGTAAACAACGAACACTTTTACCTTTTATTCGTAACCTAAAAAAGTTAGGTATTGCAGTTAATTTGCGTCAGATCGATGCTCCGCAATATTTAGAAAGGACTCGTCGTTATGATTTTGATATGACCACAATGAATCTGCCGCAATCTCTCAACCCGGGCAATGAACAAACTCAGTTTTGGGGGAGTATCGCCGCAGCGCAAGATGGAAATTATAATTATGCAGGGATTCGCAACCCCGTAATTGATCAAGTGATTTCAAAACTCGTTGCAAGTAAAAGCCGTGAACAACAGATTATTTATACTCGCATTCTCGATCGATTGCTTAGAGCTGGTTATTATCAAATTCCGACCTATGGTAAAGGTGAAAACTGGTATGCTTATTGGAATATGTATCAACAACCTAAAGTTAAACCAGCACTTTCTTCTGGGATAGAATATTGGTGGAGTGATGTAAACAAAGCCAAAACAGTTGCCAAATATTTACATCAACAATAAAAAGCACCTGCCATAAAGGAAATCCTGTTATATGGGTTCATATATTCTCAAGCGACTTCTTTTAATGATTCCCACATTGTTTGTCATTTTATTGATTAACTTTGTGGTTGTGCAAATTGCACCGGGTGGGCCAGTTGAGCAAGCAATACATCAGGCACAAAGCGATTTGGGAATTGGACGTGCATTAAGTGCAGAAACTTATTATCAAGGTGCTCAAGGTTTAAGCCCTGAAATGGTTGAGCAAATTAAGGCTCAGTACGGCTTTGATCGTTCTGCCCCTGAACGTTTTTTTCTAATGTTAAAAGGCTATTTAACTTTAGATTTTGGACAAAGTTTCTTTAAAGATAAACCAGTCGTGCAATTGTTGTGGGAAAAAATGCCTGTTTCCATTTCACTTGGGCTGGTGAGTACATTACTCATTTATCTCATTTCTATTCCACTGGGAATTAAAAAGGCAAGACAACAAGGTTCGTGGTTTGATCGGTCCACTTCGTTAGTTCTTGTGGTGGGATATGCTGTACCAAGTTTTGTATTTGCCATTTTATTAGTTGTTTTTTTTGCGGGTGGCTCTTATTTTCAATGGTTTCCCTTACAAAATTTAGTATCAGATAACTTCCATCAACTTAGTCTTTGGGGCAAAGTTACCGATTATTTATGGCATATGAGTTTGCCACTGATTACCATGGTATTAGGCGGTTTTGCCAGTTTAACTTATTTAACTAAATACTCATTTTTAGAAGAACTCAATAAACCCTACGTTTTGTCAGCCTATGCAAAAGGTTTAAACAGCCAACAAGTTTTATATAAACATGTATTTCGTAATGCTATTTTAGTTGTGCTCGCAGGCTTGCCAGAAGTGTTAGCGGGTATTTTCTTTGTGGGTAATCTGTTTGTAGAAATTATTTTTCATTTAGATGGGGTGGGCTTGTTGGGCTTTGAAGCAATTGTCCAGCGTGACTATCCAGTTATTTTTGGGGTTTTATTTTTCTTTACTTTATTTAGCCTAATTTTACGTCTCATATGTGATGTGTTGTACCAGTGGATTGATCCCCGAATTCACTTTGATGCACAAGGAGGCAAATAATGTCCTTGATTGTGCGGACACGATTACAGCGTTTTAGACAGCATAAATTGGGCTGGGCCAGCTTTATTTTATTTAGTCTAATTTTGCTTTTGTCATTAGCCGCGGAGTTGATTGCTAACGATAAACCATTGTTAGTGAAGTATGAAGATTCTTACTATTTGCCAGTGTTTAAAACATATCCGGAAACGACGTTTGGTGGAGTGTTTGAAACAGAAGCTGATTATAAAGACCCCGCCGTACAATCGCTTATTGAGGCTAAAGGATGGGCAGTTTGGCCCCTCATTCAGCTTTCATATCAAACGCCCAATTTAGATTTGGCAGTTCCTGTGCCGTCACCGCCTTCCAAGCAAAACTGGTTGGGAACAGATGATCAAGGAAGGGATGTTTTTGCCCGCATTCTTTATGGCTTAAGAGTATCGTTACTTTTTGGTTTAGCTTTAACCTTTTGTTCCTCTTTATTTGGAATTACTGTAGGCGCCATTCAAGGTTACTATGGCGGTTGGGTAGATTTATTAGGACAACGTTTGGTTGAGGTCTGGAATGGCTTACCCATGCTTTTTATGGTCATGATTTTAGTCAGCATGTTTGTTCCAAATGTATATTGGCTATTTTTTATTATGCTCTTTTTTGGCTGGACCATTTTGGTGGGAATTGTCAGAGCAGAATTTTTGAAAGCTCGCCAGTTAGATTATGTTCGTGCAGCCCAAGTTTTGGGAGTGACCGATCGCGCGATTATTTTTAGGCATATTTTGCCTAATGCGATCAGTTCGAGTTTGTCTCAGTTACCTTTTATTTTAACAACTAACATTAGCGCTTTAACTGCTCTTGATTTTTTAGGTTATGGTCTGCCGCCAGATGCTGCCTCTTTAGGTGAATTATTGCTACAAGGTAAAAATAATTTAGATGCGCCATGGCTAGCAATTTCAGGCTTTTTTAGTCTGGCGATTGTTCTTTCACTTTTAATTTATATTGGGGAGGCGGCTCGTGATGCTTTTGACCCAAGAAAATAATTTAAATCCCGCTTTAGCATTATTAAAAGTAGAGCAGCTTTCAGTTCAAACCAAAGACCAAAAGGTTTTATTGGAAGATCTGAATTTTTACTTAAGCGAAGGGGAAACACTCGCTATTGTGGGCGAAAGTGGTTCTGGTAAATCGATGAGTTGCTTAGCAATAATGGGTTTGCTACAAGAAAAATTAGAAATAACGGGTCAGGTCTGGATTGATTCACAAAATATGCTTGAGCTAGATGAAAGAGCTCAATCAAATTTACGCGGTCGACAAATCGCTATGATTTTTCAGGAGCCTGCTACTGCGTTAAATCCGTTACATCGGGTTGAAAAAATTATAGGGGAAAATCTTCTTTTATCAGGTTTTTCAAAAATTGAGGTCCAAAAGAAAATAGTTGAGCTACTAAAAGATGTGGGAATTGTTGAACCAGAACAAATTTTAAAACGCTATCCAAATGAACTCTCTGGTGGACAAAAACAACGTGTCATGATCGCGATGATATTGGCGCTTCGGCCTAAAATTTTGATTGCTGATGAACCTACTACTGCGTTGGATGTGGTTTTGCAGATACAAATTTTAGAGCTATTAAAATCTTTGCAAGCAAAATATGGAATGGCACTTATTTTAATTAGCCATGACCTCAATTTAGTGTATCGCTATGCTGAAAAACTTATTGTATTGCAAAGTGGGTGTGTAGTAGAGCAAGGTGAACTGAGCCAAATTTTTACAAACCCTAAAACAAGTTATACAGCACAATTATTAGATCATGATTTTGGAAAAGTAGAGTCTAGACCCGCTCAACAGAATGTTTTATCAGTTCGACAGCTTAGCGTGCAGTTTCCTATAAGAAAAGGAATTTTAAATCGCATTCAAGGGTATTTCACCGCAATAGAAGATTTGAGTTTTGATCTTGCTCAAGGTGAATCGCTTGGGTTGGTTGGTGAAAGTGGTGCGGGTAAGTCATCTCTGGCGATGGCTTTGGTCCGACTTATTAAAAGTGAAGGGCAGATTGTTTTTTTAGGGCAAGATTTGAATCAGCTACAGCGCAAAGTCCTACGTTTGATGAGATCTGATTTTCAACTTGTATTCCAAGACCCATTTGGAAGTTTAAACCCGCGTATGACAGTAGGGCAGATTATTGCTGAAGGATTGAAAGTGAAAGCAGTAGCTGATAACGAGATCAAACAGCAAGTTGAATCTGTATTGGTAAAAGTTGAATTGGCTGAAGATTTTCAACACCGTTATCCTCATGAGCTTTCAGGTGGCCAACGTCAACGTGTGGCCTTAGCTAGAGCTTTAGTGGTTCAGCCTAAACTTTTAATTTTGGATGAACCTACCTCTGCCTTAGATCGGACCACGCAAAAAGCCATGATCAAGTTGTTGCGACAATTACAGCAAAGCGAGCAGTTAAGTTATATTTTTATTAGTCATGATCTCAATATAGTGAAAGCACTGTGCCATAAAGTGATGGTATTACGTCATGCCAAAGTTGTTGAATATCAGGAAACTGAACTTCTATTTTCTAAGCCTCAGACTGAATATACCAGACAGTTAATTAGAGCATCTTTTTAAAATAAAGATCTTAATTACTTGTTTTTTAATAAAATAATTAAAATTTTTATTTTATGCAAAAAGTTGCATATTTTTATATTCTTTAAAATTGACATGTGCTATTGTCAGTTATCGATTATGCCTTGACATGCACAATAACTTATTTAAATTAGAGTAATTGCTCTAAAAATCAAAAAAAGAGGTTAACCATGAACCAGATTGCTCAACCCATCACAATTCGTAATACCACCTTTAAAAATCGAATTATTAAAGGCGCAATGAGTGAAGCGCTTGCAAATTATGAAGGCCAACCAAATGACTTACATTTGGGTCTATATGGTGCATGGGCAAAAGGTGAGCTTGGCTGTGCAATTACGGGTAATGTCATGGTAAATGCCGGAGCAAAAAATGAACCAGGTGTTGTAGTTATTGAAACTGAACGTGACCTAGAGCGCTTAAAAGAGTGGGCGGCATTAGGTAAAAAATATGGCATGGTTCAGTTGATTCAATTATCGCATCCAGGTCGCCAGTGTCCAAAAGGTTTAAATAAAGAAACCGTAGCACCATCAGCAGTACCTTTTAGTCCAGCATTAGCAACCATGTTTGGAACACCACGTGAACTTACTCATGAAGAGATTCTAGATATTATTAAACGCTTTGCCACATCAGCTCAAATCTGTGAAAAAGCAGGTTTTGAAGGGGTGCAATTACACGGCGCACATGGTTATTTAATTAGCCAGTTTTTATCGCCATTAACCAATAAGCGTACAGATCAGTGGGGCGGTTCAGTTGAGAATCGTACTCGTTTTTTACTAGAAGTTTATAAAGCGGTACGTGAAGCGACTTCAGATAATTTTATCATTTCAGTGAAGCTTAACTCGGCTGATTTCCAGCGTGGTGGTATTAGCGAAGAAGACGTGATTTCAGTGTTTAAAGCAGTGGATGAAGCTGGTATTGATTTAATTGAAATTTCAGGTGGAACTTATGAGGCACCAGCAATGGCTGGAGCTAAGGCTGACAAACGTAAAGCAAGTACGATTGCACGTGAAGCATACTTTTTAGATTTTGCTGAAAAAATTCGCCAGCATGTTAAGTGTAAACTTATGGTGACAGGCGGTTTTCGTACTGTAGAAGGCATGAACGCTGCACTTGAAAGTGGAACATGTGACTTTATTGGTATTGCTCGTCCATTTGCTGTGGAAACTGATTTAACAGAACGTTTAATTGCAGGGCAAGACGTGCGTTATGCCGTAAAGCCGATTAAAACAGGTTTACCTTTTGTCGATAAAATGGCAATTATGGAAATTATTTGGTATGCCGCTCAATTTAAAACCATTGGTAAGGGTAAAAAACCAAATCCAAAACTTTCACCACTAGTGGTGTTTTTAAATTATGCCAAAGGCAATATTAAAGCGGTGATTCAAGGACAAGTGAATTCACGTAAGTCTGCGTAAACCAGATGCGCCATTTCAACAATTGAAAATGGCGCATTTGTTTTAGAACATATAGCTCATACCCAATTGAACCGTACGTGATTCACCCGGATAAGCATAGGAACGAAAAGCACTTTCATCATAAACTTTATCAAAAATATTCTTCACATCTAAGTTAAGACGAAGTTTTGGTGTTGCCTGATAATAAGAAACTAAATCTGTAACTGCATAACCTTTCATGGTGTAAGTACTATTAGCTGTTTGTCCTGCACGTTTATCAATGTATTTTTGATTGATGCCTAGACCTAAGCCTTGTAAAGGACCGTCCTGAAATTCATAGATATTTAAAAGATTAAAACTATTCTTTGGAATATTGGCTAAAGCGGTTCCTTTTTGCAAAGTATTGTCTTTAGTTACTTCCGCATCTGTATAGGCATATCCGCCAATAATTTTCC
Organism: Acinetobacter pittii; assembly: GCF_034064985.1. Classification (NCBI taxonomy): domain Bacteria; kingdom Pseudomonadati; phylum Pseudomonadota; class Gammaproteobacteria; order Moraxellales; family Moraxellaceae; genus Acinetobacter; species Acinetobacter pittii. Next base: position 2,737,514 of record NZ_CP139249.1, on the reverse strand, counting down.
AAGCTGGAGTAATTTGTCCCGCAACGTTTAGCTCAATGCCTTGGCTACGAACTTCACCAGCAGCCACTTTATAATTTGAGAATAAAGGATCATTTGTTAAAACGTTTTCTTTATTAGCATAGAAAATAGCTGAGTCGACTGAAAGCATATTATTGAGAGCTAACCATTTAAATCCTAACTCGTAAGCTATACCTTCTTCTGGATCAAAACCTTCGCCACTATGACTTCCACCAGTATTTGGTTTAAAAGATTTTGCAGCATTACCATAGAGTGAAAGGTCATCACTGGCTTTATAAACTAAACCTAAACGTGGAATAAATGCATCATGACTAGTGTTCCAATTGGGTTTACTCGGGCGCAAATCCTGATAGTCATGTTCATAGTGCTCAAAACGTAAACCTAATAGTGCACTTAAACGTTCATTTAATTCGATTTGATCTTGTACAAAAACGGCTGTTGTTTTTAAGTTTTCACGGTCATGTGTAGTAACTGTATTAAGTTCAGGTAGTGGTTGCCCTAAAACCGGATTATAAATATTAATAAGGTAGCTATCGATATCTTCGCTTGAGCGAATAATGTATGACTTATAATCATAATTTTCATATTCAAGCCCAGTCACTAAGGTATGTGCTAATCCTAAAAGCTGGAAATTACCTGTTAGATTAATTTGGGCGTCTGTATCTTGCCATTTTAATTCGCGATAGTTGTAATTCCGGCCTAAAGTTTCGCCGTCATTTTGAATGCCATTTGCTTCTACTGCATAGCCATACAATTTGCCATTTAAATATTGCACACCAGCATTAAGCTTCCAGTCATTTCCAAAGTCGTGTTCGACTCGTAATTGAGTCATGTCATTATCATTATAGAGTCGGTTGTTGTATTTACCTGTTTCCCATAAATAGGTTTCGGGTGAACTGTTAAATGATTTCTGACCTCCATAGCGTGTTTGGCCACGATCAAGTGGATGCTGATTTCGTAATATATCTGCTTCAAAAGTAACTTTGGTTGCATCAGAAGCTTGCCATTGGATGACTGGTGCAATTCCATATCGTTTGGACTCGACATGATCGCGGTAACTATCACCACCTTCTGCAATCACATTGAGGCGATAACCAATGTTTTCTGCATTTGGAATAGTGCCTGTAGTGTCTATAGTAGTACGATATAAACCTTCACTGCTAAGCTGGGCACCTAAAATGGTTTGTTGCTCAGACTTCGGTGTTTTAGAAATTAGATTAAACGTACCACCTGGATCACCACGGCCATATAAGCTAGAAGAGGGACCACGTAAAACGTCTACACGTTCAATAGTATTGCTATCTGGCGCATTTGGATAACCACGGTTAATCGGGAATCCATTACGGTAAAACTCACCGCTGGTGAAACCACGAAGGTTAAACCCTGTTAAGCCTTGGCCACCAAAGTTATTAGCACGAGTAACGCCGCCAGCCAAATCAAGCGCTTCGATTAAACGTGTCGCACCAATATCTTCAATTACTTTTTGAGTCACCACGCTGACAGATTGTGGCGTATCTTTTAATGCGACTTCGCTACGTGTTGCGCTAGTTGAGCTATCGACTTTATAGGCTTGGTCGGCAGCTTGTTGGGCTTTAATCTTAATGGTAGCAAGCGTCGTTGAGGAACCATTGGTTTCTGCGAAAGCACTTGAAATACAGCAGAGTTGAGCGATGCTCAGGGAGAGAAGGCGAAGCTTAAGATCCATTTAAAACCTTGTTGATAATAAATATCAGTATAAAAATAAGAATTATTATATTGTAAATCTATGTAAAGGAAATACTGGATTGTTGATATATGTGTACAAGTGTATTTTATTAGGAAATACAGAAAATTAGAAATATAAAAATAAAATAGAAAGGAATTTTATAAGAAGAGAATATGGCGTCCCTACGGGGATTCGAACCCCGGTTACCGCCGTGAAAGGGCGATGTCCTAGGCCTCTAGACGATAGGGACGTTGAGGATGGCGGTATCTTAAGAAGCCGCCACCAAACTGTCAAGGAGGTAAGGTGACAGTTTGTTCAAAATATAGCAAAACAGTTCAGCAGTCTTCTGAGTATCGTACAAAGCAGAGTGTGCTTCTTTGCCATCGAACTCAATTCCAGCTTGAATACACGCTTTCGCAAGTACAGTTTGTCCAAACATAACAGCACTTAAAGTAACCGTATCCATCACTGAAAAGCTATGGAATGGATTTTGATTTTTTGTGCTTGTACGTGCAATTGCTGCTTGTAAAAAGCCAAGATCAAAATGCGCATTATGACCAACTAGCACTGCATGGGTACAATGTTGCTGTTTACGGACTTCATTCACCGATTTAAAGATACGGCGTAATGCGGTGCGCTCATCTTCAGCCATTGCCATACGCATTGGATTGAATGGATCAATACCAATAAAGTCTAGAGAACGGCGGTCGAGATTAGCCCCTTCAAATGGGTTAATATGCGCATGAAATGCTGGACCAGGGACAAATTGTCCCTGAGCATCATACACAATTGGAATGCACGCAATTTCTAGCAATGCATCTGTCTGGGCATTAAAACCTGCCGTTTCAACGTCAACAACAACAGGTAAGAAGCCACGAAAACGTTGGCCAATGACCGGGACAGAGGTTTCTTGTGTCACACTTTTCTCCATTGCAGCGTTTTCCCGGCATGCAGCGGGATGATTTTTTGATCATCTAAATAATCAAAAGATTCTGGAACGAGGTTATCTTCTTTTACCAAAGTAATCGTAGAAGTATTACGTGGTAGACCGTAGAAGTCTGCACCAAAGTGGCTAGCAAAGCCTTCTAGGCGCTCTAATTTACCCACTTGATCAAATGCTTGAGCATAAAGTTCAATTGCATTAGGTGCACTATAACAGCCTGCACAGCCACACGCATTTTCTTTTGCATTTTGCGAGTGAGGTGCGCTATCTGTACCCAAGAAAAATTTAGGGTTACCGCTCGTTGCAACTTCAAGCAAAGTGGTCTGGTGAGTTTGACGCTTTAAAATTGGTAAACAATAGAAATGCGGTTTAATACCACCCACCAACATATCATTACGGTTAAATAATAAATGCTGAGGCGTGATTGTTGCAGCGACATTACGATCTTGTTCTAAAACAAAGTGTGCAGCATCGCTTGTTGTGATGTGCTCAAGTACCACTTTAAGTTTTGGAAACTGTTTTAATAACGGTGATAAAACTTCATCTAGGAAGCGTTTTTCACGGTCAAAAATATCAACATGGTTATGAGTCACTTCACCATGAAGTAATAACGGAACTTGGTGCTCTTCTAGTTGCTCAATGACTGCATAAACTTTACGAATATCACTTACACCGTTATCAGAGTTGGTGGTCGCGCCTGCTGGGTAAAGTTTAATAGCATTTACATGTCCAGATTCTTTAATTTTACGAACTTCGTCTGGTGAGGTGAAATCAGTAAAATAAAGCACCATACGCGGGTCAAAATTAAGACCTTCTGGAACATGTGCAAGAATACGTTCACGGTAAGCCAATGCTTCTTCCACAGTTTTTACAGGTGGAACAAGGTTTGGCATACAGATCGCACGAGCAAATTGTTTGGCCAAATCAGGTACAGTACGTTTTAATGCTAAACCATCACGTAAATGTGCATGCCAATCATCTGGCTGGAGCAGGGTAATAGAGTCCAAGGCAGTTCAAACTTCGAAATAAAACAAATGATAATCGATAAAGTGTGAAAATGGTAACGAGAATTACGGACAAATGGCAAAATAAAGCGCCAGACGCATTAAAAAATAATGTTATATTTTGTTAATGTGTAAGAAGCAGGAATCAAGTAGTGGCGAATAGGGGAAATGTACATGAATTACTCAAAGCAAAAGAAGAAATAGAATATTTGGTAACTCTACATACCCATCGTTATGCCAATACGCCTTTGCCACATCAATTAGAAAAAAAATTCTGGTGCCTAAACCTTGAGCGAACTAAACAGAATATCTCAAAATTTTTAGCAAGTGGCATTTTAACCTACCTTATTTTTATTTTACTTGCTTTACCAACTGACTACTTGGTAATCGGGGTGCCTAATATTACTTGGGACTTCATCTATTGCTTACTGAGTGCAATGAATATTGCTTGTGCGCTACTACTATTTTGGGTTTTTGCAAAGTTTAAAGGCCTCAGTGAATATTTTTATATCGCTGCCTGTGGCATTGTATTTCTGACCATTATTATCAATGCAATGCTGCTTCTTAGCGTAGAAAATGTCGCCCTTAAAAACCAGTCGATGTTACTAATTTCCTTCTTATATATGCTGGGGTTTATTTTAAGCGGAATAAAGCCTCTGCATATGCTTTATGTGGGTTTGATCGCAGCGATTTGTGTTTTTTCTCTACTGATTTTATTGCAAGCAAATTGTGATTATATTGCTTTGGGAAGAGCGCTGTTTGGAAGCTGTATTTTAGGTTTTTCAATTAGCACGATGCTCACCTCTAGAGAAAGAAGTCTTTTTTTAAATAACCAGCTTGCTGAACTTAATGAACAGATTTTAAGAATTGAGGCATCTGAGTTGCTTCATTTAAGTCAGCAGGATGCACTGACCAATATCTCAAATCGACGTACTTTTGATGAGATGTTCGACTTTTTTTACTATCGCGCAAAGCAAGAAAAGCGTCCATTGGCTGTTTTATTTATTGATATCGATTTTTTTAAAAATTATAACGATTTTTATGGGCATCAAATGGGCGATAAGGTCATCTCATCTATTGCCTCTGCAATTAAAAATTCGATACGCCATGTTGATTTTGTGGCCCGTTATGGCGGAGAAGAGTTTGTCGTGCTGTTGCCGAAAACACCTGCACAAGGTGCTTATGCGGTCGCTGCAAATATTTATAAAGCGATTGAGCGACAAGCGATTCCTCATGCTGCATCTTTAGTTTCTAAGCAGGTCACCATTAGTTTAGGTTTTACTGTTTATACAGAAGGTTTTAAAGTAAATCAGGAAAAGTTAATTCATGCTGCGGATCAAGCTTTGTATCGGGCTAAACAGCTTGGACGTAACCAGATTTATTATCAGCCTCTAGAAGTAGTGGAACCTGCTTAAACAGAGACTTAAAATAAAAAAGCCACCTTTGTCGGTGGCTTTTTTATTAAGTAAGAAAATTATTTTTTCTTGCTATCGAGTTGTGGCACAGCAGAACCTTGACCGATTGAAAGCAAACCAGCATCTGTATAGATACCAAGTTTTGCACGTGTATCGGTAATGTCGAGGTTACGCATAGTCAACTGACCAATACGGTCCATTGGCGTAAACATTGAATCGCCTTTTTCCATTGTTAAACGTTCAGCTTCGTACGTTAAGTTCGGAGATTCAGTGTTCATGATGGTGTAGTCATTACCACGACGAAGTTCAAGAGTTACTTCACCAGTAATTGCTTTAGCTACCCAACGCTGTGCAGTTTCACGTAACATAAGCGCTTGAGAGTCGAACCAGCGGCCTTGGTAAAGTAAACGACCTAAACGTAAACCGTTAATGCGGTATTGTTCGATCGTATCTTCGTTATGAATACCAGTAACTAAACGCTCGTAAGCAATATGAAGAAGAGCCATACCCGGTGCTTCATAAATACCACGAGATTTTGCTTCGATAATACGGTTTTCGATTTGGTCAGACATACCTAAACCATGACGGCCACCAATACGGTTTGCTTCAAGAATAAGCTCAACCGGATTGTCAAAAGTTTGACCGTTTAATGCAACAGGTACACCTTCTTCAAAACGTACAGTCACTTCTTCTGGAGTAATTTCAACTTCATCTTTCCAGAAAGCAACACCCATAATTGGGTCAACGATTTTGATACCGGCATTTAAGTATTCAAGATCTTTTGCTTCGTGAGTCGCGCCCAACATGTTTGAGTCAGTTGAGTACGCTTTTTCTTTTGACATTTTGTAGTCAAAACCGTTGTCGATGAGGAACTGTGACATTTCAGCACGGCCACCGAGTTCATCGATGAAGTTTTGATCTAACCAAGGCTTATAAATTTTAAGATTTGGGTTAGTCAACAAACCATAACGATAGAAACGTTCAATATCGTTACCTTTATAAGTTGAGCCGTCACCCCAGATGTTTACGTCATCTTCTTTCATTGCAGTAACTAACATAGTACCTGTTACTGCACGACCGAGTGGAGTCGTATTGAAATATGGAACGCCACCTGTACTGATATGGAATGCACCACACTGAATCGCAGCAATACCTTCAAGCGCAAGTTGTAAGCGGCAGTCAATTAAGCGAGCTTTTACAGCGCCGTATTGTTCTGCTTTCTTTGGAATTGCATCGTAGTCATCTTCATCTGGCTGGCCTAAGTTTGCAGTATATGCATAAGGTTCTGCGCCTTTTTGTTTCATCCACAATAAGGCAGCTGAAGTGTCTAGGCCTCCGGAGAAGGCAATCCCAACTTTTTTGCCTACTGGTACATGCTGCAAGATAGTTGCATTATCAGTCATTGCTAATCCTAACATTTATGAAAAAGACCCCATATAGGCGGTCTTGAGAATTCTGAATGGCGGCTATTGTAGCACTATTCATGGTGCTTTTTTTCGCAAAAAAAGCATTAATTCACTAGTTCTGATTTGAAGTTTTAATTTGATAAAAAATATAAGGCTATTTATAGAATAAGAAGAGTTAAATGAAGTATGGTTGTCCAAATAAGAAAAGACTTTTAATAACTTAAAAAGAAAACAGGATGAATATGAAGAAAAATATTGGCTTATCACGTGCACACTATGTTGTGGCTGCGATCACGGTACTCGACGCGATTTATATGATTTACCATTACATGGCATTAAATGACCCTATTCCTACATATTTACTTGGTGGAATTATTGGAAAAGGGGTAGTTATTGGACTCCATATATACGCTGCTAAAAGAGTTTTAGATGGCACAAAAAATTCTAGATATATTTCTCTTTTTCTAACGATATTTTTACTTTTTGCATTTCCTATTGGAACCATTCTTGGCGTGATTATGCTGTTTTTATTATATAAATGGGAGAAAGAGTTAGATTTCATTAGCGTCATTAAATAAAAGCAATAGGAGCTGTTTTACTGGATTGACCATAAGCTCCGATAAATTTCTTTGCATGGTCATCCAAAATTATCAGAAAAGTATTAAAGTACTATGCAACAAGTTGCAAAAAATTATTGGGACGCAGCATGACAAGTTACGCCAATTTATTAAAACCATTACATTTAGGCTTTACCACCATTAAAAACCGTGTGGTGATGGGATCCATGCATACGGGGCTTGAAGACCGTTTTTACAATTACCCAAAACTGGCAGCTTATTTTGAAGAGCGTGCAAAAGGTGGGGTTGGCCTGATTGTGACTGGGGGGATTTCTCCAAACCGTCAAGGTTGGCTACTACCCATGGGTGGAACCATGAATGGTTTAACCGATATTCCACAGCACCGTCTGGTTACACATGCTGTGCATAAGCACGGTTCAAAAATTTTAATGCAAATTTTGCATGCTGGCCGTTATGGTTATCAACCTTTTGCAGTGTCTTCTAGTCCGATCAAATCGCCAATTTCACCATTTAAACCGCGTCAGCTTTCTGAAAAAAATATTTTAAGTACGATTGATGACTATGCACATTGTGCTGACATTGCCAAAAAAGCGGGCTATGACGGCGTTGAAATTATGGGCTCGGAAGGTTATCTGATTAACCAGTTTTTAAGCAGCCATGTGAACCAGCGTACTGACCGTTGGGGCGGTGATATTGAAAACCGTATGCGCTTTCCGGTCGAAGTCGTAAAGGCGATTCGTGCAAAAGTTGGTGAAAAATTTATTATCTGTTTCCGCTTGTCGTTGCTCGATTTAGTTCATGACGGTAACACCATGCAAGAGGTGGTGACTGTAGCCAAAGCTTTAGAAAAAGCAGGGGTGACTTTATTAAATACCGGCATTGGCTGGCATGAAGCTCGTGTTCCGACCATTGTAACGTCAGTGCCTCGAGCAGCTTTTGTCGATTACACGGCTCATGTAAAACAACATATTTCTATTCCGATTATTGCGTCAAACCGAATTAACATGCCTGAAACTGCCGAAGAAATTTTGGCAAGTGGCAAAGCAGATATGGTTCAAATGGCGCGTCCATTATTAGCCGATGCATTTTGGGTAAATAAAACTGCGACTAACCGTGTTGATGAAATTAATACCTGTATTGCGTGTAACCAAGCCTGTTTAGACCACGCCTTTAAAAATAAGCGTGTGTCTTGTTTGGTTAACCCACGTGCAGGCCATGAAACTGAACTGGTCTATTTAAAGACTAAACAGCCTAAGCGAATTGCAGTTGTGGGCGGTGGAGTAGCGGGTATGTCGGCGGCAACTGTTGCGGCAAGCCGTGGCCATGCAGTGACGCTATTTGAAGCAACTTCAGATGTAGGTGGTCAATTTAACTTTGCAAAGGTGGTGCCGGGTAAAGAGGAATTCCACGAAACGATTCGCTACTTTAAAGTACAACTTCAAAAAACTGGCGTAGATGTTCGTTTAAATACTCGTGTTAATCGTGAACAACTTGAACGTGAAGGTTTTGATGAGGTGATTGTGGCGACTGGAGTCGTGCCGCGTGCATTAAAGATTGAAGGAAGTAATTCACCTCAAGTTCTTTCTTATGCTCAAGTTTTACAGGGTGCTGAAGTTGGACGAAAAGTTGCAGTGATTGGCGCGGGCGGTATTGGGTTTGATGTATCTGAATTTTTGCTTAAACCCCCACATCAACCACAGCCTCAACCTTTAGCCGAGTGGCAACGTGAATGGGGTGTTGACCCAGATCCAAACTACATTTCTGAAGGGGGAATGCAGCCGCCAGTTGTTGAGCCGGCAATCCGTGAAATTTATTTATTGCAACGTAAAACAACACCACTTGGTATTGGTCTTGGCAAAACTTCGGGTTGGGTCCATCGTGCACAGCTTAAAAAGCATGGTGTGCGTATGCTACGTGGTGTGCAATATAAAGCAGTTACCGAAGAAGGGCTTTGGATTGAGCACAATGGTCAAGACCAGCTTTTACGTGTAGACACGGTAGTGGTGTGTGCAGGGCAAGAGTCGGTAAAAAACTTAATGCCAAAAGAAGGTGAGTCGACGATCGCGAACTACCATATTATTGGTGGTGCAAAGCTCGCAGCAGAGCTAGATGCCAAGCGTGCGATCAAAGAAGGAGCAGAATTGGCTGCCCAACTGTAAAATTGATGAAACAATATGCACTTGAACACAAAGCGGTGATTTTTTTCTTGAATAAAATGAATAAGCTTTGTATTCTTACGCACATGGAAGCGTGGCAGAGCGGTTTAATGCACCGGTCTTGAAAACCGACGAGGGTGTGAGTCCTCCGTGAGTTCGAATCTCACCGCTTCCGCCAAATTCGAAAAGCCCCTGTGAAAGTAGGGGCTTTTTTTTATGCTTAAAATAAAAACTACAACTCTATTTAGCTTAAATATTGCTAATAAATGCCGAAAATTTCATATAAATCAATTGAGTATAAATTTTAATCAAAAATACTATCTTTATATAATATATTTTATGTTTTCAATATCTTAGTTATAAGAGGTCTATATATTAGAATCGTACAAGTTATTTGTAGAATATTCATTTATTGATATATGATGAGCCAATATTTAGAAACTGTTTCAAAACATAATTCTATTGTTCAGCGAGCAAGTTCAAGGAAGGAATGATGCTGAATTCAGTTTTCTAAACCCGATATCTGGAAATTATTTCCGCCCCAAAATTGTATTTTGACCCATTGGTTGGCAATGCCTGACTCTTTTATAAGATAGGCGTTTCCTATTTTAGGATGTATCTATGAAAAAATTATTTAGTGTTCTGTTCAGCGCATCTGTTCTAACACTGACTGCATGTAATAAAGAACCTGCAAAAACTGAAAATACAGCATCAGCTAAAGACAAAACTGAGTCAGTTCGAACAATTAAACTAGTTTCTACAGGTTCAGACACTGACGTATGGAAATACGTGGCGACGCTGCCTGAAACTGCTCAAGCGGGCATTAAACTCGAAGTTACTAACCTGACTGACTACGTTGTGCTTAACACATCTGTAGCAAGTGGCGAACAAGACGTAAATGCGTTCCAGTCATTTAACTATTTGGCAGCTTATAATTCTTCAAATACAGCTAAAGTTGCTGCTGTTGCGACAACTTACCTAGAGCCAATGGGTATTTATGCAAATAAAGTTAAATCTGTTGAAGAGTTCCCACAAGGCGCGACCATCGCAATTCCAAACGATACTGCTAACGAAGCGCGTGCTTTAACATTATTACAGTCTGCTAAATTGATTAAACTAAAACCAGACTTTGACCCTGTAAAAGGGACGACCAATGACGTCGTTGAAAACCCTAAAAACTTACAATTAAAACCAATTCAAATGACTACAGCAGTTCGTGTTAAAAACGATGTAGATGCGATTGTGTTGGGTAATACATTGGCGCTTGAAGGCGGCTTAAATGTAATGAAAGATGCGATCTTCCGGGAGCCTATTGATCAGTCTACAAAGCTTTATGTGAATTTGTTGGGTGTTGCTGAAGCGAACAAAAACGATCCGATCTATACAAAACTTGGTGAACTTTACCACTTACCTAAAGTTCAAAAGTTTGTGAGCGAAAAATTTGGTGGCACAAAAGTTGAAGTGAACAAACCTGTTTCTGAATTTGCAGACATCAAATAAGTAATTTTTTAATTTAAAATTATTTTTAAAGCTAAGCCTCGGTAATAGGGGCTTAGCTTTTTTTATTTGGAAGGTCTTATTTGTACTAACTCATAATTAAAGTCCTTATCTACTTTATCGATAGTAATAAATAATTGACTCATATCTCCAAATATAGTTGTATGATACAACTATATTTGGAGGTGTTTGTATGATAGATAGTAAATTAATTGAAGAAATTCGTAGATCTTCACGAATCATGGTTCGTGAGCTGGGATTTATGAATGCTACTCTGGCTGCTACAGACTATTCACCTTCAGCGGTTCATACACTATTAGAGATTGAAAATTATGGCTCTATGACGGCTATCCAATTAGCACAAATCTTGGGCTTGGAAAAATCTAGTGTAAGTAGAATGCTAAGTAAATTAATAGAAGCTGACGAAATTAAAGAAGTACAAGCAATAAATGATGGAAGATCTAAATCGCTACAACTTACTGATAAAGGACGTAATACGGTTAAAAAAATAAATGCATATGGTGAAATGAGGGTAATTCGCGCTATAGAAAATTCAGAACCATTTGAACAGAAACAAATTGCTCAAGGTCTTACATCTTATGCAAAAGCTTTAGTTGCTTGTAGAACCAACCCAATTGTTGAGGTAAGTAAAAATATTGAAATAGTATCTGGATATCGTGCTGGAATGATTGGTCGCATCGCAGAAATGCATGGAAGATATTATGCAAAAAACTATGGGTTTGGATATTTCTTTGAAGGTAAAGTTGCATCCGGCCTTGCTGAGTTTTCGGAACGACTACATGATGAAAATAATAACATTTGGCTTGCTATACATAATGATCAGATTATTGGATCTGTAGCCATAGATGGTCAAGATTTAGGAAATAATGAAGCTCATTTACGTTGGTTTATTCTTGAGGATGGATATCAAGGTAGTGGTATCGGGAAAAAATTATTAGCAGAAGCTATAGATTTTTGTGATCAAAAAGGATTCTCTGCTGTGCAATTATGGACATTTAGTGGTCTTGACGCAGCTCGTAAACTTTATGAGTCGTTTGGTTTTAAACTGACGAAAGAATGGGAAGGAAATCAATGGGGGAAAACAATGCTTGAGCAGCAATTTACCCGATAGATACTTTTAAAGTTGTCTAAAATTAGTACACAGGATTTTCAGTAAAATATTTATATTGATCTAAGCTTAAATAGTCTACCTTAGGATGGCTGTTTAATTTATTTTCCAAAGCTAAGCCTCGGTAATCGGGGCTTAGCTTTTTTATTTAGATTAGCGTTATTTGGCTAGTTTAATTTTTATACTTCATAGCAGGCCAATCATATTAAATTGAGAAAAGGCATATATTTTTAAAAAATCATAAGTAAAAATGGAAGCAACTATTCCTATTTTGTAATGTAAGCACTAAATAGCAATGCCTATTTTTTTATATACATATATATAATTTTCTTAGCGGCCCGCCTTAGAAAAATATGAAGTTAAAGATTTAAAAATTATGATACCAGTACAGCCATTCTCTTTTTTCGCAATTTTTCTGTTGTTTATTACTCCATTAATTGGTGCTGTTCTAACAATAGGCTTGTTGGTGAAAGTAATACTCTTTTGGCGAAATAAGGCGCAAAAGCCTGTAAGGTTTTTTTCTAAAAAGACATTATTCATTACGGTATTGGCATTGATATGTGACCTGTGGGCAGGTTATTTATTTTATATGATTGCATCGGTAGGGTATGATTTTGCGCTTAAAGAGCATTATAAAGAAAGTCGCAGTCATTTCGTTTTATCTCAAGATGCCCAATATGGTGAACTGTTGATTCCCAAAGGGAGCTTAATCAGTCGTTATGATGCTTTTGATAATGGTGAGCCACAATTACCCCTGAGTTTACGGGGATTACAAGCTGTACGTTTCCCTCATCCTGTACAAGTCGCAGGAATGTGGGTAACTGCGATGGAGCCTCCTCGAATGGAGCTGGCGTGGGATCAGCAAATAGGTCCAGTTATGCGCTTTGATCCTAAGGAGGAAAATGGTTACGGTAAATGGGTTTACGACACAAAGCGTCCTACCATCGCCTGTTCTCGTGGGGACATTGTGTTACATGAAATTCCAGTAATTGATCACGATATTGCAAAAGAATTTGGTAAACCTGAACCCGATGGACCTAATGCGCGTTTTCGCCCGAGTGAGTGGGGCGTGCAAGAATGTGAAAAAGGTCAGGGGCCAATTAAAGTTAGCCCAGCATATACTGGGACTAAGCCCAAAAAACCTTGGTTTCGACTTTAATGATTTCTTTTTATAAACCCCACTTTAACAATAACTCACTCATTATTTATCCTTACTTTTTAATGATCTAATTTAAAACAAATGTCATTTTGTGTGCTTGACTGTAAAAGGGTAGAGCACTATTCTTTGCCTGCTGGCCCCATTGCCAGCCGGCTTTGACAGGCTGATTCAAACGAACACTAAAGGTTTTATACTTTTAGTGTGTGCACCCTCGTGCCCCCTCTGCGGCGGAACGGGAGGGGGACACCTGTGGGTGTGCTGGCCTCGTTTGACCAGTCTGTCAACCTTCTTCCGTTCTGCCACCATAATTTTAATGACTTGGCAGAACTCCCAATAAAAAGGAGTTGGCTTTGCACATCCATTATTTCTTGGCAGTCTTTGCCAAAGTCTGTATCGACACGACTTAAATTTATAAGCTGCTTGATAGCGATTAGCGCTTTCAGGCTTTAATTCGTCGCGACCAAAAAATTAATTAACAATAAAACTTGAGATGTGCAAAACACAGTCTTTATGGCTTTGCTATGCCTTTTTTTCTCCCAAAAAAGTATCTCATTTAGAAACAACAAGAATTTATAACGGTAAAACTATGCCAAATTTAGAAACCTCTTCCAAAAAATTACACGTTATTCGTACGGCTATAAACTTATTTACTACCTATGGATTTCACACCACTGGTGTAGATCTGATTGTTAAAAAATCCGGAATTCAAAAAGCGACGTTTTATAACTACTTTCACTCGAAAGAACGCCTTGTTGAAATATGCTTAATCCTTCAAAAAAGCCGACTCAAAGAAGAAGTACTGGTAATTGTCTATTCACACCGCTACCCAACCGCAGCCGATAAACTCAAAGAAATTGTCCGTTTACATGTTGATGTAAATAGCTTTTACCATCTTTTGTTTAAAGCTATTTTTGAATTAAAACTGCTTTACCCAAGGGCTTACCGCATGGCGATTGAATATAGAAAATGGCTACTTAAAGAACTTTTTGACCTAATTTTTAGTTTGGAAACTCGTGCCTTAAAACCTGATGCCGATATGGTTTTAAATCTAATAGATGGTTTGATGTTTGGGTTTTTAAGTACCAATAGTTTGAGTGAGAGGGATGAGGTGTTGGAGCGGTTTTTTAAAATAACTTGATGAATAGTGCTTTGGAACAAGATGCTTTTGAAAAGGTAGTTCAAAAGCATCTTGCTCACTTAGTTTATATGGGTCTGATATTTTAAGTTAAACAGGAATATTGGCTCTTATTTTCAGAGTTTAATTTTGACTTATTGAGACTCATCTAAATCACGTTCGCGGCAGGATAATTCATAGTAATTACCTTTTGGCAGAGAACTAATTTTAAACCCATAGTAAGTGCTATCGGTTTCTATCGGAGCGATATTACATTGATTCTTTTTTGCAAATTTTTCAATTAATTTTAAATTGGTGGTTTGCTTAAATACAGCTCCCCAACCTTCACTCACACAACAGCCCACATATTCAGACATATATTCATCTGAAATAAGCACAACGTTTTGTCCCATAAATTCATAAGGTTTTTTGAGTTTGTATATATCGTTATAGTCTGCTCTTGAAATATTAGGTTTTTTGGCTAGGAAACCTTTTTGTTTAAGAATTTGAAACTTTAAAAAATCTTCAGGACCAGTACCAAGTCCCCGATAAATCGAGCTATTGTCCTCTGCAAAACTATATGAGCTGAAAATGCTAACTAAGCTTAAAAGTAATAATTTTTTCATTTGTAATTTCAGAAGTTGTATTAGGGCATAATTGTTTCATATCTTCTTTAAAGCGTAAAGTAAGTAGCTGATTTTTATATCATAGATAGATTTTTCTATACCACGGCAAACCATAATTAATTTACTAATAATAGGTTTCATATAATTAATTATCTATAGAATAAATTTTTTGCTTCTTTAAAAATTATTTAAACGAATTAAGTAAATTTTTTATTAGAGTCCTAATTTATTCGCTTATTTGATAGTCTTTTTGTATATAATATGTATTCTTTGTATTTATTTATCTTTATAGAGTAAACATGAAAAAAATATTAATCATTACTACTTTGAGTTCTTTCGGTTTAATTGCTTGTTCAGCTACTGAAACTTCAAGAACGATACAAAGCCCGCAAGTAACTGTAGCTACATCACAAATTAAATATACGGGAGTAAAGGCTCCTGTTTCTATTGGTAAGTTTGATAACCGCTCTAGTTATATGAGAGGCGTTTTCTCTGACAATGTAGACCGTCTAGGCGGACAGGCAAAAACTATTCTTGAGACACATTTACAGCAAACTGGTTATTTTACAGTTTTAAATCGAGACAATTTATCTGAGATTAAACAAGAAGTTGGGTATAGCAATACGAGCCAATCTATTAAAGGTGCTCGTTATGTCATCACAGGTGACGTATCTGAGTTTGGTCGCAAAGAAGTAGGTGATCAGCAATTATTTGGTATTTTAGGTCGCGGTAAACAGCAAGTTGCTTATGCAAAAGTTAATCTAAATGTCGTTGATGTAAAAACATCTGAAGTCGTGCATTCCGTACAAGGTGCGGGTGAATATGCCTTAGGTGCTCGTGAAGTATTAGGTTTTGGCTCTACAGCTTCTTATGATTCGACTTTAAATGGCAAAGTACTTGATTTAGCTGTTCGTGAAGCAGTTAATAATCTTGTAACAGATATTCAAAATAACCGTTGGTCAATTCAATAATTTTGGATATGTGTTAAATGAAAAAAATTCTTTTAAGCAGTTTTCTTGCTATGGGATTGGTTGGGTGTGCCGCTGGTCCTCAACCTTTATATAATTGGGGAACTTATACTCATCAAACCTATTTGATGTATAACTCACCTGAGAAAGCGACACCAAGTACGCAAATCACAAAATTAGAAGCTGAAATTGAGAAAACTAAAGGCAAGGGCTTAGCCGTTCCGCCAGGTTTATATGCGCATTTAGGATTGTTGTATTTGTAAGAAAATAATTCTCAAAAAGCAATTGAGTATTTCCAGCTTGAACGACAAGTATATCCAGAATCTACAGTTTTAATGGATCGCTTATTGCAAAAAATGAATGCGAATGGTGGGAATGCAAAATCATGATGAAGAAATTTCTAATTGCTGGTTTGGTTATCTCTAGCCTTGCATTTACTGGATGTGCTGTTACTCCACAACCTAATAAAGATATTACAGCTTATAAAGCTCATATGCCAAAATCGATTTTGGTATTGCCTCCAGTCAATGATTCGCCTGATGTAAAAGCGACTTATAGTTATTGGCCTACTGTGGTGGCACCTGTGGCAGAAGCGGGTTATTACGTTTTCCCAATCTCTGTCGTAGACAATATGTTTAAAGAGAATGGGGTTACTAATGGCAGTGATGCTCAGTCTATTGCACCCCAGAAATTACAAGAGATTTTTGGTGCAGACGCAGCTTTATATATTCGAATTAAAGAATATGGTTCTAAATACCAAGTGATTCAGAGTGTCGCGACAGTAAGTGCTGATGCAAAGCTTGTTGATTTAAAAACTGGAGATGTGATTTGGACAGGTGAGAAAAAACTTGTTCAAGCAAGTAATGATGGTAATGCGGGTTTAATCGGAATGGTCGTCGGTGCTTTAGTTGAACAGATTGCTGGCAGCTTTACTGATCGGGCTTATCCATTAGCGAGTATGGTAAATACTCAACTTTTTACCCCGACGACTTATAATCCGGGTATGGGGTTGTTATATGGTCCACGTTCACCAAAATATCAACAAGATGGAGTAGCAGCTAAGTAAATTAAAGTCTTAACTAAAGTTTTACTTTATTAAAAATAGGCTGCTATCTAGATTAATTATATGAAATGCTAGATAAAAATTTATTATTCCAGATGGTTTATAAATTTTTTGATTAGGTAGGAGAGCTAGAGCAACTAGTTCTCCTATTTAATTTAAATTACTTCTTTTGCTTAAAACGGTATTTACATTTTAGACAGCGATAATCTTGAAAAATATTCTTGTCGATTATTACGCCCGCTTTTTTACCAAAAATGTTACCAACTACACCGCCAGTAATTCCTGCACTAATGGCACCAACAAAAGTCCCTACAGTTCCGCCAACAATTACACCTAAAGGACCAGCAACAGTACCAATAGCTGCTCCAACAGTAGCACCAGTCGCAGCGCCACCTACAGTGCCTGCCGTTGTACCGGCAGCTGTGAGTAAAACACCGCCAGTTGTTCTAAGTAATTTGTCATGGTCACGTGCTTCAATTTCTGTAGAACCACACTTAGGACATTGCAGAGCTTTTTCCATAAAATTTCCTGTCTTTCATCATTGAGTGACACAGTTGACGGCTAAATCAGTGCAGTGGGTAAAGAACCTGTCTTACGATGGAGTATCTTTTGCCTGTTGAGTGATTGCAACGATAACTGGTCTGCTTTGATTTTAGCTGAACATTGACACAAATATTTATAGATCATGTAAACACTTGTACTTTAATAATTATCTCATTAAATACCAATGTTTAGAATGACTAAGGCTTACATATCCATGTGTCTAGTAGAGAACAATTTAATAATGATGAATAGAATGTGAATGGTTTTTCTAAAGTTACTTAGAGTGACAAGCTGATAAATGATAAAAGGCCTATTCTGTTTGAATAAGCCTTTTTTGAATATTAGAGTGCTTTTTTCCAACTCAGAAATTTATATAATCCAAACATGAATGTAATCCAGATTGGAATTAAAATCACCGATTTTTCAAAGCCTTGAGTCCACATGATATATAAAATCATGCCAATAAAAATCAAAACAATATAGTTACTTAAAGGTGAAAATAATGCAGGGAACTTGGCAACTTTATTTTCAAGTTTCATAGCGCGTTTAAACTTTAAATGCGTAAAGCTAATAATTGCCCAGTTTAAAACCAGCGCAGCCACAGCCATGTACATGAGATAGCTTAAAGCTTCTTCTGGAATAAAGTAGTTCAGCAATACACAACCGAAAATCAGAATAGAAGAAAAGATAACAGCAGGTGTTGGAACCCCTTGTTTGCTGACTTTTGTAAAAAATTTGGATGCGTGGCCTTGTACTGCGAGTCCATATAACATGCGACTGTTTGCATACATACCGCTGTTATAAACAGACAGTGCAGCCGTCAAAATAATAAAGTTAAGCAAATGCGCTGCCCAGCCAATCCCAAGCTGGCTAAAAATCATCACAAATGGACTTTTATCTAAACCACCGAGGTCAAGCTGATTCCATGGAATGAGCGACATAATAATAGCAAGCGAAGCCACATAGAAAACCAAGATTCGAAATATGACTTGGTTAATAGCTTGTGGAATGCTTTTTTCAGGATTTTCGGCTTCAGCAGCAGTCATCCCAATCAGTTCAATACCGCCAAAGGCAAACATTAAAAAGGCGAGCATATAAAATAGGCCCGAGAACCCATGCGGGAAAAATCCGCCATGTTGCCATAAATTTGCAAAGCTAGCGATAGAGTCACTACCTGCGGTGAGCAATAAATATAAGCCAAACACGATCATGGCAATGACTGCTGCAACTTTAATAATGGCTAACCAAAACTCAGATTCACCATAAAATTTAACGTTGCCTAAGTTCAAACAGGTGACCAAAACAAAGAAAAATAAGGCTGATATCCAAGCAGGAATATGGGGCCACCAGTAATGCACATATTTAGCAACTGCTGTTAATTCGGTCATTGCGACCAGAATATAAACCACCCAATAGTTCCAGCCCGATAAAAAACCGGGGAATTTCCCCCAATATTTTTGTGCAAAGTAACTAAAGGAACCAACCACAGGTTCTTCTACGATCATTTCACCCATTTGGCGCATAATTAAAAATGCGACCAAACCGACAATGGCATAACCTAAAATAATAGAAGGACCAGCAGACTGGATGACTTGTGCAGAGCCTAAAAATAAACCTGTCCCGACAGCACCACCCATGGCAATTAACTGGATATGGCGATTTTTAAGTCCGCGTTTTAATTGGGAAGATGGATTGCTCAAAATATATGCGCTGAATAAAAAAGCTGGTGCTATTGTAATAGATTGGTTAGGGATAACCTAGTTTGAAAAGGATTTTACTCAGCTAAATAAAAAGGATCCGTACAAAGCTATACGAATCCTTTTTTGAAAATTGGTTATTTTATAAATTAGAACGATACCATTTTGCCCGGATTAATCATTGCGCCAATGCCATACATGCTTTTAGCGAGTGGAATAACAAGGGGTGCAAGGGTACGACCAAAGATAATATTTTGATGATCAATTTTAGATAACATTTCAAAGTCGTTAGATTGCCCAACAAAGTCATTTGCAATGGCTTTACCAATGCGTACCGTCTGGGCAACGCCGTGACCACTCCAGCCATGAACAGCATAAATTGGGAATTTATTGCCAAATTTACGGCTATCGACTGCACCATTTACGGTTAAATCAGTGGTGCCACTCCAGACAAAATCCATCTCTAGATTTTTAATTTGAGGGAAAACTGTATGAATTCGATGCTCTAGATAATTTAAAGTTTTTTCTGGCCCCCAGCATGTTCCTGTGCCTTGGCCACCAAACAATAAGCGGTTGTTAAACACGGGACGGTAGTAATCAATTTGGAACTGTGTGTCATAAACTGGATGCCCAAACGGTAAAATCTCTTTCGTATCAAACTCGAGCGGGGCTGTTGTTGCAACATAAGTATAGAACGGAATAGTAGTATTGTTTTGCTCTGATAAAAGTTTAAAAGAAGCATGGTGTACGGCTAACACCACAGACTTTTTAGCTTTCACGACAGCATTTGCAGTTTGAACATAAATACCATCTGCTTTTTCTTCTATTGAAAGAACTTCTGTTTGTTCATAAACAGTACCGCCATTTTGGCAAAAGCCATAAATTAAGCCACGGTTTAAAGCTAAAGGATGAATTTGTCCCCCTAACTCATCAATTAAACCACCTGTGTAATAATCAGACTTAATAAAGTCCATGAGTTCGTGTTTACCTACAATGCGCGTATGGTCTTCACCTAAGTATTTTCGTGCATCGGCGCCTTGTGTTAAACCAACTAAATGTCCTTCATGAACAGCGGCAGTAATGTGGCCGTATTTGCGGTCAAAGTTGAGTTGGTATTTTTCCGAGATATCATCAATAAGTTGCATGGCTTCTGTAGAGGTAAAATGCCAGAGTTTTTTGGCATCTTCATAACTCAAGCGATCGGCCATTTCTTGAGCTTCCCAGCGAGCTAAACCAGGGGTGAGTTGTCCCCCATTGCGTCCAGAAGCTGCGCTACCTACACGGTTTTTTTCTAATAAAACAGTCTCTACACCTTGTTCAGCTAAATGTAAGGCCGTAGATGAACCCAATAAACCACCGCCAATAACCACCACATCGCATTCAATATCAGCTTTTAAGCTTTCAAAGGTATGCCAATCAGAAAGTGAGCTTTCATAGTAGTTCGCTGGGTTATCTACCGATGTGCCTTCTATAGTGGTTGCGTCAAATTTTGCATGTTTCGGATTTAACCAGCTCCACTCTTTGCCCACTTGTAGAGATTTACTTGGTTTATATTCCACGTCTTTTAAAAGTTGAGGTTTAGAAATAATTTTCATGACAAAGTTCCTTAAAAATTAATAAGCATTACTAATCGCAATACTTTGTTTTTTAATCGTTTTATAGATAAATAGGAGAATACCTAAAGCTAACCAGAAACATCCGAAAGTGAGCGAAGATGAATCAAGGTTGAGCCAGAGGCAAATAATGCTGATGACCGATAAAAGCGGTAAAAAGAGGTTTAGAAATTTATTTTTAAACCCTGAGCGCTGTTTATCTTTAATATAAAACTTCATAAAAACTGAGAAATTTACGGCTGTAAAAGCGACTAGGGCACCAAAGCTAATTAGGCTTACGACTTGCGCTAAGTCTAGAAAAACCGCGGACATTGAAATAAGACCAACAAATAAAACCGAAAAAAATGGTGTACCTAATGAAATATGAATTGTCCCAAAATACTTTTTAGGGAAAATATTATCGGTGCCCATTATATACAGTAAACGTGAAGCGCTGGCATGTGAGGCAAGGCCAGAGGCGACTGTGTTCATAATTTGTCCGCATAAAAATACGGATTGAAAAAAAGCGCCGCCGACGTAAAGTACAATTTCAGGTAATGCTTCTGAAGGGTGTTGAAAGCGTAGATTATTTGGAAAATATAGCTGAATAAACCAAGCGGCTGTGAAAAAAATAAGTCCGCCAGCGAGAGTCGTTAACATGACTGCACGGGGAATATTTTTGGTGGGTTGTTTGGTTTCATTTGAAAGCGTGGTAACCGCATCAAAGCCCAAAAATGAAAAGCACAAAACTGAGGCACCTGCAACGAGGGGGAGTAAAGATTGGTGCTCATGCCAGAGTGGAGCCAAAGTAAGCACATGCTCATAACCTTGAGCCGAGCCAATACCCTTAATCACTAAATAAACAAAAATGACCATAAGTATGATGGGGGCAAATACAAACAACAGGCTTAAATTGGCGAGTAACCGAATGCGGAAACAATTCACTAAAGTGACTAGGCTCGCTGACACAATTACCCAGAACCAGTAAGGCAGACTTGGAATAAGTGCGGTGAGATAAATTGCGGCTAGCAAAACATTAATGAGAGGCAGTAATAAATAGTCGAGTAGGGAACACCAACCGACAAAAAAACCACTTTTGGGACCTAAACTTTCAGCGGTATAACTGTATGCCGAGCCTGATTTTTCTGAATTTTGACTAAATCTTGCATAGCTCCAAGCAGTGAGTAGCATGGCACCAAGTGCGAGCAAATATGCCAGTGGCACATGTCCATTGGTAATTCCAGAGACAATACCGAAAGTATCAAACACCGTCATGGGAGTCATATAGGCAATACCAATAATGGTAACTTGCCAAAGAGACAGTTTTTTTAAGGAAGACGTTTTATTTTCCATGTCATTTCAACCTCAAATTCGTTGTTTTGCTTTTCATCCGGAAAAGCGATGCTATTTTTGAGCCAAAACTTCCCCTAGACTTGAATAAACACGTCTATTTGGAGAAAGTTTGTACAAAAGTGGGTGGCTGTTTCGCCTTGGTGATGCCCTAAAGCAAGATCAAATACTTATATCTTTGATATAACTCTAGATCACGACCAGTTGAAAAGATTGACACGGTCGTGCCAGAAACTGCTCGGGGCTTTGGCCTTTAAATAATGTGCCTGTTCTGATGGTGATGTCATTTGAAGTAATCACTCGAGAAGAGTCGTTAATCACAATTGCTTTTTGTTTTATATTTTTAAGTTTCGGCATAAGAATTTTTTCCAGTGCGGAAACTAAAATATCGGTAGCAATGACACCGATAAATTGATCACGAATCATGACTGGATGGGCAAGGGTGATGGTGTATGCACCATTGCAAATGTAGTCAACATAAGGCCCATGAATGCACGGACTCTTATTTTGAGCAGGTTTATGGAACCATTCAAAAGAGCGAAAATCTAAAAATCGCTGAGCATTTTGATAGTTTTCAAGTTTAGCTTGTTGTAACTGATCTTCTTTTTTATACCACCATTCGAGTGTCCAATAATCTTGTTCTTCTTGCGTTGCAGGGCTATAACTTGCAAAGCCGATGCCTTGACTGTAATGGCTTTCCTGTAAGGCTTTTTTAATTTCTTTTTGCAAAGCTGAACGCTCTGAACCTGAAAGCTTAACGTCTTTTGTTTTTTCAGGTTCATGTTTTGAGAGAATTTTGCTCGCTTTGGTCGCCAGCTTTTCTGTAATGGCTGTCGTTTCCTCAACCACCGTCTTTAACAAATTTTGAAGCTCTTCTATATCTAAATGTTGGGTCATTCCTATAACTCCTAAAATTCCGTATTTCTCACTTGATACTTTATAAGCGCTCTACTTTATTGTTTTTATTCGATAGATAACTTATATCGAAGCATTTGGTCTGTTAGCATCGAAATGATTTTTCGTGCTTGAATAACAGCATCATCTTCATTGCCTTGAACAAAAGATGATAAAAGTTGGTGGTATTGAGCGACGACCAGTTGATGGAACTGATCATCTTGGTAAAGCACAGCAATGAGCGGTGCCCATTCGGCTTGTATGGTTAACTCTTGATTTGCCAGTCGAGCTGATTGAGCAAAAGAGGTGAGTGTTAACAAGCAACGTAAATCAAGTTGGGCACGTGTGTCTGCTTCAACGGCCTGTTCAAATTGATCAATAAGCTCTTTAATTTTGCCTAATTCATATTCAGTGGTTCTCTGTGCTGCCAAATATGCACCATGGCTTAAAATTGCACTGTGAAATTCGCCTAAATCAGCTAGATATTCATTGGACGCTTGACGCAGAGGGTGCTTGTTTAAGAGTAAATCGGAAGGTAACTCACAAACAAAGCTTCCGCCGTTTCGCCCGCGTCGTGTATCAATCAGACCTTTTACGCGTAAAGTATTTAAAGCTTCACGGACCGTAATGGGTGACACTCCCATTAAGCGAGCTAGATCCGCCTCGTTAGGAAGCTGTTCATTGCTTTTGAGCAATCCAGAGATAATTGCATTTTCCAAGCGTTCTACAACTTGTTCCGATCGAGTTGCCTGAGCGATAGGTGCAAAAATTATCGTATATGCTGACATGGCGAATTCTCTAAAAGCTAAGTCAGAGACTTAGCTTAATGAAACGGATAAATGATTAAAACACGCCATATTGATGGACGGCCTGTTCATCTTCAGGCACAGCTGGTATTGCATCCCAAAGTTCAACAATTTTGCCATTATCGACTCGCCATAATTCAAAATAGGCATGTCGATTTCCGGCAATACTTCCTTCGGAATGTGTCAAGACAAATTGACCATCAGCAATGGAGCGATGCGTTTTGGAGTATACCAAACCTTGTCCTTCATTACGGATATTGTTCAAAAAATCAATGACTGCTTTAACACCATCGCCAATGTCTGGACTATGTTGAATGAACTGATCATTGTGAGTGTATTCTTTAAATGCCTCATAATTGCCATCAATTAATGACTTCTTAAAGAACGAGGTCACAATCTCACGATTTTTCTCTGGATCATGGTGAGTGACGATTTCAGTCGGACCATCTAATTGTGTTCTACCACTCACATTTGGCGCGGCTTCTGCTACCAGTCCATCCCAATGTTCCACAATTTTGCCATCTTTCACTCGGTAAATATCAAAACCGACTAAAGGGTTTTCATCTAATCCTTGAAAGCGGCCATGAATTGCAACCAAGTCACCATCTGCCAATACACGCACAGCTTCATGTTGCATGTCGGGGCAGTCTTCTACCAATTGGCGAAGGCCTGAAATGCCATTTGCAACGAGTGGTGAGTGCTCTATAAAGTCTTCAGAAAAATAACGGTCCAAAGCAGTGGTGTCGTGCAAATTAAAGAGCTCGTGATGGGCTTTAGTCACCAAGTCTTTCATTTCTTGTTTATTCATTTTGATCTCCTTTCAAAACTCATTGTTATTATTCATTTGAACTCATCACATGTTTAACGCGAGTATATTCTTCAAAACCGTAGCCAGATAAATCTTTACCGTAACCTGATTTTTTGAAACCGCCGTGTGGCATTTCTGCGGTTAAAGGAATATGGGTGTTAATCCAAACTGTACCGAAATCGAGTTCACGAGAAAGACGAGTTGCGCGGGCATGGTCTTTGGTCCAAACACTTGAAGCTAGGCCATATTCAACATCGTTGGCTTTTTCAATCGCATCATTTTCATCTGTAAATTTTTGAACGGTAATCACTGGTCCAAAAATTTCATTTTGAATTGCTTCGTCGTGTTGTTTTAAGCCACTAATAACAGTCGGTTCAAAATAGAAGCCTGGACGGTCTGCCTGTTTCCCGCCCGTTTCAACTTTAGCGTGAGCAGGTAAGTTGTCGATAAAGGCTTTAACATTTTTCAATTGGTTGGCATTGTTAAGTGGGCCATAAAGCGCGTCTTGATCATCAGGTTCCCCAAAACGGGTATTTTTTGCAGCTTCAACAAGTTTAGCTAAAAATTCGTCATGAACAGATTCAGCCACAATCACACGCGTTGCCGCAGTACAGTCTTGCCCTGCGTTGAAATAGCCCGTTAAAGCAATCATTTCAACTGCTTTGTCGAGGTCAGCATCTTCAAAAACCACTACAGGTGCTTTACCACCAAGCTCCAGATGCGCTTTCGCTAGATTTGCTGCGGCAGAAGCTGCAACTTGTAATCCGGCACGAACTGAGCCTGTAATAGAAACGAGTGCAGGAGTCTTATGTGATACAACTTTTGAACCGACTTGCGCTTGGCCTAACACCACGTTAAATGCACCTTTCGGGAAAAATGGTGCAGCAATTTCAGCAAGTAAAAGCGTACTTTCAGGCGTCGTATCACTTGGTTTAAGTACCACGGTATTACCTGCGGCTAAAGCTGGAGCAATTTTCCAGACAGCCATCATGAGTGGATAGTTCCAAGGTGTAACTTGTCCAACTACACCGACTGGTTCGCGGCGAATAGAAGAGGTTAAACCTTCTAAATATTCACCTGAAGCAGTGCCATTGAGTAGGCGGGCAGCACCTGCAAAGAAACGAACCTGATCTGCTGATGCCCCCACTTCTTCCGATGCAATTAAATGTTTTAACTGACCCGTATTACGACTTTGAGCCTCAATTAAACGCTCCGCATTTGCTTCAATAGCATCTGCTAAATTCAGTAATGCTTTTTGACGAGTCGAAGGTGTACTGCGTCCCCAAATTTTAAATGCCTCTTTAGCAGCGGCATAAGCAGCATCAACTTCTGCCTCGGTTGCATTCGGTGATTGTGCATAAACTTCACCAGTCACTGGGCTTACCAAGTCGAAATAATCATTTCCTTTGCTAGTAACATATTCGCCGTTAATAAAGTGTTGTAGTTGAGTTTTAGCCATTTTTTATACCTTGTCCTTAGGTTTTAACATATAACATATAATACTATATGTATTATGTTTTAAATTTTCTGTCAAATGCTTTGATGAGAGGAGTGAGTGAAAAAAGTGAAAATTTAAATCAAATTAGATTTTAAGTCTTTGATTTTGATTATTTAAAAAAATTAAAAATTTATTGACGATTTTTAGGAGAAGTTGATTGTCGTACTAGTTCAGTAGATTTGATGAAAGACAATTGAAGAATTTTCTAATCGAGAGCAGTTTGATGAGCCAAACCTTATGCTTAGCCCATCAATTTTTCGTTCTTATTATTTGAAATTAAAGTGAATGATTAGGTCTTATGACTCGCAAGCAGAATACTGGTTTCACTATTATAAATACCTGAAATATTTCTAATTCTTTCTAATACTTTATCGAAGTTTTCTAAAGTGTCAGAGCGTAGCTCAACCAAAATGTCCCATTTGCCATTGGTTTTATGCAAACATTCCACGGCACTTTCTAGGCGTAGTTCTTTAATCACAGACTGCGCTTTAGTGCCTTCAACCATAATGCTCATCCATGCACGGATGACGTTGCGTTCTGCATTGGGTTTAAACCGTACTGTATATCCAGTAATGATGCCCGAAGACTCCAAATATTCGATTCTCTTTTTTACCGTTGCCCGTGAAACGTGAACTTTTTCGGCTAACTCGGTAACAGACATCCGTGCGTTATCTTTAAGTAAACCTAAAATAATTTGATCAATGTTATCCATATTGTAATTGTCAATTATCAAATTGGTAAAAAATAATTCATTTTTTACTGAATTACAAATTTTGTGAATCAATTTGATTTTGAATAATAGGGGCATCGGTTAAGCCTAATAATTCAATTTAATGGACTAGATAAGATGAATAATTTTGCAGTTTCTCGTAATGACTTTAACGAGTGGATGGTTCCAGTTTTTGCACCGGCAAATTTCATTCCGGTACGTGGCGAAGGTTCACGTATTTGGGATCAAGAAAATAAAGAATATATCGATTTTGCAGGCGGGATTGCAGTAAACGCATTAGGTCATGTGCATCCAGTGGCAGTAAATGCTTTAACAGAACAAGCAACAAAACTTTGGCATGTAGGCAATGGTTATACAAATGAACCTGTTCTACGCCTTGCTAAACAACTTACCGAAAATACATTTGCAGACAAGGTTTTCTTCTGTAACTCAGGTGCAGAAGCGAATGAAGCAGCGCTCAAACTAGCTCGTAAAGTTGGTCTAGACAGTGGCATTGCTGGAAAAAGTGGCATTGTGGCATTTAATAATGCGTTCCATGGCCGTACTTTATTTACCGTTTCGGCGGGTGGTCAACCTAAATATTCACAAGACTTTGCACCACTTCCAAATGGCATTAACCATGTTGCTTTTAACGATTTAGAAGCTGCAAAAGCGGTCATTAATGAGCAAACTTGTGCAGTTATTGTTGAGCCGATCCAAGGTGAAGGCGGTGTTATTCCTGCTGACATCGAATTTTTAAAAGGTTTGCGTGCACTGTGTGATGAGTTCGGCGCCTTACTGATTTTTGATGAAGTACAAACTGGTGTTGGTCGTACAGGTGCACTTTATGCCTACATGAACTCTGGTGTTATTCCAGATGTATTAACGACTGCCAAAGCATTAGGTGGTGGTTTCCCAGTCGGTGCAATGTTAACAACCGATAAGTTTGCTCCGCATTTTTCTGTCGGTACACATGGTACGACTTATGGTGGTAACCCGTTAGCAAGTGCGGTGGCAGGTGCAGTGTTTGAGTTTATTAATACGCCTGAAGTACTGAAGGGTGTTAAAGAGCGTCATGACTACTATAAAAACGCTTTAAATAAATTAAATGAAAAATATGAAGTCTTTAAAACGATTCGCGGTGAAGGCTTATTGATTGGTTGTGCGTTAAAAGATGAATTCGCTGGTAAAGCAAAAGACATCAATAACCTTGCGGGCGAAGAAGGTTTGCTGAGTCTTATTGCAGGTCCAAATGTTGTACGTTTTACACCGTCTTTAATCATCCCATTTGCTGATATTGATGAAGGCCTAAAACGCTTTGAACGTGCGCTTGCTCGCTTTGTGGAAATTCAAAAGGATGAACAAGCAGCATGATGATTATTCGTTACATCGAATCTAAAGATGTTAATGACCTTTACCTGTTGGCGCAAAAAGCAGGTTTTGGTTTGACATCTTTGCAGCCAAATATGGAAAAACTTGCTGCTCGTATTGAGAGGGCGTGTAAGACAGTCGCAGGCGAACTCCCAAAGGCAGATCAGGTTTACCTATTTGTTTTAGAAGATACTGAACTCAACAAAGTTGTCGGTGTTTGCGGTATTGAAGTCGCACTTGGTTTAAAAGAACCTTGGTATAACTTTCATGTTGGGACACAAGTACATGCGTCAGAACCATTAAGTGTTTATAACGCTTTACCTACTTTGTATTTGAGTAATGACCATACCAATTGTAGTGAGCTTTGTACTTTATTTTTAGACCCTGACTATCGCTTAAATAAAAATGGCAAATTTTTATCTAAAGTCCGTTTCTTATTTCTTTCAGCATTTCGTCAATATTTTGAAGAAACGATTGTTGCCGAAATGCGCGGATATTCTGACGCCAATGGGCAGTCACCATTTTGGAATGCCGTAGGTCATAAGTTTTTTAATATCGAATTTACCAAGGCCGATTATTTAAGTGGAGTCGGGCAAAAGGCTTTTATTGCTGAGCTGATGCCAAGACATCCCCTCTATGTCGATATGTTACCTGACGATGCTAA
This sequence comes from Acinetobacter pittii, assembly GCF_034064985.1. Lineage (NCBI taxonomy): Bacteria > Pseudomonadati > Pseudomonadota > Gammaproteobacteria > Moraxellales > Moraxellaceae > Acinetobacter > Acinetobacter pittii. The sequence continues at coordinate 2,708,801 of NZ_CP139249.1, read as the reverse complement.
AGCTGCGATTGGCATTGTGCACCCGAATACTCGACCAGCCTATAATCTCTTGCTTGAAGAGGGGCTACGCTATAAAGGCTATATAGATATTTTTGATGGTGGTGCAACGCTGCAAGCGGATATCGAAAATTTACGGGCGATTAAAGAAAGCCAGTCTGTAACGGTTCAAATCGAACAGCCTCAAAATATCGCTGTAGGGGATGAGTCTTACATTGTGGCCAATGATGATTATGAAAATTATCGCGCCATTCTTGTGTATAGCCAGCCTCATCAGAACATATTGCAGTTAACAAAAGAACAGGCAAACCAATTGAATGTTGAAAATGGCTCTTTAGTTCGCGTGCTAAGTGTTCATGTTAAACAAGTTTCGAGTCCAGAAGTGGTCAATAAACTCAAAGCCACTGAATATTTGCGAATGGCTGTTAATTAAGCGGAAATTACTATACATTTCACCAAATTTAAGAAGGAATAATATATTATCGCTAGCGCAAGATGGGTATATGGATAAATACAATCTTGCTCGCTGAGCTGGAATTAATTAGCCTGTTTTTCTATATAAAAGGTAAATCAATAAAATATTTAATTAATCTATATATTTTAAATGTTTATTGAAATTATATTTTGGAAATCAGGCTAATATAATAATGAAGGAAAGGAATGATGAATAATTTTTATTGTTATAGGTGATGGCTTTTAAAAAGGAATTTATAAGGTCTTAAGTGATTTAATAATATTTTTAGAATGGTTTAATGGACTAAATTAATAATCATATAATCTGTTTATTATTAAAGCATTTACGACGGTTGCTATAAATTGGAGTAAATATTACATGAGTAAGAATAACGGAAAGCAGTTCCTGGAAGGAGATCTTCTTGGTAGTCAACATATGACTGAGCAAGAAGAAGAGAAATTGCAGCGCTCATTGACAAATCGTCATATTCAAATGATCGCAATCGGTGGTGCAATTGGTACCGGATTATTTATGGGTTCCGGGAAAACATTAAGTGTTTCGGGTACTTCAATTGTTTTAACCTATTTAATTATTGGTTTCTTCTTTTTCTTCGTGATGCGGGCAATGGGTGAATTGTTGCTTGCAAATACTAATTTTAAAACCTTCGCCGATTTTGCAACGGCTTATCTCGGCCCATGGGCTGGATTTTTCCTTGGCTGGTCCTACTGGTGTAACTGGATTATTACTGCGATTGCCGATGTGATTGTGATCGGAGGGTACATGCAGTTTTGGTATCCCGATTTACCCGTCTGGATTCCAGCATTTACATCATTAGCGATCTTGACCATACTCAATTTTGTGGCCGTTCGATTGTTCGGTGAACTTGAGTTTTGGTTCTCACTCATCAAAATTACTGCAATTATTCTATTTATTCTGGCTGGTATTTATTTAATTGGGACCGGGTTTACTTCACCAAATGGTGTTAAGGCTTCAATGAGCCATTTGTTTGAAACAGAATCAATGTTTCCTTATGGTGTAACCGGTTTCTTGGCAGGTTTTCAAATTGCCATATTTGCATTTGTGGGTATTGAGCTTGTCGGTACGACTGCTGCTGAAACTAAAGATCCGCATACTTCACTTCCAAAAGCGATTAACTCTATTCCTTTACGTATTTTATTATTCTATGTGGGCGCGTTGGTTTGTATTATTGCAGTCACATCTTGGGCAAAAGTTTCACCAGAAAAGAGCCCATTTGTGGAAATGTTTACTTTGGTCGGGTTACCAATTGCGGCAGGTTTAATCAACTTTGTTGTTGCGACTTCAGCTTTATCTTCTGCAAACAGTGGAATCTTTGCGACCAGCCGTATGTTATACGGTTTGGCTTTAGACAACGATGCCCCTAAAAGCTTTAGTAAGCTGTCAAAAAGAAAAGTTCCAATTCGCGGACTTATATTTTCAATGGCGTGCGTAACGGTTGGAACATCTATTTTATTTATTGTGCCTAATGTTATGACTGCATTTACGATTATTTCAGCGCTCACTTCAATTTTATGTATTTTTACGTTTATGTTGATAGTACTTTCATATATTTATTATCGTAAGAAAAGCCCTGAATTACATGCCCAGTCAAAATATAAAATGCCGGGTGGATTATTTATGGCTTGGATGACCATGTTATTTTTAGTGTTTACTATCGTAATTTTGGCTTTAGACCATGATACTTTAATTGCACTTGAGTGTTCACCAATCTGGTTTATTGGTTTATTTATTGCCTATAAATATAAAAAGAAAAAGATGTTGCAGCTTGATATCTTAAAAGCTCAAAAGGTTGATTATATTTAAATAAATTTTAGTGATCTTATTAGAAATCTTATTATTTAAAAACCCAATAAAAAAGCCTCATTACGAGGCTTTTTTATCATCCTTATTTAATATTTGGATCGCCTTTCTTCAAGAAAAAGCGAATCGCTAATTTTTGAAGGAATGTTCCATAAGGAGGGTGGAAAAGCTGAGTCGGGAAAAACCGATGGCGAATAAAAACCGTTTTTGCATGTGAAAGTTCGCGGAAACCTTCCTCACCATGATATGACCCCATACCTGAGTTGCCGATACCCCCGAAAGGAGCATCATGGTTAACTACATGCCAGCCCCAGTCATTAATGGTCACACCACCCGAATGAGTCTCACGCAAAATACGATCACGTTCTATTGAACTATGCGTAAAGCAATAAAGGGCTAAAGGCCGTTCGTCCGATTTCACATAGGTAATTGCATCATCTAAAGAATCATAAGCCACTACAGGTAAAATAGGACCAAAGAGTTCTTCTTTCATAATCCGCATGTCTGGCGTGCAATTCAGCACAATGTGCACAGGCATCCTGCGACCTTGTTGGTCAAAGCTATAAGTATCGCAAGGAATAATAAGGGCACCTTTTTCTTGCGCATCGGTCAAAATATCTTGAATACGTTTTAAATGGCGGTCGTTCACAATGGATGTGTAATTCTCATTATTTTCAATGTTTTGACCAAACATTTTTATAAAGCTTGATTTCGCAGCTTCAACAAATTCATCAATACTTTCTTTGGGAACCAACGCGTAGTCAGGTGCTACACAGATTTGACCACTATTTGTTGCTTTACCATGTGTAATACGTTTTGCAGCATCGGCAAGCGGGTAGTTGCGGCTTACAATTGCAGGTGATTTACCACCTAACTCAAGTGTAACAGGTGTTAAGTTTTCAGCTGCTGCTCGCATGACGACTTTGCCAATAGCTGGGGAGCCAGTAAAGACAATATGGTTAAATGGCAAAGAGGTAAATCTTGCTGGGTCTGTAATTTCTTCACCAAACACGGCCACTTCATCTTCATTAAAAACTTCTGCCAGCATGCGTCGAAGCATTGCATTAGTATTCGGGGTAATTTCAGGCAGCTTAATCATGACTCGGTTGCCTGCAGCTAATGCGGCAATGAGTGGGCCAAGTGCTAAATAAACGGGGAAGTTCCAAGGAACAATCACACCAACCACGCCTTTAGGTTGGTATTGCACACTTAAACGGTTTGATAAAAATAAAAGCTCGGTACGGCGTTTACTTGGGCGCATCCAGCGGCGTAAATGATGAATCGCATGATCAGCTTCCAATACAGAACCAAGCAAATCTAGTAGTTTAGATTCATCAAGTGATCTTGAACTAAAGTCAGCATTAATCGCGGCAGCCAAAGCATCTTGATAACGGATAATTTGTTTTTTAAGTTGATGCAGTTTTGTGCGGCGTGCTTCAAGACTTGGGTAAGGATCTGCTTCAAAATTGGCACGTTGTTTGGAAAAAATAAGTTCCATATGTTCAGTGGCAGAGCCGCTATATTCTTTTAAAGTGGAGCGTTCCATTATTGTTCCTTCCATACTTTTGCTTATCATACTTTATGCTTGAAGCGTTGTATGGTCGATGTTAAATTGAGACAACAAGAGGTAGTTTAGTGCCATTATGCATGTCACTCTAGGGATGGTGTGAATTAAATGCCTAAAAATATTTATAAAAATGCAAATAGTGTTATCGAAGGAAATTATGATAATACACCCTTAGGTGCCAATACGTATTTGCTGGGTTTAACCAGTTTATTTGATGAAATGGGTTTGCAAGGCCATTCAATATCAGATGTTTTATCTGGCACAAATATTTCGCCAGATGCGATGAATCAATCATCTTTATATATTTCCCAAGTCCAAAAAATTCAGCTATTTCAAAATATTCAAAAGCTATCAAATGATCCACTCATTGGTCTGCGCGCAGGGCAAAAGCAGCGATTGTCAGATTTTGGAGTGTATGGCTATGCGTTATATTCCTCACGTAATTTTAGACAAGCGGTAGAGCTAGGCATCCGACACGTTAAGCTTGCAGGGCCTATTTTAAAGAAGTCTTTTTATATTCGAGATGATGTTGCCGTTTTTGAAGGGCAGGACATTATTGCACTGGGTAAGCTTTTACCTTTAGTGTGCGAGTTTTGGTTTAGCTCCATGCAAACTTTAGTTGAACGGGTACTTGAAGGACCATTTCAAGCGAAGAAGCTTTTATTACCATACCCAGCGCCTGACTATGCAGAAGAATATGAAAAAGTTTTTCATTGTCCTGTTCAGTTTAATGCTGGGATAATGCAATGGCACTTTGATTTAAAATGGCTCGATGTACCTTGTCCAAATGCCAACCCGATTACTGCGGACATGTGTAAGTCGTTTTGTGAGCGGATGCTAGGTGCTGCTGAACTTGAGGAGCCTGAGTTGGTGAAAACGATTCGTTTAATACTATTGGATGGAACAGGGCTTTTTCCATCAGCTCAAGAAATGGCTGAACGTTTACATATCTCAAAGCGTACTTTACACCGGCGCTTGGCAGGTTTTGATTTAACCTATCAAGAATTGTTAGATGAGACTCGGCGCCGTCTTGCTGATGAATATTTGCGAGAGACAACTTTAACCATAGATGAAATTGCTGAGAGAATTGGCTTTTCAGATACTTCTTACTTCCGAAAAGCCTACCGTCACTGGACAGGTATTTCACCAAATGAGTATCGTGAGAAATTAATTTCATAAATTAAATATTTGAAATAATTTAATCATTTTCTTAATAGTGATGGGTTGAATTGTATGGATGAAAAAGATGGCGATTTAAGTTCTGGAAGTTTTAAAACTACAAATAAACCAAACTTTTTTGGCGATATTGATTATATTTACTCAATTTTTAAAATTAAATAATTACCTGGAGATTTATTTTTTAATATTCTAAATTTAGTTTTTTCTGATTTCTTTATAATCGAAAATCATTTTTTTTGCGAGTGAGTTTTGATCAAGAAAAATTTAATAATGTGCAAAAAGTAGAAGAGAAAAATAGAATTCAGTGCTTCACTTTATAAGTCAGATATTGCTTATTGTTTATTGTTTATTTATGTGGGATTGAGTAATATTTGGCTACATAAATGATACTTAACCTTATACAATGAAATACAAAATACTTTTTATATCAATTTTTCTAGCAATTCATCATTCTCATGCAGCAGATATAGAACTCGCAGAAACTTTAAATGGTAAAACCTCTGTTAGTCCAGTGGGTGTACTCAATCATAATATTCCGCTGAATATTCCTCCTTCTCTTAATGGCTTTGTTCCGCCATTATCCCTTAATTATAGCGGAGAGAGCCCTGATGGTATTCTAGGTTTTGGATGGAGTGTTGGGGGGATTTCTGCTGTATCTCGTTGCGATAATATTAGCGATAAGACTGATATATACCAAACTGTAGATGATAGTCTATTTATAGAGGCTATTAATTATGGAACTACTAATCCACCTAATACATCAATTTTTAATCAATCCTGTTTTTCTTTAGATGGTAAAAAACTGATAAAAATAAGTCCAGATACTGCGGCTGCGGCTTCTACAGAGTTCCGGTTTGAAGATGATGATTTTTCAAAAATTACGCTTGAGCTTGAATCTGGTAAAGCTAATATTAAAAAATTTATTGTTAAAACTAAAGATGGCATAACAAAAGAATATGCTACCCCACTTAAATTTAATCATAAAGACTTAGTGACTGGACAGTACGAAACTGCCGAAAATATTACAGATTGGGCACTTACAACTGTAAAAGATAATAATGGTAACTATTGGACAGTTGAATATGATGACTTAAAAAAGGGTTTTTTATATCCTAAATCAATTAAATATACTGGTAATGGTACTGCTGTTCCTCTCAATTCAATTGACTTCGAATATACTCCTCGATTAGATATTGAAAAACGAGTCATTACTTCAGAAAGTGTTTCTGCACATGTATTAGATAAAAAGCTCTCAAAAATAAATCTTAAAGTAAATAATGCTTTAAAGGGAGAATATAGTTTTCAGTATGAAGATATCAATGATACGGCTGCAAAGAAAACCAGATTAAAGTCAATCAACTATTGCTCAATTAATGGAAGCGATAGATTATGTACTATTCCAACTAAATTAACTTGGAGTTCATTCGGTAAAGAACGGATGAATAAACCTGCAAGGGCGGGAATAGCCCCGATTCCATCAATTTCAGACAAAAGCAATGTACGCTATGTTTCACTAAAAGTGAATAAAAATCAAAATAAACTCCAGACAATTATTTCAAAAAATGTTGATGGTTTAAGTATATTTCCTCTTGGTAGTGACTATTCTACTAAAATTACACATAGTTTATTGAGTGGTTTTAAAGAGTGGTATCCAATTGTTATGGATATTAATGGGGATCAAATTGAGGATCTAGTTATTTATGGAAAGGATAGTTCTAATAATGTCTCAATTTTAGAGTTTTCTTCTTCTTTTAATGTTAAGGGCGATAAAGAGTTTAAGCTCTATAAAGAAGTTCTAAATATTAATGTGGTTCCATTGCCATTGGTAAATATAAAGGTAATGGATGGAAGTCGAGATGGTATTAATGATCTTATTATAACATATGCTGATGATAACAATATTCGTTTTGATGGCATTAAGCTCGATGGTACGGGAGCGAAGCTTTCTATTAAAACCTCTACAGTAGATCCTGCAATTATAACTAAATTAAAAAATAGTACCGGAAGCTCTAAAATATCTTCAAGAATACTATCTGGAAATTTCAATAGAGGAAAAATAAATGATGTAATTCTTTATTATACTGATACCACATGGGGGCTTGGCTTTTGTGCTATGAGCGTTTACTGGGATGTAGTTAATAAAGATAGAGTGCTTAAATGTAATTCTAGATTTTTTCCTGTTGATTGGGAGTGGGCGGTCCAAGGAAGTGAAGCAAATATATATAAAGATTATGAATTTAATGTAGTTGATTATAATAATGATGGTCTTGATGACATTCTCATGTCTAAAATCATAAGAATGGATAGTACAAATGGAACTTCTACAAGATTTAAGGAACAAATAGTACCACTACTTTCAAGAGATGATGCAAATAGTTTTGAGTTGTCTACTACAGTTGAAACCTCACCGTTTGTTATAGATACGACAGGCTGGGGTTCAGACTGGGAAACCACTAAAATCAGTCCACCAAATTTTGTGGATTTTAACCAAGATGGATTGGTTGATTTCTATAGATATACTTATTCCTTTAAACCAAATCTAATTACTTTTTTACAAAAGCCAGCTAAACAGTTTGATATCGATAATTTTCATTTAACAAGTTGGGATCAAGCCAAAGCTGGTAGTGCTGAAGAAATTATGTTTGCAATTATGGGGTATCCTAGTTTTGTCAGCCCAGAATATTTTAAAATTGACATTATTCCCACACTTTTTGACATAAATTTAGATGGTTTACCTGACTTAGATTTTAGAATTTTGGCATATCCGCATAAAGCTGACGGAAAAAGTTTTTTATATTCCATAGTAACAAATGCGACGGATAGAGCTCCAGACCCTATATTTGATGGGCAGTTTACTAGCGTATACATGCCTACGTTAACTCTACCAGATATGTTGCGTTCAATTGAACCTGGTGATGGGCGTAAAGAAGTTTTCTCATATTCTAGTATAAGTAGCGACCCTGAGAATCAAGAATCCAAGCCATTTCCAGTTAGGGGAACAAATGCACCGATCTGGACAGTTAAATATATACGTAATTATTTAAATGATGTGTTGGGTGCACAGGCGACTTATGATTATTCTACTCCCCGCCTAGATGTTAAAGAGAATCGTTTTCTTGGCTTCGAAAGACAAACAGAAAAACTGGAAAGCTATAATAAGCCATCGGATATTTATGCCGTTACCAATACTGTAGAGAAAGAAACCATCTTTAACCAGAACTATCCTTTTATCGGGATGGCGAAATCTGTAGTGACCAAAGCGAATGATGCCTTAGTGTCTAAGTTAACCGTTGCTGATGCAGACTTTGTAAGCGACAGTGCATATCCGACCACCAAGGTTAAATTCCCACGAATCAAGAAATCTACAGTTGAGAATTATGAACTGGGTACACTGGTTTCCAAGACAGTCACAGCCAATAACTACGAAAATGTATTTGGTAATTTAACCGATTCAACGGTAACCACAAGCAGTGCAGATGGTACAAACGTATTTACCACGACAGTCAAACCCACTTATGGCACAGCTGACAAGACCAACTGGATTCCGGGCCTGATCAAAGACCGGGTGATGACGGCTTCACGTACGGGTCAAACTGCAATTCAAACAAAAACCAGTTATGAATATGATACCAAACGACAAGTCATTAAAAAGATTGATGAACCAGATGACGCAGCGTTAAAGCTACAGACTGATTATAGCTATGATGCCTATGGCAATGTCACCAAAGTCAGTGTAAGTGGTACGGGCAACGGAACGGATACGGGAGCAACCCGCACGGTCAGCTCAGCCTATGAGGCAGGAACAGGTTATCCGGCTGGTGTATTCAAGACCAAAGAGACCAATGCATTATCGCAGCAGTCTACAGCAACCTATGATCCGGTTACAGGACAACTCCTGACTTCCACAGATATCAACGGGGTTGTAAGTACCCAGAAAATTGATGCCCTTGGTCGTGTGATTCAGACTAAATCGGCCAGTGGTGTACAGACGGATATAAGCTATCAGTTATGTAAGACCTTTGTTGAGGTGGGAAGTAATAGCAGTGAATGTGAAAAGGGTGAAAACTATAAGATCACCTCGACTTCAACATTAAATGCACCGGTCATTACCTATAAAGATGCTAATGGCAACGTTAAGCGGACACTGACCAAAGCCTATGACAACGTCAATAATACGGTGGTGCGTAATGAATATACCGCATCTGGCCGTCTGTATCGCAGCAGTAGCCCAAGCCTGAGCAATGTAGCCTATGCAAACCTGCAATGGACGACCTATGAATATGATGCGCTTGGACGTGTAAGTAAATTGACAGAGCCGGGTAATCGGGTCACCAGCTATACGCGCAGTGGCTTGCAAACCACAATGACCAATGCCAAGAACTTAAAGCGTACAGAGAAGAGCAATATCGCCAATGAAGTGGTTGAAATTGTTGATCATGATAATAAATCCCTTAAATACAGCCGAGATGCATTAGGGCGAATTACCCAGACGACATTAGCCCTCATACAAAATACCCCTGCTTTCCAATCCTTAAGTCTAGATGTTCGACACCCAGAATCGTGGGAATTGGTGAAAATCGTTAATATTGCACCAACTACACGTATTGATCAGGAGAAAAATAGTAGTGGAACGAAATTAACATTTGGCGCTACACCCCAACATCAAGGTCCTATTGCTCTTTTGACGTTTAAGGTTCCTGCAAAACAATCGAATCATAAAGAAAATATAGTAATAGAAAATGGAAAAATTAATTTAAATGATGGTAAAGGTGAGCAAGCTTTGTCGGATAAAGTTGTTAAAGAGTTTGAGCTAAATCAATGAATAGACAACAGTATGGCTTTACCTTTGTTGAGGTATTAGTTTCTTTAGTTTTATTGGCTTTACTAGCCTCTGTTGTTATACCTGTTTCTGACATTGCTTCTAGGCAGTCTAAAGAACGAGAGTTGAAACGAGCATTAGTTGAAATTCGTGATGCTATAGATGCTTATAAAGAAGCAAGTGATAAAAATGAAATACCGAAACAATTCCAAACGGCGAGTGGTTATCCACCAAATTTAAAAATACTTGAAGGGATTCCAGAGGAAAGGGGGAAAATAAAGCATCAACGGTTTATTAGGAAAATCCCTGCTGATCCATTTTCGACACAAAAAAATATACCACCTGAACAAACATGGGGGAAGCGTTCATTTTTAAGTGATGATAATGATCCCAAAGAAGGGGAGGATGTCTATGATATTTACTCTACTTCTAAGAAAATAGGCACGAATGGGATAGCGTATCATGAGTGGTAATTATTTAAATAAAACAAAAAGAGGATTTACTATTGTTGAGTTGTTGGTAGTTTTATCTGTCATTGCTCTACTGCTGTCAATTGTTACTCCACGGTATTTAAATAAAATTGAAGAAGGTAAAGAAATTGCTTTAAGACAAAACTTGTCAGTTATTCGAAAAAGTATAGATCAGTATTATTCTGATCAAGGCGAATATCCAGATAAACTTAATCAACTTGTTGAAAAACATTATTTAAGAGTAATTCCATTAGATCCAATTGCTGAAAAACATGAATGGGATGTTGTAAAAGAAAAACAAATAGGAGGTATTTATGATATTAAGTCTACAAGTCAACAGATAGGTAGTGATAATCGAGTTTACTCAGAATGGTAAATAATAAACTTTATAATATAAACACTAGATCTTCTCAGCAGGGAGCGATTTATATATGGATGCTACTATCACTTTTATTTCTATCTTTAGGGGTTGGGCAGTGGTCTATAAACTATGCGACTTTAAAACAGCGTGAAAAAGAAGAGGAGCTTTTAAAAATTGGATTAATGTATAGAAAAGCAATTTATCAATATTATCAGAGTTCACCAGGGGGTGTAAAAACCTATCCTGAAAAATTAGAAGATCTATTAAGAGATCCTAGATATTTAGAGGTAAAGCGTTATTTAAGAAAACTAGAAAAAGATCCAATGACATCAAAAGATTTTTTAATTATTAAAAATAGTGAAAATCAAATTATTGGTATATATAGTTCTTCGTCAAAAAAAACGATTAAAAAATCAGGATTTTTACCTTCTTTAGAAAAATTTGAAAAGGTTGAAAAATATCAGGATTGGAAATTCATTATGTGAAGAATATTTTGATATATTATAATTGTTTAATTTTCTAGATATAAGTAATTTTAATAAAAATTAAGATTGTTAAGGATAAGTCAAATAGGTTACCTTGAATATGAGTAAACAGTTTCAAAGAGATTTTGGAGCCTACTGCTGTCCCCATATATTTCATAACGAAAAACCTGTTTTATCGGTGGTCCGTGATGAAGATGGAGATTGGCAATTCTTATGTGGGAATGATGTTGATGATGAATATCACTATGTTGGAGTCGGCCATCTTTTAGATAGAGATAATTCATTAGAAGTATTAGTTAATCTTGAAAAGAATACTGGTGCTGAACGTGATGATGCTAATCAGGTTTGGAAATATTTTACTTTGAATTAAATAAATGAAACTGTGAATACTATTATTTATAGTGTTCACAGTTTTAAATATTTATAAAAAATCTCTAAGTTCTTTGAAAGTAGGTGAAGAGAAATATATTTAAGGGAAATACCCAAAATTCTTATTTACTCTCTTTAAAATAAATTAAACCTGAACTTTATTTAGATAAAGATTAGTTCTTTTGCTCAAAAATATTTTCAAGCATTCTATAAATAGCTTCCATACTAATTGCACTTTACAAGGGTATAGAAAATTAATACGATTTGGAAAGATTAAAAATATCTTTCATGAGGTGTAAGAAATTTAGATGGAAATTGATTATATTATTCCTGAACATCAAACATCAAACATCAAACATCAAACATCAAACATCAAACATCAAACATCAAACATCAAACATCAAACATCAAACATCAAACATCAAACATCAAACATCAAACATCAAACATCAAACATCAAATGGGGTGAAATCTTCAAATAGTTGTCAAAATTATATCCATAGGACAAAGATTACAATGGAAAACAAGATGGATAAGTTACACAGGAACAAAAGCGTATGTTTTTAGAGTTTAAAAATCGATGAAAGATATTTTGAAAGTTCAGAAAGAATGTTGTGATCATTATGAAGAAAAATTTTTTCCTGTAGAGTTAGACCAGTTGGTTGTAGTATCTGATGGAGTTTTAGAAGGAGAAATACCCATAGAAGGTGTTAGGTATAGATCACCTAAACATATGAGTGGTTGGTGGTTAACGGCTGATAAATATGATGGTGATATTGAAACTCTCAAGAATGTTCATTTTGCACATATATTGGAAAAAAGACCTAATTTAGCAATTTATATGGCATTACCTTACGGATATAGATTTATATTGGGGGAAGAAGAGGAACATGTTTGGTTTGATGAGAATACTTTAGATGAATAATTTATATTTTATTTTAAAGTAAGATTATTTTGGGATTTAATAGTCATTTGATTTAAATGACTATTAAGTCTAATCCAATTTTCTTGAAAGTGAAGTTGGCAGTCTTTTTAGTTAATGAAAAAACTAATAAATATAATCAGTTTTTAGGCTGAAATAATATTGTATTGCTTATGGTATATTGTAAGGGTTAATTTTTAATATAAATTTTTTAATAAACTATTAGAGGCTGTGTTAAGTTGTAATAAATTTATTTACTTAAATCGAGAAAGTAACTTTTTCTGCAAAAATGGATTACAGAGCAAAATCGCAAATAAAATAATAAATATGCCGATAATGCTAAAAATATCTGGTAATTCATGCCAAAAAACAAATCCCCAAATTCCTGCAAAAATAATCGCAATGTAATTCATTGGGCCAATTTGTCCTGCTGGGGCTAGGCTATAAGCATAAGACATAAAAAGTTGGCTTATATTTGCTAAAAGTCCTGCGGCAATGAGTAGTGCTAGTTCATGCCAAGTGAAAATACGCCAATGCCAGAACATTGGAATAGAGGAAATTAAACTTCCAAAAACACAAAAGTAAAAAACGATACGTTCAGGCGGCTCTGTACTGGTTAAAGCTCTTACGGTGACAAAAGCCATTGCTGATAAAAAACATGCACCCAAGCCAATAAAAGATAATGCGTTAAATAGACCTTGGTCAGGTTTAGCGACAAATAAAACCCCAACGAGCCCAATAACTGCAGCAAAAATCATAGATTTAGTAATTTTTTCTTTTAAGAAGAGCCATGCAATCAGTGGAATAAAGATAGGAGATGAGTAACTAAAAACCATAGCATTCGATAGTTTTAAGTTCGCAATAGCATAGAAAAAACCATACATTGCGGCTAGCCCGACAATACTTCGCCACGTATGCATCCAGAGTTTATCGGTTTTAATAAAGTCTAAACCTTGTTTAAAGAGCATCGGAATAAAAATAAATAAACCCACTGCATTTCTAAAAAATACGACGGTCGCATTGTCTACCGTTTCTGAAGCAAAACGAATGCATACTCCCATAATGGAAAATAATAATGCCGATGTCATAAGACAAAGCAGCGCTTTTCCAAGTTGAGTTGAGGGGAGATTTGAAGCAGTCTGATTTTGCATAGAGAAATAGAGTTCTTAATTTTCGATGTTATTTTAGCAGCGATGTTAAGTTTTGGTGAAATGTGTCGTAATTAATATGGGAAATGTGAAAAGATGAGGTGATATGCCTCATCTTTTAAATCTTATTAGGTCACTGGTGCAGGGTTAAATACAGCGAGTGAGTTATGAATACCCCAACGGTCCGACCACGTTTGTTTTTCACCGCTAGCTACTTGTAAAATCAGCTCAAAAAGTTCCCAGCCCACTTCTTCAATAGTTTTCTTTCCAATGGCAATATCGCCAGCACTGATATCAATCAGGTCATACCAACGGTTTGCAATATTGTTTCGGCTTGCCATTTTAATGACAGGTACGGCTGCCAGTCCGTAGGGTGTACCACGACCTGTGGTAAAGACTTGGACCGTAATTCCAGATGCCATTTGCTGCGTACCACAGATAAAGTCACTTGATGGTGTTGCCGCAAAAATTAATCCTTTTTTTGTCGGTCTTTGGCCCGGTGCGAGAACTTCTACAATCGGTGAGCGGCCTGATTTTGCAATTGATCCCATCGCTTTTTCTACAATGTTATTCAGTCCACCTTTTTTATTACCCGGTGTGGTATTGGCACTTCGGTCTACTTGGCCTGCTGCTAAATAGTCATCGTACCATTTCATTTCCCGAATTAGATCTTTGGCAACTTGTTCATTTGCTGCACGTGGAGTAAGTAGGTGAATACCATCGCGGACTTCCGTAACTTCAGAGAACATGACTGTACCGCCACATTGCACAATCAAGTCAGCTGCGAAACCAACGGCAGGGTTAGAGGTAACTCCGGAAAATGCATCACTCCCACCACATTGCATGCCTACAACTAAATTAGAAGCTGGAACTTCTTCTCGAGTACGTTGATTAAGCTTTTCAAGGTGTTGTTCTGCCACGGTTAAAATATGGTTCACCATACTTTCAAAACCGTTGTGGCGTTCATCTTGTAACTGAATAATATCTTCGTTTGCTAGGGGAATATATTTGTTTTCTTTAGGAATATTTAAAAGTCGTTCGGGTTGCATTTTTTCGCAGCCCAGACTCACCACCATAATTTCTCCACCAAAATTAGGGTTGAGTGCAAGGTTATGTATGGTACGAATAGGAACAATTGCAGCGGGTGCATCAATTGCCACACCACAACCATATAAATGGTTTAATCCAACTACACCATCTACACTTGAATATTTTGGAAGTAAATCACGCTCAATAATTTTAACGACATAATCGACAATACCTTCTACACAGTTAACACTAGTCGTAATACCTAAAATATTTTTTGTGCCGACGCTGCCATCTTTATTTTTATAACCTTTAAATGTATATCCGCTCAAGATTGGAAGCTTTGGATCAGGACGAGTTGCTAACTCAAGATCATCTAGCTCAGGTGCCTCAGGCATTTGGGTAACGGCTTCATTCACCCAAGAACCTGCGGATAAATCTTTATTGGCATAACCAATAATTTCCCCATAACGAACAATTGCTTCACCTTGCTTTAATGACTTTAATAAAACTTTATGTCCCTGTGGCACATGATCAACCAAGATGAGTTGGTATTCTTCAATATGTGTAGAAGGTGGTAAACCGCCGTCATTCACTACAATGGCTACATTATCAAGAGGACTAATTTTTATGAGGAGAGGCTTCAGCATGATCGTTCCTTGTATACATTTGAAGAGAGGCCATAACGCTTAATGTGTTTAAGCGTTATGGTGTAAAGGTTTAAGAAGTAGGTTTTAACTCGAAGCGATGAATTTTCCCGACCATAAAGAGGTAGCAAATAATTGCGATGACGGCATGTATACCTACAAAAACAAGTGCACCATTGAAAGAACCAGTCGAATTGATAATATAGCCAATCGCAATCGGGATCACGATGCCTGCTGTATTGCCGAAGGTATTAAATAGACCACCCGATAAACCCACCATTTCTTTTGGTGCAACATCCGACATCACTGCCCAACCTAATGCACCAAAACCTTTACCAAAAAAGGCCAGTGACATAAAGAATAAGATGGCTGTTTGCGAATCGACATAGTTACAAACCACAATACTGGTTGATAACAACATGCCAAAAATAATGGGAAATTTACGGGAAAAGGTTAGAGATTTATTCATTTTGATGAGTTTATCGGAAATTACTCCTCCTAATACACCGCCAATAAATCCGCAAAGCGCCGGTAATACAGCTGCAAAACCAGCTTCTAAAATTGACATGTGACGTTCTTTTACAAGGTAAACAGGGAACCAAGTAATAAAGAAATAGGTTAAGCAGGTAATACAATACTGAGCGATAAAAATACCTAGAAGCATACGAGAAGAGAGCAGCTTTTTAATATTTTTAAAATTCATTTTATTGTTTTCATCAGCAATTTTAAGCTGATTTTCACCCATGCTGGTAATAGCACCGCCTGCTTGTAAATATTTAAACTCATTTGAATTAATAGTAGGGTGCTTTTCTGGGCTATAGATGACTTTTAACCAGATAAAAGCAATCACAATACCTAGTCCACCCATAATCCAGAATACAGATTGCCAATGAATATGGGCAACCAACCATCCCATGAATGGCGCAAATATGACAGTGGCAAAATATTGAGCCGAGTTAAATATCGCTGCGGCGGTTCCACGTTCTTTGGTTGGGAACCATGCTGCTACAATCTGGCTGTTTCCAGGAAAGGCAGGACTTTCAGATAATCCAACCAAGAAACGTAAGATAAATAATGAGGCGATAATGAGAGGTATAGAACCTAAAATATCGACAAAACCTAAGAGAATAGTGAAAAATGACCAGAGCATGATGCTCCAGAAATAGACTCTTCGAGCACCAAACTTATCGAGTAACCATCCACCTGGAATTTGACCAATCACATAAGCCCAGCCAAACGCAGAGAATATATATCCCATGGTCACTGAGCTTAATCCAAGTTCTTGAGACATTGGAGCGGCAGCCATCGAAAGGGTTGCTCGATCACCGTAATTTAATGAAGTGACTAAGAAAATCATCGCTAAAATGTAATAGCGCGTTTTATTATGCTTCGCTCGTTGCTGATTCACAGCAGCAATATTTGTTTGCAGATTATCCATATACAAACTCTTTTTAATAATCGACCTATTTGCATATCCGTGAAATAGGTGACGTCATGTCAAATTCATCGATAGAATAGATGAGAAAACGGAATGTTGTATCTACTCTATAGTCCTAATTCTAAAACCGCGCCTTTAGATGTATGACATCATATGATTAAAAATATTATTTTGGCAAGTAGGCTCGAAAAATAATTTTTGTGCGAGTTTATATTGACAAGTTGTCTGATGTCTTATAAGTTTTGGTAATGAAAAAATAGTATCAGTATGCTAAGGAGTATTTTAATGGCGACCTCTACACCTATTGTTAAATCCATTCGAGCAATCCCTGTTGCTGGGCATGATAGTATGCTGCTCAATTTGAGTGGTGCCCATGGACCTTATTTCACTCGTAATATACTCATCATTGAAGATAACTCTGGAAATATTGGTGTAGGTGAAATTCCGGGCGGAGAGAAAATTTTAGCGACATTAAATGATGCTAAAGCCTTGGTAGAAGGGCAGCCGATTGGTGAATATAAAAACTTGCTCAAAAAAATTCAGCAAAATTTTGCCGATCGTGACAGTGGTGGCAGAGGCAATCAAACCTTTGATTTACGTACCACAATTCATGTTGTAACGGCTTATGAGTCAGCATTACTTGATTTGCTTGGTAAGCATTTAAATGTGAATGTCGCAAGTTTACTTGGTGAAGGGCAACAACGTAGTGAAGTTGAAGTATTAGGGTATTTATTCTTTATTGGTGACCGCAAACAGACTTCATTAGACTATGCGACTACACCTCAACATAACCATGATTGGTATAAAGTCCGTCATGAAAAAGCGTTAACACCTGAGGCTGTGCAGCGTTTAGCAGAAGCATCTTATGACCGTTATGGTTTTAAAGACTTTAAATTAAAAGGTGGTGTATTACAGGGCGAACAAGAAGCCGAAGCTGTTACAGCTATCGCGCGCCGTTTCCCGGATGCACGTGTGACGCTTGATCCAAATGGTGCGTGGTTTTTAGATGAAGCAATTGCTTTAGGTAAACATTTAAAAGGTGTGCTGGCCTATGCAGAAGACCCGTGTGGTGTAGAGCAAGGTTATTCAAGCCGTGAAATTATGGCTGAGTTTAAGCGAGCAACGGGGTTACCGACCGCTACGAATATGGTTGCGACCGACTGGCGGGAAATGTCGCATAGTATTCAATTGCAAGCTGTTGATATTCCTTTAGCTGACCCGCATTTCTGGACATTGGAAGGTTCGGTGCGTGTTTCTCAGTTATGTAAAATGTATAACTTAACGTGGGGATCGCATTCAAATAATCACTTTGATATTTCCCTTGCCATGTTTACCCATGTTGCAGCGGCTGCCGTGGGTAATGTGACTGCAATTGATACGCACTGGATTTGGCAAGAAGGTACAGATCAACTGACTAAAGTACCGCTTGAAATTAAAGACGGTAAAATTCAGGTACCAACAGCACCGGGACTTGGTGTCGAACTTGATTGGGACCGAATTAATCGAGCCCATGAACTTTATAAGTTAAAAGGTTTAGGAGCTCGTAATGATGCGGATGCGATGCAATTTCTGATTCCTAATTGGACTTTTAATAATAAAAAGCCATGTTTGGTTCGTTAATCTGACTCGATTCGTATTTAAATATTGAATTGATAGCTGTCCTTGGGGGCAGCTTTTTTATTGCTATAAAAAAATTAATTTTAAAAAGAAAAAAGATATTGAAAGAAATTAGATTGATGATGTAAGATGTCTGACAACATAGACACGTATGGAAACTTGCAAATGGATGCTCTTGAGTTAAAAAACATTATTTCTGATGGTTTACTGTCTTTCCCGGTAACAGATTTCGATCAAAATGGAGATTTTAATAAGTCTTCTTATGCAAAACGTCTTGAGTGGTTAGCTCCATACGGCGCAAGTGCTTTATTTGCTGCAGGTGGTACAGGTGAGTTTTTCTCATTAACTGGCAATGAATATTCTGAAGTAATTAGAACTGCGGTAGATACATGCAAAGGCAGTGTACCGATTATTGCTGGGGCAGGTGGTCCGACACGTCAGGCGATTGAACAGGCAAAAGAAGCAGAGCGCTTAGGTGCACACGGTATTTTGTTAATGCCGCATTACTTAACTGAAGCAAGCCAAGAGGGTTTAATTGAACACGTTAAGCAAGTATGTAATTCAGTAGACTTTGGCGTAATTTTTTATAACCGTAGCGTATCAAGATTAAATCTCGATTCGATCCAAAAGTTAACTGAGATGTGCCCGAACTTAATCGGTTTTAAAGACAGCTCTGGCCAAATCGATATGATGACGGCAGTGACTCAAACTATTGGAGACCGTTTGTCATATTTAGGTGGCTTGCCGACAGCAGAAGTTTTTGCAGCGCCATATAAAGCCTTAGGTTGCCCAGTTTACTCGTCAGCTGTATTTAACTTTATTCCAAAGACTGCTATGGAGTTTTATAACGCGCTTCGCAGTGATGACTTTGAAACAACCAATCGTTTGATTAAAGATTTCTTCTTGCCACTGATTAAAATTCGCGACCGTAAATCAGGTTATGCGGTAAGCATGATTAAAGCAGGTGCCAAAATTGTTGGGCATGATGCAGGTCCTGTGCGTCCACCATTAAGTGATTTAACTCAAGCAGACTATGAAGATTTGGCTGCTCTCATTGCGACACTTGGTCCGCAATAATTCTAACTGTTTAGGTATTGGAGCTTTAAAATGAGTAAAAATAACGGTCGGCAGTTTATTAATGGTCAACGCGTTGCTGTAAATGTGCCAGCTTTAGAAAGTATAGCTGCAAAAGACTATCAACCAACAGGTTATGTATTTAGTCAGGCAACACTTGAAGAAGTAGATCAGGCTGCTCAAGCTGCGCATAACGCTTTTTTAGTTTATAGCCAAACGACTCAAGAACAGCGTGCATCTTTTCTTGAAGAAATTGCTCGCCAAATTGAAGCATTGGGTGCGAACTTGCAAGAGGTCGCTTCACTTGAAACAGGCTTACCACTTGCTCGTCTTCAAGGGGAGACAGGGCGGGTTACTGGTCAGCTTCGACTGTTTGCTGAACTTTTACGTCGTGGCGATTTTTATGGTGCTCGTATTGATGTGGCATTACCAGAACGTAAGCCTTTGCCACGTGTTGATTTGCGTCAATATAAAGTTGGTGTAGGACCGGTTGCTGTGTTTGGCGCGAGTAATTTCCCACTTGCATTTTCAACTGCAGGCGGTGATACCGTAGCTGCTTTAGCAGCAGGGTGTCCGGTTGTCTTTAAAGCACACTCTGGCCATATGGCGACTGCTGAGCTTGTTGCAGAAGCCATTGAAAAAGCCATTGAAGTTTGCGGTATGCCTAAAGGCACATTCAATATGATTTTTGGCGGCCGTATTGGTGCAAACTTGGTAGAACATCCACTCATTCAAGCAGCCGGTTTTACAGGTTCACTTGAAGGCGGAATGGCGCTTTATAACCTTGCGCAGAGCCGTCCTCAGCCGATTCCATTTTTTGCGGAAATGTCGAGTGTGAACCCTGTGGTGGTTTTACCTGAAGCAATTCATTCACGTGGTGAACAAATCGCACAAGATACGGTTGCTTCTTTTAATATGGGGTGTGGCCAGTTCTGTACAAAACCGGGTCTAATTTTAGGTGTAAAAGGCCCCGAGTTTGATCGCTTTATTACAGCTTTAGCTGAAAACACGCAGAAAGCCGTACCTCAGGTTATGTTGAATGAAGGTACTTTAAAAAGCTATCGAACTGGTATTGATGCATTAATAAATGAAGCTGGTTTTGAGGTCATTGCATCGGGTCAGGAACCTGAGCTGGTTTCTCAAGCAAAAGCACATCTGTTTAAAGCGGACCAATCTGTTTTATTATCAGGCAACCCAAAACTACAACATGAAGTTTTCGGACCGATGTCGATTGTGATTGGCGTAGAGGATGAAGCGACTTTGTTAAAAGGGATCGAGGCTTTAGGTGGACAGCTCACGGCAACGATTATTGGTGATGAAAACGAATTGTCTAAGGCAGGCGAGCTTCTTGATTTGTTAACCCGTAAAGCTGGCCGTGTATTGTTTAACGGTTTCCCGACAGGGGTAGAGGTCTCGGATGCTATGGTACATGGTGGTCCTTTCCCTGCAACCAGTGATGCCCGTGGCACTTCGGTAGGTACGGGAGCAATTGAGCGCTTCTTACGCCCGGTATGCTTCCAAAATACGCCACAAGTATTATTACCCGATGCATTAAAAGACAGTAATCCACTACAGATTACTCGTCTGGTCAATGGGCAGTTAAGTCAGGCCCAAATTTAAAAATGGTGCAGCTCAATCAACGCTATTGAGCTGCATATTTTTTAACTTATTCAAAGAATTGTTAAATATTTAAATAAGCACAAATTGCTTACTTTTTAAATATGAGTGGTGGTTTAATAAGTGAGAGAAAATATTTTATTTTTAATAACTTAGGGGGCTAAAAACCGAATATGACTATCGGCTAAGTTTATAGTAAAATGAATTTTATAATTTTTTTCAACATTTCATGAGTTCTTCAGATTATGTCTAGCGCAATTAAACCTAGATCAACAAAAAAACTAAGCCAGATTATTGTAGAACAACTGATCGAAAAAATTCAGTCTGGAGAATTTAAAGTTGGAGAAAAAATCCCGACCGAACTTGAATTAATTGAAACTTTTGAAGTAAGCCGTTCTGTCATTCGCGAAGCAATTACTGAGTTGCGTTCATTAGGATTTGTCGAGACTCGTCACGGAATTGGTACTTTTGTCAAAGAGCAGACAGTTGAGCAAAATTTTCTGTTGTCTAATGCCAGTTTAGAAACCATTAATGACATTATTTCCTTGCTTGAGCTTAGGATTAGTCTTGAATCTGAAGCTGTCTTTTTAGCATCTGAGCGCCGTAAGCAAATCCATATTGATAAAATGAAAGCTGCGCTTGAAGACTTTGAACGACATATTTCTTCAGATGCAAATGATGGTACGGTAAAAGCTGACTATGATTTCCATATTGCCATTGCTGAAGCTTCTGAAAACCAATATTTCGTTGATTTTTTAAAGTATCTTGGCGAAAAAATTATTCCACGTGCACGTGTTAAATCTATTGAGCAAAGTCCTGAAAATCGCGAAGAATATTTAAAAGCGGTTCACCATGATCATGTCAATATTTATAACGCAATTGTGGATCAGGACGGTTTATTGGCCCGACAAATGATGCGAGCTCATTTGTCTAAGAGTATTAAAAAGTTTAAGCAGTAAAGCTTGAGCTAAGATCAAGATAAAAAAGAGAGAGCTTATTTAAGCTCTCTTTTAATTTTATAGGGTGTTATTTACAGCTAAAGTTTTCAGCTTTTTCGCTATCACCTTGACCATTGTAACGAGCAATCAGTGGGTAAGGACAAAGTGGACGGGTACGGTCTGGTGCCCAGTCTGGTGGAAGTTCAGTATTCACTTGACCACTCGGGTTACCTGCACCGCGTGCAGTTGCAATGATTTTGTCAGGTGCTTGCCCATATTCGACCCAATTAACTAAAGCAGTCAATGCGTCAAATTGGTCGGTCGCAATGCCATCACGGGTATGGTTCATACCCGGAACTCTAAAGAAACGCGCAAATTCAGGCGCTGTACCTTTCGCATCATTTTTATAGTGTTGTAGCAGTTGATCGTACCAATTTTGGGTGTCATCTACAGAGAAAACGCCATCTGCTGTGCCTTGTACTACAATCATTTTTCCACCGTGATTACGGAGTTTATCTAGATTGAGTTCATCGGGTGGCATCATGAATGACATGGAACTTTCGGTATAGACATCATTGGTTGCCGAGAGTTTTGGATAGTCGGTATCGAAGTTAAAATTAAAGGCAAATTGTCTAGAGTTTTGAGTCACAGTTGGGTCTGGTGGAACCTGAAAAAGAATGCCGACTGCAACGGGGTCACGCGCTGTTCCCACCGAAGATTCAAATTTCCAGCTTGCCCAGTTACTGCCGACTAAACCCGGGTCGAAAGGTTGGGTTGCATAAAGTGCTTGTCCAGCAGAGTTTACAGGTCCGCGGTAAATGTTGGCTAATACATCAATTTGTTCGGTGCTTAAACAAGTACTATCTCTTGTGCTTGAGCAAACGGGTACATGCTTATGAATATCAAAAGCCGTACGACAAGATTCGACATCTTGAACTAGTCCATCTGCGACACCGTCCAAGGCATCGCATCGATCTAAAATCGCTTTTGCTAAAACTTTACGCTCTGAAAGGGTAAGAGCAGTACTTAAGTCATTTTCATCTGTTGCGACACGACGGAGCTGCTGTGCCGTGTAGAGTTGAGCTGCGGCTGCACGAGGTAAATGAAAACCTGGTGTACTCGCCAAAATGCCATCATATTGGTCGCCCAAACGAGTTGCAGCAATCATGGCATGACGACCACCATTTGAAGTGCCACCTGCATATGAGCGGTCTGGTAATTTACCATATGCGGCTTTAATTAGGTTTTTTGCCATAGGCGTGAGTTTGGTAATTGCACCATAGCCATAGTTGATTCTGGCTTGAGGGTCTAAACCAAACATTGGATTTTGTGAAGCATTATGTCCAGCATCGGAGGAAATAACCGCAAAACCATCATGCAGGGCATTGGTGAGTGGTCCACCACTACCAACCTGACCTGTTGCAGGGACTAAATTACCATCGGTTCCACCATTGCCTTGATAGAGAAAACGGCCATTCCAGTCTATTGGTAAGCGTATTTCAAAACCAATTTGATAAGTTTGTCCATCGACAGGGCTTGCCCGTTGATCCATATAACCTTTAACCAAACAATGAGCGCCAATCGGTTTGTTGGCGACAGTCAATGTGCCTGCTTCTTGAAGGGTGGCGGAGCTAATGACAGTATTGTTGTACTGAAATCCGAGTAAGTCTGAACAGCTTCCTGTCATTTTTACGCCAACAGCAGGAGACAGCTGCGGTGGTTTGTTTGTTGAGGGAACCGTTGTGCCATCATTATCACTTCCACAGCCTGCCAAAGAACCAAGCATGGCAAGCACCAAAGCGGAGCGGGTCAAAATTCGTTTATTGTTGGTGTAATTCATTTATTCATATCCTTATTGAATGAATGGTCGCAATTAATCTAAAACCAAAAAATTAGCTGTGCTTCGTGCAATCATTTTGTTGTTTTGCCAAGCTTCACTTTCAAGATTCAGTACAGTTTTGCCTTGTTTAATGAATCGGCATTTTGTAATGACTTCGCCCACAGCACAGGGCCTTAAAAAATCCATCGTTAAGTTAATGGTAGTAGCTGGTTTACGGTCATTGGCGAGATATGCAAAAAGTCCCATCACATCATCAAGCATGGCGCAGATCATGCCGCCTTCAACGGTGCCGCGTGGATTGGTAAAGCTTTCTAGCGCCGTGTAGTGGATAGTGAGTTCAGTGTTTTTGTCATTCCAATGGATATTATGTCCACCCAAATGGTGATGGATGGGCGGTAAGTGTTTTAAAGTTTTTTGATCCATAATGAAGGCTCCATCCTTTTTGTAAGTGTTATAAAAATTATTATTTCAGGGTATAGGCATCATAAATAACCGCTTTGCCCAAGCGCATTGCACTACCTACTGCAACGGTCTGGTTAAGCCATGAATATTTAGGTGAGCTGGTTTCAAACTGCATGGTAATTTTGAAATAGTAATTTTTCGGGTCGACATCTTTGCCTTGGGCAAGCTGTTTTAATGTTTCTGCCGAGCCATGGTGGTAACCTTTGGTTTGAAGGTAAATAAGCGCACCGTCATCGGTTTCTAACAAATATCGCGTATCAATAATGGCCAGTCCTTTACTGTCAACGATTTGCCAATCTGCACCATTATTTAAAATGCGCCCTTTAAGTGATTTGCCTTCGAATGACCCTCCTGTAATAGGAATAATTCGGCGTTTACCTGCATCACTGGTCGTGCCTAATTCCCAAACAGGCGCATTTAGATCAACACTAAATTTTGCTAAAGGCTCAAGCTGAATAGGTGGTGGGTTATATTGAGTTGCGGCATGAGTTAGGCCAATGAGACAAATTCCGCAGAGTAGTGTTACAACTTTCTTCATGATGAATTTCCCGAAATAAAAAGAGGTTCTATGTGTGACAGAACCTCTGGTTTTAATTATTTAAATTTCCATGTGTAGTCGATGTTGAGACGGGTTTCGTTTACAGGTTTGATATTGGCTGTAGAGAGCATGTTGTTGTCATAAATGGCGTAGCGCGCGCGTAACCCTAGATTTTTTAACCAGCCACTTTGAACGGTGTAACCTAAATCAAAGTCTGTTTCTCGCTCTTTTAGATTGGTTCCACCTAAGTTAGGTGCATAAATATTGTGACCTGTGGTGTAACGAGTCATAAAACGTAAACCCGGCACATAATCTTTAAAGTCATATTCATAACGGAAGCTATAGGCTTTTTCTTTTGGGTTTAAAAACTCACCTGGCCATGTATCAATGAGTAGACCCGTTTCACCTCCCGTTAAATACGGGAACGCGGTGTCGCCATGATGTTGGAAAGTCCCAAAAATAAATTTATGGTTTTGATGTTTGAGTTCGAAATGCGCATGATAGAGGTCATTATCGACTAAGCCTGCTTTTGCTTGCCCGTCATCTCGGCTGCGGTAGTAACGTAATTGCGAGCTAAAATTAGTGGTGTCATTAATTTTGTGTTGATGTAGTGCGCCGACCATGGTTTGGTTATAAAGGTCATCAACATCCATATAAAAAGCGGTGAGCTTGAGTGCAGGATTAAACTGATAGTTTCCACCTAAATAATAGAGTCCATCAGTTTCGGCGCCTTTAAATCTTCCATTCACCCCAGAAATTTTAATTTTTTCATAGTTGGTCGAATCACGATGATTCACTTTATCGAGGTAGGCCGCTTGTAAGTCGAAGTCTTTAATATCTTTACTGGTCAGTGAAATTCCTCGATAAGTTTGAGGAAGTAGACGCGCGGGTGAAGCTACTAAAACAGGGTTCATTGGCATGAGCGTACCGATGCGTAGCTCGGTCTGGCTCATTTTCGCTTTTGCTGTGACCCCAATTTCGCCATAAGAGTCAGCAGGTTCATTGGTGCGCGTATCTCTAGGTAAGTTTCCTGTACCTCCGTGCTCGGCATCAGCATTGAGTTTAAAACCCGCCGTTGCAAGCACATCCAGCCCAAAACCGACAGTCCCTTCGGTATAACCTGAATTGGCTTTAAGAATAAAACCTTGTGTCCAGTCCTTGGCAGCAGGGTAAGCAGATTGCTCTTGGTAGTCGCGGTCAAAATAGAAATTTCGCGTGGTGAGTTCTACTGAACTGTTATCAATAAAACTGCCAGCCCAGACCGATCCTGAGAGCATGAGGGTAGAGTACATCCATAATTTCGACATAGCATTTCTTCCTGAAATAACATTTTTTGTTTTCAACAAGGCATAGTTGTTGTGTCTGCCTTATTTAGTTTTTAAATCGAATTATTTTCCGAGCAGTTCTCGGGCCACGATTTCTTTCATAATTTCATTGGTTCCCCCATAAATTTTTTGTACCCGCGCATCCACAAAAAAGCGTGAAATCGGGTATTCCTGCATGTAGCCGTAGCCACCAAAAAGCTGAAGTAGTTGATCAATCACTTCACATTGGACATCGGTAATAAAGCACTTCAGTGCAGCCACTTGAGTGACGCTTAACAGGTGTTGTTGATACAGCGCTGCACATTGATCTACAAAAGCTTGTGCGGCTTTGGCTTTGATTTGCGCGTTTGCGAGCACGAAGCGTGTGTTTTGCATTTGGCTTAAAGATTGTCCGAAAGCTTTACGCTCTAATACATAGTCTCTGGTCAGTTCGATGGCACCTAAAATTGACCCCAGAGCCATCATCGAAATGCTTAAACGTTCGCGAGGTAATTCTTGCATTAAATAAGCAAAGCCTTGTCCTTCTTCCCCCAAACGCTGAGTTGCAGGCACACAAACATCATCAAAAAATAGTTCGGCTGTATCTTGAGCATGTAGCCCGATTTTTTGTAATGAACGGCCTTTTTTAACGCCGTCTAAAGCAGCATCAACTAAAAAAATTGAAATGCCTTTTGCTTTAGCTTGAGGATCAGTTTTTGCTACTAAAACGATCAGGTCGGCATGCAAGCCATTTGATATAAACGTTTTTGAACCATTCACACGATATTGGTCATTTTCTAAAATCGCTTGAGTGCGTATGGCTTGTAAGTCTGAGCCAGCATTGGCCTCTGTCATGGCAATTGCAGTCACGACTTCACCTGTGACCATTTTGGGTAACCAATAACGTTTTTGCTCTTCAGTTCCAATATTTTGCAGATAAGGGGAAACCAGCTCATTTTGCCCACCAATGGCAACCGCCAAAGATGCAAAGCCAGCTTGAGCAGTTTCTTGAACCAGCATGAGTGAGTAGTGCACAGGAGCGCTGTAGCCGCCATATTCTTCGGGCACATCTACGCACAAAAAACCATTTTCCCCAAGACGAAGCCATAGATCACGTGGGATAAGACCATCGTGCTCCCACTGTTCGTAATACGGAGCAACCTGTTCTTTTAAGAACCTGCGATAGCTATTCCGAAATAGTTCAAATTCTGTATCGTGTGGCATGTTGAACCTTTTTTAGGCAAAAGTGAGGCTGTAGCCCAAACCGAAGTTTGAGCTTCCTTTTTTATTTCAATTGCTTATTGCTTTAAGGTGGGCACCCGTATAATCAGCGGGTTATCAGTCTGCTTTTGATAAAGTTCATCAATTAAAGCTGCACGACGTTTAGTAATACTGCTTTGATTGAGATTGCCTTTATCTGTCACTTCGCCTGCATCGAGTTGAGGTGGTTCGATCATTAAATAAAGCATGGAGACTGTATTTGAACTGCCAGTCGCATCTTTATTAAAGGTCGTTAAAAATTGGCGGAACCATTGTTGGACTTTAGGATGCTGTAATATCTCCGTTGCAAAATGTTCACCAAGCTTAAGACCTGCATATTGAGCACAAGCATCTAGTTTTGGAAAAATCAAAAAGCCAACCGCATTTAGGTTTGAACCTGTAATGCAGACATCTTGAACCAGTAAATTACCTTGAATGAGCACTTTGTTGCGTAGTGTGCCCACATTCACAAAAGTGCCTGTATTGAGTTTAAAGTCTTCAGCAATTCGTCCGTCGTACATTAGGCCTTTAGTCGGATCATTGATATCGACCAAACGAACGGCATCGCCTGTATGGAAAAAGCCTTCATCATCAAAAATAGTACTTTGTTGGTCCGCCTTTAAGCGCCAATAGCCTTTCATGACATGTTTGCCACGAA
Source organism: Acinetobacter pittii (assembly GCF_034064985.1). Taxonomy (NCBI): domain Bacteria; kingdom Pseudomonadati; phylum Pseudomonadota; class Gammaproteobacteria; order Moraxellales; family Moraxellaceae; genus Acinetobacter; species Acinetobacter pittii. The sequence continues at coordinate 2,680,772 of NZ_CP139249.1, read as the reverse complement.
CGCAAAACTCAAGTTTGTCACCACATGGAACTAGCTTAATTTCGCATCCCGGAGCAGGGTAACCAATAAAACCTGCCATCACGCGTGGGCCAGTTGTAAAAGCGCAAGATGGTGCTGTTTCAGTCATGCCCAATCCGCTCATGATACGAATTTTTTCTCCACAATGTTGCTGAGCAATTTTATCGAGTCTATTCCAGCCCGCTTCTGAAAGCGCTGCACCTGCAAAGAATAAAATTTTAACTTTGGCAAAAAAGCGGTCTCTTAGTTCTTCATCTTTTTCTAATGCTTCGGTGAGTTCTTCCCAACCTTTTGGCACATTTAAATAAACTGTTGGAGAAATTTCTTTGAGATTACGAATGGTTTCGTCAAATTTTCCTGCAACGGGTTTGCCATCATCAATGTAAATGGTACCACCGTTATAGAGTGCGATGCCGACATTGTGACTACCGCCAAATGTGTGGTGCCAAGACAGCCAGTCGAGTAGGACAGGCGGCGTTTCTTCAAACTCAGGGAAAGTCTGCAATAGCATTTGCTGATTAACACACAACATTAAATGCGTGGTCGGTACAGCTTTAGGCAATTTGGTTGAACCTGATGTAAATAAGAATTTGGCAATCTGGTTTTCATCAAGGGTTTGGTAAAACTCTTGAACATTTGAAACTGGCGTATCTAATAGCGACTGAAAAGATGTGCAGATCTGATCGCCCACAATCCCTTTATTGGTCACCACTTCAATATCAGGTGTAATACATGCTTGAATGGCTTTAGCAAAGGCTTGTCCATCGCTGGCATAGACCATACCAGGTGTGAGCACTTCAAACACATGTTTGAGTTTGCCAAAGTCTTGAGAAATCAGAGAGTAGGCAGGGGAAATAGCAGAGAAAGGCACACCCGCCAGCATGGCACCCATAGAGAGTGTTAAATGCTCAAGATCATTGCCACTTAAAATGACGAGTGGTCTTTCTTGACTTAAATTACGGTCATGCAAAGCTTGAGCAATGTGCCATGCGCGTTGTAGAACTTCTGCATAACTCAGTTTGACCCATTCGCCTTGAGCATTGCGTTTTGCTGCAAAAATATGGTCGGGTTTGGTTTGTGCAAAATGAATTAACCGATCTGTCAGTTTTTGTGGATACGGTTTTAATTGCTCTTTTGGGCTGATATAGAGCGTGTCATCTTTATGGTGATAATGAATATCATGTTGCCCTAATTTTACGAACCGTTCACGGTCTTGTGATTGAGTGGCATTCATTTGCATTTCTTTCACTCCATGGAAAGCGCATCACTGCGCTTTATTTTTTTTGCATCATGCAATTTTTATTTAATATGTTTGTGTCCGCATTACCCTGACTAAATCGGGTAATGACGTGATTGGGTTTGAATGGTGATCCAGCGTAGTTCGGTAAATTCGGCAACAGAGACTTTACTACCAAAACGACCGTAACCACTCGATTTTGTTCCGCCAAATGGCATTTGCGCTTCATCATGTACGGTTGCGCCGTTAATGTGACAAATACCCGAATCAATCTGTTGAGCGACTTCTAATGCTTGTGAAATATTCTGGCTAAACACTGCCGAAGACAGACCAAACTCGCTGTCATTTGCCAGTGCTACACCTTCTTCAATGCTTGAAAAGCGTTGAACTGTGCATACAGGTCCAAATGATTCTTCACGGTAAAGCAGCATGTCAGGTTTAATATTGAGCACCAGCGTCGGTTGCATGGTGGTGTCTTCAATATGAATACCTAAAGGTAAGTCAGCACCTTTGCTTTGTGCATCTTCCAGTAAATGCTGAATGCGGTTTGCAGCACGTCGACTTTCTAAAACACCGAGTACATTGTCTTTTGAAGTCGGATTACCTGCCCGAATAGAGCGGGTTTTCTCAATCAGCTTCTCAATAAACTGGTCAGCAATATTGTCTTGAACCAAAACACGTTCGGTCGACATACAGATTTGACCCTGATTAAAGAACGCTCCAAAAGCGACTGCATTTACGGCTTCATTAATGTCAGCTTCATTTAAAACCACGACAGGGGCCTTACCACCGAGTTCGAGTAAAACAGGTTTTAAATATTTAGCAGCAGTCTCGGCAATAATTTTTCCGACTTTGGTTGAACCCGTAAAATTAATGCGCTTCACAGCTGGATGAGACACTAAGCGCTCCACGATTTGTGGTGCATCTTCAGCGGCATGCGTAATCACATTCACCACACCATCACCAAGACCTGCTTCATGTAACACTTCACCAATCAGACGATGTGTTGCTGGGCAGGCTTCCGATGCTTTTAATACAACGGTGTTGCCACAAGCCAAAGGCATGGCAAGCGCACGTGTTGCCAAAATGACAGGCGCATTCCAAGGTGCGATCCCTACAATCACACCGCAAGGAACTCGTACACCCATCGCAAGATTGCCCGGCACATCTGACGGAATCAGACTCCCGTCAATTTGTGTGGTCATTGCTGCTGCTTCACGTAACATGTTGGCAGCAAGGTGAACGTTAAACCCATACCATGTTGCAGTTGAACCTGTTTCTTGCATTCCAGTTTGAATGAATTGCTCGGTTTTTTGGTCCATTAAATCGGCTGCTTTTAATAAACGTAAACGGCGCTCGGTAGGCGAGAGTTTCGACCATACTTTAAAAGCTTGCTGTGCCGAATCGATTGCACGATCAACATCTTCCAATGTTGCAGCAGCAGCTTTAGTTGCTACCGTTCCATCAATTGGACTAATACGCTCAAAAGTTGCCTGATTTGATGCATCAACAGATTGACCGTGAATAAGTAACTGTACATTTTGCATGGGTTGCGTCCTTACATTGCCATTAAAGTATCAAAAGTTAACCAGTACGTTTATAACTCTGTAAACCCGGTTTAATTGATTTTTCATCTAAAAATTGTTTCAAACCTTCTTGGCGACCGTTTTCTGTATCACGGTGGATACATTGATCAAGCTTGGCATATAAGTAGTCTTCGTTTTGGTCCCAAGTGAGTTCACGACAACGCTTAAATCCATTTTTAGCGGTACGAAGAACCACAGGGTTTTTCTCAAGTAAGCAATTTGCAAGCTCAGTCACTTCTGCTTTTAATTGGGCAAGCGGTACGCTTTTATTTACCAAGCCCATAGTTTCAGCTTCTTTACCGCCAAAGGTTTTACCCGTCATGATGTAGTACAAAGATGCACGATGACCTACGGTATCTGCCATTGCTTTACTTACAAGGTTGCCCGGTGGGATACCCCAGTTAATTTCAGATAAACCGAAAGTTGCTTCATCTGCTGCAATTGCGAGGTCACAAGCCACTAAAGGTGAGAAACCGCCTCCAAAGCACCAGCCGTTGACCATAGCAATTGTTGGTTTTGAATACATGCGAAGAAGTTGCCACTGCCAGCGACATGAGTCGCGGCGAATACGTTCTTGGAAAATTTCAGGCTGAGTGTCGACTTCACGGAAATATTCCTTCAAATCCATACCCGCTGTCCAAGAGTCACCAGCACCCGTCAAAACTAAAACACGTGCATCTTGATCAAGCTCAAGAGTTTCTAGCACATCAATCATTTCGCGATTGAGTGTTGGGCTCATGGCATTTTTCTTTTCCGGACGGTTTAGAGTGACCCATGCAATTCCATCTTCAACTTTAACATCTACTGTTTCCCAGCGGTTTTCATAACTCATCTTCATACTCCTTGAATGATTTTTAGCTATTCTGGGATTTAATCTAATATCAGTTAAACTTACATTCAAGTCTTTTTTATAAAATTTCATAAATATTTTTTAATTCGTTGTATTTTAAGTATTAATTATTTTTTAAATTAATTTAATATAAAAATATGTTGATTTTTTAGTAAGTTTAACTGATATTTTTGATGTGTTTAAACAACAATACACAAAGGGCTAAATGGAACGACTAGTCAATAAAGGACAACACAATGGAAAAAATATCAGGACAGCCTTCAAGGGCAAAAATCACGTTGCTACTGTGCTTTGCTATAGCAATTTTTGAAGGGTTTGATCTTCAATCAATGGGGGTAGCCGCTCCACGAATGCGGGCTGAGTTTATGTTAGACAATGCGCAGATGGCGTGGGCATTTAGTGCTGCAATTTTAGGGACCTTACCAGGTGCGATATTAGGCGGTAGATTTGCAGATATTGTCGGGCGTAAGAAAATTCTAATTTTTAGTATTTTACTTTTTGGAATTATGTCTTTGCTAACGGCTTATGCTGCTAACTTTAGTTTGCTCTTACTCATTCGTTTTTGTACAGGTTTAGGAATGGGAGGGGCATTACCAATGATGATTACACTTGCCTCTGAAGCTGTACCTGACCAGCACAAAGGCACCGCAGTGAGTATTATGTATAGTGGCATTCCTTTTGGTGGATTACTCACTTCTGTTGTCGCTATGTCGTTGGCAGGCGATGCAGAGTGGCGTCATATTTTCTATATTGGTGGCATTGCTCCTATTTTACTAATCCCACTGATTATGCGCTTTTTACCTGAGTCAAATGACTATCTGCAACGTAAGGTTCAAGCGCAAAAAACGACGCCATTTTTGGAAGTTTTATTTGCGAAAGAGCGTCGTATGTCGACGATTCAGCTTTGGGTCAGTTTTTTCTGCACATTAGTCGTGTTGTACTTCTTATTGAACTGGTTGCCGTTACTCATGGGTGCGCAAGGCCTATCAAAACTACAAGCAAACTATGTACAGATGGGCTACAACGTTGGCGGAATTTTAGGTTCAATCCTCATGGGTGTATTACTTGATAAATTACGCATGAGCTTTGTGATTAAATTAATTTATCTCGGCATTTTATTTTCGCTGTGCTGTTTAGCAATATCTCCAACCGTGGCTTTACTTGCACTTTCGGCAGTGGGTTGTGGCTTATTCATTGTGGGTGGACAATCGGCGTTGTATGGTCTGGCTGCTATGTATTATCCAACCGAAATGCGTGGAACTGGAGTTGGTGCGGCGGTTGCAATTGGGCGTATTGGTTCTTTTGCAGGACCTTTAATGGCTGGTTTTTTACTCTCGCTTGGACAAAGCTCGACCATCGTGATTGGTTCAAGTATTCCTGTGATTTTAATTGCAGCGATCTCTGCATTACTTCTTGTCAAAAAACCTAAACAGCCTGTACATTTAGTACAAAGCTCAGGTGCTCGCTAAGTTTTAACGAAAGTATGGGGTTAGAACCTCATACTTTCACTACAGATTTTCTTATGATGATTGAAAGGTTATGGTACGTTCAAATTTAGTTCCAAAAAAAGTAGAAGATGAGCCTAAGTTAAGTTACATGATTGCTCGTGTTGACCGAATTATTAGTAAACATTTAACAGAACATTTAAAAGAGCTTGAAATTACCTTACCGCAATTTACTGCACTTTCTGTTTTAGCTTCAAAAAGTAATTTATCCAATGCCAAGCTTGCTGAGCGCTCTTTTATAAAGCCGCAATCTGCCAACAAAATTTTGCAAGATTTACTGGTGAATGGCTGGATTGAGAAAAAACCGGACCCAACACATGGCCGCCGTATTTTAATTACCCTGACTGAAAGCGGTGTTGAAAAGCTAAATAAATGTAATGAAGTGGTTTTAAAAGTTGAAGAAAAAATGCTTGAAGGCATTGATATTAACTTGGCTTATTTAATCCGTAATAATCTCGATATTATGGTCAATAATCTTAAAAACCTTTGATGAAAGGTAGTTTGCAATTTAATTTATTAAACTTAATAGAAATGCTTAAGTACTGATTCACACAGAAAATTTATTTCAATTTACAAATGAACTTGCTAGCATCGAAGTGACGTTTTTGGTGATGTGTGGCAGCGAATGTCTTCAGGACAACAAGTTTTACTTAAACTAAGAAAAATGATTATTTCAGGGGAATTTGAAGGCGGTGCCAGAATTGCCGAAATTCCGACTGCCGAGTTACTTGGTGTTTCAAGGCAGCCTGTTCGTATTGCCTTTCGCTTGCTCGAGCAAGAAGGCCTCCTCATTAAAAATCCAACTCGTGGTTACACGGTTCGTGAAATTTCAGAACAACTTGTTCATGATGCGCTTGAAGTGCGCGGTGTGCTCGAAGGGTTGGCTGCGAAAACTTTGGCAGAACAAGGCTTAAGCGAAGAGCAGAAAAAGACGCTGCAAGATTGCATTCAAGAAACTGAAAAACTCTTTAATGAAAAAGACGAGTTTGGCGATGCTGAATTAGAACGTTATCATCATTTTAATGTCATTTTTCATGACACCATTATTGAGGGCGCGCAAAACGTTGCACTCATACAAGCCTTAGCAAAAAACAACCAATTGCCGATGGCTTCTGCTCAAGCCATTACCTATGATCAGAATCAGGCTTTGTCTGAATATCGTCGTTTGCACTATGCACATTTACAGCATTGTTCGATTTTTGATGCATTGGTACATCGTCAGGCAGGGCGTGCTGAAACTTTAATGCGTGAGCACAGTAGTGTAGTGATTTTAGGTGAAACGCTCAGAAATGTTCTCAGCGCTTAAGCTGAAATAAGTTCCTTTATATTTGAATAAAGGAACTTAAATATTAAAGTTCAATCACAAGGTTTTTAGTTTTTGCACGAGAACAGCAGGGCGTAAATTGGTCGTTCAAAGCATGTTCCTCATCAGTCATAAATAGATCCCGATGATCAGGTGTGCCTTCTACCACGCGGGTAATACAGGTCCCACAAATGCCTTGTTCACACGAAACAGGAATATCAAAACCATTTGCAATTAATGCTTCAGTAGCAGTTTGCTCTGGTAGTACTTCAATTCGACGGCCCGTACCTTTAACTTCAATAGTAAAAGCTTCATCGTTAGATGTATCTGCTTTTTGCGCGACAAAATGCTCTTGATGTAACTGTTCATTGTGCCAGCCAGCTTGTTCGGCTGAGCTCATGACAAACTGCATAAATCCTGTCGGACCGCATACATATAAGTGTCTATCTGGTGAAGCTTGGCCCAAAACCTCTGCCATATTACATTCGGTGTCTGGTTGGTCTTGAATGTGAAAATGAACTTGGTCACCAAAGTGTTCGGTTAAGTTGCCATAGAAGGCAATCATTTCATGACTACGAACGAAGTAGTGCAATTCAAAAGGAATATTGGCTGACTTAAGCCGATACGCCATCGACAAAATAGGGGTAATACCAATACCCCCCGCAAATAAAACTGCCTGTTTGGTTTGTGGGTGAATCTCAAATAAATTACGCGGTTCACCAATTTTTAAATGATCGCCTTCACGATATTCTGTGTGGATGCAACGTGAGCCACCGCGTGAATTGGCATCATGTAAAACACCAATGACATAGCGATGCTTTTCAGTGCAGCAGTTTGAAAGTGAATATTGACGGGTGAGGCCGTTTTTTAGGTGCACATCAATATGTGCACCTGCTTCAAAACTCGGCAGCGCTGTACCATTTGCTGCAACCAATTCAAACGCACGAATAGTTGGGGTGAGCTGGTGAATTTTCTGAATAATAACGTCCATGTTCATGCTCCTTTAAATAATCCGAATGTTTGGAAACTTTTGTGCGGACGTTTCAGGAGGTGTTTTATTTTCTTCGGCAAGTAGTCGCTCAATCACCTTACGAGACTGGACACCGCCTGCGTCGATGTTGAGCATCAGTAACTTGCGATGTGGATTGTTTAAAATGTTTTGTTGTTGTTGCTCCAGCATTTCTAAATCTTCAGTAAAGATTTTGCCTTGGCCTTCACGAATTTGATTGGTGAGTTCAGCATTGTCAGGTTGGAAGTTACGTGCCATTCCCCAGAAATACCAATGTGATGTTTCAGTTTCCGGTGTAATAAAATCGACCACGATTGAGGAAACTTTTTTGTCTTTTGGTGCGTGATAACCACCATGTCCAGCATGTGCGACACCTACTTCAATATGCACATTGCTTGGTGCAAAGAAGTGACAACGTTGCCAACGGTCAACTGGTACATCATCTGCTAAGTGGTTACCACGAAGGGCCATTTGCCAAAATGGAGGTGCGATCACATTTTCCATATAGCGTTCGGTAATGACATGATCACCATCAACTTTAGTGACTGGTAATGATTCATCAATTTCTTTTTGCCCAATACTGCTTGAGTGAACATAGGTCTCGTGGGTTAAATCCATCAGGTTGTCGACCATCAGGCGATAGTCACAGTGAATGTGAAACAGGCCTCCGCCATAGCTCCATTCAGGATGATCTGCCCATTCTAAAGTTGGCAGTTTTGCTTCATCTGCTAAAGCTTTCTCGCCTGGCCATATCCAAATAAAACCGAATTTTTCGACAACTGCATATGCTTTGTTGCAAAGGAAACCATTTACACGTTGGGCTGGCATTGAAACAGTCTTTCCATCACAGCCCATGACTAAGCCATGATAACCACATACAAGGTTTCCATCTTCGACATAGCCAAGTGAAAGAGGGGCGCCGCGATGGGGACAAAAATCTTCAACGGCTGCAACTTGGTTTTCTTTGCCACGATAAAAAACGATTTTTTCACCACAGATGGTGCGACCTAATGGTTTATCTTGGATTTCTTCTGGACGGCAGGCAACATACCAAGCATTTTTAATAAACATTGTGACGACTCCTTATCACTTATTGGATCCAATTTATAATAAATAAAAATATTGGTCAATTGATAAGCAGTATATTTTTTAAAAAATATTGATCTTTTGATTTGGTTGTTTTGTATGTTTTTAATTGCTATTAAAGACTTTTGTGATTACTTTGAATTTTAGAGGCTAAATTTTTATTGATTTTAATTTGGATCCATAATGGCTGTGGTTATAGCCATTATGGCGTGTGAAAATTTAGAAATTAACCGTGTAGTGAAGCATCATGCGCTGTTCATCCAGACTTTTGCCATGTTTGGTGTCGTAGTTAATATTTAAGAAAAGAAACTTAAGATTTTTAACCCAAGCATTTAGGTCGTACTGAATCAACACATCACTTTCTTGCTCAAAATCATTTTGATTCATGGTCTGAAATGAATCGCCATAAATATATTTATAGGTCACTTTTAGACCCTTGATGTAGTCTTTAAAGTCATACGAGGCAACGAAATGATAAGACTTTTCATCTGCTTTGGTAAACGCACCTAAGGTCCAGTTCACCATATGAGGGATGGGCATATTATCGAGTTTTGGAATACCATCTTTGCCAAAGTTTTCTTGATAGCCAATTCCGGTTGTAAAGTTGCCATGTTTGATGAAATGCATAGCGCCTATGGATGTATTGTCATATTCACCAAGCTTTGATTTACCGACATCATCGTGGCGAAACACACGTAATTTTGTGGTGTGCTGCTTTGTCCATTGATAATCAAAAGCAAGGTAACTTTGATTGATGAGATCTGTTAAGTAACCATTATAAAATTTCCAGTGGTACCGCGGTGTTTTGCCGTCCCATTGAAAGAAATAGAGTCCGTCAGATTCATGTTTTGATATGGCGAGTTTGTGATAGTCCTCCTCATTTTTAGGTGAATAACGGTTAATTAAACCCAGCTCGAAATTTTGTTGTGGTGTCTTATATTTTAATTCCAAGCCTTTGTAGTTCACTCGTAATTGATGTGTATCCACTTGTGGCGTAAGTGGTGAGTCGGGAATAATTTCACCTACATTCATGCGAAAGTTTTGATATTCAACTCCAGCACCTAAGCCATATTTAACTTGGTCTTGTGCTTGTTTCTGGGTGTTAGGGTCAAAGGGTATGACCATATCATTGGTGTGTTGGTCGCTACTTAGACGATAAGCATATTGTATGCTTGGATTGAGGTGGAGCTGTACATCATTAAGCTTGGTTGACCAGTCACCACGATAAATCAGACCTTGGCTCAAGCTATGAGTATCGGGACCAGTACCATTTTCATATTGTCTGTCGAAGTTGAATGTTTTTAGTGTGAGTGTATTTTGAAAATTAACATCTACTTCACTATGAGCTAAACAACAGGCAAGGGTTGTCCCTGAGAAGAAAATCCCATAAATAAAAATATGCTTCATTTTTAAATCCGTTTAAAAGCGTTTTACTGTTCTAAATCCGACATGGCTTGTGGCAAGGTCGAGTTCCTGTGGATGCCTCGCGGCAGCACGATAACGCGCGCAATAATTGGTTGCGCACAAATAAGATCCACCTTTAATCGTGTATTGCAAAATCTGTTCGTGACTTTGCCGATATTTCGATGGATCCCCCATATGGTGATCTCGTGGACCTGTATAGGGTGTTTGCGTCCATTCCCATACATTGCCAATCAAGTCATATAAACCAAATGGGTTTTGACTAAAACAGCCAACAGGGGCAACATCCTTAAAACCATCTTCCTGAACATTTTTGTATGGAAATTCACCTTGCCAGAAGTTGGCTACAATATGGCCTTCATGAGTAGGGCCAATATCGGAGTTTTGCTGAAAACCTTTGGCTGCATATTCCCATTCAAGTTCAGTCGGTAAGTCATGACCCAGCCAGTTTGCATAAGCATAGGCATCATTCCATGTCACCATGCGAACAGGCTCGTGAGGTGCTGGTTGTTTAGGGTTGTTTGGGCCCCATGGGTGTTTCCAATTGGCCCCTTTTTCAAATTTCCACCACTGTAATTCTTCAACTGGATGATCTGGCTGTACAAACATAGCTGCGCCGCCTTGCTTCTCTGCATCGGTGACATAACCCGTTTGTTTAACAAACTCTTGAAATTGAGCATTGGTGACTTCAGTTGCATCAATTAAAAAAGCGGGAACGGAAGTTGTCTGTAAATTTAATGGGCGTTCATCTTCATAACCTTGTGTAGTGCCTAAAACAATTTTTCCTTGCGGAAGCTTGACCATGCCTGCTTCTTTATTGTTAGGCCATCCCGAAGGAAGGCCTGAATAAGAATTACATTTAGCTTTGCTGCCTAAGTCGGGCAAGGTGGTCTGTTCTAGTTGAGGCGTGGTTTTTTGGCATGCACAAAGTAAGAGGAGTGATGAAAGCATCATGATCTGTTTCATCTGGTTTTCTCTACTTTTTGTTGTATTGCTCAAAATCTACAACACCATTTTCATCGGCATATCTTAAATATTTATCATTTAAGACTTTGACGATTTCAGGATGTTCTGCATAAACATTATGTTGCTCATTAAAATCTGTTTTTAAATTGTAGAGTTCCCAACCATGGCTCTTAAATTTAGAAGGAGAGTTTTCAATAAGTTTCCATTCGTCAGTTTTAGCGTAGCGGCTGCCATGTAATTCTTTAAAGTCATAAAAATTAACAGGACGAATACGGGCAGTATTATCTTTAAACGCAGGGATCAGACTAAAACCAGATGGTTTAATTTTGGTGCTTGAAGTTGGATAAACCTGATTATTTTGAATCCCCGCTAGCTTCATCACAGTTGGGAATATATCTCTTACTGTCGCAAAGTTATTGTTGATTCCACGTTGTTTAGAAATCTGAACAGGTGATTTAACAATAAATGGGACTCGTACTCCGCCTTCTGAAGCAGCTGACTTCCAGTGCGTAAATGGTGTGCTGCTCACTTCAGCCCAACGTGATCCCATATAAACATATGAGCTGGCGTTGCCTATATTTTCATAACGATTGTCTGCATCCCCCATTGGGAAATTATGATCGCCGCCTTCAGCGCCGTTATCTGACATAAACATAATCAAAGTGTTGTCATATAAATGATGCTTTTTAAGATATTGAATGACATCACCCACGCGGTCGTCTAACTGGGTAACCATGCCCGCATAAACTTCCATTTTACGCGCTTCATATTTGCGCTCTTGTGGGGTGAGTTCATTCCAGCTTTTGGTTCCTAAAGCTTGATTGCCACGCTCGACTGGATATTCTGCATTTGCAGGAATTAATCCTAATTTCTTTTGACGTTCAAAGCGTTGTTTGCGAATTGCATCGTAGCCTTGATCGTATTTACCTTTGTATAAGTCTCTATAATGAGCAGGTGCTTGTAGCGGCCAGTGTGGAGCGGTATAGGCGAGGTAGGCAAAAAATGGTTTTTGCGCTTTATTTTTGTCTAAGTACTCAAACGCTTTTTGTGTAAAAAAGTCGGTCGAGTAGTAGTTGTCAGGCAATGTAACCTTTTGACCATTTTCAGTGTATTGGGTGTTACGCGGATAGTTTTTAGGTTGGTCTTTAAAGTGTAAATCGAAGCCATCGAGCAGAGCAAAAGATTGATCAAAACCACGGGCTTTAGGGTTTTGGTCGGGAGCATAGCCTAAGTGCCATTTACCGACCATGAAGGTGTAATAATCTTTTGTCTTTAAAATCTCTGCGAGTGTATAAGCATTTTGCGTTAAATGACCTGAATACCCATCAATTTTGAGGAGTGCACGCGGGCTATCGGCGCCAACCACTTTTTCTTGTCGTTTTGAAGTTTCATACATCGCACCTAAACCGACCAAGTGGTTATCGGCACCTGTCATAAGCTGTGCACGAGTAGGTGAACACATTGATGAAGCATGAAAATTAAAAAGTATTTTTCCTTGTTTTAACAGGCTATCAATATGAGGGGTTTTAATTTCGCCGCCATAGGCACCGATATCTGAAAATCCAAGATCATCGGCCAAAATAATCATGATGTTAGGTGGTTGTTGATTTTTTGGAGGTGCTGCTTGCGTTGTGTAAAACAACTGGCTGGCAAAAAAAAGTCCCAATGTAAGCTGGCTTACTCTTTTGAGTTTCATAACAACAATCCTTTGATGTTTTAAAAATGCATCTTGCATTTCCTGGAAATAAACTGAGCTTTTTTTTGGCTAAAAAATGCTCTGGAATCGATCATAATAGATTTTTTAATATGGATCCATAAAAATATTCAAGCATCCTAATTTTATGTTTTTAATAATTTTATACTTATATAATTTATGTGTTTATATACTTTTTAATAATCCATTTATAATTTTAGTTGATTTTTTGGATCCAAATATTCAGTATAGAAAAAGAGCAGGATGCTCAAAAAACAAATATTCCTCTAGGTCATTATGGATACGGATGTGCATAACCACCCAATCGCTCATATTAGCAATGTCGTGTGTATGTCTTATCTAAGGGAGATACACAAATGGAAAGAGACGTTCTAAGTGAGATCAATCAAAACAACATGAGCCGTTACCAATGGTTCGTCATTTTGATCTGTATTTGTCTCAATATTATTGATGGCTTTGACGTGATGGTAATGGCATTTACCGCTCCATCCGTGTCAGCAGAATGGTCACTTTCAGGTGCTCAAATTGGCTTGTTGTTAAGTTCTGGCCTTTTTGGGATGGCTGCTGGTTCCATTTTTCTCGCGCCTTTAGCCGATAAAATTGGTCGCCGTTTACTCATCTTAGTTTGTCTTGTCATTGCAGGTCTGAGCATGTTGGGCTGTGCTTTTGTACAAAGCCACGGCATGTTGGCAGCACTTCGGTTTATTACCGGAATTGGGGTGGGTGGCATTCTTGCGAGTAGTAATGTCTTGGCAAGTGAGTATGCTAATGTGCGCTGGCGCAGTCTCGCAGTGAGCTTAATGTCTACAGGTTATGGAATTGGCGCGACACTGGGCGGGGTACTATCACTGGCATTGATTGAGCATTTAGGTTGGCGCTCAATCTTTTTAGCAGGAGGGGTTACTACCATTGCAATGCTGCTGATCAGCGCATGGTTATTACCTGAATCTTTAGATTACTTACTCGCGAAACGACCAAAACAGGCACTAGAACGAATTAATGCAACTGTAAATCGTATGGGGCTAAACGAATTACCAGTTATGCCGCGTTATGAAAAAATCAGCACGCAAAATGGTAGTGAACTGGGCAAGTTATTTGCTGGACAACTTGGATTTCAAACACTTTGTTTATGGTTTGCATTCTTTTTAGTGATGTTTGGCTTTTACTTCGTGATGAGCTGGACACCAAAAATTCTTATTTCAATGGGGATGTCACCAGAGCAAGGCGTAAGTACCGGCATTTTAATTAGTATTGGCGGGATTTTCGGGGCGGCCATTATCGGTTTATTGGCATCACGTATGAAAATCTTCTATGCCTTAAGCCTGTTTTTAGGACTAACGTCTGCATGTGTTTTCCTATTTGTTGCCGTTTCATCTCAAGTCAGCATTGCACTCATGGTGGGTTTATTACTTGGCACACTTATTAATGGCTGTGTAGCAGGTTTATATTCGATTTCTCCAACAATTTACGATGCCGAAATTCGTAGTCGTGGCGTGGGGTATGCAATTGGTTTTGGAAGAATTGGGGCAATTTTATCGCCAACGGTCGCAGGCATTTTTCTGGATAAAGGTATAGCACCCGCAACGCTATATGCTTATTACGGTGTGGTGTTTATTTTGGCTATTTTCCTGATTTTAAGTTTGGGTAGTGCTTTTTACCGCAGTCAAAAAGAGCAAAACTACTCTCTTAAAACAGCACATTAATCCATTAAAAATTAAATAGTTGAGATAAAAAATGAAAAAGACACCATTATGGGTGGGGGTATGCTTGTGCCCATTATTTAGTCAAGTTGTGCATGCCGAGTTTATTGCAGACAGTAAAGCTGAGCTGACACTGCGTAATTTTTACTTCGACCGAGACTATAAAAAAGACCCATATCCTTATACAGCAGCCAGAGATTGGGCGCAGGGTTTAATTTTTAAAGGACAGTCTGGTTATACCGAAGGGACAGTTGGGTTTGGTGTAGATGTACTGGCAATGGCAGGTTTTAACCTGATGGGAAGCCATGCTGATGACTATGCGCGTAGTGGCTTATTGCCAGTTAATCCTGATAACTCGCGTGATGATTATTATGGAAAAATAGGCATTACAGGGAAGGCTAAATTTAGAAAAAATGAGCTTTTTGTGGGGGACTTGGTTCCGCAGTTACCAACCATATTTTCATCGCCAGCGCGTTTGTTTCCACAGACTTATCGTGGTATTCGCTTTGTTTCAAATGAAATTCCAAATCTCCAACTTGAAGGGTTTTACGTCGACGAAGTACGTCAACGTGATTCGATTCGTTATACCGATGTTGGAACAGACAATATCAACCATCGTTTTAACAAAGCGGCAACTACCGATTCTTTTTATACATTAGGTGGAAGCTATCAGTTAAAGGACTACCGTTTGCGTGCTTATCATGCTGAACTCAAAGACATTTACCAGCAACAGTTTTTAGGTTTTAACGGCAAACAGCCTTTAAATGATCAGCTTAACTTTTTAAGTGATGTGCGGTTTTTTAATAGTGAAGAAACTGGAAGTAAAAAAATAGGAGAGGTCGATAACCGACATATTAGTGGCTTATTTGGTTTGAACTATCAAAATCATACGGTTTCTTTGGGCTACATGCAGTCTTTTGGCTCGACTGGTCTGCCATTTTTGTCGGGAACTGAAAGTCCAGTCGTGCTTGATTTTATGAGTTCGGACTATTCAAATAAAGACGAAAAAGTCTATTCGATTCGTTATGAGTATGACTTTAAAAATGCGCGGGTAGGTGATGTTTCATTAAACGGACTGCGTTTTATGACTCGCTACGCAAAAGGTGAAGACATTGATTTATTGCAATATGGCGACCAACGTTTTAAAGAGGAGTCGATGGAATTTGATTTGGGTTATAAAATTCCTGAAGGTAAGTTCAAAGGCTTAGGTATGCGAGCCCGTTTTTCTCACTACCGCAACGATATGCCAAGTAATATGACATTTCATTCGACCAATGAAACGCGGTTGAATGTTGATTACACCTTTAAATTTTAATGTTCAATATTTAACTAAATTAAAGACGAGTTAAAACATTGTGAGCAGCAATGTTTTAACTTTAGTTATCAACTGCACAAAATCCCTCTATAATACCACCAATCTTATTAAAGCCAATTGAGTCGTTCATTAAACACATGGCTTTAATCTCTCTTTTTTTAAGTCAATTTCTTCGCTGTGATTCGGCTTATTTTTCAATATTTAGATTTTATGTGTCTGTGCTGACACATAAAAATATTTAGGTGCCAGCATGGAAATCAAGGTTAATTATCTCGACAATCTTCGACAGGAAGCTAAGTTCGATGACTTTACAGTAATTGCCGATCAACCAATTCGCTACAAGGGTGACGGTTCGGCACCGGGCCCATTTGACTACTTTTTAGCATCGTCAGCATTGTGTGCAGCGTACTTTGTAAAAGTGTATTGTGCAGCTCGAGATATCCCAACCGATAATATTCGTTTATCGCAAAATAATATTGTTGATCCTGAAAACCGTTATAAGCAAACCTTTAAAATTCAAATTGAATTACCAGCCGATATTTCAGAGAAAGATCGCCAAGGGATTTTACGTTCGATTGACCGTTGTACTGTTAAAAAAGTAATTCAAACGGGTCCCGAATTTATTATTGAAGAAGTTGAAAGCATTGATGCAGATGCACAAGCATTGTTATTGCCAAGCTTAACTTCAGAAAGCCATACCTATATTCAAGGTAAAGACCTACCGTTAGAAGAAACCATTGCCAATATGTCTGCCATTTTGGCAAATTTGGGCATGAAGATCGAAATCGCATCTTGGCGTAATATCGTGCCAAATGTATGGTCATTACACATTCGTGATGCACAGTCTCCGATGTGTTTTACCAATGGTAAAGGTGCAACTAAAGAAAGTGCTTTGGCGTCTGCATTAGGCGAGTTTATTGAGCGCCTTAACTGTAACTTCTTCTATAACGACCAGTTCTGGGGTGAAGATATTGCCAATGCTGAATTTGTGCATTATCCAGATGAAAAATGGTTTAAACCGGGTCCAAATGGTGAATTACCTAAAGAAATCTTAGATGAATATTGTCTTGAGATTTATAACCCAGATGATGAGTTACTTGGCACACATTTATATGACACCAACTCAGGCAACGTAGAGCGTGGTATTTGCTCGCTACCTTTTGTGCGCCAGTCTGACGGTGAAATTGTCTATTTCCCATCAAATTTAATTGAAAACTTATACTTAAGTAATGGTATGAGTGCAGGCAACACTCTGGCAGAAGCCCAAGTTCAATGCTTGTCAGAAATTTTTGAACGTGCCGTTAAACGTGAAATTTTAGAAGGTGAAATTGCACTTCCAGATGTTCCTGAAGAAGTATTAGCAAAATACCCAAGTATTGTTGCTGGTATTAAAGGTCTAGAAGAGCAAGGTTTCCCTGTATTAGTTAAAGATGCATCGTTAGGTGGCCAGTTCCCTGTAATGTGTGTAACTTTAATGAACCCGCGTACGGGTGGGGTGTTTGCATCTTTCGGTGCGCATCCAAGTTTTGAAGTTGCGTTGGAACGCAGTTTGACTGAATTACTTCAAGGTCGTAGTTTTGAAGGCTTAAATGATTTACCTCAACCGACTTTCCAAAGTAATGCGGTTACTGAGCCGAACAACTTTGTTGAGCACTTTATTGACTCAAGCGGTTTGGTATCTTGGCGTTTCTTTAGTTCTAAATCTGACTATGACTTTGTTGAATGGGATTTTTCTGGCGAAGGCGAAGAGTCGAATGCAGAAGAAGCTGCAACATTGTTCGGTATTCTCGAAGAGATGGGCAAAGAAGTATATATGGCAGTCTATGAGCACTTAGGTGCGACTGCTTGCCGTATTTTAGTACCAGATTATTCTGAAATTTATCTTGTTGAAGATTTGATATGGGATAATACCAACAAGGCACTTTCATTCCGTGAAGATATTCTAAATCTGCATCGTTTGGATGATGAACAGCTTGAGGCATTGGTTGAGCACTTAGAGGAATGTGAGCTAGACGATTACACTGAAATCACCACACTCATTGGTATCGAATTTGATGACAATACAGTTTGGGGTCAACTCACTATCTTAGAATTGAAATTGCTAATTTATGTTGCTTTACAACAGTTTGAAGAAGCAAAAGAGCTTGTAGAAACTTACTTGCAATATAACACCAATACCGTTGAGCGTGGCTTGTTCTATCAGTGCATGAACGTGGTGCTTGAAGTGATGTTAGATGAAGAACTCGAGCTTGAAGACTACCTGACTAATTTCCGTCGTATGTTTGGTGACACACGAATGGATGCGGTATTAGGTTCTGTAGAGGGTAGTGTTCGTTTCTATGGTTTAACACCAACAAGCATGAAACTAGAAGGACTTGATCGCCATTTACGTCTGATCGAGAGCTATAAAAAGTTGCATGCAGCTCGTGCTAAAGCCGTAGCGATGTAATTAAAAAAGCGAAAGAAAAAGCCTATTTAAAATAGGCTTTTTTTATAAAACAAATTTCTATTTTAAGCAGATGCTTTTGTGATCTCTATGGTATCAGCCTCTACTCTATGATCTTGCTGCTCATCCAAAGTATGTTTAGCTGGAATATAAGACATTGCGCGTTCTGCAAGAGCTGTAATGGTGAGACTTGGGTTAACGCCTAAATTGGCACCTAACATTGAACCATCTACAACATATAAGTTTTTATAGTTAAACACACGATTTTTTCCATCGACAACACCTTGCTCTGGGCTAGATGCAATCGCGCAGCCACCCATGCAGTGAGCAGTAAAAGGCACGTTAAACAAAATTTCAGTAATGGTGGTTATCGGGTGACCATTAAACATTTTTGCGACTTTTTCAGTAAAGGTGTTGGCCTGTGGAATATACACAGGGAGTTTTTTATCTTCACTAGATAAAACCTTGCCAAAAGGCCAGAACCAATTTCGTTTTAAACGCATGTTAATGGAAGCATCGGCAGTTTGCATCACTAAGAAAATTAAGGTTTGCCGTGCAAAGCCCACAGGGTTGCTCATGCGTAAAAATATAAGTGGGTGGCTAATGAGTATCCATAACCAATAAAAAATACGGGTCCAACCCGGTTTACCTTTTGCCATATAAGTACACATAAGGCCCATGGCATCGGAACCACCCTGATAGCGAGTCGCTTCAATATGAGTATCATGGTCAATGTAAATACTTGAGCCAATCGCAACGCCCTTACTCATGTCGACATCTTTATCAAAGAAACGAACCCCTAAAATCGACTCGGCATTGGTACGTACCCGATTACCTAAATCATCGGAAATATTTGGCAGAGAACCCGATTGCTTTAAGCGAAACAACATCTCTTGGGTGCCCAAAGAGGAAGCCGAGAAAATGACGTTGCGAACACGCCATGTACGACGTTGTTTATTGAACCATGAGCTTGAGCATTCGGTAGTGACTTCATAGCCATCGCTGCCATCTGCTTTACCATTGAGTGGTTTCACATCAACGACTTTGGTTTCTTCGTAAACCTTGGCGCCATTTTTTTCGGCAAAGTACAAATAGTTTTTATCTAAGGTATTTTTTGCGTTGTGTTTACAACCTGTCATACAACCACCACATGCCGTACAGGTTCCGCGGTCTGGTCCTTCACCGTTAAAATAAGGGTCAGGGTAGGTCTTGCCACCTTCTTCACCTTCGGGTGGAAAGAACGTTGCAACACGAGTGGGTTTAAATGTATGGCCGACACCGACTGCTTCACCCATTTTCTTTAACATATGGTCGGCAGGACCTAAAATTTTATTATCAGTCACTCCAAGCATACGTTCTGCTTCAGCATAGTGCTGCGGCATTTCATTTTTCCAGTCTGCTGCATCTGCCCATGTACCTTCATCCCAAATATGTTCGGGTGGAACCAGTAGGGTATTAGCATAAGTAATTGAGCCGCCGCCTACAGCATTACCGCAAATAATGGTGACATGGCGAAAAAAACGCATATTGAAATAACCGAAAAGTTTCATGCCCGGGCGCCAGATCCAGCGGCGGGTATTCCAGTTGTTTTTAGCAAAATCTTCAGCTTTCCAGCGTCGCCCCATTTCCATTACAGCAACTGAGTAGCCTTTTTCGGTTAGTCGGCAGGCAGAAACACTGCCGCCAAAGCCTGAACCAATGATTAAATAATCATAATCATAACTGTTTGATGCCATGCCAAAGGCTCCTGTCTAGTGATATTTTTTATATTGACTGCATATGTTTATCAATGAATTGCCCAATGCGCTCAATTGAGTCATCGGATTCTTTTAGTATACCCGCGTGAAATTGAAAAACGTGACCGACTTTGTCATAAACCCGTAAGTTCGTCGAAATGTCGTACTTTTTAGCCTGTTCAGCGAGGCGTTTTGCATCATCTAATAAAACTTCTTCGGTACCGACATGAATTAAAATAGGCGGTAGACCAGTTAAGTCAGCATAAAGTGGAGAACAGGTTGGATCGGTTGCCGATTTTTGTCCGCAATAGTTTTTTGCACACCATGCTAACCAGTCCTCTGACAGCATCGCATCTTGAGCTGCATGAGTTTTAATCGTGCTTCCAGAGAGGCTTAAGTCAACCCACGGTGAAAGTAAAACTAATGCTGCTGGTAACGGTAACCCTGCATTTCGTATCGCAATTGCAGCACTTAAACTCAGTCCACCGCCAGCAGAATCGCCAGTAATCACGAGTTTTTTGGGATCTTGTCCTTGAGCAAGTAAAGCTTTATAGACAGCAACGGCGTCTTCAATAGCAGCAGGGCTTGTGTGCTCAGGGGCTAGGCGATATTCAGGTAACCAGATTTGTGCTTGAGCTGCATGTCCGATTTGAGCAGCAAGCTTGGTGTGACTTTTTGAGCTACCCACCACATAGCCTCCGCCATGTAAGTACAAAATGCCGCGTCCTGATTGAGTCGTTTTAGGCTGAATATGGACTGTCGGTACTTGAGCAATTATTTGCTTTTTTGTTTTATAGCCATGTGGCCCAAGCACAATAGCACTGACTGCATCGCTACAAAAACGTTGTAGCTTTATTGGTGTTTTAGGAGATAAAGCTGGACGTAGCGTGGCACGAATAGTCCATGCAAGAAGCTGTTTCATAATAAGGACTCATACTAAGCCTAATGTCAGTCAGCATCTCTTAAAATCAAGAGTATGCTGACCACTATTTTTATTTTGCTGATTTGTTGAGTAGGCGGGTTTGCAACGCAGTTGCGGTGGCAAAAATCTTTTGGTAACCCTGTGGAAGAATACGTTGAATCACATCAACGGCTTTCGCATCGGCTCCGATTAGTAAGCGGCGGTGGTCCTTACGAACAGCTTCTAAAATTTGTTGAGCTGCATTATCAGCAGGGGTGCGAAGTAATTTATCGAAAGCATCCTGACTTTTTAAAGGATCCATTCCTAAAGACTGGACGCTATTATTCATGCGGGCAGCTTTGGCAATATTGGTACGAATACCACCCGGATGCACACAGGTCGCACTCACTCCAGCATTTTGTAGATCGAGTTCTTGGCGCAATGATTCAGTAAAACCACGAACAGCAAATTTACTGGCGTTATAAGCACTTTGGGTCGGTTGAGCTGTTAAGCCAAACATACTGGAAATATTAATAATATGCCCATCACCACTTTGCTTTAAGTAAGGCAAAAATTCTTTAGTGCCATAAACGACACCCCAAAAATTAATACCAATCAGCCATTCAAGATCTTCGTAGCTCACACCTTCAGCTGTGCTACCTATTGCGACACCAGCATTATTAAAAATCAGGTTAACTTGGCCATGTTCATCTACCACTGCCTTTGCCCAAGTTGCAACCTCATCACGTTTAGCTACATCAACTTTTTGAGTGGTGACTTTGACAGAATAGGGTGCTAATAGCTCGACTGTTTTGGCTAACCCGGCTTCACTAATATCGGAAAGAGCCAGATGGCAACCTTGTTTTGCGAGTGCAATGGCAAGTGCTTGTCCAATACCAGAACCCGCACCTGTCACAGCTGCGACTTTATTTTTAAAAGACTTCATAAAATTCTCCGTTTATTTTTCTCATTTCCTATGGTGAAGCTTGTTTAAGAAATAGCCGAAACGTGTGTGTAGTTTTCAATATCGAAGCGACGAGTCCGTTGTCGATATTCAAGGGTAAAACCTGGCCAGTTATTGGTATTTTTGCCATCAGCAGTCTGATACCAACTGGTACAACCTTGTGCCCAGACAGTTTTTTTCATTTTTTCTTGAATGCTTTGATTGAACTCGTGTTGAACTTCTGCACGAACATTGGTGAACAGAAGTTTGTTTTGTAAGGTTGTTTGAATGGCATCTAAAATATAATTCACTTGGCTTTCAATCATATACACAATTGAGTTGTGTCCGAGATTGGTGTTTGGACCATAAAGCATAAAGAAGTTTGGAAAGCCGCTAACAGTTAAACCGAGATAAGCTTCTGCACCATCTTTCCATGTATCTTTTAAGGTGCGGCCATCAAGACCTGTAATCTGCATGGGCGCCATAAATTCCGTTGCGGCAAAGCCCGTACCATAAATAATGGTATCGACTTCACGCAGATTTCCTTCCGTATCTAAAATTCCATTTTCAGTAATTTCTTGAATGCCCGTATTAATCACATCGACATGAGGTTGCGTCAGCGTTTCATACCAGTGGTTAGAAATTAAAATGCGTTTACAACCAATTGGATAATCTGGCATTAGGCGGTGGCGCAACTTCCCATCTTTAACAACTTTACGAATGTGGCGCTGGAATAAATATTCCACCAAAGGCATTTCATTTAAAGAAGTGGTAAAGGCCAGTAAACGAATTTCATGATGTCCATATTGCAAAGCTCGATCCAGACTTTGCAAAATTGGTAATTTACGGAAAGCCTTTTTCTCTAAAGGTTGGTAAACCCGATCTGGTTTAGGAATCACGTAGGGTGCAGAGCGTTGGTAAACATCGAGATGGGCAACCTGTTTTGCAATTTCAGGTACGAACTGAATTGCACTTGCACCTGTACCGATTACCGCAACACGTTTGCCAGTTAAATCATAGTCATGATCCCAACGCGCTGAGTGGAATGCTTTACCTTTAAAGTTTTCAATGCCTTTAAGTTTTGGATAGGCAGGACGGTTGAGTTGGCCTACAGCACCAACCAGAAATTCCGCTTCAAATTGTTCGCCAGTCTTGCTTTGAATGTGCCATACACCTTGCAGCGCATCAAATTCGGCACTGGCTATTTCAGTGTTAAATTGAACATGTGGACGAATGTCATATTTATCGGCACAGTGACGTAAATATTGATAAATCTCTTGAGATGTCCCGTAGCGATTTTTCCAACCAAGTTCCTGTTCAAAAGAAAAAGAATAAAGATGTGACGGCACATCACATGCAGCGCCCGGATAAGTGTTGTCACGCCAGACACCACCTACATCGGCAGCTTTTTCAAATAGAGTAAATTGTTCAAAACCTGCTTGTTTGAGACGAATGGCAAGTCCTAGACCACCAAAACCAGTGCCAATAATGGCGATGCGTACATTTTTATTTGAATTAGACGACGAATTAAACATGGGCTGCTCTAAATCCTTAAAAACATTGAGCGAAAAAATCGCAATTTCCTGTATGCAGAATAGACGTTTATTTGCTTGATTTAGAGGATGGATGAGGACAAAATATTGTGATTCGAGGACATTCTGAGCAATACAGTGAAGTATGCATGGGCTTTTGAACGCAGTGTACATAGTGTTCGGTTAATGGCTGATTTTGCGGTGGAATCAGGCATTTCTTATGAGACGATTTTAAAAGGGACTGGGCTTAGCCAACAACAATTACTCGACCCTAATATGGTAGTGACAGGCCATCAGGAATTACAGCTAATTCAAAACTTGGTTGAGCAACTAGGAGACAGACCTACATTAGGTTTAGAAGTGGGCACGCGTTATCATTTCACCACATTTGGACCATTAGGTATGGCTCTGATGAGCAGTGCAAGCATTCGCGAAGCATTAGATTTGGCCTTGACCTATTTTACTTTAACCTTTGCTTTTACCCGCTTTGATGTATCGGATACACCGCAAGGAATCCGTATCGAAATTGATGAGCAAGATATTCCTTTATCGGTTCGTCAATTTATTATTGAACGAGATGCCGCTGCGCTGATTACGGTACAGCGAGATTTGGTACAGGATAACTTTTGCCAGTATTTGGCTTTTTCTTTCCAACTCAAGGGTGATGCCGAGCCTTATCAGAATTTATTTGGAGTCATGCCTGAATTTGGCGCTGCGAAAAGTTTTGTAATTCTGGATCCGCACAAAGTAGATCAAAAGCTACTTATGGCAAATGATTTGGTGCTGTATACAGCCGAAGAACAGTGCCGTCAAATATTAGAGAAACGCCAATCACAAAATAAATTTACAACCTTAGTGCAACAACAACTTATGAATGTGCGAGGGGAAATGCCCTCTATGGAAATAGTCGCTGATCGATTGCATTTAAATGTTCGTACTTTACGCCGTCATTTGGCATCAGAGAGGATGACTTTTATTCAGATACGTGAAGAAGTTAGGCAGGTTCTAGCTGAGCAATATTTGGCATTACCAAAAGTTTCGGTTGAGCAGATTGCCGAGTGGTTAGGTTATGCCGAACCTGCCAGTTTTATTCATGCTTATAAAAGATGGCATGGGAAAACACCTCATGCCATGCGGTTAAATAGCCAATAGTCAAAGTATCTTTATTTCTTTAAACGCAAATGTAGCAAACGTGTTGCCGATGTATGGCGTATATTGTCGGCACGGTTATAAAAATAACGTTCAGTAATAGCTTCACCAGACAAGTCTTCGATTACTTCAAAATCCATTTTTTCAACCGCCTGATGTAAATCTGAAGGTTTAAATTGACCTAGTAAAGGTTCTTTCAGCAAATGGGTAAACTGTGCAACGCCCATACTCCCGAGTCGCTCAATACCTTTTAATTCCTGAAAATCGGTCGAATAGTCGAGTACCACTTCGCTGCCGTTTGCAGCAAATTCAGCAATACTTTTTAAAGTTTGCAGCGTAGTTTCCGGCTTTAAATAATGAGTGGTGCCCAGCCAAGAAAAGAAAGCCGGAGCTTTTCGTACATAGCGACTTCGGGCAAGCGCTTCAGAGATAGATTCTTTTTCAAAATTAATAGAAACAAATTCAACAGTAGAGGGAAGTTCGCCTAACTTTTTTAGCTTGGCTTGTTTGGCCGCTTGAGTATCAGGATGATCAACTTCAAAAATTTTCAAAGTAGGGTAATGGTGTGATTCACGTAGTGCAAAAGAGTCTAGGCCAGCACCCACTAATACATATTGCTCAATATTGTGTTGAACGGCCTGATCAAGTAAATCTTCGGCATAACGAGAGCGTCCGACCACTTGTCCAGTAAGTAAACCTAAAGTGCGGTTTAAAACAGCAGAATTCATGACTTTAACAATAAGTGGGCTAGAGAGAAGTTTTTTCCAGCCTTTACTGGTCAGCTCAAAAGCATAGGGATCTGAAAATACAGGATTCTTCGTATTTTGAAAATGATTGGCTCGTAATGCAGCAGCGGCTTCAGCAGTTCGGCTTGATTGTCCTTCTTTCATCTTTATCCTATTTTTTTATTTCTTGAAGATATTCAACGAAGAAGGCAGTGTATTTCATAAAAACCTAAAATACACTGCCTATTTCTTACAACTGATTTGATCGAAAATACAAATTAGTGAGTTTTTGTCGTTTGATACGTCACTTCATAATCTTTCAAATCTACTTTTTTCAAACGTTGTTTAAGTTTTTTCAATGACCAAGGCCATGCGGCAAAGTTACGTCCGTTTGCATCAAGGTAGTAACTCTTACAGCCGCCGCTATTAAATACGGTCGTTTGCAAGTGTTTTTGCACTAAATCGTTATGCTTTTTAATCACATCAGATTTAACATTTAATTTGCTAATTCCTTTGTTTTTAATTTTCAATAAGCCATCTACGATATAGTCGAGCTGCGCTTCTGCCAAACCAATGAAAGAGTCATAAACCAGTACGTTAGGCCCTAAAACTAAAAATGCATTTGGTACATTTTCAATGTTGGTGCCTAAGTAAGCCTCTGGCGAACTATTTTTCCAGATATCTTGTAAACATTGTCCTTTTTCATTGTGGACACGTTTACCAATGGGTGGGTGAGATACTTCAAAACCTGTACCCCAAATAATCACATCAACTTCGTGGCGTTCACCATTGGCAGCAACCACTGTGTTGCCTTCTACTTTCACTAAACCATGTGGAATAAGTGTGGTATTCGGTGCTTGTAGTGCTGGATAATAATTGTTAGCGAATAAAATACGTTTACAACCAATATCAAAGTTTGGCGTGACGTTTTTACGTAGCACTGGGTCATTAATTTGCAATTTAAGTAATTGCTTACCCAATACATTTACTGGTTTTAGAGCAAGTGGATTACGTAAACCAAAGTTAATTGCATTCAGCGTTAGTGCTACACTTTTACGCCAGCTCGCTTGAATCGCCGGATATTTGGCAATGACTGATTTACTAAATTCGCCCAAGTCTGTATCCGGTTTTGGTAATACCCAAGGTGCTGTACGTTGGAACACAAACAGTTCTTTCGCTTTTGGTTGGATTTGTGGCACAAACTGAATGGCAGATGCACCAGTACCAATCACGGCAATGCGTTTACCTGTCAAATCATAATCATGGTTCCATTTAGCCGAATGGAACATCTCGCCTTTAAATGTTTCTAAACCTTCAAGACGTGGAATTTGAGCTTCGGTAATTGGACCTGTGGCAAAAATAACGGTTTTAGACAAATATTGACCAGTCGTGGTATCCAGTACCCACACATGACGTGAGTCATCCCATGCGGCATTCAGCAGCTCGCTATTAAACTCGATTTTAGACGTAACATTAAACTCGTTACTCACATCTTCTAGATAACTTAAGATTTCTGGTTGGCGAGCAAATAAATGGCTCCATTTTGCACTTGGTGCAAATGAGTAAGAATAAAGAGCAGAAGGTACATCGCAACCACAACCCGGATAGGTGTTCTCACGCCATGTTCCACCCACGCGGCTAGCTTTTTCAATAATTTTATAATTGGTATAACCAACTTGATCTAGGCGAATGGCAGCAGCGATCCCTGAAATGCCCGCACCCACAATAAAAGTATCGAAAATATGGCTTGGTGATTTGACAGCTTTTTTTGCTGATGCATTTGTTTTCATTTGCGCAGTCATATGTGTACTACCTATAAATTTTTTATTTAAATAATTTGTACGATGTGCCAAGAAACTTGGTATACAAGCTTGGGGATGCGCGTTTCATAAGCCAGAATAACTTCGCATCAATTTGAGGAATGGTATACATCTCATCCTGATCAAGGCGATTAAGAGTTAATCTTGCGACATCGTCACTTGTGGTGAGCGCATAGTTCATCAGTGCATGGTCTGCAAGCTTTGAATAGCGTCCGGGAATTCGACCATTTTTAATGATATTGGTTGGGACCAGCGTCGGGCAGAGTACGTTTACCTTAATGTTAAACTTACGCAGTTCGGCAGAAAGCGTTTCTGAAAGTGCACGTACGCCAGCTTTAGTCACGTTATAAGCAGTCATTTCTGGGGCAGCCGTATACGATGCCGCAGATGCCACATTAATAATCGCGCCGTAACCTAACTTTTTAAACTTGGGAACAAATGCATGACAGCCATGAATAACTCCCCAAAGGTTAATATTCATGACCCAGTTCCAGTCTTCTAGGCTGAGTTCGTCAAACTTGCCACCTAAACCCACACCAGCATTATTAATGACAAGAGTTACAGGGTGTCCAAGTAAGATTTCAGCAGTTTCAGCGAGATGATTAACCTGTTCAGCATTACTCACATCACAACGCATAGCAAAAGCTTTTGCACTTTCTTGTTCAAGAAGTTTTACTGTTTCTTCAGCAGCTTCGAGATTAATATCTGCACACACTACGCTGCCACCACGTTTCGCAAGTTCAATTGCAAAACTTCGACCAATTCCACTGCCTGCACCCGTCACTACGGCATAAGCTTTTTGGCTTGGTTTAACTTTCTTTTTGCCAAATAAAATCATGATTCATCCATAAATAGCTTGAAGAGATACCAGCTACCTTTTTGATAGCTGGAAATACAGGACGATTAAGACATGCGTACTGGTGGGGTAAATTCTTTAACAAAGTAAGGTGCAATCGCGCCACCTTCGGTCAGCAATTTCTTTTTGTAATACTCAAGATATTCAGTCGTATCATGATCATTCGGATGGAAGTCTGGACGTAAGTAGTCAAGAATTTGACCAATCGTACTACCGAAAACCCCATCTTTTGGACCAAAGATTAAGCCTACACCGCGACGAGCATCTTTCCAGAATTTTAAGGTCAGCATTTCTTGCGGCTTTCTTAACACAGGGACAAATAACGTTGTCGCAGGGATTAAACCTAAAATTGTAAATAGCGCGAGGAAGAAACCAGACGCGCGCAGTGGATAGCTACCATTTAAAAGTTGATAGACATCGTAGGCAATATCTTTATGCTCAGATTCTTCAAGCATGTGCCACATCCACAACGCACGGCTTTTTGCATCATCAGAATAATAGAAGTTCTTTTCGTGCTTCATCATGTATTCGGCAAGTACCGCAGTAAAATGCTCAATACCTGCCATCATTGACAATTTTAGGGGTTGTGGAAACTTTAAAAATACATATTTAAAGAAGTTTGAGCCAAGAAAACGATATAGCGCGACAGGATATTCAGCATCTTGAAGGGCATCGTTATATTCATTGTGCAATTTTGAATGAATTGCTTCTTGGCCAATCAACGACGTTACTCGCTGCTTTAATATTGGATCTTTGATAAATTCACGGTGATGACGAGCGGTTTCAATCACTAGATCTTCACCGTAAGTTAAAAACACCGAAAGTGTGGCAAAAAACAAAGTAGCAAATTGATTGTCCATATAGAATCTGACATCAATTTCTTTACCATCAAAACCAATATTTAAATGTCTGATTGGAATCGAGCTTTTGCTAGCAAAATCGGGTAGCTCAATTTCACGCTGAAATTTAAGTTTGTTGAATGATTTTTTAACTGCGGTCGAGATCATGGCGACACCCTGAGGCAAAGTAGTGGTGCATTTTGATGAAAATCAATAAACTCAATGATCAACAAAGCACTGTAAAATTCCATTTTCAAAAACAGATGATTCTCTGCATTGACTACGGTGTTGTTGCTCCGTTATTTGTTTGATTATTTGGCTGAATAACGGAAGAAGAACCGAGGCAGGCAAGAGCTGCTGAATGACTCTTCTTTAATTTTTTCATATTAATCTGACATTATGTTCGGATTCAATTCGGGTAAATTTTTAAATATATAAAAGTATTTTATAGACATTTTTTGCAATATAATTTTTAATTTATTTGGTTTTATGTTACTGAAAAATAATGATTTAAATCTATAATGATTCTAAAAAAGTAATAAATTAACCCATGCATTGATTGAGAAATTAAGCTCTGCTTTTCTGAATTTTTTCACTTAAGTTTGACAACTATTCGGATTTTGTTTTTTTATTTCTACCCAGTCAAATTACATGCTAATCTGACTTTATGTTCGGATTATTGATTAGATCGTATGACTACGCGTAAACCTCGTCAAACTCGAGCTAAAGTCACTGTCGACACGATTATTGAAGCAGGTTTTATTGCAGTGGCGCTTCATGGACCAAGTGGTACCACAACACGCCATATTGCAGAGATTGCAGGGGTGAGTGTCGGGTCTTTATACGAATATTTTAAAAATAAAGAAGAAATTTATGATGCGATGAATCACTTTTTTGTTCGGGAAATTCTGGACATGATTACAGAGCTTACACCGACGATTTTACAGTTGGAGCTAGAGCCTGTTATTGAAATGATTTTTTATACTTTTAGTGATTTATTAAAGAAAAATAACGACCGCTATTTGACTGTTTTGCGTTATGCAGGAGAGTTACAGTACGACAAATACATTCCCAAAATTGAGCAGGCTTTAATGGAAGTCATCATGAAATATATGATGCATAATCCTAAATATCTAAAAATCAATAATTTGCCTGTAATTACCTATATTTGTATCAATAGTGGAATTTTTAATGTAGCGCGGCATCTTATTTTGCCAAACCCATATATCAGTTTTGATGAAATGGTGCAGGGGCTAACCACGATGATTATGAGCTATATCAATACAGAGATGGCACGTTCAGAAGAGCATTGAGCAGAGATAGCATTAATAAAAAAGCCCTCGCATAAATTTTATACGAGGGCTTAGTTGCATTATGGCATGGTTGGAACTTCTTCAGGACGCATATCGAAAATCAAAATTTCAGCATGATCACCATTGCTAAACGATAAGCTTCCACCTTCACGAATACGTGCCGCATCGCCGGTGTTAAAGGTTTTACCATTTACATCAACACGACCTTTAGCAACGTGTAGGTACACATAACGACCATCAGGAATCACAAAGTCAGCAGTTTCTTCACCATCAAAAAGACCTGAGTAAATATTAATGTCTTGTTTGATTGATAAAGTTTTCTCGCCACCTTTTGGGGAGATGATCAAATGCAATTTACCGCGTTTGTCTGCTTCATCAATATGAACTTGTTGATAGCCTGGCTCTGTATTCACTTCATTTGGAACAACCCAAATTTGTAAGAAATGAACGCCTTCTTGAGCTGAATGGTTAAATTCACTATGGGCAACACCACGACCTGCACTCATTAGCTGAATGTCACCCGGTACAATCACCGAACCTGTACCCATCGAGTCTTTATGCTCTAATGCACCTTCAAGCACATAGGAAATAATTTCCATATTACGGTGAGGGTGAGTACCAAAGCCTTTAGATGGAGCAACGTTATCATCATTAATTACAAGTAAGTCTGAAAAACCAACTTGTTTAGGGTCCCAATAGTTAGCAAATGAAAAGCTATGTTTTGATTGTAACCAACCATGATGTGCTGCACCACGCTCGTGAGATAAACGCATATCAAACATGATGTATTCTCCTCATTTAATTTTTTATCTGAGCACAGTTTATCGTAGCGTTTATGGGATTGAAGCTCTGAAAATAGAAAGCTTGGTGCGATTTATAGAACGATAAAAATGAGACATAGTTTTGCTTATAAATAGAAAAGTAAAAAAACAAAGAATTATTTCTTAAATAAAAATGAAGAATTCTTTGGAGAGAAGTTTTTTGTTTATAAGCTAAACAGGAACACAAAAATTAGTCGCTAAATAAACAATTTTTAAGAAAACTTCATCGACAAAAATAAATTCTTTTTATTTTATTTAAGTCTTAATAAATACAAAGAAATTTTAGACTCTATACACATTTGTCTATGCTCTATCTTTAAAATAACTTAATAATTAAAACTGATAAAAAGCTAATATTAAAAATAACTAAAATAAGCTGTTATAAAATAAAGATACTTTTCAATGGAAAAGTTTAATAATTATTAATTTTCCTATAAATAATTAAAAAATCACCTTTCTTTTCAAATATTTGAGTGAGAGTGTGTTATTGTAAATAAATGTGAAAATATTCACAAAGCTAATTTTTTTTGTTAAGATCATTAACATTAAAAACATAGAGATAATAATAATGATCAATAAAGTATTAATAGTGTTGTGTGTGAGTATTGTCTTTGTATTAGGGTATTGGGCCTATTTAGATAGTCAAAATAAAAGACATCAAGAGCTCATGCGGATCATACAAGAAGCTGAAAGAAACCTGCAAAGTATCGAACGTAATCCAAATCATGCTCATCACAGCAATTTAGCTTCTTATAATATGCAAGAATATATCGGTGACAAAAAATTATTTTCTAGCAGTATTGAGTTATAAATTTCTAACTTTTACAGTGTCATTGGTCATATCTTTTCATAAATTTTGATCATGTTTCTGTTGAATCTGTTAAACTTATTGAACGTATAGTAAAAAAGCTGCATAGGGGTTATGCAGCTTTTTTGTGTTTCAAGAGGGGCTGTGGTTGTTTGCTATGTATAAAGCTAGAAATCAAATGAGTGGCATATTTGTTGCTTCTTAAATTTGAGATTCTTGTTTATAGGACTGAACAGAAAAACAATATTGTTCAGCGACCTACATAGACGTAAATATTCCACAGTTCAGATTTTGCATAGAGGCTACTTATGGCGGCGCCCAATTCTTCGGCAGGCTGGTTAGAGCGTTTATTTAAGTTAAGCGACAATAAAACCACTTTCCGAACTGAAGTTCTTGCTGGTGTAACTACATTCCTAACGATGTGTTACATCATTATTGTCAATCCACTCATTTTATCTGAAACCGGCATGGATCATGGTGCCGTATTCGTTGCGACCTGTTTGGCAGCAGCAATCGGATGTCTAGTAATGGGGATCATTGCTAATTATCCAATTGCACTGGCCCCTGGGATGGGTTTAAACGCTTACTTTACCTATTCGGTTTGTATGGGAATGGGCGTGCCATGGCAAACAGCTTTAGCCGCTGTTTTTGTTTCAGGCCTTGTTTTTCTTGCAATTAGCTTCTTTAAAATTCGTGAAGCGATTGTCAATGCAATCCCAATGTCGCTTAAATTTGCCATTGGTGGGGGCATTGGCTTATTCCTCGCACTTGTTGCTTTAAAAAATGCTGGCATTATTGTTGCCAATCAAGCAACCCTAGTGGGCTTAGGTGATATCAAACAACCTACAGTATTGTTAGCGTTATTTGGATTTTTAATGATTGTGGTTTTACACCATTTAAAAGTTCGAGGCGCAATCATTATTAGTATTTTGGTTGTTACTGCAATTGCTACTGTTTTAGGCTTGAACGAGTTTAAAGGTGTTGTTGGAGAAATTCCATCAATTGCTCCAACCTTTATGCAAATGGACTTTGAAGGTCTATTTACTGCAAGTATGATAGGCGTCATTTTCGTATTCTTTATTGTCGACTTGTTTGATAGTACAGGTACTTTAGTTGGGGTTTCACATCGCGCCGGTCTTTTAAAAGATGGTAAATTACCACGTTTGAAAAAGGCATTATTTGCAGACTCTACTGCAATTGTTGCTGGTGCTGCATTAGGTACATCTTCAACTACGCCATATATTGAATCAGCTTCAGGTGTAGCAGCAGGCGGACGTACTGGTTTAACTGCTGTTGTGGTTGCAGTTTTATTTATCTGCTGTTTATTTTTAGCACCTCTTGCTCAATCTGTACCAGGTTTTGCAACTGCGCCAGCTTTATTGTTCATTGGTGTGTTGATGATTCAAGGAATCACTCACATTGATTGGGACGATATTACTGAAGCTGTTCCAGCATTTTTAACCATTGTATTTATGCCATTTGCCTATTCAATTGCTGATGGTATTGCAATGGGCTTTATTAGCTATGCATTAGTTAAATTATTCACAGGTAAGGCAAAAACTGTACCGTACATGGTATGGATTATTGCTGCGCTTTGGGTATTTAAATTTATCGCGTTTGGCGGTTAATATGATTTTTTATAATTTTCTTCTTGAGCTATCTTAGACATAGTTTTCAATAAGAAGAAAATTATAAAAGGGTGTGATTTTGACCACACCCTTTTTTCTTTAGACGTGGAGTTAATATGAATCAAGTCGAGCTGATTCGCGCCTTACCAAAAGCCGAATTGCATGTACATATTGAAGGGACTTTTGAACCTGAATTAATGTTTGCAATTGCCCAGCGCAATCAGATTCAGATTCCTTACAAATCTGTTGAAGAAGTAAAGCAAGCTTATAACTTTCATAATCTTCAATCATTCTTAGATATTTATTATGCTGGTGCGAATGTTCTTGTACATGAACAAGACTTTTATGATTTAGCATGGGCTTATTTTGAGAAATGTGCCGAAGATCATGTTGTTCACACAGAAATGTTCTTTGATCCACAAACCCACACTGACCGTGGTGTTGCGTTCTCAACTGTGATTAATGGTTTAAAACGTGCTTGTGCAGATGCCAAAGCTAAGTTTGGTATCAGCTCTCAATTGATTATGTGTTTCTTACGTCATTTAAGTGAAGAAGCTGCATTTGAAACACTTGAGCAAGCGTTGCCATTTAAGCAAGATATTATTGCTATAGGACTTGATTCAAGTGAAGTAGGGCATCCACCAGCTAAATTTGAACGTGTGTTTGCTAAAGCACGTGAAGAAGGCTTTTTAATCGTTGCTCACGCTGGCGAAGAAGGTCCGCCTGAATATGTATGGGAAGCTTTAGATCTACTTAAAGTGAATCGTATTGATCATGGTGTGCGTTCTGAAGAAGATGAACAATTAATGGCGCGTTTAATTAACGAAAAAATGCCTTTAACCGTTTGTCCTTTAAGTAACTTAAAGCTATGTGTTGTTAAGGATATGAAAGAACATAATATCCGCCGTCTTTTACAAAAAGGCGTACACGTGACAGTTAACTCAGATGACCCTTCATATTTCGGTGGGTATATGAATGACAATTTCTTTGCCATTCAGCAAGCTTTAGACTTAAACAATGATGAGTTGAAGCAACTTGCAATTAATTCTTTTGAAGCTTCTTTCATTTCAGATGAAGAGAAACAAAAGTGGATTGCAGAAATCCAAAAGATCTAAATAAAAAAACCGCCTATCTCGGGCGGTTTTTTTATACATCAGGTTTATTTAGGCTGTTTGGTCATACTATTTAAAATATTGTCTTTATCAATAAAGTGATGTTTCAAAGCTGCAAGTACATGCCCAACAATAAGAAAACCTGCAAACCAAGAAATATAAATATGTAATGGTTTAACAACAGCTAAAAGCTCTGGATTATCTTGCACTAAACGCGGAATTTCAAATAAATATAAAACAGGAGCAGGGTGACCAGCACTCCAACTAAACAAACAACCAGTGACAGGTAAAGCCACTAAAATTACATAAAGGAATAGATGACCAACGTGTGCCAGAGTTTTCATCATTGGAGACATGGTGTCCGGTAGTTTTGGAGCTGGATGTGTATAGCGCCATAAAATCCGGATAATGACTAAAAAGATAATGGTGGTTGCAATGTTCTTGTGCAACGTAATGACATCACCTTTAAAGCTGCCATCAACGTCATAACTTAAAAAATTTCCACTATAAAAGCCAATAACCCATGCAACGATGAAAATGATTGCCATCACCCAATGCAGAATTTGTGCGGTACGGGTGTAATACTGAGAGGAAACAGCAGGCATAGAAGACCCTTTTTTTGTCGTTTTGATTCGTGATTTTAGGTGAAATCGCAGATTTTGAGAAATGTTTTAAATGTGACAGAGCGTGCTAAAAACAGAACGTTTTACCCCAAAAAAAGCATTTGATGAGCTGAATATCGCTCGGCAAAATAGTTTGCATAAATGCATCAAATTATTTGTTTCTTCTAAAGTTGAGTTTAGGCACAATACGCGCTGCCAACGTTCAATCAAAGGAAAAAATGATGAAAAAATTGATGCTCGCTCTAGCACCAGTTGTTTTAGCTTTAACAGCATGCGCAACAACTACAGGCACTGGTACAGGTGCTGCTTCTGCACAAACCACAACTCAACAATTGGGAGTTGCTGCGTTAAAGGTTGCTGTAAATGCGAAATGTATTACAGAGATTAATAATGTTGCAGCTTGGAAAACAGCAACAAAATATATGACTGCTGAGCAACGTGATAGCATCCAAACGAATGTGTGTGGTTGTGTGAGCGAAAAGGCTCCAAACAGTGTGACTGCAGTAGAATTAGCAGCAGCTGCACTTGATGTAAACACACGTGCTACAATCGTAAACCAAGTGGTTTCTAAAACTGTAAATGCTTGTGTGGCAGAAGCTTTACAAAAGTAATTAATAAATTATGTGTTAAAGAAGGCTGATTACTATTGATCAGCCTCTTTTGTTTAAAGGTAGTGAGTCGATGTTTATTGCTGGTGTAGATGAGGCAGGACGGGGGCCTTTAGTAGGTTCGGTTGTGGCAGCAGCTGTGATTTTAGATCCGAATAATCCAATTTTAGGATTAAATGATTCTAAAAAATTAACTGAAAAGAAACGTGAAAAGTTGTTTATTGAAATACAAGAAAAAGCTTTAGCTTGGTCAATTGCCGAAGCAACACATGCTGAAATTGATGAACTAAATATTTTACAGGCAACTTTTTTGGCTATGCAGCGTGCTGTTGATGGTTTGAAAACCCAACCACAAAAAGTAATTGTAGATGGCAACCAAATTCCTAAAGGAATCATTATTCCTTGTGAAGCCATTGTTGGTGGAGACGCAAGCCATGCTGAAATTAGTGCAGCAAGTATCTTGGCAAAAGTGACACGAGATCGACAAATGGCAGAATTAGATCAGCAATATCCGTTATTTGGTTTTGCCAAACATAAAGGATATCCAACCAAAGCGCACTTTGAAGCGATTGCTGTGCATGGTGTGATTGATCAGCATCGCCGTAGTTATGCACCTGTTAAACGTGCTTTAGGTCTATAAATACAAACACTTAAAAAATTTAAAGCGACTATAAAGTCGCTTTAATTAGGGAGAGAACAACTTCATACTAACGATTGAAGTTTTTCTGTGCATAATTATCATCTTCATAAGAAACTTGATAATCTTGATCAAGATGTTGAAGGTGTTCATGCATTGCACGTTCATGTTGAATACGTTGATAAATTTCTTCGCGATGAACAGAAACCTCTTTTGGTGCATTCACACCAATTCGAACTTGGTTTCCTTTGACGCCAAGCACAGTAACACTGACTTGATCCCCAATCATTAATGTTTCCCCGACACGGCGGGTCAGAATCAGCATGTTTATCTCCTTGCTAAACGCTTAAAACTGCAATATTGGTACCCAAATAAAAAGCTCAACCTCAGTTTTCAGTCAGATTCTAACAGAAATATGAGAACAAAGTCATATTTTGATAATCTCTGCCAAAAAACTTTCCGTTTAATATAACAGAGCCGCTATAAAAAAAACTATAGCGGCTCTGTGTTTTCTTTGATTATTGTCGGACAAGTAAACATTTTTTAATGAATTCTTGACCGTTCGGTAAATTTAAGCGCGTGCGCTGCTTTCACCATGTTCACGATCTAAACCAAAAGCGGTATGTAAGCAGCGAACAGCAAGTTCAAGATATTTCTCGTCGATAATCACAGAAACTTTAATTTCAGAAGTTGAAATCATAAGAATGTTGATACCTTCATCAGCAAGGGCAGTGAACATTTTGCTCGCTACACCTGCGTGTGAACGCATGCCAACACCTACGATAGATACTTTAACGATGTCATCACGCGTTGAAACTTCACGTGCGCCAATATTTTTAGCAGTTTCGTTTAAGATTTTTTCAGCTTTCGCTAAATCAACACGGTTTACTGTGAATGTGAAATCTGTTGTGCCATCTTCTTCAACATTTTGCACTATCATATCGACTTCGATATTGGCATCACTTACTGGTGATAAGATTTTAGAAGCAATGCCTGGTTCATCAGGTACACCTAAAATCGTTAATTTTGCTTCGTCACGGTTAAAAGCAATACCTGCAATAATTGGCTGTTCCATAGTATCTTCTGCCTCAGTAGTAATGAGTGTACCAACATTTTCTTTAAATTCGTCGTCAAAAACGCCGTCGTCGTCATTATCAAAGCTTGATAATACACGTAAAGGAACTTGATATTTCCCGGCAAACTCTACTGAGCGAATTTGTAAAACTTTAGAACCTAATGATGCCATTTCTAGCATTTCTTCAAAAGAAATACGGTCGATTTTTTTGGCTTTAGGAGCAACGCGAGGGTCAGTGGTGTAAACACCATCTACATCAGTGTAAATCTGGCATTCGTCAGCTTTTAAAGCAGCAGCAAGAGCAACACCAGAAGTATCTGAACCACCTCGACCTAGTGTTGTGGTATTTCCATTAGCATCAAAGCCTTGGAAACCAGCAACCACAATAACACGGCCTGCATCTAGGTCATTGGTCATGACATCTGTATCAATAGACTCGATACGCGCCTTGGTAAATGCACTGTCAGTTTTAATACCGACTTGACGTCCGGTATAGGATTTAGCTTCCACACCAATCGAATTAAGTGCCATAGCTAACATGGAAATCGTCACCTGTTCACCAGTTGAAACCATTTGGTCTAACTCA
Organism: Acinetobacter pittii; assembly: GCF_034064985.1. NCBI lineage: Bacteria > Pseudomonadati > Pseudomonadota > Gammaproteobacteria > Moraxellales > Moraxellaceae > Acinetobacter > Acinetobacter pittii. The sequence continues at coordinate 2,642,903 of NZ_CP139249.1, read as the reverse complement.
CGTGGGTCAGGTGTTTCGGTAATGGCTTTAGCGAGAGCAAGTAAGCGGTTTGTTTCACCACTCATTGCAGATACGACCACAACAACCTTGTGACCGTGATCATGCCAACGCTTCACACGACGAGCAACATTTAAAATGCGCTCGGGGGTACCCATAGAAGTACCGCCATATTTTTGAACGATTAATGCCATATCGCCTAAACCCTTATAATTAAACGGGAAAAGTATATTCTTGCTTCCTTGGTTTCATTATATGTACACCATTATGTACATAAATGAAATTGCTGAGTTTATCTAGCAAGCCGTGATTCGGCGGACAGTATATAGTAACGTAAATATGCTAACAATCATTGATCTGGACTAATTTCATCAAGTTTGCTGATTGTTAGCTTCGGTACAACTTATATAGCTTTTTTTAGTTGCTTCTTTTGCTGGCATTCTTCCTCCCACTTCATTACATCAGTAGCGAGGTATCTTTTCATTGTTCCGCCCTCAGAACTTAATGCCGGGGCTGGGAAGGGAATACCCCAAGGAGTGTTAATTTCCCAACGATTAAGTGTGCGTTTAGTAATATGAAACATCTCACACACATTGTTAGATGTCAGATATTTATCCACCTTACCCCTCCTTACTTTTCGCTTTAGGATTTGCCCACCAAAGTACAGGGCCATCTTCTGAATCAAATGCTGCAATTAAAAAGAGTCCTTGTTCAGGTGGTTCTGGCTTCCAGTTGGGCCAAACTACTGCATCTTCCGGTATATTTGGTATTTCATCGTAATCTAATAGTTGAGTTTCAATTTCAACTCTAAGATTCATCTGAAGTTGTGCCCACTGTTCTCTTGTATAGGCTTCTGCTCCTTCTTCAATGGTGTCAAACAATTGAATATCTGGATGAAACCAATTGAAAAGGTTTTCAGGTGGTTCTATTGGCTGGATCTGATATTTAAAACCCGTCTCACTAGATCCGTAAAATTGTTTTGCCTCATCAAAGCATTTGGTAACCAAAGGGGTAGAGCCTTTTTTGTAGCACTTAACAATTTCATCAAATTTAAAAACGCGCTCTGCTGTCTTCAAATCAAAGCATTGGTACATAGGTTCACTAAACCAACTCTCTACATAAAATAGTTTTTTAATATGATCCTTACGGGTGCCGTGCCATTTCTGGACTTTGATAACATCATCGAAAATTTCTAAGAAAAAGTTATTGCCTTCTTTTTCATGCATTTTTCTATAACGCTCAACAGCTCTCTCTGCTATTTCTTTAGAAGCTGCTGGGGTTTGTTTAAAAGGGCTGTAACCTTCAGGCCGCATTGCAACGGCCCATAATGTTGATTTGCTCATTGTTCAGCTCCCGATTCGCTTTTAACTAACCGCTCAATAAACTCTGCTAATTCATTTGCACCTACAACAAATGCCTCTCCATCTAATTCCATTGCCTGAATTGATTGAACAGCCACCCATGATTGAATCTCATTGATGATTTCATTTGGCACCGCCTGAGCTTTGGCTTTATTCCAAAAGCTCCATAATTGTCGAGCCTGTTCACGCATAAAGAAGACTTCATTATTTTCAACGATGGAATAGCTAAACATATCCATGTTCTTATATGATTCTGCTAGGTCTGGAACAAACCATAATTCCATGGCATCTTTTTTGAACTCTTCAATTTGAGCTATAAGTGCCTCTCTTTCCTTATTCAAATCAAACATCATTAGGCCCTCAAATATTCTTCTTTAGTCCACTCAACAAACTCTTTATAAAGCTGCTGCGCGGGTTTATTTAACCGGTTGTGATAGTCGATCGTTATGCGGCGCCAAGCGACTGGTACCGCATAATGCTTTGTTAGAAACATCGCTTGATCCATGCCTTGCCGGACTATTACATAGCCCAGCAATTGCAAGTAGTACATAAAGCCAAGCATGTGTTTTTGACTCACTTTCTTGTACTGATCTTTCATATTAGAAGCCATCCACTAATAGATAATCAGGGTCTGCTTCTGGTTGAGAAACTGCTGGATTTTCTAACTCAAAGCGACGTTTCTTAACAAAATCCATGAGTCGTGATTGAATCTGTGGATCTCGTGTGGCCACATCTATTTCCAAAGCATCTAGCGTTGTAAGGTCTGGTGCAGTTTGGATTTGAACCATTAAAGAGGGTGGCTCATTAGCAGATGCCTTTTCTTTTTCTAGCTCTTCAAGACGTTTGTGAGTGGCGAGAAGGATAGGCTTCATTTGTTCGTCATCCCATGTGCGGGTATAACGATAAACCGCATTTACTTCTGCAGGTGTTTTTGACTCTTTTACACGCTGTAGAAGAGTATCTAGGGTTTGCTGATATTCTGGATCTACTTTAGGCTCGTTAGTTTCTGGAACTAACAGATCCTCAGATGTGGTGACATTTGTTTGTTCGGTAATAACAATTGTTGGTTGAATTTCTGCAGAAATAACTTCAATAGGCTTTTCTGCTTTTGATTTCTTGCCACGCTGTTTCTTTTTTTCATCACCTAAGCGAATAACACTTAAATCGTCACTAACTTCAAAACCTAACGCTTTGGACAGTGCTTTTAATTGAAGCTTGGCGTTTTCTGCATCACGTTGAACGAAGCCACTGTTAATAGAATCAATTAATGCGTTAGTTTTGAAATCTAAAACATAAACCGTAGGTGAATATGTACTGATTACATAAACTTCCTGACCCTCTTCATACTCATCAATAGTTAATGGCTTTGTGAATGTAATGCCAGCCAGCTCAATAGTTTCGATTTTGATGCAGAATTCAAAACCCGGTTTGCCAAAAACAGAAGCGGGGAATTGATCTAAATCGGCAAAGTCCAACATGTCTCCGGCTGGACGACATAGAACAGTTTTACCGTTTTGAAGAGCTGCAAATGCTTCAGCTGCAGTTAGTAAGTTAGACATAAATAGCTCTCCTTTTAGTGATGTAACGACTGTTGTTGCTGAACTTGCTGAGGATTGTTTTTAGGTGCCCAACCCATCTGATCGGCACGTGCTTGGCATGCTCTATTGATACCCGCCTCATACGTAGTACCTTTAAACTTCTTAATCGCAGCATTTAAGATGTTGGTGTCTGGTGCATCTTTAATTGCTTTTAATGCATCTTGATATAGTTGGTCCTGAGTACGAGGCGGCTTCTGGTTACCACCCTGAGCGATTGTCTGATTATTTTGATTTGTATTTTGACCTGCTGGGGTAGAGGCATTTTGCTCTAGATAGGCATAGTCATAGTTGTATAGATATTTACTTCCATCAAAATTACCGAGGTAGACATCAGCTGCCACACCAATAGCTTTAAACGCTACACCAAGAGCATCAGTAACGGCCTTTTTATAACCTTCATCAATCGCTACTAATTTGCCCTTTTGAACTTCAACAATTGCTGAACCGCCGTTGCCGAAAAATTCCTCACCCCAAACACCATCAATCTTGGTTTTTACTGCTACTTCAGCAAAAGCCATAATGGTTCCATCTGGAGCAGTTTCAGACCATAAACGTACATGTCTATAAGTCCAGCCATGACCAACGGGACCAAAGGCCTGAGTCATAGCCATTAATCGCCATTGAGGGTTAATATCTGATTTACCTTTTAAATAACCAAACTCAATTTTTTTAAGAAAATTGGTAGGCGTTTGCTTAACTGCATTCCAGATATGTAAGTTGTCTTTTGAGTTTTCAGTTGTCATTTTTCTTATCCTCATCTAGAGCCGGTGAAGCCGCGTTTTTGCTTATATGCTTTGCGGTCATAAGTAGGAATGTTTGTTTCACGCAGTTTTATTGCGAGCTGCTTTCTGCGTTGAAAGTCGATTTCTTGTGTGAGTTCATTCCAAACTTTTGGATAAGAAGTTTGGAACCTGAACACATTTAAAGGCGTCTTAACTCCGTCTTTAACTTTGTAAAGAACTGAGCCATTAGCATTAGATGCGTACACTTGCCAGCCAATGCGAACTGAATACAGCCCTTTATCATCACGGCCTAAAAATGACATGTAGCCGTCAGGGTGTTTTTTGAAATTAGTCATCTTTAAGCCTCCACCAACTTGTTACGTTCGATGAAGCCTTTTAGAAGATCATTGATATTTCGGATGTCTTCAAATTCGGTGAAATCGTTATATGACTTACCATTAACATCAGTAATTTCATTTACCGTGAGTTGAGTAATATCAACAGCGGTAAATTCAGAACCCGGAACGCCGTAACTGTCTGGATGAGCTTCAAAATCAAAGCTAACGTTTAAACGGAAGCTATCTAATTTAATTACAGCAACGCCAGAATGTTTACCTGTGATTTTCGCGGTTAACACACCGTAAGTACTTGGTTGAGTTTTAGGTGTAAAAAGAGTAGGTGCTTCTTTTGTTTGGAAAGCTGGCTGCAATTGGCAAGCAACTAAAGATCCACCAGAGATTGCAAGAGCAGCCATGCTGACAAATGCAAATGAGTTGAAAGGGGTAGCTTTTACGTTCATAATTGATCTCGCAGTTTTGCAAAAGCACATCGGACCTGGGGAGGGGCGGTGTGCTTTTTTTGTTGTCTGTGAGATAATATTAACTATGGTTAATTTTTTAGTCAAGAGAAAAGTTAACATTAGTTAATCTTTTTATTAACTATAATTCATGCTTTAATAGACAAAAGAAAACCCATCACAGGGATGGGTTGTTTGGAGTTTGTTATGGATAAAAATCAATTGAAATTTTTAGAAGAACTAACCGATTTATCGCATAAACATGGAATTTATTTAACTAATATCTTAGATGAAGCCAGTAACACAAAAGATGATATCTATATGGCCGAGATAGAAGGTCATATGAATTCAGCTGGCTATGAGCTGCAAGAAAATGGATCTTTAGTATTTACTTGGTATTAAACTAATTTAACACTTAATCCTGAATTAACCCCGCCAGGAAGCCCTAGAAAAGTATCAATTCCAATGTTTTTTCTTAGATCGGCTAGTAGGTCGTTTGGATTAACTGTAATTCCAATTTTTTGGATTGATTCACTTCGCGCATTAGACACTTCTTTTGCGCGATATACTTCTAATTCTTTATTTTCGTTAATAGCAATACGTGCTAATGCACGAATATAAAAACGATTAAATTCACCTTCTGCAAGTGTTTCATGTGCATTACTTGGTGTTTTAGATGCTCTACCATTTTTATCTACTGAAGAGGCATTAAACATATGGTCTTTACGAATTGCATTAGCAAGAGTTTGTTCATTACCCCCCTTAATGCTCTCAATTAAAATATTTGGATAACTATCAATCCCATGTTGATTAAATCTTTTACTGTAATACAGGGTGTTGCTGGAGATGTCTAAATTCACCTCTTCAAGCATTGCATTTCGTACATTGTCATTTAAGTCTAAAAAATTAAAACCCATGTTCTTCTCCACCCGATCTGTTGTTAAGACTGTGTCGGGTTCACAGTTTATTAATCTTTTGTGTTATTAATTTTCTGACCTAGCTTTCCTTCTTTTACCAACTGCACGACCTGCTCATTAGTAAGCACAGGAATAAAGACTTTGTCGCCAATATCTTTAGAAAGAATCTTTACTTCTTCAGCAGTCAACACCAAAGCTTCACCATGTTTCGCAGCATCATTGATGCGAGCAATAATCTGGTTGATTGGTCGTTTTGAATTGTCCATAAGTCTTCCTGTGATTAATGCGAATAAGGATGTTCTTGTCTATGCTGACTTGGCGGCACGATATCTGTAATAGCGGTAATACTTTCAACCTCGTCCATTTCAAAGAAAAATCGCTCACCACCATTCACAGAAAGCAAACTTAAAACCCCACCATTGATGCCGACAAATTCTTTAATTGTGCATCTTCCATCCTTCAAGCACACCTGAACAAACTCATTCGGCACAAGATCTGCATCAGGGTCGCATACAACATACCAGCCATTACGAATTGCTGGAAACATTGAGTCGCCAGTGCCTTTAATGCCATAGGCTCTTGGTCCTGCTGAGTGAGTTGGAACATACCCATCTCCAGCATTGCCTTCATAACCCATATCTGTGAAATAGCCATCCATGCCCATCTTGGAGTAAGCCTTAACAGGAACATATCTTTTTTGGGTGGGGAATGGTTTAACAGGTGTTTCAAGAAATTTAACAGCATCTTCGCTATCGGGAATATTGTATTTTTTCTTAAAAGCTTCGATATCCAGAACATTTAATTGAAGTAAATTGTTCGATTCTTGTTCAATCGGTCCACCATAAAGCAACCAATCGTCACTCACACCTAAAAATTTCGCAATGACTTTCAAGTTTTCCGCTGTAGGGACGCTAGTGCCATCTAGCCATTTCTTTACAGCAACAGGAGATTTTTTTGTTGCTCTTGCTAAATCAGCGGCTCTTAATTTTTTTTCTTCAAGTTTTTGCCTAATTCGAGAGTGTAAAGACATAACAAATATTCCAAAAACATTAACTAATGTTAATACGATCTATTGAAACTATGGTTAACAAGTGATAAATTTGGTTTATTAACTATAGTTAACTTGGTGTAACCATGAAAATTAGTGATCTCATGACATACCACGGCTGCAAAAGTCGAAAAGAGTTGTCTGAAAAAACTGGGTATTCAACTGTGACCCTCTGGAAGTGGGAAAACAATGGTATACCAGCCAGAACTCAAGCAGTCCTGCAAGTCAAAACCAAAGGCAAACTTAAAGCCGATTTACAAGCATTAACCGCTTAGGACCTTAACCATGAGCAAAGTATTAAATGAATTGCCTGCAAGTGCTAGCAACAATGAATCGCTCATATTGCAAGCACTTAACGCTAGTAACCAAAGACAAGTAGCCGAGAAGGTGGGAATAGATGCAAGCACTTTATCAAGAATGAAAAATGACAAGAAAAACAATGGATTGACAGAGATTGAATTTATTAGCTCTTTGTTGACAGCCATTGGACTGAAGGTGGTGCCAGAAAGTGATGTGTATTGCTCACCTGAAATTGCAGAAGCAACGCGAGTCTATTTAGCACATGCATTCACTTCACCTGAATACATGCGGATTTTATTCAAATAAAAAACCACTACCTGCAGGAACAGGAGTGGTTAGGCATTCAATTGAGGTGGATCAAATGAACACGAACAATTTATCAGAACAACCAATCGAACTCAACTCACCAGATTTTTTAATAGGTGACGTTGTAGTGCTTACTAAAGAGTGTCGAAGTTTTAAATCAAACGATTTATTTGAGGTTAAAAATAAAACTTTGACTAGGTTGTGGACTATCAAATCGGAGAATCATTTGATTCTGGTTTCATCAAAAGAAATCCGTACAGCAACAGTAGCAGAGCTCAACGCTAAACGCCGCCTAACAAAAGCTGAGCAAGCATTAGCGGAGGTGTCATGAATAGTCAATTTAAGTATAAACCTGAGTACAAACAGACTCAGGAAATTCAGTCCTTCTTTGATCCAGCGTTAGTGATTCTCAATGAGCTACATGATCGTAACCGTAAAAATCTAAGAGCCAAAGGTTATGACGAAAATAATGCTGCAATAACGCGTGAAGAATTTTCACAAACTATGGCACAGCGTTTTCGCATTAATCAGTGGTTAGCAGGGCAGATCGTTAATAGTTTGGCTAATGCTGACTTGGTTCAAAAATTTGGTGGGTATGTAAAGCCTAAGGTCGGTGTACATGAGTAATTTTGTGCCTAATTCCTTTCAAGTACCTAATGCATTTGTCGATGAGGTTTTAAATAAAATCTCTGATGCTGCATGCAAAATTTACTTGGTTATTTGCCGTAAAACTCGCGGTTGGAATAAGGAGATGGATTCCATCTCTTTATCTCAATTTGAAGAGATTACAGGGAAGAGTAGACCAACTGTTGTGAAGTGCCTTAATGAATTAATTAAGGTCGGTTTAGTCGTGGAACAACCAAGCACAATTCATGGAAATACATTCAAATTAGGTAACGATACTAGCGTTGGTTTAGTGCTTAAATTCCCTAGTAAAAAATTTTTACTACCTGAAATTTATGGACAGACTAGTAAAAATTCTTTACCACTGCTAGTTAAAAATTTTAACTACACTAGTAAAAATTTTTTACCGCTGCTAGTAAAAATTTTTAACACACAAAGTATCACTATCAAAAACAACTCTCAAAGTAATAAAAAAATAAATAAAAAAAGAGAGTCGGTTTCTGAAAAACCTAAATCAGAAAAACTAACTGAATTTAATCCACGTTTAGTTGAACTACCAGCATGTGTTGATCCAGAGCTGTGGAACAATTTTGTTGATATGCGTATCAGCATCAAAAAACCACTCTCTGAAAACGCAGTGAAGTTAATCCTTAAAAAACTTATCTCTTTTGGACCTATGGCTAACCAATCACTGGAAAACTCAATTATCGGAAATTATCAGGGTGTATTTGAACCTCGCCAAAATCAAATTCAGGAAAACCCACAATCTCATAACGTTCCTGAAGAACCAGGTTATTTCACTCAGATGTACGCTGAGAGCAATCGTTCAAACGTGATTGATGTTACCCCTGACCAGCAATATATCGGAGGCTATTAATCATGACTGAATTAGCGTCATTTGATAGTTATTTGAAAGAACTAATTGCGGCTTACAGAACTAAGTACGCGGTTCAGTTCAATAAGAATTTCCCCGTTGAAGGAAAAAACGCAGTTCCAATGCAAATCGTGGAACAACATCTTGCCAAGGCATTGGTTGGGGTAACTCCTAATCAACTTCAAAGAGGCTTAGCGCTATTTTACGCAAGTACAAATACCTACATGCCTAACTTCGCTGAATTCCGTGCTATGTGCATGGGTGATGATTGGTGGAGTGCTGAAAAAGCATGGGTGAAGGCTTGTGAATACACACAAATCACTCAGCACAAGAAAGTGAGATTGCCTGATGGGCGTGAGCAAAACCAAGAAATTACTACATTAGCCAAATTTGTACTTGATCAAGTTTATTCGCTTATTCAAGACGGCGAAATGTACAAAGCCAAAATGGAATTTATCAAGATCTATGATGAATACAAGGCTGAAGCACAACTGAAGGGTAAAACCCAAGCTTGGTACCAAGAACCAATTTTATTAGCTCAGAAAAATGAGCAAAAGGTGCATAAGCCTGTTTCAAATGACGAAGCGCAAAAGCATCTCCAATCATTGATGGAACGTTTAAAAATCAATGGTCGTAAACCTGCACCAATACAAAAGCTTAAGGCTAAGGAAAAAGAGCCTGAACTTGCAAAAGAATTAGGGCCAGATCCTTTCGACAATCCGCATGAATACGCAGAGATGTGTCGCCGAGAAGGTATGCCGATACCTAGAAATATTCTTCAGCTAATTGAAGGGGCGAATGTATGAGCCATTTCCAAGATAAGCATGTGATTCATGTTGATGAACAAAATCAAGTTATCAAGTTCACACGTAGAAATGAGATTGTGGAGTGTGATCACGGGCGTATTCAAATATCAAAGGAAGATAATGAGATCCTTTGTATGGACTGCAAAACAAAACTTAATCCAGTTTTATGGATTGCCAAATATTTAGACCAATTGAATCAAGTCACCCAACGTAATAACAGAATGCTGGCAGAGGTCCGTGAAATACAGGCAAAGCTTGAAAAGAAAAATAAGTTTATGTGCAAACACTGCCATGAAGTAAACACTATTGATTTTAAGAAGCTTCCTTCACAAGCAGCTGTAGTGCGCGGTATGGCCGTAATTGATCAAGAGTTTGACGGTATGAAAGTGGAGCATAGCCGATGAAGTTAACTAAACAGCAACGTGCTGAGCTAAAACAAAAGTTTGGTGGACATTGCGCTTACTGTGGTGAGTTGCTTGGCGATAAGTGGCATGCAGACCATATCGAAGCAGTGAAGCGAGATTTAATTCATGTGGGTGGTGGAAAGTTAATTACGGGTGAAATGACTAGACCGCAAAACGACACTTTAGAAAACATGAACCCTGCATGTGTTCCTTGCAATACAAACAAATCGTCTATGCCGCTGGAAGGGTGGCGAAAGATGCTTACACATTACCGTGATGTGCAGTTACTACGCGATAGCACACATGCTCGTCATTTACTTCGTTTCGGTTTGATTGAAATTAAGACAAAACCTGTGACGTTCTTCTTTGAGAATTATAAAGGAGCCAGTCATGAGTGAGTTTGAGGGTAAATCTGGAAAGTGGGCTTGGGAGATTCAAAAAGAACAACAAGCGAATTTAGTTGAGCTAAGAAGTTCAATTGAAAACCTAGTTCAAAAGTATAAACACGATGCTCATGCTTCAAGCCTTTTTGGCGATCAAGATAAAGCACGAGTTTATAACTGCTTTGCTAATCAGTTGAAAAATTTGCTGAAAGGTGGTGCTTGATGTCATCAGTCAGCATTGCTGAATACCGCAAGTTATTTCCTATAAAGAAAAATAAAAAGCGGCGTTCAGCAAAGCAAGTTGCCAGACAACCAAGTGTGGGTGAAATGGTTCTGGCAACGCATTTAAGAGCATGCAAGATCGGTTTTGAACAGGAATATAAGTTCCATCCAAAACGCAAATGGAGAGCTGATTTTCTGATTACTGGTACAAAAATTTTGATTGAGGTTGAAGGCGGGATCTGGAGTGGAGGCCGTCATACAAGGGGCAAAGGCTATATAGGGGATATGGAGAAATACAACTCCGCAGCAATGATGGGTTTTACAGTTTTACGGTTCAGCACAGAGCAAGTGAAAGCAGGCGTGGCGATTAAACAAATTGAGCAATTGGTAGGTGAAAAATGAGTGCAGTTTTAAAAACACAACAAATGGATTGGTCTAAATATACTATTGACGGTTGGTTAGAGCAGTTTGGCGCATGGTGTGAAACAGTTAGAATGAAAGGGGGTGATTTGCCAGATGGGCTTCATATCAATCAAATTTACTGGTTGATGCGTGAAGCTGGCAAAGAAGTACAAAAAAGTAAATCTTATATTCGATGTGAGATCAGTGATTATGAGGCGGATCAAATTCAAGCACTTTTACGAAGTCTATTAAATTCTGATAAAACAGATTTTACAACTAAGTTTGCATTAATTTGTTTAATTAAAAATAAGGTTGAAAATAAAGGATTGTTGAAGGTTGCTCAAGAAACAAACCAATCTAAAGCTCAGGTCGCAATTATGGTGAGTTGCGCTAGATTTTATTTATTAGGTCATGATAAAAGATTAAGACAAAATGGAGGTTCAAATGAAAACATACACTGTAAAACTATATGAAGGCGTTAGTCGGGAGAAAGTTAATGAAACTTTGAAATACTACCCTGATTATTTTGGTAAAATATCAATAATTACAAATGTAATTAATAATAAATTGCAATTAACACTAAAAGCATTTGAAGGAATCGACGTTATAACTGCCAATGATCTAATGATTAAAATCGTTGAACGTTTAAAAGCTTCTCAATTAGTAGAAAAGCATAATTTAGACTTGTTGACTGTCTAGACGCTTTATGGCATATTTTTGATATAGTGGACAAAATTATAAGCGTTGCACCAATTTGTTTTAAAAGCTCACTTAATCGTGGGCTTTTAATTAGGATTTGAAAAAACATGAAATTTATCGTATATTAAACTTACTATATGATGTCTATTTCCATTATATAGTGTTTTTCAGTTGAAAAGCTTAGTCCGTACTTTCCCCAAGGTACGGATTTTTTTTATTTTTTGCTATATAGTCCAGGCTGGTAAAAAAGAATATCTGTGTGGGTGGTGAACTCAATGGGCAAGTGATAGAAAAAAAAGGGGTGTTAAGAACAAAGATGTATATAAATATTAGTAAATTATAAAATTATTAAATAAATTCAAATATTTAAATTAAAAATAAGTGATAAAACTTTAACAATATTTACGTACGTGATGAATTTAGTAACTCAAATAAACATTATTTTAGACGGATAATTATAAAAAACGGAGTACAAATGTCATGAATAAGAATGTAGAGCTAATAAATTACATTGATGTAGCTGAGACAGTTTACGAACGGGTATATGAAAATAATAAAATTTCAAATAATTTGATTGTTAATCTAAATCGCATTATGGCTGAGATAAAGAATCAAGCTGCAGAAAAAAGACTCAAATTGAAGTACAGCTCAATAGACTTTGAACATTGTTTAAGTTTGCCTTTAGCTGATCGCAAAATAAAAGTAGATTTAAGCCTTATACCTCATTTTGAAGATCGTGAAGAAAGTATTTTGTGGTTAACTAACTTTATTGGAAAAATTTGTGAGCCCAGAAAGATGCAAAGACAGAAAAAAAACTTCATTAAGTACCTGTGAATTTTAGATGAACAGCCCTTAAAGCGGTTTTTTATTGCTAGTAGAATATTTAAGGTATCTTTTCTAATAGGCACACACTATTAAAGTGTTTTTTATTTATTTTTTAGATTGAAAAGATTGCTATTTAAGTAATTTAAATATAAAAATCTTTATTGATTGAGAGTAGTTGTTATACAGGATATTTATAAGGATTTTAAAATGACAATTATCACATTGCTCGATGTTAAGACGAAGAAGAAGGTGATAGTTCGGTCCGTAATAGACCCAATAGCAAGAAAAGACAAAAAAGGGAATATACAAATTATTCAAATTCATAAATGGCTATATGATGAATCTGGAGATTTCGTTGATGAAGACTTATATGAGGCACTCAACAATGGAGAAGTTGGAATATACATAACTTTGCAGTATATGATCATTAATATTGAAAATTAATTATTTTTTATTTTTAGTCAGTTTGAGTTCTTACTCTCTAGAGCCTAATGGTTACTGCACATAAGACCTTATTAAGTATTACCTATTGATGGGCACATATTCTTTATAAGTCTTGATAATTAAAAAAATTATGTAGGCTAAAAATAAAACCATTTAAAAAAAGAAATCTTTATCTATTTAAATATGAATATTTGATGTTTTTAATTCTATCCCTATTGCTAGTGCTTAAATATTATGCCAATATGAAGTTGGAAATATTTCCGAATAGATATTTCCTATTTCAGGTTTAAGCGTTTTTTTCGCTAAGTCCATTTCTGAATAAAAATAGGAAGTGGGCTTTTTTATTTTTAAATATTTCTGTATTATCAGTGTGTTGCTTTAAGTAACACTAAACCTTATTGATCAGCGCAAATATCAAAAAAGGGGGAGCTTGCCTACTAGGCAAGCTTTTTAAATTGATAATTTAAACACAATAATCCATTTTAAAGCTCAATAGAAAAATCAAACTTCCCTAGCTTTTATTCGTACTAATTTATTGAATATAATCGTTTTTATAATTTTTAAAATTTCCTTAAACTAAAAATGGAAAATTTCTTGTTGCAACATTGTTATAATAGGACTACCTTAAGAAAAATACTTTATAAAAATGAGGAGCTGCTGAAATGCCACAGTATCTCATGTTTGCGGAAAATATTTATAACAAAATTAAAGATGAGGAATTGTTTTCACATGACTGTATTGAAAATATGAACTTACTTATGACATGTATACGCAGAGAAATTGAGGGAACAGAATTTAAATTAAAATATAATTTTATTGATTTTGTTGAATTGTTCAGTAGACCATTAGATGAATGTAAAGTAAAAATAGATGTGAGTTTGATTCCTCCTCATAATTCAGAAGGTGAGTATATTTTATGGTTAGCTGGATTAATCGAAAAAATTACAGAAGGTGGACCTAAACCACCTCCGCCTATAAAGAAGTTTATTCCAGAGTATATGAGCTTGAAATTTGAATTAGATTTTTTACCCTTAAATGAGGAAAAAATTCAAAACGAAGGTAAAGAAATTACGGATTACTTTAATTCAAAGCTTTATAAGGCAACTTTTAAGAAGTAATACTATATTGCCTGTGAGTTTAGCCACCGCCTAAGGGCGGTTTTTTTTATGGGTAAGAATAATGGATTCTACAGAATACTTTTGGCTTACTCGGAAAAAAGAACCTAAAACTAAACCTAAAAGCCGGCCATTGCCTAAGGCGAAGCAAAAATATCTCGAGGCTGAGGCAACACTTAAGGAAGAGCTTGAGGATTTGGCGATTGGATTTGAAAGTAAGTTTCAGCCGATCCATACCAAACACTGGCGCTTTGATTTTCATATTGTGAAATTGCGTTTGCTCATTGAAATAGAGGGTGGGCCTTGGTCTGGTGGACGTGGTGGAAAGCTGGCGAATAAAGCATGGAGTCTTGATCGATATGATCAAGCTGAAGGGATGGGTTACAAAATAGAGCGCTTTCATCCAGATTCTATTTTGTCGGGATATGTCATCAACTGGATTAAAAGTGAATTAGCGAGAATTGAAGATGGAGCAGATCAGACCATTTCCACCGACTGATTTTATTGACCAAGCTGAAGAAGAGGAAGCAATCCGTATAACTCCAGCACCAGATTTAAAGAAGTGGGTTATTGCTAATTACTTAACGATTGGTGGGCCTCTTCATAACCCGGATCATGATCATATTGCTGAGTTGCTTCATGATAATGAAGAGTTCTTGGCATTTGCTTGGGCTTCTTCTGCTTATAAAAGCAAACAAGCTATGGTTTTAGGCCAGTGCGAAAAAGTCATGTTCAATGTTGGTGGCTGGCGTAAAGCTAGACAAGAGCAACAGATGCGAGACTGGTTCGGCTTTGTGCCAACATACTTAATAACTGTCGACGCTTCTTTCTGTGAGCGTGCAAACGATACAGAGTTCTGTTACTTACTTGAACATGAGCTTTACCACATTGGAGTGATGAGAGACGAGGACGGAGAAATTGTTTATAGCGATAGTTCTGGTCTTCCTAAGCACTATCTTGCAGGTCATGACGTTGAAGAGTTTATTGGCGTAGTTAAACGTTATGGACCAAGCAAAAATGTTAAGCGACTTATTGAAGTCGCAAAAAATCCGCCGTTTGTTTCGAATCTTGATATTTCAAAATGCTGCGGGAACTGTGTAATCAATTGAGCCAAATGGCTCTTTTTTTTGCCCATTTTGTTATACGTAGTTATACGATGAGGAAGTTATGGCGACACTAAAAGAGCCTGTGAAAATCTTTATAGTTCAGTCTCTTGCTTGTCGTGATACACCTCAAGAAGTGGCGGAACTCGTAAAACAAGAGTTTGGCGTTGATATAGATCGTGTTCAAGTTGCAACTTATGACCCTACAAAAGTTGCTGGTAAGAACTTAAGCAAAAAGTATGTCGAACTATTTGAAAAAACCAGAGATGAGTTTGATAAAGGCTTAATTGATATTCCAATTGCCAATAAGTACTACCGATTGAAGCAATACCAAAGACAGCTTGAGAAGACTAGAAACGTCAAAACAGCCTTAAAAATTCTTGAGCAAGCCGCTAAAGACATTGGCGGGCAATTTAACAACCGCCAAGAAACGACAGGAGCAAATGGTGGTGAGGAAGGCCAAACAAAAGCTGAAGTCGAACTTGAGATTAAAAAGCTCGAACTTCAGAAGTTACAGCGTGAAGTGAATCCCCCTGAGTATCGTCCACCTGAAGAGGATTACAAGCTTGTGCTGAATCCTGATGAGGAGATACCAAATGAGCCAATTCTTTAATCCTCCAGAAGGTTCAGTTCAATTAACACCTAAACAAGCCAATATTTATTTATGGGGCTGGCAAAAAGAAGCCCGATTCCGTGATGCTGTTTGTGGTCGACGTTTCGGTAAAACATTCTTGGCCAAAGCGGAAATGCGAAGAGCAGCCAGACTAGCGGCTAAATGGAATGTTTCGGTAGAGGATGAAATCTGGTATGCAGCACCTACCTTTAAGCAAGCTAAACGGGTCTTTTGGAAGCGATTAAAACAGGCAATTCCAGCTTCTTGGCGTGCTGGAAAGCCGAATGAAACTGAATGTTCAATTACTTTAAGAAGTGGCCATATCATCCGAGTTGTAGGTCTAGATAACTATGATGATCTTCGTGGATCTGGTTTATTTTTCTTAATTATTGATGAATGGGCTGACTGTAAATGGGCTGCATGGGAGGAAGTACTTCGCCCGATGCTTTCAACTTGTAAATATGTTGTAAACGGCGAACAAAGGGTAGGTGGCCATGTTTTAAGGATTGGAACACCTAAAGGCTTCAACCACTGTTATGACACGTTCATGGACGGTCAGCCAGGGCATGAGCCAGACTGTAAAAGCTTTTCATATACATCCCTTCAGGGTGGGAATATTCCTGAGTCTGAGATCATTGTAGCTAAGCGAAAAATGGATCCTAAGACTTTTAGTCAGGAATATGAAGCAAGCTTTGAGAGCTATCAAGGCGTCATCTACTATTGTTTTAACCGGTTGCTAAGTGCATCAAGTGAAACAGTAAAGGCTAATGATGTTCTTCATGTGGGAATGGACTTTAACGTTACTAAGATGGCTGCTGTGGTATATGTTCGCCGTGGTGAGCATATGCATGCGGTCGATGAGTTCGTTAATCTGTTCGATACCCTAGCAATGATTGAAGCTATCCAAGAGCGTTATCCAGATCATGAGGTTGCAGTTTATCCCGATGCTTCAGGTGAAAATCGAAAATCGAGTAATGCTAGTGAAACGGATCTGGCTTTACTAAGAAAGGCTGGTTTTAAAGTACATGTGAACAGTAGAAACCCTGCTGTTAAGGATCGTATTAACTCAATGAACGGAATGCTCTGCAATACTTTGTCTGAGCGTAGATTATTCGTAAATGTAGATAAATGTCCTCACTTTGCCAAATGCCTAGAGCGACAAATCTATGATGATTATGGACAGCCGGATAAGAGTGCCGGTTTTGACCATATGAATGATGCAGGTACATATCCAATCGCTTATTTATTCCCGATCGACAAGAAATCTGTTGGAGTTCGAAGGATTCGCGGAATGTCTTAAACAACGCACCTTTTTAGGTGCTTTTTTATTGGTGTTTTTATGGCAGTTACTGATAAACATCCGCAGTATATTGCTGCACAAAAAAGCTGGTTAATTATGCGAGACGCCGTTGCTGGTGAAGAGCAGATTAAACAGGCACAAACTAAGTACCTAGCTAAATCGGCCGGAATGATTGAGGCTGAAAAGCAAGGTGATACGACTGGAGAGATTTATAAGGCCTATCTAAGTCGAGCTCAGTATCCGCTATGGGTTCAGGACGCATTACGCACGATGATTGGTTTAGTTTCAAAGCTGGAACCTAACATCGTAATTGAAAGTTCTCTGTTAAAGGGTTTGATAGAGAATGCAACCAATGATGGTTTTGGGCTTAAACAGCTCTTTATTCGCATTTGTTCAGAGTTGCTAGAGTTTGGGCGCTGTGGGCTGCTTGTTGATGTTGATGCTAAAGGAGTGCCATATTTCGCCTTATATGATGCGTTATCTATTATCAACTGGAAGGAAAACAGTATCGGTGGTCGAAAGGATTTAAAACTGTTAGTGCTCGAGGAGCAATTTGATAATAGTGAAGATGAATTCGGGCACGAAACTAAAACGGTTCACCGCGTTCTATCTATGGATGATGGAGCATTAGCGGTCCGATTGTTCGATGGTTCAAATGTGGAGGATAAAACTCCCGATCTCGGCGGTAATCAACTTTCTTTCACACCATTTGTTTTCTGCGGTGCCACTAGTAATTCTCCGGATGTAGGTACCATACCGCTTTTGACAATGGCCAAGGCTGCTCTGAAGTATTACCAGCTCAGTGCAGATTATTACCAGTCTCTTCACCATACGGCCCATCCGCAACCTTGGATTAGTGGCCTTGATGATGACGATGATGATGATATTAACGTTACTGGTGTTATGGCTGTCTGGAGTCTTCCTCCAAATTCACAATGTGGTTATTTAGAAATTTCAGGTAACGGCATTGAACTCACTAAAAAGGAAATGGATGCGCAAAAGAATTCAGCATTAGAAGCTGGGGCTAAAGTAGTTGATACCAATACACAAGAATCAGGTGAGGCACGCCGTGCACGTCAGGATGACCAGCAGGCAAGTCTTCACAGTATCGTGATGTGTGCAGCTGCAGCAATTGAACAAGCCATTAAGTATGCAGCGCAGTGGTTAAAGCTGGATTCGACAAAATATTCATTTACGGTTGAACCTGAGTTTATTGTGCAGGTCACGGATATTAATCTTGCAAAACAGCTTTATGAGGGTGCTATTTCAGGGAAAAACTCTTTCCGCACATATTGGGAATACCTGATGACAGGTAAATTACCAGCTCACGACTATCAGGAAGAAGTGAAGCGGGTAGAAATAGAGCGAGATAACACTCCTTTGTAGAGGTGATGTATGGCTTCAAAAGAAGATAAATCATTGATTGAAGTACTTACCCAACATCAGGCGTACTTATATCGGGTGTCTTCTCAATCTGTTAATGAGCTACTAAAAATCTTTAATGATGAGTCGATAATAATGTTGGCAAAGCTGCGGGATTTGCTTGATGAGTTGAGTGATGCTGAAAAGGTGGCTCTCGCAAGTGGACAGTACACTACGGCTAATCTCAAAGAGATTCGAGATTTAATTTCTCAGTGGTTCCTTGGACTAAATACTTTCTTACCTGAAGCTTTTGCCATTTCTGCCACAGCGTTGGCAATATATGAAGCTAATTATACGGCGAAGCTATATGGCGGAAAGATCAAAAAGCCAAATGGTGAAAAGCTATATGCAGCAGCTAAAAAAGTACCCTTAGTAGGTGGAGCATTAGTTGATGATCTTCTAAGTAAAATTGCTGAAAGCGCACGTCAAAAGGTCGAATATGCTATCCGTGACGGGATTAGCTCAGGCAAAACTAATCAGGAAATAGTTCAGCGTATTCGCGGCACCAAGCGCCTTAATTATGAGGATGGGCTTTTAAGTAGCTCTAAGACGGATATTGAACGTACCGTAAGAACAGTTCGTAGTCATGTTGCTAATCAAACGTATTTAGATACTTTCAAACAGTTAGGTTTTGAGTATGTTTGTTTTATTAGTGTATTGGATGGAAGAACATCTAAGCTTTGTGCTCATTTTGACGGTACTGTCTGGAGGATTGATGATCCGGCAAAACGTGTACCGCCGTTGCATCCTAATTGTCGCAGCGAACTAGTACCAGTTAAAAAAGATGGTCAACTTATCGGTGAACGGCCATTTGTAATGGACGAACGTAGAGTTAAAGACATCCCCAAAGAAGAGCGAAGCCAGTTAATAGGACAGTTAGATGCAAACACCACATTCAAAGAGTTCTTTAAGAAAACAGATGATTTCTTTCAAAGGGAGTGGCTAGGGCCAAAGCGCTTTAAGCTCTATAAAGATGGGAAATTTGATTTTGATAAGTTCTTTGATCCTGAAGGCCGTTTCTATAGCTTAGATGATTTGAGAAAGTTGGATGAAAAAGCTTTTAAAAAGTTGGGTCTGTAATTTTTCTTATGTTATATTTTTTAAAACATCAGAATTTATACAATATGAAAACAATAGCTTTTGTATGTCTAACCCTAATTTCCATCACTTGTTTAGCTGAACCAAGTCAAAAATATCTTAAAGAATATGATCGATTGTCTGAAGCTTTGGAGTCAGCAATGGTAAATGCATATTCTTTTGATCCTACAACTGGTCAAGTAAAACAGGCTACTCAAGATTTAGAAGCTAAAAATAATTTATGTAGAGCCGCCCAGGCGAAACTAAATCTCACCACGTTTTTAAAAGACAATTTAGAGGAATCTAAAGAGCTTTATAAATCTATTGATGGTGCAGAGACTCTAGATAAAAATTATCTTAGTGGACAACAGCAGGAACAACAAACTCTCGTTTCAAATTTGAAAAAAGACCTTGTTGGAACTGGATTTAACTGTGAGTAATTATTGCCGATTACAGGTAATTCTAAACTCACTTAAGACACAATTTTCACCTATATAAGCGCCCAAATGGCGCTTTTGTCATTTATGGAGTTTGGCTTATGAGTGAATCAAAAGTTAGACATTTGGTACTTAAAAGAGTTTCAGATAAATCTTCTCATCTTGCTCTTTGTGACGAGGAAACAGGTATTCCATTAGCTGGATTAACCGCTGTAAAAATGAATTGTAGTGTTTTTGAGGGTCCAGCGACTATCACGGCAACATTTGATGTAGGTGGTCCTCAAGGCATCCGCTTAGTTGGTGATGAACCTAGATCAGAGGTTTGGAATAAAAAGTAAACGTAGCTAAAGGTACTACAAATGTCTGAAAAGCAAATCAATATGTCAGATGCTCAATATATTCTGAGCACAAAATTAATTCTGGTGCCTTTTCTTCAAATTAAGATTTCAAGAGCCATGGCAATTTATGGTTTTACTTTTGAAAGATTAAAAGCGATTGCACTCATCAATTAGAACTTAATTTTTAACCTTAGCACCTCCGGGTGCTTTTTTAATGCCTTGAGATAAGGCTTTACCCCAATCAAACGAGAGGTTTGAACATGTCATTGCCATTTATTGTTGATTCACTTGATGCAATCAAAGAAGAACACCGAGCTTTATATGTCGAGGAGAACGGGAAGTTTCGCCTTGATTTGGAAGGTTATGAAGATCCAAAAGGTTTGAAATCTGCACTTCAAAGCGAGCGTGAGGCTGCAAGAACTGCAAATCGACAACTTCAGGAACTTCAAAAACAATTTGAAGGGATTGATCCTGAAATTGTTAAAAAAGTCTTTGCTCAAATTGACCAGGATGAAGAGGCCAAATTAATCGCGGAAGGCAAGGTTAACGAAGTGATTCAGAAGCGTACCGAGAAGATGCGTGAAGAGCATGAAAAGTTGCTGAAGGCTGAAAAAGAACGCGCAGATAAAGCTGAAGCATATGCCGAGAAATTTAAGAAATCAGTAGTACAGAGCCAAATTGTGCAGGCTGCTATTGAACTTGAAGCATTGCCTGAAGCGACCCCTGATATCGCCTTTTTAGCTCAGTCAAAATTTGCATTAGATGAAAACGGCAAAGCTGTGGCAGTTGATGAAAACGGAGAAGTGGTCATCGGCAAAGATGGCCAAACAGCATTATCGCCAAAAGAATGGGTTGAATCTTTACGTGAGCAAAAACCGTATTTCTGGCCAAAACCAAATGGTATGGGCGCACCAGGTAGCAACAATTCAAAAGGTCAGCCAGACATTCTCAAAGCAGATGGCTCGGTAAATATGACCAAATTGGCGCAATTACGAAATGAAAATCCGCAACTAGCTAAAGAGCTAGCGGCAAAACACGGTATTAAACTTTAAGGAGTAAAGCCTAATGGGCGACACAAAAATTGCTGATGTAATCGTACCCGAGTTATTCACTCCGTACGTATTAAATAAAACTGCTGAAAAGTCTGCATTATGGCAGTCTGGCATTGTTGGGGATTTAGATGTAGATGTAGCTTTCGGAACAGAGGGTGGTACAACTGTAAATATCCCATTCTGGAATGATTTAAGTGGTGAGTCAGAAGTACTTTCAGATTCAAAACCTTTATCTGTAAATAACATCACTTCAGGCAAGGACATTGCGATTCTTCATGCACGTGGTAAAGCATGGGGCGCTAATGATTTGGCTAAAGCATTATCTGGTGACGATCCACTTGGTGCGGTTGGTGATCTGGTGGCAGATTACTGGTCGCGTGAGTTTCAAGGTTTTACCGTAAACACCCTTAAAGGTGTATTCGGGGCGGCCAGCATGACAGGCAATACCCATGATATTTCGGCTGGAACTGGAGCAGCTGCCGTAATTGATGGTCATTCATTTATCGATGCATCTTATAAACTGGGAGATGCTGTTGATAAATTAACAGCGATTTCAATGCACTCTTTCACAATGGCAGCACTAGCCAAGCAAGGTTTAATTGAAACTGTGCGTGATGCTGATGGTGTAGTGCTTTACAAAACTTTTATGGATCGCCGTGTGATTGTAGATGATGGCATGCCGGTTGAAGGTGATGTCTTTACCTCATTCTTGTTTGGCCAAGGTGCGATTGGATTCCAAGATATTGGCGCACCAGTAGGTGTAGAGACTGACCGTGACAGTTTAGCGGGTACTGACATTCTTATTAACCGCCGTCACTTTGTGCTACATCCTCGCGGCATTAAATGGGCAGGTGATACAGGTATTGCTCCTAATAATGCCGGTCTTGCTACAGCTGCAAACTGGGAACGTGTTTACGATCCTAAACAGATCCGTATTGTGGCATTCAAGCACAAGATCAAATAACAAAAAGGCGGGTAATACCGCCTTAACTATTTGGAGATCCATAAATGGGACTTTCATCATTTAACCGTGCACGGGAAAGACAACAAATGACAGAAACAAAAATTGCTGAACTCGAAGAACAACTGGCAACAGTAAAAGGTGAATTTATTGCCTTTCAAAATGATCCTGAGGCAATGAAAGCACGTATTGCTGAACTTGAATCAGGTGAAGGTGGTCAAACACCTGAAAATGACCAAAAACCAAGTGATACTCAACCACAACCAATTAACTATGCTGGTCTAAAAGTAGATGAGCTTCGAGCTGTACTAACTGAAAAAGGCATTGCATTTGAAGCAGGTGCTAAAAAAGATGAACTTTTAGCATTAATTCCAAAGGAATAATTCATGAGCTTTATCACTGAACAAGAAGCGATAGAACATGTTGAAGGCTTTGATGCTTTATCTGCTAGTGATAAGGCTCAATACCTTCAGATGTCAGAAGCTTATCTATTAGCACGTAACGTTAAGCCTTATGAAGATGCTACCCAAGTACCTGAACCTTTAAAAATGGCCTCCTATCAAATCATCAAGGGCATTATTAAAGGTGATCTATATCAAGGGCAAGAACAGGCACTAAAACGTAAGAAAGTCAAAGCTGATACGGTTGAGACCGAAAAGGAATATCAGGACGGATCAGTAAAGCTTAGTGCAATCGAGCAATTCATTCTTGATTTGATAAAACCGTATTGCAAACGGAAATCCGTCTTTTTTGTCAGGAAAATCTAATGGGCTTACGTGATGAAATTCAGGCAGATATTGATGAAGCATTTAATGAAGATTTAGCGGACGCCGTTCATACCTTTACTTGTGAGCGGATTTCAAAAACGAATTGGGATCCTAAAACTGAAACATATGTTGAAGTTAAAGAAAACTATTCCGGCCGAGGCGTTTTGTTTGGCTCATACAGTCAATATGAGATCCAAACACTTGGAGTACTGGCCACAGATAAGAAGGCTACCGTTCTTCAAAATGAAGTGTCTTTAACGCCAAAAAATGATGATGAGTGGATTACAGCCTTAGGCTCATTCCGGGTAATTCATATTCAGCAAGATCCAGCCTCTACTATTTGGAAATGTCAGTTGAGGAAGGTTTAAATACTTGGTCTAATATCCTTCTAAATTAGGGGGATATATGGCTAAGAAAGAGTTGAAGGATAAAATTGAACTTACAATCTTTTGGTTAGGTTTGTTCTGTATAACTTATTTGATTTTTGGATTCATTTTAAAATCTGATTTAACAAAGCCTATTGATTCTTCAATTTTTTATGAAGTTCTAAAGGACTCATTAACAATAACAGCAGCATTTCTTGCTCCAATCGCAGCATTAATACTTTTCAGTGATTGGAGAGAGGAGCATAGAGTTAAATCTCTACTAAATCTAATTGAACAGATAAAATTAAAAACTGGGAAAATTGAGGATAATTTTATTAATTATGAAAAAAAAATAAAAAAAATGAAAGTAACAGGTAATCAAGATTTTAAAATGTTTGATGATAGTGAATTGATAATTGAATTGCTGTTAAGTTTAAGTCGATATTACATCGAATTAGATTCTGATAAAAATGAAATAGCTAATTACCGTAGTTTAATTGATTCTTTTGTAAATATATCAAGAAAAGCAAATACAAATTTAAGGTTTATAGAGTTTTTAGTGTTTACGACAAGAAAGTATGAGGTGAATGATGATATCCAAGATAGAAATTATATTGATTTTAAAAATCAGTTAAAACGGAAGTATGTTGAAAATCAACCATTATTAGAACAAATAATTGATACTTATAATCTAATTGTGGAAGAAGAGAAGAAAATTAAAAAAACACTTTGATAAAAAGAGGTTGAACATGGGATGGAAGGGGAAAAAGCCGACTAGTTTTAGTCTAGAGGTGTCTAAAGAAGCAGAAGACCATGTAAAGCATATTGTTATGGATACTGTACAATCCTTGGTTAATTTAAGTCCTGTTGATACTGGTGCTTATCGTGCTTCTCATATTGTTTCGATTGGATCTGGTGACTATGGCATACGTGGACCTGAAACAAACGCCGTGCAGGATGCCGCTATTCAAGCTGTAAAGATTAAATTGGGTAATTTGGTCTACATACAGAACAACCAGCCTTATGCTGAGCGCTTAGAAAACGGTTGGTCTGATCAAGCGCCACAAGGTATTTATGACCTCACTTTTAATTTTATTTCTCAAAAGTACGGTGGCTAAAATGACAATGACTTTAGAGCAGACAAGGCAAGCTATTATCGATCGTATGCAAGTTTTCTCTGGTATTTCTCAGGATCGAATTCAGTATCCAAATGCACCAGGCTTTACGGTGCCAAAGGAAGGCTTATGGTGTCGCTTAACGATTGCAGGTGGTCCGAGTTTTATTTCAGGCATTGCTGATAGTCCTTGTACACGCCGTACCGGTAATATCATGGTCCAATGCTTTGCTCGTCCCAATTCAGGAATAATGGAAATCACAAAACTGTGTGATGCTTGGCTTGCCCATTTTGAATATTACTCAATCGATCATCTAGAATGTTTAGAAGGACAATCAATTTTTGTCGGGCAAGATGCTGACTTCATTCAGTATAATGTGAGCATTGGGTACAAGGTGAATTGATATGTCATGTATGCTGACTTTAGAAGAAATCGAAATTAAACGGCAAGAACTGGAAAGACATCTTGAAGATGTTATGTCTGTTGAGTTGAGCAAATGGCAATCTGAAAACAAGCTATGTGTTTCTGATGTGAATATACGCTTGGCTAATGTTGACAGCCTCGGAGGATCTAAACATAACGTTGTTACTGGAGTAAGTGTCGATTTAGATAATGAGCTTTGAGTTCAAGAAAAAGCTACTGCAAGGCGATTATTTTTAATGACCTCAGCATATTATCATTTGTGATTACATTCTGTTACAGTAATAGAAATTTATAACAAATGGTAAAACATGAAAAAATCAACTTTAGGCTGGGGTGCCGCAGGATTAGTAGCTTTAGGGATTTTTGGTTCAGGCAATGATAACTCTCCAAAACAAACTTCAGATTCAGAAAATGCACAGAGTGCAGTAGAGGAAGTTATCGAATCAAAATATATCAACACTAATTCTTTAAATATTAGAGATAAACCAAACGGTCACGTAGTAGGCAAGTTAGGACGTGGAGAAAAAGTTGATATTTATGAGACGAAAGGAAACTGGGCACGTATTTCCTTAAGTTCCTCATCACCTCAGTGGTTATCAACAAAGCTATTATGTGAAACGGATGGTTGCTTTAAACAAAAGTCTCGATCAACCACGTCAAATAATTATCAGGCCTTAAAATCTCATCCTCATCATTCTGAAAGAAAACAGAAAAAAACCTACTACGATAGTGATTGTTCATGTGCTGTGGTGGATTATTGCGTGGGTCCTAGAGGTGGGCACTACTGTATTACGAGTGGAGGAAACAAGAGATATAAACCTAGATATTAACTAATTTGAATTATGAGACCTCCTTTTTGAGAGGTATTTTATATCTTATTCACTACCACCTCATCGGTGGTTTTTTTATGTCTATAGGAATCACTTATGAGCAATTTTGTTTTTAAGCGTGGTGACACATTCAACTTGAACTTGCAGCTGGTTGATATGGATGAATCCCTGCAGTATCCACCGGATGATGTTCGCCGTGCAATTGATCTTACAGGTTATACCTTCACTTCACAGGTTAAAGCTCTGGCTGATGGAGCAGCTGTGGCTACCTTGACTTGTGCGGCACTAAACCAGAGCACACAGAAAGGGTGGCTGAATATTAAATCTAGTGCAAGCACTGCAACTTGGCCCTTAGGTCTGTGTCAGATGGATATTAAGGCCGTTGTTAGTGGTACTACACAGCACACTGAAACTTTGACTTTCCAAGTGATTGACGGGGTAACAGCATAATGGCAAATCTTGTTTTTAAATTTAGTTGGGATCACCGGCCATTCCCGTATAACTCGGCTCAGGGAAAACGGCAATTCATGCTGCCTTTTGCCTCAGGTATTCCTAATCTAGCACCTGCCTTTTCACAAATTACGGATATCCCCGCAACCAACCCAGCTTCACGGGTAATTGGGACTGCAGCAGGAAATGTAATGGAAGTTGGGGCTTTTGGTTTGGGTGGGAGATCAGTTAACAGTACTTCTACTGATAAGATTGATGTGAACGGATTTTACCATGAGCAATTATCTTCTTCAGCTTCGCCCTCAACAATGAACTATGCTGCATTTATCCATGTTAGACATATGTCAGCAAGTGGCTACGCATTTCAGTTAGGGGCACCGATGGGAGCATCAAGTTTAAATGCTCTTAAAGGTCGTATTTGTAATGCTGGTGTATGGTCTGATGTTGCCGTTATCTATAATACTCACAATACAACAAAAGATTCCAATGGTTTTATTAAAGCTGCTTCTCCTGTAGTGAAGTTATTCAGTGATCATATTGAGCTTAATACAGATGCTGAAAAGCAACCCATCCAATTTGAGAAGGTTGAAGAGGGCGATTACCTTCTAAAAGGTTCACTAGGTTTCGCTCAGGAAGGCTGGTATATCGAAGTTCCTAAAGATGCCAATGGGAACACTGTGGTAGCTGTTGAATATTCAACTTTAGAAAACGGCGATATCTCAATTAAAACTTATAAGCGTAAGTTTGATTTTGAACTTGCTGCTGTTGTAGCAGATCACGAGAATCCGATGGACATTCCAGAAGGTCGTTGGATCGATATCCGCTTACATGAAGAACCTGAGCCAGAGCCTGAAATTTTTCAAACTGAAACACCTGTTGATTTCCAGCCAACAAATTTATCTGAAGCTGTAGCTGCTGCAATGGCAGGGGTGGAGCCTCCGGAAATCTCAGACACAGACGAAACACTTTAATAACCCGCTTAAACAGCGGGTTTTTTATTGCCTAAATTTTGGAGAACCATAAATGAGTTCAGGCGCAAAAATTCGATTATATGCTTGTGAAGAAGCAGTTTTAGGAACTACTCCGGCAAATCCGGTCTGGTACACCGTTCGCCGTGTTACTGATAGTTTGACCGAAAATGTTACTACTGAAGATAGCAGTGAAGTAGTTGATTCACGTTTTCGCCAAGGTGCTGTTGTAACGGAAGCCGAAGTAACCGGTCAGCTAGAGTTTGAATTATCGCTAGGTACCTTTGATTTATTTTTAAATGTTCTAGCTTTCAATAACTGGGCTGCAAATGCTTTAAGTTTTGGTGGTGGAGTACGTAAGTCTCTTACCTTGGTAAAAGTCTTTGAAGATATTGGTCAAGTCTTTATTTATCGCGGTATTCAAGTGAATACAGGTGAAATGACGATCCAGACCACAGGCAAAATCACTGGTAACTTTGGTTTAGTAGGTAGCTCATTTACGCGACAGCAGGTTAATCCTGTTACCAATCCTATTCCAGCATCGACTCGCCCGCTGGTGAGTATGCCAAACGTTGAAAAGCTACTTATTAATGGCCAATCAATTCAGGGTAAAGCTTGTCTGCAGACACTTACCATCAACTTTAGTAATAATCTGGAAGCGATCCGTTGTATCGGTTCTGGTAAGTACACGCCTGAGTTTTACTTAGAGAAAATGATGGATATTGGCGTAA
This sequence comes from Acinetobacter pittii, assembly GCF_034064985.1. NCBI lineage: Bacteria > Pseudomonadati > Pseudomonadota > Gammaproteobacteria > Moraxellales > Moraxellaceae > Acinetobacter > Acinetobacter pittii. The sequence continues at coordinate 2,615,108 of NZ_CP139249.1, read as the reverse complement.
ATGCTAATTTCATGTTTTCAGCAACATCTGCTGCTTGGATAGATGCCATTAAAACCCGTGATGTATTTACATTGACCTTCGATATTACAGACACCAAAGGAAGTAAGTACTCGTTTAACTTCCCACAACTTGAAGTTAAGGAAGCAAATCACCCGGATGGTGGTGGCGATGACATCATTACAATAGATATCAATTTTGCGCAAGTGCGTACCAGTCCAACAATTGTACGTGCTCTTGTGTAATCAGCTTATTCAGTAACAAAGCCTATGGAATCCCATGGGCTTTTTTATTTCTAAAATTTCAGAGGTAATTATGGCTTTAAAAGTTGGAATTATTAAAAGCTCGGATGTATCAAAATGGTGTGAATATAAGGATTCTGAAGGGCAAGTTCAGGCTGAATTCAAAGTCCGTGGTATCGCTTATAAGCCTTTTCAGGTAGCTATTGAACGAGCAGGAAACCAGATCTCGTCTAAAGGCTATGATGTAATGGTAAAAGATGAAAATGCCAAGCTTTATCATGAATTGTTAATGGATGCATGTGCTGCCCATTTAATTGAAGACTGGAAGGGCGTGGTTTTTGCCGAAATCGTAGAAGGTAAAACGGTCGAGTCCGAAAAACCTTATTCACCTGAGAATGCATCAAAGCTCCTTAATCTGGGTGACATTGGTATTTCAATCTGGTTATTCATTAAAGAGCAGGCCCAGAAGATTCAGGAAGAAGCCGACAAGGATAAGGCTTTAATTCTGGGAAAGTCATCGAGCTCTACAAATACCAAAAAACGTATGCGTCGAAAACGCCGCACGAAATCGAGCAAATCAAGTTCTTAGGTGGCCGTATTCCTGATCCGCCAGAATATTCTTATGCAGCTGATTCCATTCTTTCGGCATTTAGCACTATTTGCAGATCCAGACGATATGAGCAGGGTATCCCGTTATCATTAGACCAGCAGGCTATCAATGTCTATGCTGAGCATAATGATTTGCCCGTGGCTGCTCATATTTTTAATGACTGTGTTTTTGCTTTGGATAACCTGTTTCTGGATGAAGCGCTTAAAAAGATTTCATCCAAAAGCAAAGTTAATAAATAGCTATCTTATTGATAGCTATTTTAATTAATGAATTTTAGTTATTAGAAATATATAATATTTACAATGATTTAGAACTTATACTTATATGTTAGAAAAACTTTTATATTCATTGGGGTTAACTATTTCTTTGGTTTTATTAGTTAGCTGCACTAAACAAGATGAAACTAAACCGCTTCCTCCTTCGATTGAAAAGCAGTTTAAGAAAGCTAGTGAACAGATTGATACGATGCTTAATACCCTAGAGAATCGAGATGTTTCTTTGAGTCAAAAACGGGAAATATTGTGCAAGGACTATCCTGAAGTCTATAAAAAGCAATACATGCCAGCATTACTCAAGCTTTCCCCTAATATATATACTAAGGAAATTCTCTTAAGAGATTATGAGGCTGTGATTAGCTTTTATAAAAAAGCTTGGTCCATTCATTGTGCCTAAAAAACCCTTATAATTTAAAAAACCTTTATCCTTTTAAAAAATCAGTCAATTCTAGGTCGACATGAAAAATTTAATAATTATTTTCTTAAGTTGTTTTTCCTTTTCATTTGGAACTTATGCAAATGATTCTGATGATTATATAAGAGCGATGCCATCAAATTTAAAATGGAAGGAATTGCCTAAGATCAATATTATAGATGAGGATCTTGAAGGGTATGATAGGGTTATAACGATTTCGGCTGATGCAAATGAGAGAGGGATAATTACTCGAGCAAAAATCATTAAAAGTAGTGGTATAGATAAGTTAGATAACAAAATATTGATAGCAATAAAAAAAGCTAGTTTTTACCCGTACCAAGAAAATGGAATTTATTATCCTATAAGATTTACGCAACCAATGGACTTGAAACTTTCTAGAAAACCTAAATTTAAAAACTTTCCTGAAGTTATTGTTAATAAAAGATATCTTAAAGGGCAGGAACGAAAAATTACGATCTATTCTGAAGCTGATAAAAATGGAAATTTAACTGTAGCAAAAATTCAGAAAAGTAGCGGAGTGCCTGAGCTAGATAGTTATGTATTGGAAGAGTTTCGAAAGAAAGCACAATTCTATCCTCTAATTGTTAATGGTTCTCCATTTCCTATACGAGATGTTTCACATTACATCTTTTCAGATAAGGTAAATACTTTTGATTAAGAAATAAAAATGACAAACAACCAATATAACCACCTTCGGGTGGTTTTGCTTTATGTGACATTTAGTAACCAGTTTGTTAAAGTTAGTACACTTTATAACAAACGGTAAAAAACCATGAAACAAGTCATTTTAAGTCTTTTATTAGTTTTAAGCTCATTAAGTGTTGCAGAAGCAGGTAGAGGCAGACAACCGTGCTCTGGTAAGAAAGGTGGGGTAAGTCATTGCGATGGTAGTAAGTTTGTTTGTAATGATGGTTCCATCAGTGCTTCTAAAAAGATCTGCTCTAGATAGGTGATGTGATGGGATTGAATTTTAGAAAAAGTATAAAAATTGCTCCTGGAATCCGTGTCAATGTTAGTAAAAAAGGACTATCAAGTGCTTCCGTGGGTGGGAAAGGAGCACGTGTAAATGTAAGTAAGAAAGGCACTCGCACAACAGTAGGTATTCCAGGTTCTGGCTTATCTTATTCTAAGTTTTCTAGTCATACTAAGAAAACAACACGTAGAAGAGTACCTGATTTTAATAATCCAAATAATGTATGGGGTTACCCTAAATCTGAATGGATAATGTGTGGAGTTATTTTATTTATAGCTTTAATAATTCTAGCTTGGATTATTAGCTGATTTTTAAATTTTGATATTTGATAGGTTTATATATGAAAAAGATTATTTTATTAAGTTTGGTTTTTGGTTTGGTGGGGTGTAATAAAAAGGAGAATACCAACTCCATCATTAGTAATGAGGTTAGTACAACCGCTTCTAACGTAGTTGCTACACCAACTGATAAAGAAAATACTTTGAATAATTGGGTTTATGACGAATCAAATGATGAGATGCGCGGCATCAAATCAAAATTTGCCAGTATCACATCAATTAATGATGTTCATTTTTCTTCACCTTATGAAGGTGGCTCCAAGCTTCTTATTACTTTGCGTGAAAAAACAGGACAACCTCTTGATGTGTTATTTGTAATAAGTAAGGGACAGTATGCCTGCGACACTATTTCACGCAATTGCTATGCTTCATTTAAGTTTGACGATAATACGGTAGAAACTGTAGAGCTAGATAGTACTGCCGATCATGCGAGTGACGTTTTATTCGTGAGAAATGACGATGATGCCAACTTATTCATTAAAAGACTTTTAAATTCCAAGAAACTTATTATAGAGCTTCCATTTTATCAAAATGGGAGTAAGCAGTTTAAGTTTGATATATCGAATTTAAAATGGAACTCTCCTACTGTTAAACAGACAAAATTTCAAGCAGATTGGGGGATAGAGGAGATATCGGGATCTGCTGAAGAGGCAGCAGCTGCAGCGGTGGAGGCAGCGACAGATCTAACTGAACCAGTTAAATAAGTAACTTAAAGATGCTAAAAGCACCCAAAGGTGCTTTTTCTAACTCATACACCAGATTATTAATTTTATTTAAATTTGAATGGCCCACTCATTGAGTGGGTTTTTTATTGCCTAGAGGAAAGTAGAAAATGGCACAAGAATCTCGTTTGGTCATTGTTATTGATTCGCAAAATGCTGAACGTAATGCGCGCAATCTAGGCAATGAGCTGGATAGTATTGAACGTAAAGGTGATTATGCTTCCAAGTCTATGGATGGCTTATCTGTAGCTACTCGTGCACTAGCTGGTTATATGGCAGGATTGGTTACTGTGGGTGCAGCTATTTCTAAAATGGATGCTTATACTGGTTTACAGAATAGATTAAAGTTGGTTACCAACAATCAAGCTGAATTGAATAAAGCAACTGAAGATACTTTCCGAATTGCTCAAAAAACATACTCGGCTTGGGATTCGGTGTTACAGGTTTACCAACGCTTTAGCGATAATGCTAAGACTTTAAACCTTACTATGGATGATACTGCGCGTTTAACTGAAACCGTATCTAAAGCCGTAGCAATTAGTGGTGCAAGTGCAGAAGCTGCTGATGCAGCTTTAGTTCAATTTGGACAAGCGTTAGCAAGTGGTACATTGCGTGGTGAAGAGCTTAACTCTGTAATGGAGCAAACCCCGGCATTAGCAAAGGCTATTGCTCAAGGCATGGGGATCACCGTAGGAGAGTTGCGTTCAGTTGCGGCTGAAGGCAAAATTACTTCAAAAGAAATCGTTAAAGCGCTTAAAAATGCCCAAGACGATGTGGATGCACTTTTCGCTAAAACTGATATCACAATTGGTCAATCACTCACACTTTTAAATAACGAAATCATTAAATTTGTTGGTGAGGCTGGTAAAGGTAGTGGTGCAGCACAGGTATTAGCTGGATCAGTTCAAACTCTTGCAAGTAATTTAGATTTAATTGCTGATGGGGCTTTAGTAGTTGGTATTGGATATATCACTCGTGCAATTTTGTTGAAGAGCGCAGCTATTAAAGAAGGAATGGCCTCGACTTTAGCGAGTCGACAAGCATCTGTGTTAAATGCTCAAGCAGAATATGCAGAAGCTACCGCTGCCTTGAATGCAGCTAAAGCTCATCTCGCGAATGTACGAGCTACAAATGCTGAAACCCAAGCTAAATTTGGCGCTACTGCAGCAGCAACTCGATATGCACAGGCACAGGCAGCAGTAACTGCTGCTACAAATGCACAAACTGCTGCTCAAACACGGCTCTCAGCAGCTTCTTCTTTAGTTGGTAGTATTGGTAGCGGAGCACTAGGACTTATCGGTGGTCCAATAGGAGCAATTACCCTAGGTGTATCCGCTTTGGCTGCAACATACACTTATTTTAAAGGTAAGGCAGAAGAAGCGAATAGAACTCTCGCTGAACAAGCCGAAGTGGCTAACCGTACTGCTGAAGAGTTAAAAGGCTTAAAAGGTGAGGCAAAAACCAAAGCTATTAATGACTTAACAACGGCTTTTAAAGCTCAAAATGAGGAGTTGAAAAAAACAGAAATGGCCGTTGGTTCAGCCTTAATTGATATTCAAAACTTCGGTAAAGGCAATGTTGAACTTACAAGGATTTCTAATGAAGCTCGATTGGGCACAATTAGCTACAAGGAGGCTATGGAACAACTTGCTAAACAGAAGTTACCCCCAAGCTTAAGGGATGCATTGAAGGAGCAAATCGACAAATATAATGAAGCTTATGAAAAGGCTGATAAGACCAAAACAGTCATTAAATTGTTTGGTATTGAAGTTACCTTAACGGGTAATAAAGCCCAAAATGCAGCAATTGAGCAACAGAAGCATGCTGATGCTATCAAGAATACAAAACAGGCTGCAGATGAGGCTCAAAAGTCCTTACAGAAATTGTATGCAGATAAATTGTGGGATACGCAATTTGTCGAGATAGTAATGAAAAAAGGTTTTTCTGAGTCTCAGGCTAATGATTTACTGAAGCTTTATAAAGATTCATTAGCTAAGGGTCTTAAGGCAGCAGACCGAGAGGCTATGAAAGCATTAACGGATACTTGGAAAGCAGAAGAATCAATCAAAGCTATCACGGATGCTAGAACTAATTCTATACGTGAGCAAAACAAGGAGCTTAAAAATCAGCAAAAAGTACTAAGTGTAAATGCGAAAGTCCTAGCGAATGCTTCAAAATTCGGCTTTGCAGATCTAGAGTCTAAATACAAACTTCCATCAGGAACATTATCCGCGATTCATATGATCGAATCTCGAGGTAATGCAAAAGCCTATAACAAGGAAACCGGGGCCACTGGTGGATTTCAGTTTCTCGAAGGTACTGCCAAGCAATATGGCGTAAAAGACCGCACTGATTTAGCACAGTCTGCTGAAGGTGCCGCTAAGTATATGTCTTATCTTTTGAAGCTTTTTAAAGGTGATTTAGAAAAGGCTGTACGTGCATACCATGCAGGTGAAGGCAATGTAATGAAGGGTAAAGGTATTGGTAAAAATAATAATCAATACTGGAAAGACTATCAAAGTTACATGGCTGGTATTAATGGCTATTCTGCTGGTGATATCTCATCAAAAGACTTTGATAAGCTTATTCAAGATACCACTAAAATGGCCGAGGAGCAGGCAAAACTTCGTCTTCAGTTAGAAAATGAAGTTGCTAATCAAGTAACAAAGATTAGAAATGATCTTTCTAAAAAATTGGAAGAAGTTGATAAAGCTAACTTCACACCTGAGCGTAAGAAAGAAATCAAGGCTGAGTTGCAATCGCGGGCAGAGAACGACATCGCTATTGCTGAGCAAGCGACAAAAACTAAGCTGGATTCATATCGTGATTATACGAAATCTGAGGAGAAACTTTTAAAAGAAAGTTTTGCTAAACGTCAGTTTGATGCTGAGCATGATCTGGAGTTGACTAAAGAACAGCGTAAAGAAGCTGTTGATATTTTGGCTCAACAATTAAAACAAGAGATTGCATTAGTAAAATTGGCCCAAGAGCAGCGTTTATTTCAAGCTAAACAAGCTTTATTGACAGAAACCCAAGCTATGCAGGAACGCTATAGATTAGAGCGGGAGGAAATAGCAAAAACTGTTAAAGATCCTGAGGAACGGCAAGCAAGAATCGCATTATCTAAAGCCACACAGGACAAAGAGACACGCGATAAAGTTAATAACGCTGTTCAGAACTGGGGTGGTATCCAGGCCGATATGAATGGTTCTAGTGAGTTCTTTAGGCAGGATCAGGAACGGTTTAGCCGTTTGGGTGCTGCAAATGATCTTGCGGATAGTCAATATGCTGCTACTGATCTTAATGAACAAAATGGTTTAGATAGTCTTAATGCACAAATGGAAGCTGGACTAATTCAGCAACAAGACTTTGAAAACCAGAAAACTGCAATCATTCAAGCTGCTCAAGAACAACGTAGTCAAATTTACAGTGATTATGCTCAGAACGTTAAAGATGTTGAAGACAAGTATCAACAAGATAGATTAAACGCTCAGATTGCTCTTGGTGGGCAAATGATGGGTTCAGTCACCTCGATGTTTGGTTCAATGTTTGGTGAACAGTCCAAAGCCTATAAGCTGATGTTTGCTGCAGATAAAGCTTATGCGATTGCAGCTGCTGGTATTGCGATTCAGCAAAATATCGCAGCAGCTTCAAAAGCTGGTTTCCCTTATAACTTGCCTTTGATTGCTGGAGCCATTGCACAAGGTGCAAGCATTATTGCAAACATCCGGGCAATCAAAGATCAGGGTTTTGCTGATGGTGGTTACACTGGATCTGGTGGTAAGTACGAAGCTGCGGGTATTGTTCATAAAGGCGAGGTGGTGTGGTCCCAAGAGGATATTAAACGCTGGGGTGGTGTAGGTTTAGTTGAGAAAATGCGTAAGAGCTCAAGCCCTGAAGCATTTATTAATAACCATGCTACAAACAATACTTCAGCGGAAAATGTCTTTAATCGTTCATTCCTAAGCTCAAAAGCTTTTAATGATAATCAAAATATCTCGAATATCTTTAATCAACCTACTCAAGATAATCAGATTATCGTTAATGCTCTCAAGCCAAGCAAAGACGCGGCATCAAGATTCGGAGATGTTAAAAACATTACTAACCAGTACGCTGGGAACAACTCAAGCTTTAGCAACGTTCTAGATAAATCGATTCAAAGTAGTAAGTCTTTTACTGCCAATAAATCGAACTTATCTAATTTTTCTAACTCGAAAATTCAAAATAGTAATGTTTCAAACAGTACTACTCAGAATGCTCAGAAAGAATTGCTGAAGGACGTTTCTGTCTTAAAAGGCAATGGTTTTGCTGATGGTGGTTATACAGGTAAGGGTAAGAAATATGATCTAGCCGGAGCTGTGCATAAAGGTGAAATAGTTTGGTCCCAAGATGATATTAAAAAATGGGGTGGTGTTGATAAAGTTGAACAGATGAGAAGGGCGACAAGTCCAGAATCATTTGTTTCTAACTATGCTCAAAATAACACCTCTTTTGAAAATATCGTGAATCGGGCTAATCAAAGTTCACGAGCATTTAACCAAAGTAGAGATATCTCGAACATCTTTAATCAGTCTTATCAAGATGATCAGATTATTTATAAGGGTAATGGCAGTGTACCTACTGCATCTTTTTCTGCTAGTTCTGATCTATTCCATGACGGAAAAGTTTACTTCTCATCAAATGGTTTAGTTCAGGATCGCTCAAATCTTGAAGGCGTGCAGGACTTTACCTTAGGTCAGTCTAGTCGCCCTCAAGCTGAGTTTATGCCTACTTTTGAGCAATCCCCTCCAACTATCAATTTCAAGATTGAAGTCGTGAATCAAGTCAGCGGTGCAACTGTTGAAGCTGAACAATTGGATGAGAAAACTGTCCGGATCATTGTTACAGATGAACTGGATAAGCAGCTTCCAAGAAAGGTACCTAAACTTGTAAGTGATCAAATTGCTAATCCAAACTCAACTATTAGTCGGTCTTTGACTGAGAATACGACAGCGAGAAGAAATCGTACTTAATAATTTGAACCCTTTTCGGAGGGTTCATTTTCATAATATTTAAATTTCAAGGTGATAGAGTCTGTTGGAATTAAAATTGATGGTTAAGACATGAAAAAAATAATTGTAATTTCTACAACACTTTTAGGCCTTACGGGATGTGCCATTCCTGCGGTAAATAATCTCGTAAGATCTACAAATATGTATCAAGATGAAATAGCAGGTGATACAGCGAATTTAAGGGTTTATAGAAGTAATGTACCCATGGTGCAGTTCTATATTACTTATCAAAATAATGAGGGTGAAAAAATTTCAAAAAACCTAATAACTAAGCAGATTTCAAATAATTTAACAAAGTATGGCTCTATGCATGAGCCCAAAAAATTAAATATGCCTAAACCCACAATCAGTTTAAATAATGGTGAAGAGTTTTTTGAGTTTAAAGTACCCGCAAATAAGAAGTTAACTTTCAGGCTTACTTCTGTTATTGGGTCAACTACTATGTATAGTTGTGATGTAAAAATGGACTATCAGTTGGAAAGAAATGGAAATTATGAATTGATCCGTTTCAAACAGATCAAAGATTTGGTGAATCCAGCTTTACTGACTGAACCATCTCAAGATAGATCCTACTGCAAGTTTATAGTGAAAGATATTTTTGAAGATGGTAAAGAAACTATTATTAAATCGATTTCTTAATGTTAAATCGTTTTTGTAATTAATTTAAATATCTAAACCTTATTTTATCAAACCACCCTTTGAGGTGGTTTTTTATTACCTGAAGGAAAGTTATGTACAAGTTAAAGCTAAATCCTCAGACCAGCGGCTATGGCGTAACACCGGGTGATGATGTTAAGCGTCAGCAGATGGATGGAGGACGTGGACGCTATTACATCGATGTAAAACGTAATAGCCATATTGTCGATGTGAACTGGAATTTAAGCAAAACTGATTTCAACAAAATGATGGCTTTCTGGCGTGTCTACCAGAATAAGCCAGCTTCGTTTTATGCGGATCTGGTGATTGATCAGGGAACACGTCAGCAATACCTGTGTAACTTCATTCCGAACTCGTTCAAGACCAATGAGGTGAATGGCAACCTTTACCGGGTAAATGCACAACTCGAAGTTGTTCAAAACCAGCCTAACCTTGCTGCAGATATAGCATTAATTAAAGATTGGGAGGTCTGATGGATAACGAATATGCCGAATTCTTTTTCAATCGAAAAGTTGATGTTTATCAACTGGAATGTATTGAACTCTCACACCCTTCTTTTATGAATACTTACCGGGTAGTCCGTAATGATGATCGTGGGGTGTATGTTCAGCACAATGAAGGTGAAGGGCAGGTGCTTTATGAATACCTGCCTATGACAATTCAAAGATCCGGAATGCTGGGCGATCTAGACCAGACTTTAACAGTCTCTATTTCAGGTCTTGGTGATATTTTGCCGGATGAGTTTGAACGGGTAATAGAAGGTCAATTTCCGGATGTAAAACCAACAGTTAATTATCGGCTTTATAGTTCAGATAATTTAAATACACCAATGCATTATCTGCTTGGCTTACAACTCGCCGGTGTTTCAATGAACCATAAAGCTGTGACGTTCAAAGCTGAATCTCCACGATTAAATACCGCTAAAACTGGAGATATCTTTGCACTAGACCGCTTTACTGGTCTCAAGGGGGCTATATGAAAAGTCATGATCATTTGCTTGATAGACAATATGACGAGGAAAACTACAACTGTGTTCATTTTGCTCATGAAGCTGCATTGGATCTATATGGAATAGACCGGGCGGAAGCACTTGAATTTTTTATGAAGCCTATTAAAGAAAAGGTATTTCTACCATCAAGGTTAAAACTTTTAAATCCACTGCCCATGCCCAAGGAAGGCTGCATAGTCGCCTTTCACTCGAGATACCGAAACAAGCCCCCACATGTGGGGCTTTTTCGTTTGGGCCGTGTTCTACATTTGATGGAAGGCGGAGTTACTTTTTTATCCGAAGAAGTGATCAAGGCAATGGGTTTTAGTCGGGTCAGTTACTATGATTAAGATTATTTATAAAAAAGATGCTTTGTCTGAAGAAAAGACGATTGAGCAGGCTCAAACCATCGGACAATGGCTTACTTCAAAATATGATTATATGCCTGAACATGTCCGTATTTTCCATACGACAAGTAATATGGATCATGCCGAAATTTCATTTGCGAATGAAGTCACGCCGAAAAATGCATATGAGTTAAAGCAGCTTGATTTCTTACCAGGTACTTTTATCGTAATTGAGAATCCTAAAGGTATTGAGCTTGGTGCAGCTGCATGGGCTGCTATTATCTCATTGGTTGTGGGGGTGGCAGTTGCATTATTAATGCCAGTACCTTCAATTACACAAACAAACCAAAATAACAACCAGTCTTCATCTGCAAATAACGAATTATCCAATCGTGAAAATAAAACTCGTGTAAATGGCCGGATTGCTGATAACTATGGAGCCGGGTGGAACACACCCGACCTAATCGCAGTGCCTTACAAAGTTTATGAAAATAACGTTGAAGTTGAACACGTTGTCGGTTGTATTGGTCGTGGTCACTATAAAATTAACGGTGCATATGACGGTGAAACCAATATTGTCGATATTGCCGGTGCATCGGTAGAAGTCTATCGACCAGGCGTTGATATTGTCTCGGGTGAGCCATATTTCTCGCTTGGTACCGAAATTACCACGCCGCCACTAACGGTTCAGCATCAAACTTCTGTTAATGGCCAAGTTCTCCGTCCAGCTGATACACAAAGCTTGGAAGGTACCAACTATCTTCTTTTTGCATATCCTAATGAGATCCTGCGGGCATCTACAAACAATACGGATTTAACCACTAAGTTTGTAAGTAATGACCGGGTAGAAATCACCAATGCCTCATTCACGTTTAATGGCCAGACTTATGATTTAAACGGCACTTACAGCGTTTTATCGGTAGCTGATGATCGGATGGCTTTATCTAATCCAGCAGCAGTTAATCCAAATTGGTTAAAGCTAAGGGAATTATCAAATCAGCAAACTAGTGCTTTATCTCCAAAGCTTTCATCTATTGGAGAGAAGTGGATTGGTCCATTCATTTTGGACAATATTGAACGTAGTCGGGTGCTATGTAACTTTGTGGCCACCAATGGACTTTATACCGTTTCTGCAGGCGGAAATCAGGGCGCTGTTAATGTCACGATTGAAGTTGAAGTAACCCCGGTTAATGAATCTGGTGCAGCTATTGGTAATCCAATGCTGAAGCAGATCATTTTGAAAGGCTCGGCAAAGTCACGTCAGACCGTTGGTGCAACGCTGGATATGGTGACATTTCAGGGACGCTGTAGTGTCCGTGCACGCCGTTTAACTCCGACTCCGGCAGTTACAACAGTAGTAGATGAAGTAAAGTGGCAGGCGCTTTACGGTGCTTATCCTTTACAAAGCACAGTGTATGAGCATGAAACGGTTTTTCGTGCGCGTACTTATGCAACCACTGGAGCTTTATCTGTCAAGTCCCGTAAGATCAATTTCGATCTTCAGCGAATGTTGCCGACTTATAAAAATGGAGCAATGACGACAGAGCTATTCCCAACATCGAGTTTTGCTGATGCTTTGGTATCTATGGCACTTGATGACAAGATTGGGCGCCGTACGATCGATGAGATTGATCTGGAAAACATTTACCGGACTTATAACGATGTAGTTGATTATTTTGGTACTCCACTAGCGGCAGAGTTCTGCACCACTATTGATGATACAAACCTATCTTTTGAAGAGCTGGTTACCAATCTTTGTGATGCAGTGTTTTGTACTGCATATCGTCAAAATAATAAGCTCAAGCTTTATTTTGAACGTCCAACTGATAACTCGGTAATGCTATTTAACTTCAGGAATATCATTCCGGATAGTTATAAGCATGATCTGACCTTTGGTGTAATGGATGACTATGATGGATTGATTTATGAATATACGGATCCTGCCGACGACACCCGCATAAATATCTATCTACCGGATAAAGGGGCCAAGAACCCCAAAGAGGTGAAATCTGTAGGTGTGCGTAACAAGTGGCAAGCTCATTTTAATGCGTACCGGCTTTGGAACAAGCTTCGGTTCCAACGTAAATCCATTACCTTTGATGCAGCACCTGAATCAGAATTATTGGTTTTACGTGACCGGATCGCTGTAGCTGATTATCGCAATGGTATTCATCAAAGCGGCGAGGTGGTACAGCAAGAAGGTTTAATTCTCACCCTAAGCCATGATGTCGATTTCATTGCAGGCAAGAGTTATGTGATTTATTTGCAAATGGGGGATGGTACCGTGGACCTGATTCCCGTTACGCCGGGTTCAGCCAAGAACAAAGTAGTTTTAGGGCGTTTACCGAACGGGGCCTTAAAGCTTAGTCCCGATGACTTTGTGAATACTATCTACACCGTAGTTAATGACGATACCAAAGGCTCACTGCCTTATCTGGTTGCAAAAAGAGAACCGGCTGACCAGTTCTCTAATACCATTACTGCAATTAATTACGATGAACGTTATTACCTCAATGACAAGGACTTTATTGATGTGCCGGTTGATGATTCACCGATTTACATTCGATATGACCAGCTGGATATTAATCTGGCACGTTTATATCAGATGCAAAGAGGGGATTTGCCAACAACTGGAGAAATCAGTTTTGTAGTTGAAGCTGGTGCGCTGGTTTCAAGTTCGAGTTCTTACCGACCTGAGACCAGATTTGTCTATAAATTTGACTACAACTCTAGTCCTCCAAAACGAGAGTATATCGTTCCAGCTGCATCAGAATTACCTGCTATTGATACTGGTGAGTTTCCACCTGATCTGGTGGTGAATCTGACGATTAAAGGTGCTGTAGTTGGACGTGGTGGAGATGGCGGGTTGCCACATCTAGCTTACGGAGATTGGGAGAAAGATTCAGACTTCAATTTTACCAAAACCCGGCGTGATGGTTTTCAGGGAGCACCAGGTTTATTGAATCGACACAGCAAACTAAACCTGATTATCGATGGCGGGACGTTAGCTCGAGGCGGTTCAGGTGGTGGAGCAACACCAAGTGGTATTTACACTGGATCATCTTATGGGGTTCAGGGAATTCCCGGTGGGGCTGGTGCACCATTTGGTCGGGTCATGACTGGACAGCCGATTTCAAATGACTCACAAGATTATCGCCTCTATCTGGAGAGTTATTTATTGGTTATGAAAATCACTGATGCTGAAGCTTCGGTACCCGGGAAGGGTTATCGAACGCAGAATGAACGCTATGGTTCACCCCTTTCTGGGGATGGTGGAAACTGGGGCGAACGTGGCACCAAGTCCACCAATGATGGAACATGGAACTGGAAATACCATGGCACAACTGAAGGTCAGCCGGGGCCGGGTGGACCTGCAATTGTTGGGGTGGCACCTCTAACAACTCAACTGATTAACGGAGGGAAAATTCTACAAACCCTTTAAACCTTAAAATAACTTTGAGCACCCAATTCGGGTGCTTTTTTATTGTCTAAATTTTTTGGAGATATTAATGGAACCAGTTTCCACAAGCGGTTTTACAGCACTACTAAAATTGTACGGGATTGCAATCATGGTGACTTTAGCGGTCGGTTTGGTTGCAGCAGTGGTATTAATGACTCGTATGCCACGTTCACCACAAGAGTGGGCAGTAGGTTTGATCTGTACTGTTGTTTCAAGCCTTGCTGGTGGCTCATTCATTATTGTGAAGTGGGGGCTTCATGAATGGGTTACTGATGTATGGGGGATGATTGCACTTGGTGGGTTCTTCTTTGTTTGTGGTTTACCCGGTTGGGCTTTAGTCCGATGGATCTTTAACTTCATTGATAAGCAGGAAGGTAAAACGATCGTTGAAGTGATCAAAGAGTTTAAGAAAGCCAGAAAAGACATTGAAAACAGCTAATACCGCCTTCGGGCGGTTTTGTTTAGAAGTATCAAGTATAAGAGAGAAATTACCTGTTGACACTGCAAGCCGCTGACTACTACGAAAAACTATTGACAACCAATATTATGAAACGACCACCTTCGGGTGGTAATTCTTTTTTTACGGGTATGAAGCGTGAGTCAACTAACAGAAACAATTTTTTAACAAAGTTAGCGGAAGCCCTTCCGCCTGATATTAAAAAACGGAAGGGGGTAAAGTTCGTCTATTAATTCTATAGGAAGTAAGAAATGTACTTTATTCCAAAAAAGCAAAAACCCCAGTGCGCCAACACTAGGGTTTTGGTTAACAGTTAAGGAGGGTTAACTATTAATGAATCAATCTGAGGAAAATGTTAGCACCAAACCCGGTATAAGTATAGAGGGTAAAATGAGTGAGAAAGACGCAGGTAGAGCTGCTGTAATCATGGCTTGGGGTAAAGCTATATCCCTAGTAATTGGTAGTGTTGCTGGAGCAATAACTGCTATTACGACTTTTTTTAAATATATATTTTAAAGCTATGAAACAAAACTTATGAAGCCGACTTATTTGAGGTCGGATTTTTATTGACTGTGCGCCTAAGGGCGCTTTTTTATTGTCTAAAGGAAACTTAAATGAACATCGAACAATACCTTGAAGAATTGATCAAACGTGAAGGCGGTTATGTAAATAATCCGGCAGATCGGGGCGGTGCAACCAAATACGGTATAACTCAAGCTGTAGCAAGTGAAAACGGCTATAAGGGTAATATGAAAGATTTGCCTCTTGATGTGGCCAAAGCAATTTATCGCAAAAACTATTGGACTTTACCGCGATTTGATCAAGTGAATACGATTAGCTCTGCTGTAGCAGAAGAACTTTTAGACACAGGTGTGAACTGTGGTATCAACTTTGCAAAACCACTTTTACAACGTGCTTTGAACTTGCTTAACAACCAAGGTAAAGCCGGGTACGCCGATTTGAAGGTTGATGGTGTTTATGGTTCTAACACTTTAGGAGCTTTAAAAACCTATCTGGCCAAACGTGGGAAAGAAGGTGAGAAGGTTCTGGTACGAGTGCTCAACATTATGCAAGGTCAGCGCTATATCGAGATTTGTGAGCGGAATAAAAGCCAAGAGCAATTTTTTTACGGTTGGATTGCTAATCGAGTGGTGATCTAAATGTCTCAAGCAGAAACAGTAACTGAGCTCACGCCATATTTAGAATATTGGAGCAGTGGCATCTATATGTTTAAGTGCCCCGGTTGTAAATATTTGCATCCATTTCATGTCGATTCACATCCCAACGGCAGCAAATGGAATTTTAATGGCGATGTTAATAACCCTACATTCACGCCGTCATTACTTGTAAATGATCATCATCCAGCAAGTCGATGTCACTTATTTTTAATTGAAGGAAAGATTCAATTCTTATCAGATTGTCATCATGAACTCGCTGGCCAAACGGTAGACATGGTGCCGATCGATGTTTAGGATTTTATTGCTGTGCATTCTTTTATCAGGATGCACAGCTCATACAATCAATAATAATGTGAGAATCGGAATATGTGTTAAAGCTCTTTAGAAAGGGTTTTAACACTTATCGCTATGCTCTTAGATTTTTTATTGCTACTTGAATGTAATTTTCTTCAATATAGTTTATAAAGGGGATTAATTCCCTAAATGCAAACATAAAGTTTGTAGCAATTATATTGTAACTATCATTATTGTTCATATTCAAACATGTATTCGAAAATTTTCTAAATTGGGATTTAGCAATCTTTAATTGAATTTTCACCTCTTCATTATCTCCAAAAAATGAATAAAAATTTTCAATTGAAGCTGAAGCTTTTAGGAAGCTAATCCGAATTTCAAGTAACTTTCTTTGTTTATGTTCTTTGAAATCATTAACAGCATTTTCAAGATGCTTTAGATCTTCAAGATCATAAGGAGTTGCAATTTGTCCGTATAACATCGAGATTTGTTCATCAAAAAGCTCAAATTTTTCTATCATTATTAATGCTAATTGCACTTCCATTGATTTGTTGTGCTGGACCTTCCAATCATTGAAAAGATATGCTGCGATTATAGCTGCACCAATTGTTGTCAAAGCGGAAAGTATCCCTATTGTTAATGACCAAGCTTCTTTTAAGGGATTGTCAATCGTATTGTGAGAATAGAGTAATAGAATAAAGAAGAAAAAAATAATGCATATTGAAATAATCCAAAAGCAAACATCTATTAATAAAGTCTTAAGTTCAGTCTTCATAATTTAAAAATTTCAATTTAATATCGATTCTAATATCAGATACTTTTTATGAGAAGTATTTATGAAAAATTAATTAATTTTTATTACATGTCATTGAATATTTATCCTTGGAATCATTTCATCATTTATTTTCATTTTTAAACTCTGAAAAATTTCTCTATCTCTTTTTAAGGCATTTATATAGATTTGAAAATTATCAAGTTGATGCAAATGTTCTTTTTTTATGATTCGATTTAATAAATTTATTATTCCATAATAGTACCACCATGTAATATTCTCCATTTCCTCTGTTGTTAAGATAGATTTACCATTAAGAAAAGTCTCTTCATAACTAACTAAATTTAATTTCAGATTAAATGCCAAACTTGGATATTCTTTAGTTAATTTCTGAGCTTTTTCTGAGGCTTCCTTTATGTATTCAGGTTCATGCCCCATACCACTGTGCATAAGAATAAAGGTTGCATAATCATCTAAAGTAATAAGAATTTTATTGACAGCTAACTGAATACTCTTTGCTTGTTCTTGCTGGACAGTAGAAGTTAACTGCTCTCTCCAATTAGTGTATAGATGAGTAGCTATTATAGCGGCCGCTAATGTCGTCAAGCCGCCGAATATTCCTGAAATAGTTGATAGACTCTCTTTTATTGCTGCTACGTCACCCCAATATTTGAAGAGTATGCCGAAGACACACCAAATCAAGAAAGCTAAAAGAATGACGGATACTGAGATACTAAAGGCAACAACATTTTTACTCATTAATCACCAACTGTTCCTAAAATAGGAATCATCTGTGGCCCAGTCATTCGAGCCTTACTAATAATTTCGACAAGCTCATCATAGGTTAATTCAAAAGAATCTTCACTATCAAAAACATAGACCATATTTTTACCTTCATATTCAGGTGGTGTAGGTGGACATTTGAATTATGCTAACCCCTACGTTTCTGATAAGAAAAACAGGGATGCTTGGGTAGATGCCTTTTTCGAAAAATCGAAAAAAAATGGTTTGGTTTTTGGCTCAGGAAAGAATGTGCACGGCCATGGAACAACGAAAGATTTAGCCAAATATATTACTAAACCATTTTCTATTTCTTTAGGTAGTGAATCTTCTAACTTAAACTCTCAACCAATTTAAATATTAGAAATACTGCTCCTTTTGGTAATAACCCTCATAAAGACCAAGTTAATGCTGTAAACTCTAAAACGTCTCATGTGACCATTTATCAGCCCCATAAAACTGAAATGACGATCAATGGTGCGGACAACCCAAATGAAACTGCTCAGGTAATACAGCGTCATAATGAAAATACAATGATTCAAATGGCGAGGAGTGTGAAACCACTAATTAACTAGATAGATATATAACAATGGTTTAATGGGTGATTTTTGAGCATCAATAGATTATTATGTAATAGTTTAACTATATACATGATAAGAGGAAAAATGAAAAGTATCCTGTTTTTAGATGCCGTTTTGTCAACCAAGATCGTTACATTTGCATACTGGATCTTACTTTTGTGTGTATGGATTACGGGGGGCGTTATGATTGCTGGGGGATTAGGTGGCAATAGTCTACCTCCAGAAGCAGCAAGCCCATACACATCAGGCTCTTTGGGTGTCTTTGTTGGTATATGTATTTTAATTTTTGGTTCGGTGATAGTTCGTCTTTGGGCTGAATTTTGGGTGGTTATATTCAAGATTCAACAAAATACAAGAAGAACTGCTGACCTACTTGAGAAACTTGGTAAGAGTTACAATTCACCACTCTAAACTTTTATTTGAATCAAAACCCACCAATCGGTAGGTTTTTTATTGCCCGGGAAATAGAATTTTTAACTATTCGAGTTTGCAGCTTGTTTATCAATTTGTTTATTAGTTTTGTGAATATCATTAATAATACTTGATGCGACATAGTCACCAATATGCTTAAAAATTGTTTTTCCCTCAATTTCGTAGCTCAGAGAGAACAAGACCAAAACAGGTATAATTATTTTCCACATTTTATATTTCCTTATTAAGTTCTCTGAATAATTTCATAAATTACTAGAACATTAACACATTATTGGTGAAAAATGAGATCCTTCTTTAAGAATTTTGAGGGATCGTAACGGGAAATTTTTCATGTTATTATTGGATTGTACAATCCAAATTTTTTTAAGGGTTGTTTTCAATGATAAATAGGTGATGGGTATGCTTGCTCCAAAGAAAAGAGCACATGAAATACTTGACCAGATTGGTGTTTTTGGTCGCAAAAATGCTTCTGAGTTCACTATTCATAGATGGAAGACCCAAGCTAAATCATTGGCAGAAAGTGATATTGTTGATAGTAAAAGAATATTAGCGATCATTGGTGTTTACGAAAATAATTTCGAAATCGCTAAGAAAAACTTTGAGCAAGCTCTTGCTTTATCAAATTATGAAAATAGTTTGGTTTTATGTGATTATGCTCAAGCATTGTTAATGCTTGGAAAGGGTGAAGATGCTCTAAGTTATTTAGTTAAAGCATTCAATATTGAGCCAAGTGCAAAAACTTTGGATAGAATTTTAACTTTATCCAATTCTTTAATATATCCAGATGTATTAAATGAAATCAGAACATTAGTAACAAAACTAAATATTAATACGGATTTGTATTTACCATTAATTGAAGAAACTATTCTAAAAGTTAATGAAAATATTGAATTTATTGAGCAAATTGGAGTGTCAGTGAGTTCATATAGATCAATGATAAATCTCAGTGATTTAGTATTGTACTCAAAATTTTATACTCAGACTAAAATCGCAGCTTGTAAGTTAGATGATATGATAAATACAATAATCTATCCTGAACACTTAACTGCAGATGATATTTCTGAATTAAACGATGACTTTGTGGAAAACGTTATTAAGGCAGAAATTCCCCTTGATGATCTTCTAAAAATATCAATTTATTTTAGTTTTGATCACCAAGAAAGTAGAGATGTTGCTTGAAAGAATGGAAGCTTTAGAATTTCTCGAATTTTCAAAAAAACTAGATACTAGCAATGAGGCTGATGCAAGATCGTGTATCAGTCGTGCTTATTATTGTGCGTATCATGAAGTTAAGAACTTTGTTGAAGAAGATTTAAATATTGATATTGATAAAGTTAAGGGTGGTTCCCACGAAAGGGTGAGTAAAACACTTTTAAGTGAAAAAACTCAGAGGTTAAAGGGGCTTGGATATAAAATGTTAACTTTCCATTCCAGACGTGTAATGGCAGATTATCATTTAGCTGACGAATGCCATCAATCTGATGCTGATGAAGCGATAACTGAGTGCGAAAAAATATTAAAAATTTTAGATGAGTGTAAATCTAAAAATTAATATTTAATTTATCTCTATAAATTGATTTCTTCTAATACCGCCTTAAGGCGGTTTTTTATTGTCTGGAGAAAAGCATGGCTATCACTGAAACAGTTGGCTCACTATTGTTTGGTGGTCATCGTTCAATAATGGGTTTATTTGCTGATGTTGTTATTGAAGAAAACCACTCTGATGAGCTTGTAATAACAGAGCATCCAGTAGAAAAGGGTTCACCGATTTCTGACCACTGCTATAAAGCACCACCAGAAGTAACAATGAAAATTGGCTGGTCTGAGAGTGCTGGCAGAATGAACGGGCTAATAGGTAATACATTTATCGGGGCAGATTTGTCACTTCTTGGTATTTATCAGGGGTTGCAGGCCTTACAAGGTCAACGACTTATTATTTCTAATGGTAAACGCCTTTATACGGACATGTTGATTAAGTCATTAAAGAATGTCACTGATGAAACGTCCGAAAATGCTTTGATGATCGATATTGTGTTTAAAAAGTCTTTATTGTTTCCACAAAAGAAACGCTGGTTTCAATCGTTGATCAAAAGAACCCCGAAGTAACTTCTGATGTTGTTGATTCTGGCACCAAGCAACCGAAACAAGTTAACTCTTCAGTATTGAATACTGTTTTAGGGCCAGCTGTAGATGCTTTTAGTTCATTAATGAGTGGTAAGTAAATATGGTGTTATATGAAATCCCTTTACTCGATCGGAACCAGAAATTTTTTATCAAACTAAATAAGGTGAATTACCAGCTTAAATTGGTTTATCTCAAAAGATGGTACTTAGATATCTATCAAGCAAATGCTGAACCAATTGCCCGTAGTAGAGGTCTATTATAAAAAACTTGGTGGAAGTTTAGTAAGAAGCAAAAGAGCTAATTTTATTTACTCTTCGGTTAGTTCTTTTAATTTTTCCAACCACTTTGCATATGCTTCTGTTTGCTGTGGTAAATATTCGTAATAATCATAAGTACCTTGTTCACCTGACATTACATGGCCAATCATGAGTTGTGCTACATCACGCGATGTAAAAGCACTGAAATTAGTACGTGCTGTTCTTCTTAGGTCATGAAGAGACCAATGCTTCATATGATAGTCATGATGTCTTCTGAGTCGCTCCATTAAGTAACCAGGTAATGAATTAGAGGATCCATGACTCATAGGTGTTTCTTCACTGTCATTAGTTAAGAAGTACTCACAAGAGCTATATTCAAAAGCTTCAACAATTAATGCCTCCATTTCAGGCAAAATAGGGCGAATGATTTCACGACCAGTTTTCTTACCAGTCTTGTTGTTAATCACCGGTACAATCCAGACCTTTCTATTTAAATCAAAATCTGTCTTTTTAGCTTTTCTAAGCTCACCATTACGGCAGCCAAACATTAAACATAGTTTTAAGAAAATTTTGTTTTTAGGCAAAATATTTGATTCTTCAATAGCCATCAAAACCATCTTAATTTCTTCATCAGAAAGAAATCTTGTTCCTCTGTTTCGCTCTATACCTAGATCTTCCTTAGCATAGATATCAGATAGAACATTTACTTCAAGTAGTTGTCTTTTTTTGGCCCACTTCAGAACCTGTTTTGCATTCGTTAATACGCGATCTGCAATTGAAGGCACATCATCCGCCAACTCTTCAAGTAAGGCCAACCATTGCTGTAAAGTAATGCGATCAACTGGTAAATCGCCAACTTCAGGAATTACATGCTGCTCAAAGGTATTCCTAATTTGCTGGGCAGAAGTTTTCTTCTTCAGGCAATAACTTTCATACCAGTCATTAAAAACTTCTTCAAATGTGCTGGCATCAATGTATTTTTGCTGCTGTACACGAACCTCAACTTTAGGATTCATTCCTTTATCTAAAAGTGACCGCATTTCGCCAGCTTTCATGCGTGCATCTTTGAGTGACATATGAGGGTAGGTGCCCAGATCTAAGCGTTCGGCTTTTCCAGCAAAACGGTACCGAAGCTGAAAAACAATTTTCCCTTTAGGTGAGATCCTGACACTCATTGAGTCCCGATCTGCTATTTCTTCAACTTTATCACGTGCCTTGCCGTTATTAGCTTTCAGCCACACTTCAGTTAAAGCCATAGTCCACCTGTGTACATATTTTTAGTCAATTAAGAGATAAGTGCGAATATGTACACGTATGTGTACATAATTGATGAGGCTTATTCTGTCCTAAAATGTCTTAGTATGTCTATATTAAAAACGAGGGAAATATTGAGAAATAAGGCTTTTATTGTAGTTTTTGTCTTGGTGTGTCTTAGAGTGGCTAAATGGCATTAATTCTTTTGAACGATTAATGCCATAGTTGTTCCATATAAGCCATGACCCTGAGAGGCTTTTCAGGGTCAGTTACACAAAAAGTGAAGTCTTATTTTTGTTCAAGCCATGCAGGTAATGCTGCGATAACTTGTCCAAACTTCTCGTTAAGTGGCGCGCCACCTTGTGCTAAGTCAGGTTTACCACCACCTTTACCACCTAACTCGGTTGCTAGATGTTTGATGATGTCACCTGCTTTTAGAGTTGCAGTGTATTGTGATGCAACTGAAGCAAGTAGGCTGACTTTGTCACCCTCTACACCAGCTAACACAATAACTGCATTCTCTAATTTCGATTTAACACTGTCGTGTAAGTTGCGAAGTGATTTTGCATCTACACCTTGGACAGTGGTAATAAGCGTTTGACGACCAGCAATGGTTTGTACCTGATCAATCAATTCTGACGCTTGGAAGTTTGCCAATTTCTGATTGAGCTGTTCAATCTGCTTTTGTAATGCAGAAACCAATTCAACATTGGCTTGTACACGCTCAACAGTTTGGTCTTTCTGTGCTTTTAATAAGCCATTAATGTGCTGGATATCAGCATCAGTTTTTTGTACTACATCTAGCGCTTTAGTACCTGTAACAGCTTCAATACGACGTACACCAGCAGCTACACCACCTTCAGAAGTGATTTTGAATAAACCAATATCACCTGTACGTTTAACGTGGATACCACCACAAAGTTCAATTGAGAAGTTTTTCTCATCAATAATTGAACCCATAGAAAGTACACGTACTTCATCACCATATTTTTCACCGAACAACATCATGGCACCTTTAGCTTTTGCAGCTTCAATGTCAAGAAGTTCGGTTGTTACAGCACTGTTTGCAATAATTTCTGCATTCACTAAACGCTCAACTTGTTGTAACTGTTCAAAAGTTACAGGTTGGTCATTAGCAAAGTCGAAACGTAAGATATCGCTTGCAACTAAAGAACCTTTTTGTTGTACATGTGAACCTAAGATTTGACGAAGGGCAGCATGTAATAGGTGAGTTGCAGAGTGGTTACGTGCAGTTGCTTCACGAATGTCTGCTTTAACAATTGCTTCAACGTTTTGATCTGCTTTAAGACTACCCACAGTCACAATACCTTGATGAACAAAGGCACCACCTGACTTTTTAGTATCTTGAACTTCAAAAATACCAGTTTCATTTTTGAAGATACCTGTATCGCCAATCTGACCACCACTTTCAGCATAGAAAGGAGTTTGGTTTAAAACGATAAGTGCTTCATCACCTTCAGAAACTTCGTCAACTTGTACGCCATCTTTATAGATCGCTACAATTTGACCTTGACCAATGGTGTTGATGTAACCGTCAAACTGAGTTTCGCCTTCAACTTTTACAATGTTGTTGTAGTCAACTGCAAACTTACCAGCATCACGAGCACGTTGACGCTGTGCTGCCATTTCTACTTCAAAACCAGCTTCGTCAATAATAAAGTCACGTTCACGTGCAATATCAGCAGTTAAGTCTGTCGGGAAGCCGTAAGTGTCGTAAAGTTTAAATACAGTGGCACCAGGAATCGTCTTATCTTTTAATTGAGCAAGCTCACCTTCAAGTAGTTTTAAGCCTTGCTCAAGTGTTTTAGCGAACTGTTCTTCTTCACGAATTAAAGTTGCTTCAATCACATCTTTACGAGCTGCAAGTTCTGGATATGCATCGCCCATAACTTCAATTAAAGGCTGCAACATTTTGTAGAAGAACGTACCAGTTGCACCAAGTTTATTGCCGTGACGCACAGCGCGGCGGATAATACGGCGAAGTACATAACCGCGACCTTCATTACTTGGGTTTACACCATCAGCAATGAGGAAACAACATGAACGTGCATGGTCTGCAACAACACGTAAAGAAGGCTGACCTTGGTCTTCAATACCAATAATGTTGGCAGCAGCTTTTAATAAGTGTTGGAACAGGTCAATATCGTAGTTTGAATTAACATGTTGCAATACAGCAGAGATACGCTCTAAGCCCATACCTGTATCAACAGATGGAGCAGGGAGAGGATGAAGCACGCCATCAGCAGTACGGTTAAACTGCATGAAAACGTTGTTCCAGATTTCAATGAAACGGTCACCGTCTTCTTCAGGTGAGCCTGGTAAACCACCCCAAATGTGATCACCATGGTCAAAGAAAATCTCAGAACATGGACCACATGGGCCAGTATCACCCATTGCCCAGAAGTTGTCAGATGCGTATTTTTCGCCTTTATTATCACCAATACGGATAATACGTTCTGGCGCTAAACCGATTTCTTTGTTCCAGATGTCGTAAGCTTCGTCATCGGTGTGGTAAACCGTGGCATAAAGTTTATCTTTTGGTAAAGCAAGCCATTGTTCGCTGGTTAAAAATTCCCATGCGAATTTAAGTGCATCACGTTTGAAATAATCACCAAATGAGAAATTACCTAACATTTCAAAGAATGTATGGTGACGAGCAGTGTAACCAACGTTGTCTAAGTCATTGTGTTTACCACCAGCACGTACACATTTTTGTGATGTTGTTGCACGTACATAGTCACGCTTCTCAAGACCTAAAAAGCAGTCTTTAAACTGGTTCATCCCAGCATTTGTAAATAATAAAGTTGGGTCGTTGGCAGGAACAAGAGAACTCGACGCGACACGTGTATGCCCTTGCGTTTCAAAGTAGCGCAAAAATGCTTCACGAATTTCAGCAGATGTCATTAAACGAGTACTCACAACCAAGTCACTCCATATTTTCGAATTTGGCTAAAAGTATCAATGCCTGTTTGTTTTATGCCAAACCTTAGCATGTGATACGGGGCTTATTTTTTAAAAACGCTAAATTGTAGCGGAAAAACCCCACCGAACCAACGATTTTAAAAGGAATATCTTACAAAACTGTGATTTGGCTAAAAATCTATATTCAATTGGCTACGACGTGCTTTACTATATGCCTTCTTTAGTTTGTAGTTTTGTTGATAAGGATTGGTCATGCAACGTATCGCCATTAATGGGTTTGGTCGGATTGGACGTAATGTTTTACGTGCCTGGTTCGAAAGCCCAAAACAATTTCATTTTGAAATCGTGGCGATTAACGATATAGCAGATGTCCAGACGTTAGTGCATTTATTTAAATATGATTCTACGCATGGCCGTTTCAATGGAAATGTAGACATATTGATTGAAAATGAAAAAGTTTTTCTGAATATTCAGTCAAATCAACGAACGCTAAAAGTTGAGGTTTTAAAGCAGAAACAACCTGAACTTTTACCATGGTCTAGTTTAGATATTGATGTGGTACTTGAGTGTACGGGACTGTTCCGTTCTCATGCGGATGCGACACGTCATCTACAAGCAGGGGCGAAGCGGGTTATTATTGGGGCAGCACCTTTTGATCATGTCGATGCAGCCATTGTTTATGGTGTGAACCATAATGAAGTCAAAGTGACTGATCAGATCATATCAAGTGTTTCATGTACTACTCAGGCTTTGGTTCCATTAGTAAAAATCATTGATGACGCTTTCGGTATTGAAACTGCACTTATGACAGAAATTCATGCAATGACGGCAGATCAATCTGTTCTTGACCACGCACATCGTGATTTACGTCGCGCTAGAGCTTCAGGGCAAAATATTATCCCGACCACGTCAAGTGCACTCGGTGCATTAAAACGTGTTATGCCTAAGATGGAAGACCGTATTGATGGTTATTCAATTCGGGTACCGACTATTAACGTAGCTGCAATTGACTTAACTTTTATCGCGCAATCTCCAATTACTGTGCATCATATTAATGAGTTACTCATTAAAGCATCTCAAACAGACTATGCAGAAATTATGGCAGTAACAGATGAGCCATTGGTTTCAAGTGATTTTAATCATTCACCTTATTCACTGATTGTTGATTTAACTCAGACTATGGTTGTGGGGCATCAAGCTAAAGTATTTGCTTGGTATGATAATGAATGGGGTTATGCAAACCGATTATTAGATCTGTGTGATTCTTTCTAAAATTGAATTTAAGTAATAAAGGATGTTTTGAATAAACATCCTTTTTATAATTATTAATTTGAAGTATAAAAAGCTCAAATAACTAAAATTCTAAATATTAGTGTTGTGTAAAATTATATCTATTTGTATGATTCGCAAACATTAAAATTTTAATTATAGAGTTCATATGAAATTTAACTCAAAAAGAATAAGTGGTTTTTTAATTTTTACATCTACTATTATTTTAGCTGCTTGTGGTGGTGAAGGCTCAGATCAAAATACCCATGATCAAGCTGAAAATAATTTAGAAAAAGAAGACAAAATTTACCAAGTCTATTATCAACCTTCTGATATTTCTTCAGGTATCTATAATGATTCTTTTGAAATTACTCAATATCCAATTAAGAATAATGAAATATTTTTTGCAAAGTCACATAACCAGCCGCTAGAAACTGAAATTTTAACTGAACAGAAATTTTTAAATAAAGGGACCTTACAAACACATACTGTGAAAAGGTTAACATCTAGCAGTTGGACTTATGAATTAACACCTGATTTGAAAAAGAATTTAAAATTTGAAATTGTAAAGTTGGATGGCGAAAATATCTTTGACCGTGTATTGCCGGGCTATAAAGAAAATAAAAATTTAGAAACGGGCCTTCACAATCAACTTGATAAAAATTTAATAGACTTCTACCAAAATTATAAGAATGTTAGGTTTCCAAAAAATAGTTATTGTTATCGTTTAAAAGAGACTCAATGGAATCAATCTTATATTTCAGATATATCTGGTTTTGATTCAAATCCATTGTTTAGTGAGAAAAAGCAGTCAATCATCGAAAGATATAATAACCTAGGTCTAGATAAAAAGTATTTTAGACTTCTAAATTCGCGGTGGTACGGCTATAACTTAACTGTTTTAGAAAACTTAGAAACTGGTGATATTCAAAGCGCATTGGGAAATAATAATAACCAGTCTGCTTTTTTTATTAATTTTATATCAAGTAGTCGGTGGGATGCTGATAGAAATTTAGCGTATGAAAAGTCTCATTTGTATTCTATAGAAGATAACCCGCTTAATAATGTGCATTCATTAATTGCTTTCAGACAAAAGCTAAAAATCGCAAATCTTGAAAAAGGTTGTTTTGCTTTTAATACTCAAGCAGCTCAAGCTATTCAAAGATTAAATTTAGTTAACTGGCAACCAGGTGATAGTTCAGATATTGGCCCATTCTTTGGTCGAAGAACTTTTGTCTATGATATGAGTGAATGAGAATAAGGTATTGAATATTATTATTAATTCATTAAATCTTCTTTTTGACTTTAGAGTTTATTAAGAAAGATTTATGCAAATTGTCAGGTGCATGGCACAAAGTATCATGCTACACTAAGAGAAATCGGGTGTGTTCCCGATTTTTTTATGTGGGGTCGTTCCACGTTGATCAGATTTTAGGCTTGAAATATGACCATTTCAGAGACATGGTTGCTGCCTGACGGGGTAGCAGATGTATTGCCGGAACAGGCGCAAGTCATTGAAAAACTTCGCCGTGAAGCTTTAGATTTCCTCGCGGTACGAGGTTATCAATTGGTATATACACCATTTATCGAATACATCGAATCGTTGTCTTCATTATCAGAATCAAATCAAGACTTAGATTTAGTAACTTTTAAGGTCATTGATCAGCTCTCAGGCCGTTTACTCGGTGTTCGTGCTGATATGACGCCACAAGTTGCACGTATCGATGCACATGTAAGACCAGTTGAAGGCGTTGCACGTTACTGTTATTCAGGGACTGTATTACATACTAAACCACAAAATTTCAATGCCACACGTGCACCTCTACAATTAGGTGCAGAGTTATACGGGCATGACAGTATCGAAGCTGATGTCGAAATGGTCGATGTTATGCTGGGGTTGATCGAGAACATCTATACTTTACAAGGCGCGCATTTAGATTTGGGTCATGTAGGGTTGTTCCGCAGTTTAGTAAAATGTGCTGGACTGTCAAAAAATGAAGAGCATGAGCTTTCAGATCTTTATCAAAGAAAAGCGTTACCAGAGTTAGCTGAATTTACTCAAAACCTCAATATGGGTTCTGATTTCTATGCACTTGGCCGTTATTCTAGTGATCTAGAAGCATTGCAGGCGAATTTAAGTGCAAACATCTTACAAGATGCTGAATTTAAGTCAGCATTAGATGCACTTAAAACTACACTTGCGCAAATTAAAGGCCGTTGGCCAAATCTCAATATCGGTATTGATGTTGTAGAGCTACGCAGTTATCACTATCACACTGGCTTAATGTATGCAGTCTATGCACCGAACCGTGCTGCACCTTTAGCACAGGGTGGCCGTTACGATGGTATTGGTGAGCACTTTGGTCGTGCACGTCCTGCTACTGGCTTTAGTTGTGATTTATATGCCTTAGGTGCAAATCAGTTCGCCGAAATCGAAACTGTTGTTGCTCCAAAAGGCTCAGAACAGGATTTACTCTCAGCAATTTCGAATGCACGCGCTCAAGGTTTACGTGTAGTTCAATTGTTAGGTAATGATGATTTAAGTTCTATTCCATATGCGACCCATCAACTCGTGTCGCAAAATGGACAATGGAATATTGAAAAGATTTAATTGCCAACGGTAAGTTTTTTACTGGTGGTTTCCAATTTTAACAGCATGATGTAATGAGGCTATTATGGGCAAAAATGTTGTGGTACTTGGTACCCAATGGGGCGACGAAGGTAAAGGTAAAATCGTCGACCTGCTCACAGATCAGGCGGCTGCGGTAGTACGTTATCAAGGCGGACATAACGCAGGTCATACTCTTGTCGTAGGTGGTAAAAAGACTGTATTGCACCTCATTCCATCAGGCATTTTACGTGAAAACGTATTGTGCTTAATTGGTAATGGTGTAGTACTTTCACCAGCCGCGTTAATTGAAGAAATGGGAATTTTGGAAGCGGAAGGTGTTCCTGTTAAAGAACGTCTACGTATTTCTCCAAACTGTCCACTCATTTTGCCTAACCACATTGCACTTGATCAGGCACGTGAGAAGAAACGTGGTAATGCTAAAATCGGTACTACAGGTCGTGGTATTGGTCCTGCATACGAAGATAAAGTGGCTCGCCGTGCAGTGCGTGTTGCTGACCTTGTTCGTGGTGGCGCGGCATTAGAAGAAAAACTTCAAGAAATGCTTGAGTTACATAACTTCCAGTTAACTCAGTTCTACGGTGTAGAAGCTGTTAAATTTGAAGATGTATTGGCTCTTTGCAACCAATGGCGTGAAGTACTTGCTCCATTAGTGATTGATGTTACTAAAGTGTTGCATGACTATCGCAAAGAAGGTAAGGCTGTAATGTTTGAAGGAGCTCAAGGCTCACTTCTAGACATCGACCACGGTACTTATCCGTATGTTACAAGTTCAAATACAACTGCTGGTGGCGTAAGCTCCGGTTCAGGTATGGGACCTTTACATCTTGATTATGTATTAGGTATTACTAAAGCTTATACAACACGTGTAGGTGCTGGTCCATTCCCAACTGAATTAGTTTACGATGCAGCTGCTGATTCTGGTGACCCAATTGGTAAACACCTAGGTACAGTTGGTCATGAATTTGGTGCTTCTACTGGCCGTCAACGTCGTTGTGGTTGGTTTGACGCTGAAATTCTTCGCCGTTCTGTAGATGTAAACTCTCTTTCAGGTATTTGCTTAACTAAACTTGACGTTTTAGATGGTTTAGAAGAAGTGAAAATCTGTGTGGGTTATGAAAATACAGATTCAGGTTGTGTAGGTTCTTCAGATGCGGTTTCTTTTGAATGCTTGAAGCCAATCTATGAAACTATGCCTGGTTGGAGCGAGTCGACTGTTGGTTTAACTAGTATCGATCAATTACCGGCAAATGCTTTGGCTTATGTTAAGCGTATTGAACAATTAATCGAATGTCCGATTGATATCGTTTCAACTGGTCCAGACCGTGCGGAAACAATCGTTTTACGTCACCCATTCTCTGCTTAATTAGCAAAGATTAAAAAGGCCTCCTGACAGGGGGCTTTTTTGTACCCGACTAAAGTGCAGTTTTCGTTTTATTAGATTCAGATTAAAACGTTCTATATAGATAAGGAATGATGGGCTCAGGATGAAGCTGCAACCAACTATTTCAAAAACAATTTTTTATTCTTTTTTATTTGCTATTGGTGGTTCACCCACAATGGCAATGTTGGTCATTTATGGCCAAGAATATCATAAAGATTTCTTTATGACTGCTTTTATGAGCTTGTCAGTTCTATTCGCATGCGTGTTAATTCCTGTAGTACTCATACAAAATAGTTATTTACTATGGAAAAGAGAAAGTCCTAATCTTGAAGAGAAAGTTAAGACCTTAAGCCATGTTTATTTGGGCTTAAATATAATCTGTTTAATTTTCTGGATTTATTTGATGACTTTATCGACTTGATCGTTACATAAATACTATGATCATGAAGAAATGAGACATTCAAAGCATGAGTGGTATTTCTTATAATAAGTGCAAAAGAATAAACAGCTTTTTATCGATTTAGGTGATCCATGTTATGAATAAAAAACTCTTTTTAAGCTTGTGTGCGGCAAGTGTGATGACCATTTCTGGCTGTGCAACAGTAGCAGACATGGCAGGCGCAGATACTGCAACCTTAAATGCTCAATCTGCTCAAGGTTTTAATAAGATGGTGCAGGAAGCACGTGGTAAGGGTGCTCTCGATACAAGCTCTAGTACATATAACCGTATTAATGCTGTATTCAACCGTTTAAAACCATATGCGAACCAGATGAATCAGACTGGTCAACCATTTAGCTGGCAGTTAGCGGTGTTGAAATCAGATACGATTAACGCTTACGTTGCACCTGGTGGCAAGGTAGTGTTCTATACAGGTATTGTGAATAAATTGAACCTGACAGATGCTGAAATTGCAGCTGTTATGGGTCATGAAATGACACATGCTTTAGAAGAGCATGCAAAAAGTAAAATCGGTGCACAAGCTTTAACTGATTTAGCTCTTGGTATCGGTTTAAGCTATGCGGGTAATAATGTAGGCCAGCTTGGTACTGCTGCTGCTCAGTTAGGTACACAAGTAGGTGTGGGTTTACCATATTCTCGTAGCTTGGAAAGTCGTGCTGACCAAGGTGGTTTAATGTTGATGGCGCGTGCAGGCTATAATCCAAATGCTGCTATTACACTTTGGGAAAAAATGAATAAGCTTGAAGGTGGCGGTGGTTCATCATTCTTGTCTACTCACCCATCTAACTCTCAACGTATTGGCGATATGCGTAAAAACCTACCTGCGGCAATGGCAGTTTATAATAGCCGCAGATAAGATGTAAATTTTATATAGATAAAGAAAACGGATGCTTTAGCATCCGTTTTTTATTTAAGGAGCAGGGTTGGGCTGTTGGGTATGGATGGCCTCAATACCTTTTAGAACTTCACTTGGTAGTTCAATCTCAAATGCCTGAATATTTTCTTTGAGTTGATCTAAATTAGTGGCACCAATAATTGTGCTTGTCACAAAGAATTGTTGTTTAATAAAAGCTAAGGCCATTTGAGTTAAGCTTAGCCCATGCTTTTCTGCTAGCTGTGCGTATTGTTCAGTCGCCCATTCGCTTTGAGGGTTGCTGTAGCGGCTAAAACGCGGAAATAGTGTTACACGAGCATTAGCAGGACGAGCGCCATTTCTAAACTTACCCGTTAGGTAACCAAAAGCCAGAGGAGAGTAGGCGAGCAAGCCGACATCTTCATATTTAGCAATTTCTGACATACCTATTTCATAAGTACGGTTAAGCAGGCTATATGGGTTTTGAACACTTACAAATTTACTGACACCTAGCTTTTCGGCCAAATGTAAAAATTTCATAGTGCCCCACGGGGTTTCATTTGATAAACCAATATAGCGAATGCGTCCGCGATTAATCTCTTCTTGTAGGGCGAGTAATGTTTCTTCTAGAGGTGTTGTGTCGTAATCATTTTCAGCTTGCTGATTGCCATAAGCGAGCGTACCGAAAAAGTTGGTATGACGTTCAGGCCAATGCAGTTGATAAAGATCGATATAGTCCGTTTGGAGGCGTTTAAGTGAACCATCTAGGGCTTTGGCAATGTGGTCGCTGTTAAAGCGCGTATGGCCTTCTCGGATGTGTGTTCCTCCAAAGCCCGGACCTGCAATTTTAGATGCGAGAAAAACTTTATCGCGTTGTCCGTGTTGGGCAAACCAATTGCCAATAATCGTTTCAGTTGCGCCATAAGTTTCAGGTTTTGGCGGAACAGAATACATCTCTGCCGTATCCCAAAAATATAGACCATTGGCCAAGGCGTAATTGAGTTGTTCAAAAGCTTCTTGTTGGGAGTTTTGCTCGCCAAATGTCATGGTGCCTAAACAAATTTCTGGAAGTTTAAGGCCTGTGCGACTAAGTGGGTTAAATTGCATACAGCGGAATCCTTGGAAATTTTGAGTTAGCCTAACGGAGAATATGTATTCAACTTAAATCATAAAATTAGAATAGTTTGTAAGTTTTGTGTATTAACTCATTGTTGCATATAAAAAAAGCAAACCGAAGTTTGCTTTTTATTAAAAATTTAATGAATATTATTCTTCATCGTCGTAGTCATCATCAGAAACAGTGTTTTCTTCTAATGATGCATCAAAAATAAGAATGGCTTTACCATCAGTTTGGATCATACCTTGATCTTCTAAGGTTTTGAGTACACGGCCAACCATCTCACGTGAACATCCCACAATACGGCCAATTTCTTGACGAGTAATACGAATTTGACGACCGTTTGGCAAAATCATTGCTTCTGGCTGAGAAGATAGATCGATTAAACAACGTGCAATACGACCAGACACATCAATGAACGCAAGATCTGTCATTTTACGTGTCGTATTTTTTAGACGGCGAACTAATTGTGCAAAAACAGCATAACTTAAATCTGGATATTGTTTGCTAAGTTCGTGGAAGTTGTCATATGAAATTTCTGCAATTTCGCAGACATCGCGAGTACGAACTTCGGCTGTACGTTGAGGGTTCGGTTCGAAAAGCCCCATTTCCCCAAAGAAATCGCCCGGATTTAAATACGCAACAACAATTTCACGTTCATCATCTTCACGTAAAATAATTGAAACTGAGCCTTTTAAAATTAAATATAAAGATTTTGACTCTGTTCCGGCATCAACAATTGTGGTTCGTTTTGGATATCTGTTGATGTGAGCACGTTTTAACAATGCTTTAACGGATTCAGGTAGTTGCCCCGGAGATAAAGCATCTGTGCTGAGTTGTGAAAAATTTGAAGTCATGCTTAATATGTTCCGAATAGGGTA
This sequence comes from Acinetobacter pittii, assembly GCF_034064985.1. Taxonomy (NCBI): domain Bacteria; kingdom Pseudomonadati; phylum Pseudomonadota; class Gammaproteobacteria; order Moraxellales; family Moraxellaceae; genus Acinetobacter; species Acinetobacter pittii. Next base: position 2,581,347 of record NZ_CP139249.1, on the reverse strand, counting down.
AACAATTCACACAAGCTCGAGATGAGCTATTACACAGAAGAGATGAAATTCCTTATCAACTCATTTTATGTTAGTGTACAAAACAAGGGCCTGTTGACATTTCACAGATGGTTGCAACATAAGACAATTCTTTTAGACGTACCAAATAAGAACTATGAAATTTAGCCATTCTAAATAAATAGATCTTAACAATGGAACGTACAAAATAACTTGGTCTTGCGCTATGCCTGCGCTGCTTTAATTGCAACTCAGATTATGGCTGAAATTTCACAAACTTTATTACAAAACTGGACAAAGGATTGCCATTGTCTGGGTTTTGCGTCTTATTTGGATTAATTTTTAGCTATAACGCAATCCATAGATGAAATGTCAACAGACCCTGCTTAAATTTATAATTTTTTTTGGGTAGTTGCAATGCAAACAAGTGTACATTGGCTAGAGAATGTTGCTTTTGAAGCGAAATCGGATAGTGGGCATAGTGTCATCATGGACGGCTCACCTGAGTATGGTGGTGAAAACCGTGGTCCACGTCCTATGGAATTGATATTAATGGGACTTGGTGGGTGTGCTTCGTTTGATATTGTGACCATTTTAAAGAAATCTCGCCAAGATGTGACGAATGTTGTATGTAATTTAAAAGCTGAGCGTGCTGACGCAATTCCGGCTGTGTTTACTAAAATCCACTTACATTTTGTGGTAACTGGTAAAGCTGTGAAAGAAAAGCAGGTTGCAAAAGCAGTTGAATTGTCTGCCGAGAAATATTGTTCAGCAAGTAAAATGCTTTCCGATGGTGGTGTTGAAATTACACATGACTTCGAAATTATTGAAGCGGAATAAGGCATTTTTTGATAGCTAGAAATTAAAAAAAGCTGACATGAGAGTTGGCTTTTTTATTGTCAAAAATAACTAAAAAATAAAAGGAAGAATGAAAGTGAATATTTGTTATGTGATCTACTTAAACAGATGGGGTACCCACAACCTCTTACTCTTATTCAAGAAAAATTTGAGATACTCCATAATGAAGCTAGCTCACAAATTTTGATTGCTGAAGAGAGGGGTAAAATTTATGGTTTTTTATCTCTCTACTTTATTCCGCAAATAGCTTTGCAAGGTGACTTTGCCAAAATATGTTATCTGTGTGTTGATGAGAATATGCGTAGCAAAGGTGTAGGGCATTTACTGGTCCAAGAAGCAGAAAGGTTAGCAAGACAACGTGGTTGTGACAGAATGGAACTTCATTCTGGAATGCAAAGACCTTTGGCACATCAATTTTACCTAAGAGAAGGCTATATCGAAGCGCCAAAGTATTTTCGTAAAGCTTTAAATTAACGAGCTGTATTTAGAAAAAGCTGAGGATCTACCCGAGCATTATTAAGGCTCATACCCCAATGCAGGTGAGGGCCTGTCACACGTCCAGTTTTGCCCACTAAACCTAACGTTTCTCCTTGTCGGATATGTTGGCCTTTCTCTACTTTAATTGCGCTTAAATGGCAGAACATGCTGACTAAGCCTTGGCCATGATCAATCAATACAGTTTGTCCATTAAAAAAATAAGATCCAGTTTGAATAACCACACCATCTGCGGGCGCAACAACTTTTTGTCCTACTGGCGCAGGAATATCTAAACCTGAGTGAGGCGCGCGTTCCTCGCCATTAAAGAAGCGCTTTCTTCCAAAAGAGTTGCTAAATTTCCCTGAAGTTGGGCGTATAAATGTGGGTAGGGTTTGCCATGAGCTCTGTGTAAATGAGTTATACACATCATTTTGTTCTTTTGCTTCTTGAGCGTAACGGTCTAATTGACTGTGGTTAGGGTTCACATAATCTTGGTTCGAGACTTTAATGCGTTGCTCAGCGTAAGGATAAGACTTAACTTCTATTTGAATCGGGGCTTTATTTGTGTCGAGTTGAATACTGCCGATTGGAGTAGATAATGGAATGCCAACCACGGCATAACGCTGCTGACCTTCTTGGCTAATTAAAACAGGCTTTTGTTGAAAAGTGACCTGAGTAATATCAGTAGGTAGAGGAACAACTGCAATTCCACCAGGTCTTCTGGAATCTTGGGGAAGCTGAGCGATTGTCAGTGCCGAAGTAAAAAGACAAGTCGTTGTTAATATAATATGTTTAAAGTGCATTTTTCATTTCAAAACGAGTAGGAAACTAGCAAGATAAACTAAAGCTTAATTACTAAATTCTCAATGAAGACTTTGTGAAAAGCGTAGTAAGAATAAGTATGAATCTAAATATTCAAGCATTTTAATAAAATGTAGCTGAACTGTACTTGAAATATATACAAAACAATCCCATATTATAATGGAGTTTTACTCATTATTGTTTTATTAACATTATGAAAAATATATAAAAATTTATTTGAAATCCGAAGAAGTGTTCCCATCTATTAGACAAGTACAAATTTGTTGTGAGGAATAACAAGAATGCGTTTTGAGAAATTTACAAACCGCTTGCAGCAAGCCCTCTCAGATGCTCAATCTTTAGCGATGGGTAAAGACCATACTGCTATCGCAGGTATTCATATTTTGTCTACCTTATTAGAAGAGCCATCAAATATTAGTTTGTTGCAACAAGCAGGTGCGCGTTTACCTGAACTTAAACAAAAACTTGAACAGGCTATAAAAGATGCGCCGACAATTGCCAATCCAACGGGCGATGTCAACTTAAACCCAGAGGCTGTTAAAGCACTTAATTTGGCAGACAGATATGCGCAAAAGGCAGGTGATGAATTTTTATCAACTGACTGGGTTTTATTGGGCTTGGCAGAGACAGGCGAAACTAAAAATATTTTAAGCGCGGTAGGTGTAACTCCCGACAGCTTACGCAAAGTAATTGAACATATTCGAGGTAATGACAAAGTCATGAGTAATAATCACGAAGACCAACGTGACTCACTTAATAAATATACGATTGATTTAACAGAGCGTGCTTTATCTGGAAAACTTGATCCTGTCATTGGGCGTGATGATGAAATTCGCCGTACCATTCAGGTGTTATCGCGTCGTACCAAAAACAACCCTGTTCTTATTGGTGAGCCGGGCGTAGGTAAAACCGCTATTGTTGAAGGTTTGGCACAGCGTATTGTGAATGGTGAAGTGCCAGAGGGGTTAAAGAATAAACGTGTTCTATCCCTCGACTTAGGTTCATTACTGGCTGGTGCTAAATATCGTGGTGAGTTTGAAGAACGTTTAAAAGCTGTTTTAAAAGACTTGGCAAAACACGAAGGCGAAATTATCTTATTCATTGACGAGTTACATACGCTCGTAGGTGCAGGTAAAGGCGATGGCGCAATGGATGCAGGTAATATGTTAAAACCTGCGTTAGCTCGTGGTGAATTGCGCTGTGTGGGTGCGACAACCTTAGATGAATATCGTCAATATATTGAAAAAGATGCAGCTTTAGAGCGTCGTTTCCAAAAAGTGCTAGTTGATGAGCCAAGTGTTGAAGATACGATTGCAATTTTACGTGGACTCAAAGAAAAATATGCCACTCACCATGGTGTGCAAATTTTAGACTCTGCGATTATTGCAGCGGCGAAAATGTCTCATCGCTATATCACCGACCGTCAATTACCAGACAAGGCAATTGATTTGATTGATGAGGCAGCTTCTCGTATTAAAATGGAGATTGACTCTAAACCTGAAGCACTCGATAAGCTTGATCGCCGTTTAATCCAGTTGAAAATGCAATTGGAAGCTGTGAAAAAAGATGAAGATGTCGGCAGTAAAGCTGAAGTCACTCATCTTGAAAAACAGATTGCTGAAGTCGAGAAAGAATACAACGATCTTGAAGAAATCTGGAAGTCTGAAAAAACTTTGGTAGAAGGTACTAAACAGGCTCAGGTTGAACTTGATAAAGCCCGTATTGCTTTTGAGAAAGCTCAGCGTGAAGGTGATTTGGCTGAGGCAGCACGTTTACAGTATGGCGTAATCCCAGAGTTGCAAAAACAACTGGAGCAAGATGAAGTTGCAGAAGAGAACGAAGAGCCAAAACTCATTCGTACTAAAGTAACTGAAAATGAAATTGCTGAAGTTGTAAGTGCTGCAACAGGAATTCCGGTTGCTAAAATGATGCAAGGCGAGCGTGAAAAACTCCTTAACATGGAAGAGTTTTTACATGACCGCGTAGTTGGGCAGGATGAAGCTGTTGTTGCGGTGTCGAATGCAGTACGTCGTTCACGTGCTGGTTTGTCTGACCCGAATCGTCCAAGTGGTTCATTCTTGTTCTTGGGTCCAACAGGTGTTGGTAAAACAGAGTTGACTAAAGCTTTAGCTAACTTCTTGTTTGACAGTGATGATGCGATGATCCGTATCGACATGAGTGAATTCATGGAGAAACATTCTGTTAGCCGTTTGGTTGGTGCACCTCCAGGATATGTTGGTTATGAAGAAGGCGGTGTTTTAACTGAAGCTGTTCGCCGTAAGCCATATAGCGTGGTGCTGTTTGATGAGGTTGAAAAAGCACATCCAGATGTTTTCAATATCTTGCTCCAAGTATTGGACGATGGCCGCTTAACAGACTCACAAGGTCGAGTAGTAGACTTTAAAAATACGGTAATTGTGATGACTTCGAACTTAGGTTCACAAGATGTACGTGAGCTAGGTGAGGGTGCAACAGACGATGAAGTGCGTACTATTGTAATGAATGCGGTAAGTCAGCATTTCCGTCCGGAATTTATTAACCGGATTGATGAGCTTGTAATTTTCCATTCACTCAAAAAAGCACAAATTCGTGGTATTGCCGATATTCAGTTGGATCGATTACGTTCGCGTCTTGTTGATCGTGACATGAGTTTAACTGTAGATGATACCGCTTTTGATTTATTGATTGATGCTGGTTTCGATCCTGTCTATGGCGCGCGTCCATTAAAACGTGCGATTCAACAACAGATTGAAAACACATTAGCTCAAAAAATCTTGTCGGGTGATTTTGTTGCAGGTGATACCATTTTAGTTAAAGGTGAAAATGGTCATTTAGTCTTTGATAAAATGAAACTCAGCTAAGCTTTTTCTGCTAAAACCGAAAAGAGAATATGGAAACATATTCTCTTTTTTTATTTTCTATAGAGTTGGCACTGTCGTATAGGTCTGAGATAAAAATCTATAAAACAACGTGAATCTTCACCAAAAAATGTGTGAAATATTTCAGGTTTTAAATTGATCAATGTTAATGGTCGGGAAGTCTATTTATAAGATTGCGACATGTTTAAAAAATTGTTAATTTTGTTCGATATAACGAACAATAACAATTTAGGATAGATGCGATGAACAATAAACAAGGATTTTCGCTGTGCGTTTTAGGCCTTATTACGCTGATACCAATTAATGTTTTGGCAGCGCAGCCTCTAAGTGAAGGGGCATTAGCGACACAGACTGGAGCGGTGAATGCAGCTTTACCTGTAATTATTGCGAAAGCTCAAGATGATGCTAAGAAACCTATAGTAGAACAACAACAAGCACGTCAGGCATTGGGCGATAACTATTTACAACAAGTTCGATGGGATGCGCTTAGAACGAGCGTACTTTCTCCGTATCAAGAACAAAAACAAAATCATGTGCTAGATAGTAAAGAAAAGAAGAAACTGGAAATGATTGCGTTACCGGAAAGAGCAGACCGATTTACCAAATATGATTTTGAATCAAAAAATGTTCATGGTGAGGTTATTATTACCGTGAAGTAATAATAACCTCTAGTCTTATTAATATTGATCTAGGCCAGGATGCTGGATTTTCCATGCACGGTGGATTTTTTGATTACGTTTAAAATCAGGGCCAATGGTTTCAGAAGTGATTTCTTCAACCTGAAAAATAGCTTCGATCTCTTCGTCCATTTCAAAACCACGATAGTTGTTTGAGAAATAGAGCGTTCCTTCACTGTTTAGACGGTTCATTGCACGTTTAATGAGTGAAACATGGTCGCGTTGGACGTCGAAAGTACCGTAGAACTTTTTAGAGTTTGAGAATGTCGGTGGATCAATAAAAATAAGATCGTATTGTTCATGACCTTCTTTTAACCATTCAAAACAGTCACTCGCAAAGAACATGTGCTGTTCATCTGCATGATCTACAGTCAGGCCATTTAAAACGAAGTTTTCTTTTGACCAGCTTAAGTAGGTGTTAGATAAGTCTACACTTGTCGTACTTGCAGCCCCGCCTAAAGCAGCATGTAAGCTTGCTGTAGACGTGTAACTATATAAGTTCAAGAAGTGCTTACCACGAGCTTCTTGAGCAATACGTAAACGCATTTGACGGTGGTCAAGGAATAAGCCTGTATCTAGGTAATCTGTCAGGTTCACTAAAATTTTAGCTTTCCCTTCCTGAACGATAAAACGTTTTGAAGCTGTGCTTTGTTTCGTATATTGATTAGTACCTGTTTGGCGCGCACGTGTCTTAATAAAAATGGCATCGCGGTTTAAACCGGTAACAGCACGAATTGCAGCGAGTGCTAAATTAAAACGTTTTTTTGCTTTTTCAGGATCAATTGTTTTTGGTGGTGCATATTCCTGAACGTGTAAGCGATCGCCGTATAAGTCAACAGCGACATTAAAGTCAGGTAAGTCTGCATCATACAAACGTAAGCAATAAACATTTTCTTTCGTTGCCCATTTTTTCAAGGCAGTCATATTTTTTTGCAAACGGTTAGCAAAGTCTTGAGCTTCTTCCATTTCAATAGGTTGAGCTTGCCAAGTTGCTAAGAATGGCTGAGTTACTTTTTCAGGCTTAATTGAACCAAAACGAATGTAAATTGGTAACTTACCATTCATTAAACGTAAGGTTTCAGGTGCTTCAAACGCTAAAACATCGGCTTGTTCAATTTGAGCTGCAATAATAGCTGCATATTGATTTGGGAAATGTTTTTGTAGAAGTGCAGATAGACCTAAGTAAAGAGAGCGGTTAGATGCTTTATCACCTAAACGTTCACCATATGGAGGATTAGTCACAATAAATGCAGTTTTGCCTTCAGCTAAAAAATCAGGCCAGTCAGCTAAAGTCCGTTCTTCAATTTGAAATTGGCCTAACTGTTTTTCAAAGCCTGCCGCAATAATATTTTCACGAGTGGCTTTTACAGCCTCCCAGTCCGCATCGTAGGCATAAAATTTAGGTAAAGGTAATTCAAGCGCCTTTTCATGACGTTCTGCTGCTTCAGCTTTAAGTGAAAGCCAAAGTTCGCGGTCATGACCATGCCAGCCATTAAAGCCAAAACGGCGAACCAGTCCTGGCGCACGGTCAGTTAAAATCATTAATGCTTCAATAATAAATGTACCTGAACCACACATCGGGTCGAGCACAATCTCTGGCTTACGCTGTTGAAGCTGAGCTTTTTGTAAGATTGCCGCAGCAAGGTTTTCTTTAATTGGTGCATCCGTCATATAACGACGGTAACCACGTTTATGTAATGAATCACCAGACAAATCTAGGCAATAGGTATGTTCAGTTTTACCTGCTAAAACATAGAGCGTAATTTCTGGTTGTTTAGTATCAATGCTCGGACGACGACCTACAGCTTCCATAAAGGAATCAACTACACCATCTTTTGCTCTAAGCGTTGCAAATTGAGTGTTAACCTTAATTTCACGTTCTGCATGTAAGCGAATAGCGAAGGTACTTTGTGGTGCAAAAATAAGTGACCAGTCAAAGCTAATCGCACCTTCATAAAGCTCTTCTGCTACATCACGTGCATCATGTGTATGTTCGAGTTCATAAGTATGAATAGGCAGTAAAACACGAGAAGCAAGACGCGACCACATACAGATGCGGTAAGCATGTTCAAGCGTCCCTTCAATGATTAAACGTCCTGCTTTACGTTCTGTCACTTTGGTGCCAAGCTGTTCTATTTCTTCTTGTAAGAGGGCTTCTAAACCATCAGCACAAGTAATCCAATAGTGGTTTAAACGTAAAGAGGTATTCATAAACTCGATTGACCAAAACATATAAATATTAACGATGCAAAGTTTAACTTATTTTGATGTGTAAAGGTTTTTAAATTATTGCAACCTAGCATAATCTAACCAATAAACTGATTTTTAATAATTAATACAGTAAAAGTGGTATGTATTTTGCTAACTCTATCCTATCAATGGTTATTTAATTAACAAACATAGCCAGTTTTTAACCATTTTATTATTTTAAATTGATGGGGTAATTATAAATGAAAGACATGATGGGGAATGGTTTTATAGCAAATGCAGAAGCTTTCACACTATCTACCCAAATTTATGTGCGCATGCGTAGAGTGACGGGGCGGGTAATCGATGCAATGTACATGGTTCAAAATAAAGATTATGCAAAATATGTCATTGCGCTTGCACTAGAAACTGAAGATGACGAATTAAAACAATGTGTAGAGCGATTGAAATCGTTGGTTGATACAATATCTGAGCCTTCTCAAAAAGAAAAAATTGCTGTTGGGAAAGTCGAAGAAGAGTCGGAAATTACCGCCGAGGATATTTATCGGGCACAAGTTCCGCACCATTACATTGGTGCATTAAGGTAATTGCTAATAAGGTTCTAAATTTTCTGGTCAATTTAGGGCCTTATTCTGTAAAGTTCTTCTGCGAAAAGGGCGGAATTCAGCTACACTATGCACGTTTTCGCGATTCGACCCATAGGAATCCATTATGCATATTGCAGCGTTGCATCAACCGAGCCAGGTTCAGCTCAATCAAGACGGAAATTTAAAACATTTTTTAACGATTGAGGGACTTTCAAAAGAAAACCTCACCAAGATTTTAGATACCGCACAAAGCTTTTTAGATGATAATAATAATTTAATTAACCGTCCGCTCTTAGAGGGATTGACGGTTATGAATCTCTTCTTTGAAAACTCCACACGTACCCGTACTACTTTTGAAGCAGCAGCAAAACGTTTGTCTGCTAATGTACTGAACATTGATATTGCACGTTCAAGTACTTCAAAAGGTGAAACCCTGCGCGATACGCTCTGGAATCTTGAAGCAATGGCAGCGGATATTTTTGTTGTTCGCCATTCATCTTCGGGTGCTGCACATTTCATTGCTAAAGATGTATGTCCAAAAGTCGCAATTATTAATGCAGGGGATGGCCGTCATGCACATCCAACGCAAGCGATGCTCGATATGCTGACGATTCGCCGTGAAACTAAAAAACCATTTGAAGATTTAAGCGTTGCCATTATTGGTGACATTAAACACTCTCGTGTTGCACGTTCAGATGTGGCTGCACTGCAAACATTGGGCTGTAAAGATATTCGTGTGATTGCACCGAATACATTATTGCCAGTGGGCTTTTCTGAATATGGCGAGCATGTTCGCTTATTCAACAACATGGATGCTGGGATTGCAGATTGTGATGTGATTATTGCTTTACGTATTCAAAATGAGCGTATTGACTCACCAGCATTATCTTCACAGTCTGAATTCTACAGAATGTATGGCTTAAACAAAGAACGTCTTGGTTTAGCTAAACCGGATTGTATTGTAATGCACCCGGGACCAATGAATCGTGGTGTAGAAATTGATTCAAGTGTTGCTGATGGAGACCAGTCGGTTATTTTGAAACAAGTGACCAATGGTATTGCAGTTCGTATGGCGGTATTGGCGTTATCAATGCAAGGCCAACTCCAAGAGCAAGGTTTAATTGAAGCGATTACGTTGTAAGGAATGGATCACATGAGTATTGTAAAAATTGAAAATGTACGTGTGTTAGACCCAATCCAAAAAACAGACAGCGTACAAACTGTATATATTGAAAATGGCAAGTTGGTTGCTCCAGTAGAGCAAGTTGAGCAAACCATTGACGGCCAAGGTAAATGGTTAATGCCAACCATGGTTGATTTATGCGCGCGTTTGCGTGAACCGGGTCAACAGCAACACGGAACATTGAAATCAGAAGGTAAGGCAGCACGTGCCAATGGTATTTTGCATGTTATTACACCACCTGATTCAAAGCCGATTGTACAAGACAACGGTGCTCTCATTCATGGCTTGATTGAAAAGGCATGGCATGATGGGGGCATTCACATGCATATTATTGGTGCTCAAACCCAAGGTTTAAATGGTAAGCAACCAGCAAACATGGCTGGCCTGAAAAAAGGTGGTTGTACTGCTGTTTCTAATGCGAATGCTGCTTTTGAAAATGACGATGTAGTTATTCGTACTTTGGAATATGCAGCGGGTCTTGGTCTAACGGTTGTGTTTTATGCTGAAGAGCCACAGATTGCTAAAGATGGATGTGCACACGAAGGCTTTATTGCTTCTCGCCAAGGTTTGCCGATGATTCCGGCAATTGCTGAAACTGTAGCGATTGCAAAGTATCTGCTTATGATTGAAGCAACTGGCGTAAAAGCTCACTTTGGTTTGTTATCTTGCGGTGCATCGGTTGAATTAATTCGCGCAGCTAAAGCAAAAGGTTTACCTGTGACTGCCGATGTCGCAATGCATCAGTTGCATTTAACTGAACACTTAACTGATGGTTTCAATTCACTTGCGCATGTCCGTCCACCATTGCGTTCTGAGCAAGATAAAGAACTTTTACGTCAAGGCTTAAAAGAAGGCGTGATTGATGCGATTTGTACGCATCATGAGCCTTTAAGCAGTTCTGCCAAAATGGCGCCGTTTGCTGAAACTCAACCGGGCATTACCGCTTTTGATACCTATGTATCTTTAGGTATTCAGCTTATTAATGAAGGTTTATTCGAACCTTTAGAGTGGGTTGAAAAAGTGACCAGCGTGCCTGCGCAGGTTGCTAATATGACTACGCGTTGGAAAGATGAAGCAGGATGGGTATTAGTAGATCCTGAATTAAGCTGGACGGTAAGCAAAGAAACTATTTTATCACAAGGAAAAAACACCCCATTATTGGGTCAAGACCTTACGGGTAAAGTACTTCAAACTTTTGCTAACTGATCAAACGCTTAGTTAAAGTAAATTTAAAATATAAACAGGTAGATCAATGAGGTCTACCTGTTTTGTAAATAATAGATGGTAATTTGTATATAAATTATTTAAAAAACAACAAAAGATTGAGCACGGATTAGAATAAAAAACTATCAGCAAAGAGAAGTATTTGAATAATCAAAAGTTGCTGGTTACGACTTATAAGATTCGGGAGAATAATCAATGTCGATAAACCCTATAGAACTGCTTAAAGAAAAAGTATCAACAACATTATTAAATAACCAGGACGGATACCTAGGCGAAAAGTCGAATGCTTTATCTAAGTTTTATCCAATTTTACTTTCATTATTAGCTGCTAAACCTGATCTTATTGGACAATTAAAAAACAGTTTGGCTCCTTCGTTATCAGACCTTTTTTCTCATAATGATCAAATCAAGAATACTGTACTGACTCATTTAAGTGGTACAGCACCAAATAATGAAATCGAAAGCACACTCAACAGTGCAATTAAACCTAGCCTTAATGCAATTTCGGATGTTGCCGGAAATGATCAACAGAGTATTGTGAATTATTTACGTCAGCATGCAGATACTATTCGTTCGCATTTACCGGGATGGGCAGTAGGTCTATTAGCTCCTTTAGGACTTGGTGCAGGTTTATCTTCAGTTCCACATGCAACTTCAGCAGCCCCACCATTAGCTGCAGCCAGTGAAAAAACAGGCAAATCTCGTGGGTTCCTCCCTATTATTGCCTTAATTATTTTGGGTCTTATCATTGCTTGGTTATGGCGTTCTTGTCAGCATAAAGAAGCTGTACCAGCACCTGAACCTACGGCTGCCAGCGGTGTTGAAGCTACTACTGCAGCCGCGCCTGCGAGTTTAACCTTAAGTACAGATGATAAAGGTGCTGTGAGCCAGTGTCAGGCAGGTATTGGTGATCAAGGATTCTTAGCAACACTACAAACCCAAGTTAAGCAAGTTTTCTCATCAACTCAAGATTGTAATGTGGATACTAGTCAAACTTATGCGGCTGGATTTACAGACAAAGATGCGCTTGCGGGTGTACTTGGTGCATTAAAAGGTGTTCCAAATGCATCTTTAGAATGGATAGGTGACAAAATTACTTTGAAAGCAGGTGATGCAGCAGCGTTAGCAGCATTAACCTCAAAAGTAAAAGCACTTGTTCCTCACACTGAAGTCGTTTCTACAGCACCAGAAACAGCTGAACAGTCTGTAAGTAATAGCTTAACTGCTTCGCAAACTGCTTTGGGCTCAATTGACCCGAATAATGTCGATGTAAATGCATTAGTAAAAGCACTTAACTTGCAAATCATTAACTTTGCGAGTGGCTCAAGCGATATTCCAGCAGACAACAAAGCCATTCTTGATCAAGCTGCAACACTCTTAAATAAAGTAAGCGGTGTGAAATTAAATGTGGGTGGTCACACTGACTCGACGGGTAATGCAGCAGCAAATAAAGCTTTATCACAACGCCGTGCTCAAGCAGTAGTCGACTATTTAACATCTAAAGGTGTAGACGGGTCTAAATTAGTTGCACAAGGTCATGGCTCTGATCAACCAGTTGCAGAGAACACGACAGAAGAAGGACGTTTTAAAAACCGTCGTATCGAGTTTTCAGTAGCTCAATAATGCTCTGATGAATTAAAAATTAGTTATTTTAATTTGAAAAAAGCTTCTCATTTTGAGAAGCTTTTTTGTTGAAACAAATAGTGTTGGATTGATATGAAAATCAGTTTGGTGGGAAGTGGGCGAGTTGCCTTTCATTTGGCAAAAGTACTTTTGGCTCAAGGTCATCACATCGTACAAGTCTATGCGCGTGATTTTGAGAAGACCCAGAAATTTGCAGAGAAAATCCAAGCAAAAGCCTGTCAGTCTCTTCGAGAATTTCAACAGACTGATCTTATCATTTTAGCGGTTTCAGATAGCGCGATTGCAGAGCTTGCAAAGCAGATTCATGAATTGCTTCCTGAAACACTTATGGTTCACACCTCTGGTAGCACAGATATTGAAGTTATCAGTCATGTGCATAAAAAAGCAGGGGTATTTTATCCATTACAGACATTTAGCTTTGAAAGAGACGTCGATTGGCAAGCCACACCATTATTTGTTGAAGCGGTAACAGATGCCGATCAAAAACTACTTTTAAATTTAGCAAATAGCCTAAGTAAGAGGGTATATCAATACACGTCAAAACAGCGTTTAACTTTGCATTTAGCAGCAGTATTTGCCTGTAATTTTAGTAACTATTGTTTTGATATGGCAAAGCAGGTAGTAGATAAAGAACAGGTCGACTTTAGTTTGCTCTATCCTTTAATTATAGAAACAGCAAAAAAAGCGACTGAAAATGATCCAAAGCAAATGCAAACTGGGCCTGCGGTAAGGGGAGATCAGAATATCTTGGCAATGCATCAAGACTTATTGGCTCAAGCAAATCGAATTGATTTAAAACAGGTGTATCAACTTTTAAGTGATGGCATTTTGAAACGCCATCACTCGGACTAAAGTTTATTCAAAAATTAAGGTTCGCCGTTATTACCCCATTTTAAGAAGCCTGCACGTTGATTTAACAGTTCAAAATATTGATCGACATGCTTAAGTGTTGGATGGTCAAAAGGAGTAGCCTTCCAGCGCTGTACAGATAGACCAATTGGAATATCAGCTAAGCTAAATTGTGAACCAGCAACATAGGCTTGAGTTTTTGCTAGTTGTTGATCGAGAATCTGCATATGATGATTCCAGTCATCAATACCTTGTTGTAATAAGTTTGGATCTTGATGATCTGGTGAATGTCTCAACAGAGACATAATTGTATAAGTCCAGCTGTTATTCAGCTCGATCGCTTGCCAATCAATCCATTGGTCAACAAAAAATCTTTCTTTTGCTTGAGTAGGGTAAAGCTGATGTTCTTTATCGTAAGCATTTGCCAAATAACGGATAATACTGTTGGATTGCCAAAGGACTAAATCGCCATCTATAACAACAGGAATTTGACCATTTGGATTTAATTGTAAATATTCAGGTGATTGAGCAGAGCGAAAGCCTCGACCCCAATCTTCTCTTTCATATTCAAGATTTAGTTCTTCACACAGCCATAAGACTTTGCGAACATTAATGGAATTATCACGCCCTAAAATTTTTAACATGTGTTGTCCTTAGTATTTTTAGTATGGCAAGTACCAGTCTCTATAAATAGCTAGATTGAGTTCAATTGGCAATCATTATTTAGCCAGAAAAATGGACAAGATAAATTATAAGTTTATTTAATTTTTAATATTGAAATGAAAAGGGCCTAGTTTGTTACTAAGCCCTGTTTCTTACTTTATCTTCTTAAAGATAAAGTCATTAATTTTATGACCTGACTCAATGCCACGGCGTTCAAACTTAGTCACTGGGCGCCAGTCTGGACGTGGGTAGCTGTTACCTTTACCTGCCAAGTTTTCAAGGTTTGGACGGTTGTCTAAAACATCTAACATCCACTCAGCATACGGTTCCCAGTCTGTTGCTGCGTGGAATGTACCACCGAGCTCAAGTTTTTGTTCAACCAATTGCATACGCTCGTGAATAACAAAACGACGTTTGAAATGACGTTTCTTTTGCCATGGGTCTGGGAAGTAAAGTTGTACGCAGTTAATGCTGTTGTTTGGCATTTCACGTAAAACCTGAATCGCGTCTGCATCAAGTACACGTAAGTTTTTAACTTCTGCTATACCTGCTTCATAAAGACACTGAGCAATACCAGGTACGTGAACTTCAATACCCACATAGTTGCGTTCAGGGTTCGCTTTTGCCATAAGCACTAATGAACGACCCATACCAAAACCGATTTCAACAGTTAAAGGACGTTCTGGATGTTCGAAGTGTTGGCGTAAGTCACCAACAGGATATTCCAAAATTAAATCGCGATGTTGTTCTAATGCCGTGCGTTGAGACGTATTAAGTGGTGCTGAACGACGCATAAACGTCACAATTTCACGGTGTTCAGGCAAATTGTCTAAGTCTGCAATTTGCGTTTCTAACTGATCGATCGACATAACCTTGGCAATATTGAAATTCAAATGCGGTATTTTAAGTCTTCATGTGGTCAAGTCAAATGTTTCGGTGTTTTTCTTCATGTAGATGTCATGTTCAATATTTAATCTAAGAATCTATATAAATTTCAAATGAACATATTTACTCATGAAAACTTTTCAATTACGCACACTTTCTGTGCTATTAGGGGCACTTGGTGCTTTTACATATAGTCCTTGGGCACAAGCACAGCTCATGTTTAGTCAATATGTTGACGGCAGTAGTAACCGCAAAGGTTTGGAAATTTATAATCCAGATGGGACTACAGTTAATTTAGCCGACTATGAAATTCAACAATTTAATAATGGCGGTACAGCAAAAACAGCGACTTTCCGTTTACAAGGATCGTTAACCAGTAAGCAGAAGTTTTTAGTAGGTCGTTCTGAGTTACAAGCTGAACTTGGTAGTAAGGTCAATCAGGTCGCTGCATTATCTTTTAATGGTGATGATGCCGTTGTACTCGTTTATAAAGGCACACCTGTAGACCGTTTTGGGCGTATTGGTGAGCGACCAGAAGCAGGATGGGGAACAGCCGTTTCGAGCTTGGGAAATAGTTTTAAGCGTATTGAAACTGAGAACCCAGCTTTAAGTATTGATGCAACCGCTACATTTGATTTGGACCGTTCATGGTCAGCTTGGACAAATCGAAATGACTTTTCAAATTTATCAAGTTCTACAACTCAGCTTCCTGTTGAATCAGTAAGTTGTTCAAGCTCGGATACACCAATTGCTGATCTATCAACCGCAGCACAAAACCAGACTTATACCGTACGTGGGGTGATTACTGCCGACTATCGTTATGCCAATGGTTTCTCTGGTTTTTATGTTCAGACACCAGATACGAAAGCACGTACAAATGTCAGCAATGCTATTTTTGTTTATATTCCAAATAGTAGTGCGGTAAAAGGTGGGCAAGTTGGCGATGAAGTTATTTTGCGAGGTCGTTTAACAACTTATCAAAACCAGTTGCAATTAGATCAATTACAACAAGATATTCAAACTTGTAATAGCAATATGGCAAATCAGGTGCAGCCGATTAGCCTCGAACTTCCATTTGCTAGCTTAACAGGTGGTTCAACCCATTCTCCGCAGCGTTATCAAGGTATGTTGGTTAAATTACCTCAGACTTTAACCGTGAGCGAGAATTACAATTATGGCCGTTATGGTGAATTATCTCTAAGCTTAGGCCGCTTATATATTCCAACCAATTTATATCCAGCGTTATCTCCTGAAGCCAAAGCTCTTGCTCAGAAAAATTTATTGTCGAAAATTATTTTTGACGACGGCTATAACAATCAAAACCGTACCCCATGGTTACCGACAAATTTTAGTGCTGCCAATACGTTACGTTCGGGTTATCAACTTAAAAATGCTGAAGGTATTTTGGAATATCGTTTTAATGGTTGGCGTGTGCAACCAGTGCTTGGACGTAATCAGCCTGAAGTGATTACTCAAACAAACCCGCGTCAAAATGTCATTACCAAAAATGCTAATCACATTCGCGTAGCTTCATTTAACGTTTTGAACTATGACAATGGTGCAACTGGTTTCCCAACAGAGCGTGGTGCAACAACACAAGCTGAGTTTGATAAACAGCACCGTAAAATTGTGAGTGCACTCAAAGCAATTGATGCTGATGTCTACGGTTTAATGGAAATTGCGAACAATGGTTATGGTCCGAAGAGTGCAATTGCTCATTTAACCAGTGCTTTAGGTAGTGATTGGAAATACGTTGTTCCTGAAAACTTAGACCGTTTAGGTAGTGACGCAATCGCAGTTGCTATTATTTATAACAGCAAGCGTGTTAAACCTTTAAATAAACCTGTTGTACTTGATTTAGGCGATAAGAACCGAACAACATTGGCGCAAAGTTTCCAAGCAGTTCGCGGTAATAAAACGTTTACAGTTATTCCAAATCACTTGAAATCGAAAAGCTGTAGTGGGGTGGATGCTAGCTCTACTGACGCAGACCAAAAAGATGGTCAAGGTTGTTGGAACCCAACTCGTGTGAAAGCAGTTGATCAAATTGTGCAGTGGCTTGCAAAAAATCCAACTCAAGTGCCTAAGCAAAATGCTTTACTTGTCGGGGATATGAACAGCTATGCAAAAGAAGAACCTATTTTGTCATTTGAAAAAGCAAACTACAAAGTTTTGCTGAATGACACCAAGGTAGGGCAGGGTACTCAGGCATATAGCTATGTGTTTGGTGTTGCGAGTGATGCCAATGGTAATGGTGGAGCAGGTAACTTAGACCATGCAATTGCCGATGCCTCTTTATATCCAAAAGTGGTCAGAACCTTTGCATGGCATATCAATGCAGATGAGCCAACAGCTTTAGACTACAACGAAGAATATAAAACTGATGAGCAAAAGACATTGTTCTATGGTGAAGATGCTTATCGTTCTTCAGATCATGACCCTGTAATTGTTGATCTGGATTTAAATGGAAAAGACTCAAGCCAGCCTGATGATGATAAGAAAAACGGTATTTTTGATTTCTTAACTGAATTAATGAATTGGCTTAGTCAGCTTTTTAAGCGTAATTAACGGAAAAGTTGCGTGACGCAAATGTGTTTTATCATATTTTAAACAATCGTCACGCAAGACAACTTGCAAGGAATAAATTTTTCAAGAATATTAGAAGGTGTAAGTATTTTATAAGTTTACGCTTTTTTACAATTAAGGAATTGTGCAAACCTTGCAGGTTTTCTAGAAGCAATTTAAAACGTTAATATGAGATAACAAGGATCAGATATGAAATTATATTATTCGCCAGGCGCATGTTCTTTAGCTGCACATATTATTTTAAATGAAATTAATGTTGATTTTGACTTAGAACGAGTAGATTTAAAAACACATAAAACAGAAAAAGGCGCCGACTATTACGAAATTAATCCAAAGGGATATGTACCGGCATTAGAAATTAACCCTGGTTTAATGTTAACTGAAAATGTTGCGATTTTACCTTTCCTTGCTCAGCATGATCCTAAGCAGGATTTAATTCCGCCATCAGGGATGGGCCGTGCGAAAGTATTGGAGTGGTTGGGATATTTGAACTCTGAATTACATGATGCTTATGCAGTCTTCTTTGGGGCGCCGTTAACCACTGATGAAAAAACCAAAGCTTATGCAGAAATTGATCGTCTTTTAAAATATATCGATAATTATTTGTCTGAATCTGATTACGATTATTTAGTAAATGATAATTTCGGTCCAGCAGATGCTTATTTATTTGTTTTAACAAATTGGTCAAACTCAATTGAGCATGATTTAACACCATATAAGCACATTATTGCATTACGTAATAAAGTTGCAGAACGTCAATCTGTACAAATTGCGATGCGTGATGAAGGCTTAATTTCATAATAGATTTTAAAGTCATGAAAAAGCCCCTAATCAATAGGGGCTTTTTTATACTAAAGACGATTAGTGTTGAGCGTCTTTTTTCACTTCAGCAGCGGTATTTTCCACAGCTTGAGCTGTATCAGCAGTTGCCTTACGAGCAGTCGCTTCAGTTTGCGCAGCAGCATCAGCGGTTGCATCAGCAGCGTGGTCAGCAGCAGCATCAATTTTGTCTGAAGCGTTGTCTGTTGCAGTTGCAATATCATCAGCAGCTTTATCACCAGCAGACTTAATATCAGCACTTGCTTGTTGAGCAGCATTTTCTAAATGTTCACCTGTAGTCGCGCCAGTTTCTGGAGCTTTATCTTTATTACAACCAACAAGGGCAACAGTCGCAGCAAGACCTAAAGCAACAAGTAATTTATTCATTGTGTTTTTCCTTCTAATTCATGGCATCCAAATATGGATGTCTAAAATATAAACATAAAGTAAATGATTAATAAAGATCGAAAATTGTTAAGAAGTTGTAACTCTATTATTAAAAAAGCCTAGCATTTTGTAATGCTAGGCTTGAACTAAACAATAATGATTTGACTGTTTTTATTGCCCAGAACGGATGATGTAATCAAACGCAGAGAGCGATGCTTTAGCGCCTTCACCTGTGGCAATAATGATTTGCTTGTAAGGTACAGTCGTACAGTCACCCGCAGCAAATACACCTTGCACATTGGTTTCGTTGCGGTCATTGACAATGATCTCGCCACGGTTGGTTAACTCAACTTCACTGTCTTTCAAGAAGTCAGTGTTTGGTAATAAACCAATCTGTACAAAGATCCCTGCAAGCTCGACCACATGCTCTTCATCAGTCGCACGATCTTTATATTTAAGACCAGTCACTTGTGAACCATCACCTAACACTTCTGTACTTAAGGCATTCATAATCACAGTTGTGTTTGGCAAGCTATGCAATTTGTTTTGCAAGACTTGGTCAGCACGAAGTTTGGTATCGAACTCAACTAAAGTTACATGTTCAACAATACCTGCAAGGTCAATCGCAGCTTCAACACCTGAGTTACCACCACCAATCACAGCAACACGTTTACCTTTGAACAACGGACCATCACAGTGTGGGCAGTATGCGACACCACGAGTACGGTATTCTTGCTCACCCGGTACATTCATTTCTCTCCAACGTGCCCCTGTTGAAAGGATCACAGTTTTCGATTCAAGTTTCGCACCGTTTTCAAGTTCAACCGCAACCAAGCCATTTTCAGTTTGGTTGGCACCTGTGATTTTGCTGACACGTTGCAGGTTCATGATATCGACATCATATTCACGAACATGTGCTTCCATCTCGGCAGCAAACTTAGGACCTTGAGTCTTTTGCACAGACGTGAAGTTTTCAATATCCATGGTATCCATGACCTGACCACCAAAGCGTTCAGCCACGATACCGGTATTAATGCCTTTACGTGCCGCATAAATTGCAGCTGTTGCACCTGCAGGTCCACCACCAATCACCAATACATCAAATGCATCTTTAGCATTGAGTACTGCTGCATCTTTTTCAGCCGAGTTGGTATCAAGTTTCGCTACAATCTCTTCAAGGGTCATACGACCTTGACCAATGTGTTCGTTGTCTTGGAATACCATCGGCACAGCCATGATTTTGCGTTGTTCCACTTCATCTTGGAAGAATGAACCGTCAATCATGGTTGCTGTGGTGTTCGGGTTATAAATCGCAATCAGGTTAAGCGCCTGTACCACGTCCGGACAGTTATGACAGCTAAGCGATACGAATACATCAAAGTTTGCTTTGAGGTTTAAACCTTTAATCTGGTTAAGTACTTCATCAGACACTTTAGGTGCATAACCAGATACCTGTAACAGTGCCAAGATCAAAGACGTAAACTCATGGCCCATTGGCAAGCCTGCAAAGAACACACGAGGCTGTTCACCTGCTTTAGCCACACCAAAGCTTGGACGGCGTGTATTGTTGCCATCAAAACGGGCAGTCACCTTGTCAGAAAGCTCGGCGATTTCACTTACCAGCTCTTTAATTTGAGCCGCTTTATCTGATTCATCTAAAGCAGCAACTAATTCGATTGGACTTTCTAGACGTTCTAAGTAAGCTTTTAATTGAGTTTTAATGTTTTGATCTAACATCTGTTTTTACTCCAATGCATCCAAATTCTTTCAATAGATGCATAGTACGTGAAAACACAGAATAGGTAAAACAGTATGTTTTTATAGATTTGATCGGTTTTTTGAATTATTGAAAACATTCATAAATAAGATCAATAATTTATCTCTAAAATATTCTTTTTTATCTTTTGTAGTGTTTTAAAGTGAAAGTATTTAAAAATTTATATATGTTATATGGCTGTAAAGATTTTATGTCATAACATTAAAAGGTACTTTCATGTCATTGCAACGCGGCATTTATCAGCATTATAAAGGTAATCTCTATCAAGTTTTTTCTGTGGCAAAACACAGCGAGACTGAAGAAGAGTTAGTCGTTTATCAGTGTCTTTATGGTGACTATTCAACTTGGGTACGTCCGCTAGATATGTTTACTGAAACGGTTCAAATGGCTGATGGAAGTCTCGTGCCGCGCTTTAAGTTAATTCAAAGCACTTAACTCAAACGGCTGTCATATAAAATAACGATTTTAAAGGGTGAATATATGCCAAATACTTTTTTCTTACAAAGAGTTGCCGATTTATATGACACCTTTAAACGACATGATGCCCAGCAGGCAGATCGTTTGCTGAGGTATCGCAATATTGAGGCTGAGTCTGCAAAACTGCTATCGCAATTTATTCGAATGCAGCAAGCCAAATCAATTTTAGAAATCGGGACTTCAACAGGTTATTCTACTTTATGGCTTGCCGAGGCGGCACAAGCAACTCACGGTAAAGTAACCACGCTTGAAATTGATGCCAATCGTAGTAATGAGGCAAAACGCCATGCGACTGAACTGGCATTAGATGAGTTGGTTGATTTTTGGGTGGGAGATGCAGCCGACTATTTAAAAGAAGCTCAGGAAACTTTCGATTTTATTTTGTTAGATGCTGAGCGTCCTGCTTATGAGAGTTATTGGCCAGATTTAAAACGGCTGATGAAGCCAAAAGGTGGCGTACTTATTATTGATAATGTTATTTCACATGCGGCTGAAGTCAGTTCATTCTTGTCTTTAATTAAAAAAGATGAAAATTTTATGAGTAGTATTTTGCCCGTAGGCGCTGGTTTATGTATTGTGGTGGCAAGATAAACCATTTGAAAATATGATTTATTCATTCATAAAGGCCTGTTCAAAGCAGGCCTTATTTCATTATGTTATGAAGCATTCACTAAAGATAGGCGAGTAAAGTGTAAGTCGAATTCTAAATATTTATGTACAAAAGCAGCTTTGTCTGTTGATCGTAATAAGTTGTCATAAATAAATTCTGGTACAGGATGATAAAGTTCACCTGAACCATCGCTATAAAATATTTTTAGATGACGTGAAGTCGCATTGTATTTCCATGAAGTGACTGCCACAGTATTCGCCATAAATTTTTCCCCTTTTATTTCATATGACTTAAGCTCAAAAAACATCGGTTATTTATTCGACATTACTCAAACTTCATGTAATGGGGAAGGGCATAATTGTAAAAGTATCAGTAGAAAATGTGATGTGCTTATTCAAAACAAAAGAACCATCCGATGAGGGATGGTTCTTTGAGTTTTTAAAATCTAATAAGAGATTAGATTTTACCAACTAGGTCGATAGATGGAGCAAGAGTTGCTTCGCCTTCTTTCCATTTAGCTGGGCAAACTTCACCTGGGTGAGCGTGTACGTATTGAGCAGCTTTTACTTTACGAAGAAGTTCAGATGCGTCACGGCCGATACCACCAGCGTTGAGTTCAACGATTTGGATTTTACCTTCTGGATCGATAACGAAAGTACCACGGTCAGCTAAACCTTCAGACTCGATAAGAACGTCGAAGTTTTTAGAAAGAGTCCAAGTTGGGTCACCAACTAATGGGTATTGGATTTTTTTGATTTCTTCAGAAGTGTCGTGCCAAGCTTTGTGAGTGAAGTGTGTATCAGTAGATACAGCATAAATTTCAACACCAAGTTTTTGGAATTCAGCGTAGTTGTCAGCTAAGTCACCAAGTTCAGTTGGACAAACGAAAGTGAAGTCAGCTGGATAGAAGAATACAACAGACCATTTACCTTTAAGGTTAGTTTCGTTAACTTCAACAAATTGGCCGTTGTGGTAAGCAGTTGCTTGGAATGGTTTAACTTCAGTATTAATCAAGCTCATCATTGTCTCCATGATTGAGGTTTATATTTAAACTTGTTTACGAGATCTAGAATAAATAAAAATTCTTTATTGGGGAAATAGTATTTTTACATGACTAAAATCGGAAAATCGAATAAGTGATAAATTTACGATTTTTAAGTCCCCAAACACTGTATTCGATTTGACTGCAAAAACATGTAAATCAAATGACAGTTATCGTAAAAGAAACTTGCCTAACAACATGAAGTCTAGTGAGACAAAATTCAAGGGCAAAATTTTAAAAAATTAAAAATATATAAAAACCCAACTGTTTTACCTTATGGTCATTAGAGCGTAAAATAGAGGATTGTTGTATTTTTAGGAAAATTTGTCTGTGCAGAATGATTTAAATATTGATCAGTGGGTGATGGCAAGAGATCGTTACCGTTTAAATCGTTTGCGTAAAGATAAAAAAGCCAATGCAGCAGAGATTGAAAAATTATTTGAACAGTCTAATGCAAAAGTAAGACAGCGATTTGAACGTCTCCCTAAAATTAAACTGAATCAGGATTTACCTGTATCTCAATATGCAGACCGTTTAATTGATGCGATTCAAAAGCATCAGGTCATTATTGTGGCTGGTGAGACGGGTTCAGGTAAAACCACACAGCTTCCTCAGATTGCAATGTTAGCAGGCCGTGGCTTAACAGGCATGATTGGTCATACCCAGCCACGTCGTTTAGCTGCACGTAGTGTTTCTCAGCGTATTGCAGAAGAAGTCGGCGAAAAGCTTGGCGAATCGATTGGTTTTAAAATTCGTTTTAATGAACAAGGTTCGCAAGATTCAATTGTACGGTTAATGACCGATGGTATTTTGCTTGCTGAGTTAGGCAATGACCGCTTCTTGTCTAAATATGACACGATCATTATTGATGAAGCGCATGAACGCTCACTCAATATCGATTTTATTATGGGTTATTTAAAGCAGTTACTGCCAAAACGCCCAGATCTAAAAGTTATTGTGACTTCGGCAACTTTAGATGTAAATCGCTTTAGTAATTACTTTAATGATGCACCTATTTTTGAAGTAGAAGGGCGTAGTTATCCTGTCGAAGTACTTTATCGCCCAATTTCAGAAATGAATATTGGCGGCAGTGATGACGACGAGTTTGATGATTTTGAAGAAAACCTTCCACGCGCAGTTGTACAAGCGGTAGAAGAATGCTTTGCTGATGCGGAAGCAAAAGGTCACCCAGAACATGCCGATATTCTAATTTTCTCAAGCACAGAGCAAGAAATTCGTGAGTTGCAGGAAACCTTGCAAAAGTACGGGCCAAGACATACCGAAATTTTACCTTTGTATGCGCGCTTAGCTGTTTCTGAACAACAAAAGATTTTTAGTCCGGGTGGTAAAGGTCGTCGTATTATTATTGCGACCAACGTGGCCGAAACTGCACTGACTGTTCCAAATATTCGTTATGTGATTGATAGCGGTTTTGCCCGTATATCGCGTTATAACTACCGTTCACGTGTGCAACGTTTACCCATTGAAGCAATTTCTCAAGCCGCTGCCAATCAGCGTAAAGGGCGTTGTGGTCGTATTGCTCCGGGTGTCTGTATTCGTTTATATAGCGAAGAAGACTTTTTAAGCCGTCCTGAGTTTACCGAACCTGAAATTAAACGGACTAACTTAGCGTCTGTTATTTTGCAAATGCAGAGCTTAGGGTTAGGTGAGCTAGAAAACTTTGATTTTATTGAACCACCAGATTTCCGCCTTGTAAATGATGGCCGTAAGTTGCTCATTGAGTTAGGCGCATTTAACGAGAAGAAAAATGAGCTGACCAAAGTCGGGCAAATGATGGCACGTATGCCAATTGATCCACGTTTGGCACGTATGATCGTGGGTGGTGCTCATTTTGGCGTACTCAAAGAAATCTTAATTGTGGTAAGTGCTTTAGCTGTTCAGGACCCGCGTGAGCGTCCGGCCGACAAACAGATGCAAGCTGACCAAAAGCATGCATTATTCCGCGAGGCAGATTCAGATTTTCTGTTTTATTTAAAACTTTGGGAGATTTTAAATCCTAAAGGCGAAGCAGGAATGTCTGAAAATAAACGGCGTCAATTTGCCAAGCAGCATTTCTTAAGCTGGTTGCGTTTACGTGAATGGAAACAGACACACCAGCAATTGGTTGAGTTAGCCGAAGGCTTAAAACTTAGCTTTAATGAAAAGCCTGCAAATTATGAAAACTTGCATCGCGCGTTGCTGACAGGTTTATTATCGTTCATTGCCAATAAAACTGATGAACGTAATACCTTTATGGCGGTGCGTCAGCAAAAGGCTAAAGTTTTCCCTGCAAGTACTTTGCATAAAACCAATACTTCTTGGGTGATGGCTTTTGAGATGGTCGAAACCTCTCAAGTGTACTTACGTACTTTAGCCAAAATTGATCCTGAATGGATTTTGCTAGCTGCACGTGACTTATTGAAATATCACTATTTTGAGCCGCATTGGTCTAAGAAAGCGGGAATCGTAAATGCATATGCGCAAATTTCCCTGTTTGGTTTAATTATTGAGCCGAAACGGTTAATTAATTTTGAGAAAGTTGATCAGCCTGCTGCTCATGAGATTTTCTTACGCGATGCATTAACCACAGGTAACTTGGGTACAGTTCCACCATTTTTAAAACACAACTTACTTAAGCTTGAAGAAGTAGAGCGAGTTGAGGATAAATTGCGTCGTCGTGATTTGGTGGTGGATGAAGAAACAATTTATCAGTTTTATGCGTCGAAAATTCCTGAGGAAATCGCGAGTCGCCGTAGTTTTGAAGACTGGCGTGCAACGGTAGAAGCAAATAATCCTCGTTATTTATTTATTGACGATGATGCGCTCTGGCTCAATGACCGACCAACAACGCAGCAATTCCCAGATCATTTACGCAATGGGCAGCTGCGTTTAGCAACCACATATCATTTTGATCCGAGTCATGATGAAGATGGTGCCACTGTTCAAATTCCTGTACAGGCGTTGCCTCAAGTCGATGAAAATATTTGGTCATGGGGAATTCCAGGTTGGCGCCAAGATTTAATTGAAGCACTACTAAAAGCTTTACCTAAAGACAAGCGTCGTAATGTAGTGCCAATTCCTGATACTGCTCGTAAGCTCATGCAAGGGGTTGATGCAGTACATTTACGTGAACATATTTTTAGTTATTTAGCTTTTGCCTTACGTGGTGAGCAAATTACTGAAAAAGATTTCTCGTTTGAACGTATTGATCCATATTTAGTGCCTTTCATTAAAGTGATTGATGAAAAAGGTAAGCTGATTGCGAAAGGTCGTGATTTACCTGAGTTAAAAGCACGTTGCCGCGTAGAAACGCATCGCCCAGTTAAACAGCAAAAAGGTGAGTTTAAGGACTTTCCTGAAAACTTTACTTTTGAGGCCTCTCATAAAGTCACGGGCGTTATAGTAAAGCAATATCAGGCTTTAGTTCCGACCAAGGCTTTTGCTGACCTCGAAGCTAAAGATGAGTCAGGCATTGTTATTCAAACGTTTAACGATCAAGCTGAGGCGATTAAACAGCACCGCGAAGGTATTATTCGTCTAGTCCATATGCAACTTGGTGATTTAGTTCGTCAGTTGAAAAAGCAGATTTCAAAACCGCTCGCGTTGGCTTATTCACCTTTGGGCGATAAAGCTAAGCTTGAGCAGATGTTGGTCTATGCAACGTTGCAGATGGCAATTACGACTTTGCCAATTAACGCTGATGAATTTAATAAGCTGCTAGATCAGGTCAAAAAGCAATTTTTGAGTTATGGTCAGCAAGCACTTGAGCAATTAAGTGATATTTATATTCAGTGGCAACAAATCCGTCGTCAGCTTTTAGTGCTTGATCCAAACGTGTTTGGGCGCAGTATTGATGATATTGAAGATCAACTCGATTTAATGTCACTTGGCAATTTTGTTTACCGTCAACCCGTCGATCTTTGGCAGGAATACCCGCGTTATTTAAAAGCACTGCTATTGCGTTTAGATCGATTGCCAAATAATCTACAGCGAGATCATGCTGCAATTGACGATGTCGATCCATGGATGGACAAGGTATTTAAATTCAAAAACGATCCAAAAATCAAAGAATTGTATTTGATGTTGGAAGAATTCCGCATTTCTTTATTTTCTCAACCGATGAAAACCAAGATGCCTATTTCGCCAACTCGACTGCAAAAGTTATGGGATCGTTTGGGAATCAGTTAAGATAGATCGGGGTCTGTTTATGCTGTTGTTTAGCCTACAACGCAATTTATAAATGAAAGATTAACAGACCCTATTCATTTTTTTAGGAGTTTTACATGGGCATTCGTATCACAGGTACTGGGTTATTTCACCCAACAGAAATCATTTCTAATGAAGAACTGGCCGACAGTTTAAATGCTTATGTGGAACAATATAACCAAGAGAATGCAGAGAAAATTGCAGCAGGTGAGCTAGAAGAGCTACGTGGTTCAAGTGCTGAATTTATTGAAAAAGCGTCTGGTATTAAGCGCCGTTACGTGATTGAGAAATCAGGTATCCTTGATCCAACACGTTTACGTCCGCGTTTGTCTGAACGTTCAAATGATGAACTTTCACTTCAAGCAGAGTGGGGTGTTATTGCTGCGAAACAGGCAATGGAAAATGCAGGCGTAACTGCTGAAGATATCGATGTTGTGATTTTGGCATGTTCAAACATGCAGCGTGCTTATCCAGCAGTTGCAATTGAAATCCAGTCAGCACTTGGCATTCAAGGTTATGCCTACGATATGAACGTTGCATGTTCAGCTGCCACTTTTGGTTTGAAACAAGCGGCTGATGCAATTCGTTCAGGTGCTCGCCGTGTTTTATTGGTGAACGTTGAGATTACATCTGGTCACCTAGACTACCGTAACCGTGATTGTCACTTCATTTTTGGTGATGTTGCGACCGCTTCTATTATTGAAGAAACCACTACTAAGACTGGTTTTGAAATTTTAGATATTCATTTATTTACTCAATTTTCAAACAACATTCGCAATAACTTCGGTTTCTTAAACCGTAGCGAAGATGCAGTCGTTGACGACAAGTTATTCCGTCAAGATGGCCGTAAAGTCTTTAAAGATGTTTGTCCATTGGTGGCAAAAATCATTAATGCCCAGTTGGAAAAAATGCAGTTAACTGCAAACGATATTAAGCGTTTCTGGTTACACCAAGCTAATGCCAACATGAATGAATTAATCTTGAAATATGTGGCTGGTAAAGATGCAGATCTAAGCCGTGCACCCATTATTCTAGATGAGTTTGCCAATACTTCTTCAGCAGGTGTAATTATTGCTTTACATCGTACAGGCCATGAAGTAGATGATGGTGAATATGGGGTGATTTCATCTTTCGGTGCTGGCTACTCAGTAGGCTCGATTGTTGTGCAAAAGCACGTCGCTTAAGTTACTAGATTCATTAAAAACGCTCGTAAGAGCGTTTTTTATGGTTCAAAAATAATAAAGCGAACCAAAATTGGCCCGCTTAACTTAAATCAAAAATAATTAAAACTTTTTAGTGTAGTTTACAAACAAGCGATCTTCACCAAAGTCATTGCCATGTTTAACGTTGTAATCAATTCGAATGTATTGCAGGGCAAGACCTTTTAAGAAAGGCTGCTGAAATGCATAGTTTAAAATTACATTCGATTCAGTTTCATGGTTTTTCTCGCCATTTGCTGCTTTAAAGTCATGGCCATAGACATATTTCACCATTGCGTTTAAGCCCGGAACGTAATCTTTAAAGTCGTAGCCGTACATAACGTGGTAAGACTTTTCTTCTTTTTTAAAGAATCCCGTGGCATTCCAGTTAATGAAATAAGTCTCTGGTAAAAAGCCATCCGGTAAGGGATAGGCTGACTCGCCGATAATTTGCTGGTAACCCAAACCAAAGGTATGGTTTTTTACTTTAAATGTTTCTAATACTCCAATGTTTTGCGCATCAATATCAAAAGTATTGCCGTCATTTTTTGCATTGAAGTATTTAAACTTAGAGGTGAGGGCAAAATTAGGTTGTTTCCAATTATGCTCAAGTCCTACATAGTGTTTATTGTAGAGATCTTCCAAATTACCAAAGTAATATTCACCCTTGAGTGACGGCGTAAATTGATAGCGCAGGTCAATGTAATTTAAACCATCAGATTCTTTGGTAATGCCATTTGAAGTGAAAGAAAACTTTTTAAAGTCTTCTTCATTTCGTGGCGACACTTTTTCAACCCGACCAATTTCAGCGTAAAGCTGATCTGAAAGTTGTGACTTAAGATTGGTTCCCCAATAAGAAGCAAGTAATTGGCGGCTGGCATCCACAGCTGTTACAGGTAAATCTAACCAGAGTTCGCCTACACTTAATAAAGTTTTGTCATAACCCAGCTTTAAAGTTGCACCGTATTTTAAGAAGTCGGATGCTTGTGATTGAGTTTCTTTATTAAAAGGCAAAACCGTATCCGCAACGTGTTTGTCTGAACTTAAACGCACGGCATATTGAACAGAAGCATCAGCTCCAATGGTTATAGGCTTATCTGCTATGACTAGTGGAGTGTCATGCATTTTCGATTTATAAAATAATGACGCTGCCTGAGACCAACTGCCCGTATCTTTGAGTGCATCATTATCAAAATTACGATTGATATAGGCATTCTTTAGCGTGAACTTCCATTCATCTTCGGGCTGCTGATTTGGATTTGCAGCGAATGAATTGCCACACATCAACACTAAGGTCGCAAAAGTTAAAGCACATGGCTTAAAGCGGTGTAATAATTCCATAATCCATTTCCAAAAAGATGCGCCAGTCCTCTGCGCATTTATATTTACTGCTGGGTAATCGTGTTTTGAGGGTTAAAGGTTGATGGCGTTTGTGCGGCAACAGAGGCTTTTAGATTGACCATAAATATTGCAAGTGCAGCAATCACACCCGGAATTGCAATCGCTAAGAAATTCATTTGGTGAGGAAGCTCAAGTGTGAGTAGGGCTCCGGTTAAAACTGGTCCGATAATCGCACCGATACGACCAATGCCAGATGCCCAGCCCATGCCAGTTGAACGAAGTGCGGTTGGATAGAACTGTGCAACAAACGTGTAGAGTAAGATTTGTGAGCCAATTGTGGCAGCACCAGCAATCGCAATTAGGCTATATAAAATAAATTGTGGACTATTAATGCCAAGCAGAATTAAAGCTGCTGATCCCACAATAAACATGATCGTAATAACAGGTTTTAAATGAAATCTGTCTGCTAAAGCACCGCCACCAATTGCACCGACCATGCCGCCAATATTGAGTGCAAACAGGAACAACATGCTTGCACCTAATGAGTAGCCCGCTTGCAGCATGAGTTTAGGTAACCAGCTTCCTAAGGCATACACCATAAGTAAGCACATAAAGAAAGCAATCCAGAACATAAATGTGCTGAAGGTACGACCTTGTTGGAAAAGTGCTCGGACAGGGGCATCGGTTGTGGTGCTTTCATTTAACACCAGTTGAGTATTGGCGTTTACCTGAGTTTGAGGCGCAATTTTACTAACAATACCTTTCGCCTGCTCGCTATGGTTTGATTTCACTAAAAAGGCGAGAGATTCTGGCAAAAATTTCCAGATCAGTGGGAGCAGCAACAGGGGAATACCCGCAATTAAAAACATGATTTGCCAGCCCATATCTTTTACTAGCCATGCACCGAGTAGAGCAGATGTCATGCCGCCAATAGCATAGCCACTAAACATGATTGCGACTAATGTACTGCGGATTTTTTTGGGTGCGTATTCAGTCATAAGCGCGACGACGTTTGGCATAACGCCACCAATCCCAAGACCTGCGATAAAGCGCAAAATAGCAAACTCTGTTGGTCCTTTGGCAAAGGCACCCATAAAGGTAAATCCGCTAAATAAGGTGACACAAATCAGGATGGTTTTTTTTCGCCCTAGTTTGTCTGAAAGCGTGCCGAAAATCATGGCACCGAACATCATCCCGAATAGAGCAGCACTGGCGAGTAACCCAGCTTCAACAGCAGTTAATGCCCATTGTTGCATTAACAGAGGAAGAGCAACCCCATAAATAACTAAATCATATCCATCAAAAATAATAATAAGTAGGCACCAGATTAAAACTTTCCAATGAAAAGATGTAAAACTGGCTTTATCAATTAACTCATTAATATTAACCTTGCTCGTATCCATTTTCTTCACCTCCAATTTGTGAAGCATCGCGTTATTTTTAAATAAACTATTTTGTTATTGGGTTAGAGTCAAAAACCTAATTGATATATCTTTATGTCTTTAAGGTATTGTGTTTAAATTAATGTAAGCAATTGAAAAATATAATTTATTATTCTTGTCTTTATGCGTGTTTTTGTTGCGTTTAAAATAGGGCTAAATATTGTATGATGAGAATTTTAAGGATTTTATAGATGTTTTTTTATATAGTTTATTGATAATAATCACAGCTAAAAATATCGTTAAATTTGTATTATGAGTTGAAGTTAAAATATAAAAACAAAATACTAAAGTCTATTATTTAATTATTTTTGTGATTTATCTTAAAAATGAAATTTAATTTATATTCAATAGAAATCGCCAAATCAGTGTTAGCGAATTATTTGCATCCTGATTTGGCGATTGCAGTTTTATTTTAGTGGTGCGCACTTAGATAAAAATTTAATTTGTGGCTGGAGTTGAGCGTGGTGTGAGAATGAAATGGGCGATTACACCAATACAAATACCCCAAAAGACTGAGCTTAATCCAAGGAAATGCATGCCCGATGCAGTAGCTAAAAAGGTAATAAGTGCAGCATCACGTTGACTGTCATTTTTCATAGCAACAGAAATATTGGTCGCAATCGCTCCAAGCAAGGCTAAACCTGCCAATGCTGCAACCAACTCTTTAGGAAGTAAGCTAAATAGCATCACAATACTGCCAGCAAATAAGCCTCCTAAAATATAAAAAATTCCGTTGGCGATTCCAGCGATGTAACGTTTTTCTTTAAGTTCATGTGCATCTTTGCCCATACATAAAGCAGCGGTAATTGAGGCAAGCACAATCGTAATCCCGCCGATGCAGGCAACGGCTAAAGAGGCAATACTGGTGACAGTAATAATGGGTTTGGCTGGCGTGTCGTAACCGCTGAGTTTCATAATCGCCATACCCGGTAAAAATTGACCGGTTAGACTGACTAAAATGAGAGGAACAGCGAGGTTGAGTGTTGAGTTCCATGTCCATTCTGGGCTTATCCACTGTGGGATTGCTAAATTAAAACTCACATCAACCGGATTCATTTTGCCTAAAATAAGACTTAATAAAACTCCGGCAGCTAACACCCAAATCATGGTGTAGCGCGGCATTAAACGTTTAGCAATTAAAAAGACAATAAGCATGCTAAAGACAATAAAAGGCATGCTATCAGACGCGGTAAATAGACTAATACCAAATTGAAAAAGAATACCTGCCATCATGCCCGCAGCGACGTCTTGCGGAATCCATTTAAGTAATTTGTCGAAGTAACCTGTAACGCCAATTAAAAAAATAACTATGGCGGAAGTAATATAGGCGGCTACTGCTTCATTCAACGAGACGTTTGGAAATAGGGTAACTAATAGGGCAGTGCCCGGTGCAGACCATGCGGTTATGACAGGAGTTTTATATTTAATCGAAAGATAAATACCTGAAACGGCGGCACCAATTGAAATTCCCCAAATCCATGACACCATCATGTCGGTGGACACATGAGCACGCTGAGCAGCTTGGAAAAAAATAATCAGTGGGCCTGAGTAAGAAATTAAAACCGCAAGAAAGCCAGCAACTGTTGCTGATATGGACCAGTCATTTTTTAATGTCTTTAACAGGGTTGCCATGTGTGATTGCCTCCATGCAAATCATGTTATTTACCCAATCATGCAAAAAGATCAGGGTTAACCCTGATCTCCACCTCCGACCGAAATAACCGATCCGGTCATATATGATGCTTCGTCTGATGCAAGAAATAAAATTGCATTGACTTGTTCTTGAATTGTGCCATAACGGCCCATAAATGTTCGATCTATGGTTTGATCAACCACTTGCTGCATCCAGTCTTTTTCATTTTGACTTAATGGGTTGGCGTTTCGCGGTACTTTGCGAGGTGGTGCTTCGGTTCCACCCGTCGCAACAGCATTGACTCGAATTCCATCTTTAGCATGTTCAAAAGCAAGCGATGCCGTTAAAGCATTTACTCCACCTTTAGATGCCGAGTAGGGAATACGATTAATACCACGGGTTGCAATTGAAGACACATTTACAATCACCCCCGATTGTTGCTTAATCATGGCGGGTAACACAGCACGGCAGCACCATAACGTTGGAAACAATGAACGATTTACTTCCTTAATGATCTCTTCTTCGGAAAACTCTTCAAAAGGTTTCATCCAGATCGCGCCACCTACATTATTAATCAGGATATCTACCCGACCATAGTGTTCAATGGCTTTTGCAACTACCGCTTGAGCACCTGCATAGGTTTCAAGGTCAGCATTAATCGTGACGGCATTGCCATTTTCACTCTGAATTTCTTTGAGTACGTCTTCAACATATTCAGAGCGGTCAGCCATGATGACTTGGCCGCCTTCAGCTGCAACTTGCAGTGCCACACCACGACCAATACCTTGGGCACTACCCGTAACAATCACGACTTTATTGATAAATCTTTGACGGTTTGACATAGATAACTTCTCCACCTGTTAATTCGCAGAGAATTTTTCAAATAAGAAGTTAGCAGGTTTGATATTTTCAGTTTCTAACCAGCCACGTACCGCTTCTACCATTGGCACTGGACCACATAGATAAACATCGACATCGCCACCGTTTAACCATTCACTTTCAATATGACCAGTGACATAGCCTTTGCGTTCATGGTTACTCTCAGAGCTTGCGACCACAGTTCGATATTCAAACCATGGGAATTTCGCCTGCAACTCATTGAGTTTTTCTAGAGCAACCAAATCAAAGTCATTGGTGACACCAAAGACTAAACGAACTGGTTGTTCTGAACCTTTTTCTTCAAGCACTTGTAACATCGACATAAATGGGGCAATACCAGTACCGCCTGCAAGCATTAGCACTGGACGCGCTACATTACGTAAGTAGAAGCTACCGAATGGACCTGTAAATGTCATTTTGTCGCCAGCTTTAGCATTCTTGCTTAAGAATTCACTCATCTTGCCATTTGGTACATTACGTACCACAAAGCCTGTTAAGCGATTGCCCGGTTTTGAGCTAAATGAATAGGAACGTGTTTCGCCAGTTTCTGGAATTGCAACGTTGACGTATTGACCTGCAAGGAAATGAATATCCGGTTGACCTTCATCAAGTTGAATGTCAAAAGTGATGGTTGAATCTGATAAGTTTTCAACGCGGGCTAGGGTACCTTGGAAGCTATGAATTTCTGTTTTGCAGACATCTGATGACGCCTGAATCTGAAATACAGCATCGGAAGTTGGGCGACATTGGCAAGCAAGAATATAGCCTTGCTCAGCTTCTTCAGGGGTTAATGCATCTTCAATATAGGTTTCTTCTGGCATGTCATAACTACCGGATTCGCAAAATGCGCGGCAAGTTCCACATGCACCATCACGGCAATCCAAAGGAATATTAATTTTTTGGCGATAGGCTGCGTCAGATAGGGTTTCGCCTTGAGCTACGTTAATGAAACGTGTAACACCATCTTCAAATTGAAGTGCGATATTGTGGTTTGACATGGCATGTATCCTACAAAATATTTGAAACTTTTACCCTCAGTCAACAGTCCGTTTAACTGAGGGGGTATGTCTTAAAGGTGGTAAATATCAATCACTTGATTGATGTAGTCATTTTTCAAAACGACATACTTGCTCAAGATTTTTGGTTGATCACCTGAAAAATCGATCACATAACGTGACATACCGAAATAGCTATAATTTGTCTTGTAACGGAAACTCAAGGTATTCCAGTTAAAGCGAACAGTAACTTTGTCACCGTCGCGCTCAACGACTTCAACATTGGCAATATTGTGGCTTGTGCGAGTATCTGGCATGGTTGCAGATGAGCGCTCGGTTTTAATACGGAACACACGATCTTCTAAACCTTGACGGTCTGGATAATAAATAAGTGAAATTTCAGATTGCGGATCTTCAGTTAATCTATCGTCGTCGTCCCAAGCTGGCATCCAAAAAGAAGCTTCTGGTGCATAGCATTCAAGCCAATCATCCCATTGTTCATCATCTAAAAAGCGAGCTTCACGATAGAGAAACTGAGCAATATTTTCTAAAGTTGCTTTGTCTTGAGCACTCATGCTGTTTCTCCCTGATCAGCAATTTCTTTCTCTGATGCAATCGCGTGTTTCATGGTGTGTAACCAATATTGATGCTGGGCAAGATAAAGTCCCTCATCTTCAGTTTTGATACCACTTAACATGGGTTTTAAACCGATTTCGTTCGCTGCATCATCTGGTCCATAAATCCAGTGTTTTGAACCACGGCACATGTCATTCCACTCAAGGGCAATACCTGCGTAGCCTGCCTGACAAGCACGGAATTCTTCTAAATCGTCCGGTGTTGCCATACCTGATGCATTAAAGAAATCTTCATATTGACGGATACGACGTGCGCGAGCTTCGGGTGCTTCGCCTTTAGGTGCGATACAGTAAATGGTGACTTCAGTTCTATTAACTGAAAGTGGGCGAAGTACACGAATTTGCGAACCGAACTGGTCCATCAAATAAACATTTGGATAGAGACACAAGTTACGTGAGCGCTCAATCATCCATTTCGACATCGCTTCACCGTATTTTTCGGTGTATTCGTCTGCTTTCGGGAAGTTTGGACGGTCTTCTGGGTTTGCCCATTGTGTCCAAAGCAACATGTGGCCATTTTCAAAGCCATACGAGCCACCGCCTTGTTTACCCCAAGAACCTGCACTCATCGCACGGATGTTATCGGCAGCTTGAGTTTCTTTACGGTGTTGAGTTGTTGCTGCGTAGTTCCAGTGAACAGCAGAAACGTGGTAACCATCGGCACCATTTTCAGCGGTGAGTTTCCAGTTGCCTTCATAGGTATAGGTAGATGAACCACGTAAAACTTCAAGGCCATGTTCAGACTGGTCAACAATCATGTCGATGATTTTGGTGGTTTCACCCAAGAATTCTTCAAGTGAAGGAACATCGGGATTTAAGCTACCAAATAAGAAACCTTTGTAGCTCTCAAAACGAGCCACTTTTTTAAGGTCATGTGAGCCTTCTTGGTTAAAGCAGTCCGAGTAACCAGCTTCGCTTGGATCTTTAACTTTTAAAAGTTTACCTGAGTTGTTAAACGTCCAGCCGTGGAAAGGGCAGGTATATGTTGCTTTGTTACCACGCTTGTGACGGCAAAGTTGTGCTCCGCGGTGTGAACACGCATTGATCATGGCATTGAGTTCGCCGTTACGGTTGCGGGCAATAATGACTGGCTGACGACCAATGTGAGTGGTGTAGTAGTCATTATTATTTGGAATTTGGCTTTCGTGTGCTAAGTAAACCCAATTACCTTCGAAGATATATTTCATTTCGAGGTCAAATAGGGCTTCGTCAGTAAACACTGAGCGATGAAGTTTAAATTCACCTGTATCGATATTATCTACAAGTAATTCATCAATACGGTCAAGATGGCTAGTATTGATTACAGGAATACGTGGCATGTCCGTTCTCCGACTTTCCAAAAGTGTGGAAGTCACCAAGGCCTTAGCTACGATCTACAAGGTCTTGATATCCTAATATTGTCAATGAAGCGCATGAGTGCGCTGGGTGTTTAACCGTGAATTGATGAAGATGAATCACTGGAAGATTGGCAAGAAGGCTTTTTCACAAAGCAATTCATCGCTTCATCGGTTTGTTGCTTGTATATACCTTAAAAGAATGGTTAAACTGTGTCTAAGACTGAATTTGCATTTTTTTATATCTTAAAGGTATGGAAGTCTTATGGAACTAAGACATTTACGGTATTTTGTGGCTGTTGTTGAAGAGCAGAGCTTTACAAAAGCTGCGGAAAAACTATTTATTGCTCAACCACCTTTGAGTCGACAGATTCAAAATTTGGAAAGTGAGCTTGGAATTCAACTGTTTGAGCGTGGAAGCCGTCCTTTACAGACAACCCCAGCCGGACATTTCTTTTATCAGCACGCCCTTAAACTTTTGTCGAATGCTGAAGAAATAAAAAGTATGACCAAACGTATTGGTCTAATTGAACGTAGTGTGACGATTGGTTTTGTCGGGTCTTTACTCTATGGTTTACTGCCTCGAATCATTTATTTATTTCGGCAACAACAACCTCATTTGAATATTCAATTAATGGAGTTAAGTACAACCGAGCAACTACAGGCATTAAAAGAAGGACGTATTGATGTTGGATTTGGACGCCTAAGAATTAGTGATCCTGCGGTGAGACGTATTTTGCTACGTAAAGAACGCTTGGTGGTTGCTGCGCATACGAGTCATCCGATTGCTCAGCGTACGGAAGGGGTATATTTGGCCGATCTCATTGATGAAAAGATGTTTATGTATCCCACTTCGCCGAAACCCAATTTTTCGACCCAGCTTTTGAACATTTTTGCCGAACATAGTTTGGTTCCAAAAAATATGCATGAAATACGGGAAATTCAACTGGCTTTGGGCTTGGTGGCAGCGGGTGAAGGTTTGTGTATTATTCCTGCCAGTGCCGATACTATTCGCTTTCCTCATTTAAATTACATTCCGATTTTAGATAACGGCGCAGTCAGTCCGATTTTCATTACGGCACGCGCAATGGACCGAAGTGAAGACTTACAGCTTTTGTTTGATTGTATTTATCAGGTGTATGATCTTGAAGGTATTCCATATAAACGCACCGTTTTCACGCTCGATCAGAATCCGATAGATGATTCAGACGGTATCGATTTTTAAATAAAGCAGGCATAGCCTCAAAAGCTGAAGCTATGCGGTTTTATATCTTATTGCACTTTCGCTGGGA
This sequence comes from Acinetobacter pittii, assembly GCF_034064985.1. Lineage (NCBI taxonomy): Bacteria > Pseudomonadati > Pseudomonadota > Gammaproteobacteria > Moraxellales > Moraxellaceae > Acinetobacter > Acinetobacter pittii. Next base: position 2,543,740 of record NZ_CP139249.1, on the reverse strand, counting down.
AACCATTTTCTTCAAGTGCTTCGGTAATTTTGTCGATGCTTTCACTGCTTTCAACAGTCACGATTTTGGTCGCTAAGTCTACATCTACTTTTGCATTTGGATCGACGTCCTGAATCGTCGCAGTCACTCCACGAGCGCAGCCACCACAAGTCATATTTTCAATAAGTAGTTTCATGTTCATACTCCATCAAGAATGAGATGTTTGTTTGGATAACACTGAGTCTAAACCTTGTCATGATTGTAAGGTCAAGACTAATTTTTTAAAAAAATATGCTTGACCTTCCCATGATGGGAATCTGTATGCTCGATACAGAATATTAAATTTTGCAGATTTGCAGAGGTGTTTGATGGACTCAAAAAACACAAAATTGCCAGCATATAGTGAAACACTTCCAATCGAAGGCATGACCTGTGCCTCGTGTGTAGGTCGTGTCGAAAAAGCACTTAAGAAAGTTGAAAATGTAGAAATTGCCAACGTTAATTTGGCAACAGAGAAAGCCGTTGTTTATTCAAATCAACCGATTCAGCGTGAAGCATTGGTTAAAGCAGTTGAACGAGCTGGTTATGATGTTCCAAAAGCTGCGCCAGTGGAGTTGTCTATTGAGGGCATGACCTGTGCATCTTGTGTTGCACGAGTTGAAAAAGCCCTAAAAAAAGTAGACGGCGTTCAAGAAGCCACAGTCAATTTAGCAACAGAGCAGGCTTGGGTGCAGGCAGATAATTCAGTCAATGTTGAAGACTTAATTCGCGCTGTTAAAAAAGCAGGTTATAACGCGAAAGTATCTGAAAAAAATCAAGATGAGCAACTCGATAAAAAAGCGTCAGAGTTAGATCAGCTCAAAAAAGATTTGATCATTTCGATTGTGTTGGCTTTACCTGTGTTTATTTTGGAAATGGGTTCACATCTAATTCCAGCTTTTCACATGTGGGTCATGCACACCATTGGTCAATACAATAGCTGGCTTTTACAGTTTGTTTTAACCACCTTAGTTCTTGTTTTTCCTTGTCGCCGTTTTTACCAAAAAGGTATCCCAGCCTTATGGCGTTTAGCGCCAGATATGAACTCGCTGGTTGCTGTTGGAACTTTGGCTGCTTACAGTTTCTCAGTTGTAGCAACCTTTATGCCGCATGTGTTACCACAAGGCACGGTCAATGTTTACTTTGAAGCGGCTGCCGTTATTGTTAGTTTAATTTTACTTGGGCGATATTTTGAAGCCAAAGCTAAAGGACGTACTTCGCAAGCGATTCAACATTTGGTAGGAATGCAGCCAAAAACAGCCCGTATTCAACGTGACGGTCAAGTGGTGGAAGTTGCTGTTGCCGAAGTGGTCAGTGGAACTATTGTAGAAATTCGTCCGGGTGAACGTGTGCCAGTCGATGGTGAGGTGGTTGAAGGGCACAGCTATATTGATGAATCTATGATTACGGGTGAGCCTGTTCCTGTTGAAAAAATAGTAGGGCATCAGGTGGTCGGGGGTACAGTCAATCAAAACGGTACTCTAAACATTCGGGCAACCGCCGTTGGTTCTTCGTCTGTACTTTCACAAATTATTCGAATGGTTGAACAAGCCCAAGGTTCTAAACTTCCAATTCAGGACTTAGTCGATAAAGTCACTATGTGGTTTGTGCCTGTAGTCATGTTAATTGCTGCAATTACTTTCTTGGTTTGGTTTATTTTGGGGCCAGAGCCTGCGCTGACTTTTGGTTTAGTGAATGCTGTTGCGGTACTGATCATTGCTTGTCCTTGTGCGATGGGACTTGCAACACCAACTTCTATTATGGTCGGTACTGGACGTGGTGCTGAGTTAGGTGTCTTGTTCCGTAAAGGTGAAGCTTTACAGCTTTTACAAGAAGCGCAGGTCGTTGCAGTTGATAAAACGGGTACGCTCACCGAAGGCAAACCGACACTGACAGACTTTAATGTGCAATCAGGTTTTGAACGTAAACAATTGCTGACTTTCGTTGCCTCTATCGAAGCCAAGTCTGAACATCCAATTGCGCTTGCCATTGTTCAAGCAGCAGAAAGTGAAGGCTTAAACTTATTACCCGTAACAGCATTTAACTCAATTACAGGTTCAGGTATTGAAGCGGAAGTTTCAGGCCAAAAAGTACAAATTGGCGCAGATCGTTATATGCACCAACTTGGTTTAGATACCAGCTCATTCCAAGCGATTGCTGCTCAATTGGGTGAAGAAGGCAAAACACCACTCTATGTTGCCATTGACCAGCAACTTGCAGCAATTATTGCCGTGGCAGATCCAATTAAAGAAACAACCTATACTGCGATTGAGGCCTTACATCAGCTTGGGTTAAAGGTTGCAATGATTACTGGAGACAACCGTCATACGGCACAAGCCATTGCCAAAAAGCTGAACATTGATGAAGTTGTGGCCGAGGTTTTACCCGAGGGCAAAGTGGACACAGTTCGCCAACTGCAAAAACAATATGGTCGCTTAGCTTTTGTTGGTGATGGTATTAACGACGCACCAGCCTTGGCGCAAGCAGACGTGGGCTTAGCCATTGGTACAGGAACTGATGTTGCTATTGAAGCTGCCGATGTGGTGCTGATGTCAGGCAGTTTAAAAGGCGTACCGAACGCAATTGCGCTAAGTAAAGCAACTATGCGAAACATACGCCAAAACCTGTTCTGGGCATTTGTATATAACGTTGCACTTATTCCAATTGCAGCAGGTGCCCTATATCCAGCATTTGGTGTGTTACTTTCACCTATGTTTGCAGCAGGCGCGATGGCACTTTCTTCAGTCTTTGTTTTAGGCAATGCGTTACGCTTAAAACGCTTTCATGCGCCAGTACAGTAAGCGTGCTGAAAATCAACTTTTGGTTTAAGATCATGACAGCAGGTCTTAAACCAAATTTAGTATTTGAGGTGTGAGATGAATATCGGTCAGGCATCCAAACATTCGGGCATTTCGGCGAAAATGATTCGCTATTATGAAGAAATCGGTTTACTTGAAGCAGCTCAGCGTTCTGCTTCTGGCTATCGTATTTACTCAGAAACAGACCTTAAAACTTTAAACTTTTTAAAACACGCGAGAGAGTTAGGTTTTTCATCAGAACAGATGAAAGAGCTTATTTCGCTTTGGAAAAACACAGATCGGCAGAGTGCTGAGGTGAAAGCCTTAACCGTAAAACACATTGCCGAATTAAAACAGAAAATTGCTCATCTACAAGAAATGGTCAATATTTTGCAGGCTTCAGCCGATGATTGCTGCGGTAACCAACAAGCTTCTTGTGCCATCTTAGATCATATTGAAAAAGGTGTGGGTGTAAGCTAAGTTTCATTAAAATAAAAAAAGGAAAAATGATGGCTTATACAGCTTCTTGTCTTTGTAATGGGATTCAACTGCAAATTAATAGCGAATTAGCACCCATCATGGTTTGTCATTGTACACAATGTCAAAAAGCACAAGGAGCTGCTTTTGCTGCCATTACCCAAGTACAAAAAAGTAACTTAAATATTGTGCAAGGTGAAAAGCTTTTACAGGCTTATTTTGCTTCTCCAAACAAAAAGAGAGTGTTCTGTAAAACTTGTGGTTCACCGATCTGGAGTGAACGTCTAGATAAACCTGAGGTGGTGCGTTTAAGGGTAGGTCTGATTAATGAGGAAATATCGACGTCAGTCATCTCTCATGCTTTTGTGTCTTCAAAAGTGAAGTGGTATCCAATTTGCGATAATGCTCGCCAATACCAAAATGGGGTAGAAAACCCTTAAATATTAAGGTTAGATCGTATTTTATTCATTTGTAAAAAAACGTGAACAAGACTAGCCATGAATAAATAATGTGCTATAACTGTACCTAAGGTAATCGTAATATCTCCTCGATCCACAGGGAAACTTGGGACAGGGCAAAAGATACGATAAGACCTTACATATAGCTAGCAAAGAGCAAACCAAGAGATGGATAGACACAAATCTTAGATTGCTCACCGTTGCAGAAAAGCCCGTGAAACGGGCTTTTTTAATGCCTGTAAAAACTATTTCTTATGTAGAGATAGCTTATATTTTTAACTTATTTATGAAAAAGTAATGTAAAAATAATAAAATATTTCAAATATACAGACTATTCTGTATTGCTTTTTATTTTTATTCGCTGTACATTTAGTTAACGGTTTAAAGTTCAAGTTTAATAATGAACTCATGGTCGTTGTGGGAGATCTAAGAGCCTGCATTTTCCCCAAGATGCGGGTTTTTTTTATGCCTATAAAAAAGTATTCCTTAAATAATAAATATATAATTTATTGTTATTTAATGTATTTTAATCAGCCTACGATCTAAAGAAGCGTAGGCTTTACATCAGGAAAATTATTTAAGCACGATAGGCAAGACAAGCTTGAGCACAGGCTAAACATGCTTTCGCACAGATCTGACAATGTTCATGCTCATGTTTGCTGCATTCCGCTGCACAAAGTTGACATGCATTTGCACAAAGTTGCATTACTGGCTCTGCTAGTTCTGAGTTTCTTAGTTCTAACGACGTACAAAGTTGGCAGATCTCTACGCATGTCATGCAATGCTTAATACATTCACGCATCATACTTACATGTTCTTCTTGCAAACAGGCTGCTGCACAGGTTTTGCATGCAATCATACATTCAATGCATGCTTGGATTGAGGTAGAGGTATCACAAAATAAAGAAGGGTTGGTTTCTTGTTGCATTTCCATAAGAGTTCTCCTGTCGAAGACTATTATTAAAAAACAGAATATTGTTATCTTTTTTCATTTTATAAAATCATTTCTTTGGCAGGTGAGTTTGAAATGAAAGGTCTACAAACGCTCCATAGGGAGTTAACCTCGTATAAGAATGTTACATCTATTTGAGTTAGATCGGTTCGAGTTGATTTATAAAACGCGAAATACCGATAAAAAAATTAGGTTTAAAATTTGATTCGATATAATACTTTTGGCTAATTTCTTATTGTTTGAAATTTGTGCAAATTATCAGTGTGAACTTTAAGGGCACACGAAATGGAAAACGTTAATCAGTACGCTCACGGAGCTGAGCATGAAGTCCACATACATTGCAAACGATCATTAAGCACACTAATACTGAGTATGTTTGTATTAATCGCAACAGGTCGTTAACGGAAAAAGCACCCGAGGGTGCTTTTTCTATATGCGTTTACAGAGGAAAATAAGTTTAGGATTTGATAAAGCCACGGCGTTTTTTGTAGGCTTTACGGTCATAAGAAGGGATATTGGATTGTTGGAGATCAATCGCAAGTTGTTTCTTGCGTTGAAACTGAACTTCACTTAGAAGAGCAGCATAAATTTTGGGACGGTCAGTTTTAAACTTTTCTACATCCAATGGAATCGTATCTTCATTTTTGACAATGTACACAACAGAGCCATTGCCATTCATTTCATAAACCGTCCAACCAATTCGTACAATGTAGAGTCCGGTTTTCTGATTCTTTCCTAAATAAGATTTAAAACCATCTGGATGAGGGCGAACATAAGCATTCATCATGCATCCTCCATCATCTGATTTATGTGATGAAAGCGGCGATCAATGAATTGATGGGGAGCAAGACATCATATTCAGTAAAATCACGATTTCTAGTTGTTTATATATTGATCAATTCGAAAATTTCAAGTAAGAAAAACGATTATTAAGTAAACTAAATGAGTGCAATATATTAAAAATAACAACTTATTTTTTTGAGTGAAAATCTCGAGTTAGTTTTTTTGATGAGCTTGTAAAAATAGCTCGTTATTCTCTATTTTTGTGATCAATTTTGCATATTTAAAATTGTTGAAACTGTAAGTGAATTTAAGGTCAGTTTAACTTAATTAATTGTTTTAAAAATAAATAATTAAATATTAATATTTCTTGTTACAACCATTTTGTCGACAATAGATATTCCTTTTTGACATATTTCGCCTAGCATAACTAAAGAGTTCGTTGCCTATGGTGTCATTTATATTTATTGGACTTGTGGTCACCATTTTGTTGACTCCAGGCCCAACGAATACATTGTTAGCCTCAGCCGGAATACAAGCAGGGGTGAAGCAGTCTCTTAAACTTATTCCTGCTGAAGTGATGGGTTATCTCATTGCAATTACTTCGTGGGGTATTTTGCTGGAGTCAGTTTCACATTTTATCCCTTGGCTTCCTGCCTTATTAAAGTTAATAAGTGCAACTTTTATTCTCTACCTTGCATTTAAACTTTGGATAACATCAACAAATGACATCAAATTAGACAGCCCACTGATTACGCCTAAGGCTTTATTTGTTGCAACACTTTTAAACCCTAAAGCTTTACTCTTTGCTTCTGCTATTTTTCCACATGCAGCATGGGAAGTGCTTCACGTTTATTTTGTGCATATTGCTATTTTTTTATCATTAATTACACCCATTGCATTTTTATGGATTGCTTTTGGAACCGTATTAATTTCAAACAAAGTAACTTGGTTAAACCAACGTAATTTACAACGTACGGCTGCATTTATTTTAACTTTTTTTGCGATGCCAATCGGCTATTCTGCGATTAGCTCATTTTAAACTTAACCCATTATTTATATTAAAAATTTAATTTTCAGGAGATTTTCATGACAAGATTAAAAGTAATTATCAAGGATCAGTTTGATAAAGAAACAATTGCTTTGGCAAAAGTTAGACCAATGAATGATCACGCACTTGAACTTCATAGGAGCGTTGAACATATTGAAATTAATGACGATATTATTTTGCCTAATATGGATTTACTCTATGAAAATCCAAAAGATGGCAAAATTTATCAATTAATTGGACCTTTTAGCGAGGAATAGGTCTTAAATTAAGTTTAACGATAATCATGAGTAGAGCTTGTGTCTGGTTTGATCTTAATAATAGAAGTTTAGTTAAGATTTGGTGAAAATTAAGTCAAACTAACCTACAGACACAATTAAAATATTGAACATCTAAAATGGTTATGGGACTATGCTTATGCAAAAGTGTGACCTAATCCACATTTTTGTATTTCAGGATTAAGTGGATTTCACTAAGCCCATTCCTTCAATGAGAAGTAGGAATGGGCTTTTTCTATTCAATTTATTCTTTAAATGTTTCATCTAAAGCTTGCTGAACAGCTTCTATACGTGACTTACACGCTTTATAAGCAGTAATCGATTCTTCAACGATTTTCATTAAATTATCAATATCTGGGCTTTCTTGAGATTCTAATAATTCGGCATTTTTCTTCAAAATGTCATGGGCGTCCTTAAAGGTTAACTCTTCATTCTTCATTTGGGATTACCTGTGTAATGTTGGCTTCTACCACACCATCTTGCATTTCAATAGCAATGGCAGGGCTTGAAATTTGATGGATAGAGCGAATCGCTTTTCCTTCGGATCTGACAATTGCATAGCCCTTGGCTTGGACCTGTTTAGGATTTTGCAAAAGAATTTCCTTCATTAAAGATTCGATTTGAGCTAATGAAAATTTAACTTGTTGCTGTGAGCTGAACTGAATACGTTCTCTCATCTGATCAAGCAAGCGATGCGCCGAGTTAAGTTGATTTTGTGCGGATGACTTAATGTGATGAAGCAGTTGATCATTCTTGCTTTGATAGGTCGTGATTTGATGCTGAGAAAGCAGCTTGATGGTTTGTAGACTATCTACTGCTTCTTGTACACGCTCAACAATATGGTTGCGAATACCAGCAATCACTTTACTCGGTGTATCAAACGAACGGTGTGCAATCTCATCTAAGATAGTACGGTCTTTTTCATGACCAATTCCCACCCAAATCGGTACACTGCGTTTGCAGAGCAGAGCGGCAAGCTCATAATCATTTAAATAAGCCAAGTCATTAACAGCACCACCACCACGAATAATCACAATCAAATCTGGTGGAAATGTAAATGTGCTGGCCCATTGTCTTAAACCTGAACCTAAAGACTCAATCAAACTGGTTGCAGCCGTATTTCCTTGAAATGTCGCGCTGTGATACACAAAATGGCAAACCCCATTTCTCTCTAGAGCATCCGCATCTTTTTTAAAGTCGCCGAGGCCCGCTGCATTTTGAGGGGCAATCACTAAAACATTTTGGATATCAAAAGGAGTAGGGAGGAGTTTATTTTTATGAATTAAGCCTTCTTGAGTGAGTCGTTCAATAATTTGCTGATAACGTTTAGCAATTTCACCCAATGTAAAGCTTGAGTCAATTTCTTCAATATTGACCGAAAACCCATATTGAGGATCAAAACGTGCTCTAATTTTGATAAGCACATTTAAGTCACTTGAGATTTCGATACCAGTTTCACGTTCAAACTTTAAAACAATTTTACTTGCTGAAAATTTCCAGATTGTGGCTTTACAACTAGCAATGACTTTATCTGTCTCGGCATCTTTTTCTGCGAGTTCTAGATAATAATGGCCACCTTTAACATTTAAATTTCGAATTTCTGCTTTTACCCAAACTGGTTCATCAAAGGCCAGACGGATAACTTCCTGAACTGTGCCGAGATATTCACTAAGGGAAAACTGAGGTTCAGACATAGGAACTAAAGATTAAAGGGCCAAACTAGATAGTATAAAAGCCACCCATCCAAGGCAATTGCTGTTTATGAATATCAGGTTCTGTTTAAAATAAATACAACAATTTAAACAACTAAAAGCTGGAAATCGATATCGCTATTTAGACCGAATGGTTAAAATGAAAAAATAATAAAAAGAGAATTGGTAATAATTACAACCGATTAAAAAATAAAGTTTGCTTTATAAAATATATGAGCGTATAAAGCTTACTTCCAATTGCGGGGTGGAGCAGTCTGGTAGCTCGTCGGGCTCATAACCCGAAGGTCGTTGGTTCAAATCCGACTCCCGCATCCAAAAATATTATGCTCTGTGATGTACCACTTTTCATAATACAAAAATTATGAAAAGCTATTAGCTTATAAATAACCCTATATAAAGCTAAATATTAAATTCTAGACGAACTGTCCATACCCTAAATCTAGCGTTCTAATTACATACCGTTAAATCACATGAGCTCAGTGATGAGTGAATGATTGTGAATATAGTAAATGAGTGGCACATTGCCACAGCCGTAAATGGCAACGAAATTAATGTGAGGATTGTTCCTCACGTGCGTAAGCAAAACTCTCTCGATGGATATCGTTGGGTCGAAGTTGGTAAAAAAATTCAACTTCAGTCTGGTGAAGAAATTGAGTTAAACCAAGATGGTAAAAGCTTCTACGCTGGATTTAATCAACTTTATCGTTTAAATACATATTGTTGATAAAACCATGGTAATAAATCGAGAGAACCTATCTCTTTTAATGGAGATAGGTTTTTTTATGTCTACATGTTATATAAATAATTAAAGTTATATAAAGGTAAACTCTATTAAAGCAATGAAATTATTATTTTAGCTATATTTAATAGCTTAATTAGCCTGCCCGCCAAAACTGACGGCCCATCACTTTAAAGTTCTTTCCGTTCTCTTCAGTTACACGTCGATCTCTAAATTTTTCATTTAAGCTATGCAAAATTAAAGAACCGTCTGCTTCTTTAAAAATTTGTTTAATCATTCCTTCGCCAGCAAAGTAAACCGCATAAATCTCACCATCAATGACTTCAGACTGTGAGATATCAATACCCACCAAATCTCCATCTTTAATGTAGTCGGTCATGCTATCGCCCTTTGCTTTAATAATACGCATGCATTCTTGAGCAACACGTTTTTCTTTAAAGAATGAAGCGGGGAAAGGAATTTTTCCATTAATAGCATCAAAGTGAAACTCTATAGATTCACCCGTACCACAAGAAAAGTTAGCTTCTACAACTTCAATCCAGACATATTGATCGGTAGATTCAGCACTCACCACAGTAGGGCTAAATACGTCGCTTTCTCTAAATGAATCTTCTGTATTGCCAGTTGTTAACCAATAACCATCCACACCTAAAAACTGAGCAATTAAAGGAAGAAACGCAGATTTCAAATTTTTCCCCGATTCTAAAGCCTGATAGGCTGGCTGAGACATTTTTACTGCTTCTGCCACTTCAGCCTGAGTTTTTTTGGCTTTAATTCTAGAATCTTTTAAACGGTCTTTAAGAGCCATAATGGTCACACCAGCAAACTTATAACAAATATATAACTAAAGTTATATCGAGTAAAACAACTATAGTTATTGACTAACAATAACTATAGTTATAATATCAGTTATATCTTCAGCTGCATAGATAAAGTTTAAATTGTGTTTAAGTCACTATTTCTAGCTTTATCAGGGTGTTGAGATCAAAGCTAAATTTATTTTGTTTCTATAAGTAGCAGAATAAAAGGGAGATAGCTCAATTATTATTTGCTAAGAGGCTATCAAAACAAAAATTGGAATAAAAAAAGCCCGATTCCGTGGATCAGGCTTAATGTTCGTCGATAAAGGGTATCAAGAACATGAAGAATTTAACAAAGTTTGTGAGCTCTAACAAAAGTTTCCGATATACGGCAAAGCCTTATATGAACTTTTTGGTCAAAAAATTAAAGTATGGAAAATGTTTAATTCTAGAAGGTTTAATACTTTTTTACATTTTTAGAAAAGGAAATATTTATTTGTAAATTAAGGCTTTAAATATATAACGTTTAGGTCTTTATGATTGTTGTACCAGAAGAAACGTTTCGGACACATATTTGTAGTAATAGCTTGGCTATATTGCTGAGAGAATGTATGAAAACTTCAAGAATAACAAACGATAAAGACGCCTTACTAAACGAGTGAGTTGAGTTGGAGATAGTGAATGACTACAGCAATGCAGAACAGAGCTAAACAACTTAAAAATGCAAAACGTGGAGGGTATGTCCCAACAATTGCAAAAGACGTAAACAAATATAAGGTACAAAAAATAAAAAGAGCACTCGAGGAGGCAAAGCAGATTGTCAATGAACTTGAAGATGAAGCATTCATATTTGATGATCAAGTCTCTATGCAAAAAGCGCTAGGTGCAATCACAGTAATTGAGTTGATTGAACAGGCCTTAAGCAGTGCACACTAACAGGCTTTAGCATACAAACATTCTTTCTTGGGCCCCTGAAACATGGGGTCAAGGATAAGTTCGTCTTGCGATTTGGCGCGGTTTAAAAGCGTTAGTGTTTTTTATTGACTGTAATAAAGAAAACTAAGGGTAACTATAAAACATAAAAAACAACAAGCTAATGATTATGTTGATTTTTTAAGTTTTATCCTTTAAAGCAGGACAAAGTCATGGAAACAGTTTCAACCAGTGGGTTAGCCACTTTTTTAAATATTTATAGTATTGCCATTATGGTGGCTTTTGCAGTCAGCTTAGTTGTCGCAGTTGTATTAATGATGCGTTTTCCGCGTTCACCACAAGAATGGATTGTGGGTCTCATCTGTACCGTAGTTTCAAGTCTGACAGGCGGTTCCTTCATTATTATGAAATGGAATTTACATGAATGGGTATCCGATATTTGGGGAATGATCACGTTATGTGGATTCTTCTTCATTTGCGGATTACCGGGCTGGGCTATTGTGAGATGGGTATTTAACTTTATCAATAAACAAGAAGGTAAAACGATTGTGGAGGTCATGAAAGACCTAAAAAAGGCGAAAGATGATCTTCAAAATAGTTAAGACGGATTCAATCATATAGGTAAAATAAAATGAATATTGATCAATACTTAGAATCACTCATCAGCCGAGAAGGCGGCTATGTTAACCATCCATCTGATCACGGCCATGCCACTAAATTTGGTATTACAGAAGCCGTCGCTCGATCAAATGGATATCAAGGTCATATGCAAGATTTACCATTAACCGTGGCTAAATCTATCTATAAACAACAATATTGGCTTGAACCTCAGTTTGACCAAATTGATACGATTAGCCCCGCTATTGCCGAAGAGTTACTCGATACAGCTATCAACTGTGGTGTCAATTTTGCAAAGCCTTTATTACAACGTGCTTTAAATCTGCTGAATAAAGAGGGAAAAGAAGGTTGGCCAAATCTTGTGGTAGATGGTCAATATGGTCCTCTTACTTTTCAAGCTCTTAAGATGTATTTAAATAACCGACATAAAGAAGGTGAAAAGGTGTTAGTCCGTGTTTTAAATATTATGCAAGGGCAGCGTTATATCGAAATTACAGAGAATAACCCCAAGTATGAAGATTTTTTTTATGGTTGGATATTAAACAGAGTAGTGGTCTAAAAATTGTAATTAGATAAAAATATATTTAAAGATCAAAAGACTTGAAAAGCCTAACCATGAGTTTAGGCTTTTAAAACATAATATATTAAGTAATAATTTATTGGGCGATGAGTAAAACTGCGAGAACAAAGAAAATAGCACCACTAATTTTATTGAGGATCGAGAAATTATTGCCCGCCAACATTTTCTCTTTAAAAATAGAAGAAAAATTTGCGTAGACCAAATGAATTAAAAAACCGATAAAACAAAAGGTTAAAGAGAGAATTAAAAACTGATTTAAAATTTCTTTCTTGATATCAATAAATTGAGGGAAGAGTGCAATAAAAAATACGATTGTTTTTGGATTAAGTAAAGAGGCGAGCAGACCTTCATAAAATAGTTTAAATTTACTTATAACTTTACTATTTTGTTGAGCAGTCATTAACTCTTGTGAAGGAGGCTTTTTAGTAAAGTTTTTATATCCTAGATACATTAAATAAAATGCACCAATAAATTTTAAAACCGTAAAAATAGTAGGGTTACTGGTGATAATAAGTCCTACACCGCTGGCAGAAATTACAGCAATCACAAACATACCAATAATTAAACCACTTATTCCAAACAAAGCAGTTTTAACACCATAGTTAATTGAATTTGTGACAGTAAATAAAACTCCCGGTCCTGGGCTTAATAGGGTAAGAAATGCTATTGTTATAAATACTAAAAGACCGCTCACGCTGATATATCCTATTTATCAATTGAGGCAAGATTGTGCGGTTACTTTAAATGAGAAAATAATTGTTGTATACAGAAGGTTATGTATATTTAAGTCTTACATAGATTAAATATTTAAAATATAGATTTGTATAAATAAATAGGGCATATAAAACTATAAAAGTGAAAGCAACATAAGCACACAACGTTAAAAATTGAGCATGTTAGTATGCTAAGTCTATACCTCAAGAAATCTATAGTATGACGAAAAATGAACGGCAGTTTAAATCTGGCGAGTTTCAATTTTCCTTTTTATCATTTAAATATTGGGGTATATGGTTTTTAGCTTTTATTCTAATGTTATTTGCGATGTTACCTTGGGCTATTCAATGGCGCCTTGCTGACTTACTATCAAAAATAGCGTGGAAATCTTTAAGTTCTCGAAGAAAAACTACACTACGTAATTTACAAGCATGTTTCCCAGAAAAAACACCTTTGCAAATTGAGGCAAAAGCTAAACAGGTTTTTGTTGATACTTTAACGGGTGTATTTGAAGCTCTAAATGCTTGGTATTGCCCAAATTGGTTTAAAAGCCGTGTCCACATAGATGGTTTAGAAAATTTAACCAATAATCAGGAAAATGGCGTACTTTTATTAGGTACCCACAGTACGCTTTTAGATGCAGGTGGAGCGGCGTGTACTTTATTCTTTAATATGGACGTAGTTTACCGACCTCAAAACAATCCGTTTTTAGATTTTCTGATTCATCGTAGTCGTGCAAGAGTGTATAAGAACCAGATTGCTCGAGATAACATGCGTGGACTCATCCAAAATCTTAAACATGGTCATGCGATATGGTATAGCCCAGATCAGGACTTTGGCTTAAAACAAGGTGTCATGGCATCATTTTTCGGTATTCAGGCCGCTACAGTTACAGCTCATCGCAGACTAATGGATATCTCAAAAGCAGCAGCCGTGCCTTTATATTTTTACCGTAGTGGTAATATTCGTAACCCTCAATACCATGTGTTGGTAGAACCAAAATTAGAAAACTTCCCAAGTGGCTGTGAAGTCAGTGACGCTGAAAGAGTAAACAAGATTATTGAGAATCAAATTCGTATTGCCCCTACACAATACATGTGGTTTCACCGACGTTTTAAGACACGTCCTGCTGGTGAACAGAAGTTTTACTAGGGATAAAGAGGCATAGAATTTTTGTTGCTTTAATTATGTTGAATATCGATTGCAAATGATTTTGAAGCGTGTATTATCGAGCATAACTAACAAAATATTCTTGTCATCATAAATTTCTATTTTCGTAGTTTTATTTATAATCCTTCGGTTTTCAGTTGTTTAAGTTTTCACGTCTATTTTTTAGTTAAATTGGTTTCCCCCAATAATAAGTTATAATATTTTAAAGATTCAGGATTAAAACATGTCTAATTCTACTGGTACAGTAAAGTGGTTCAATGAAACTAAAGGTTTTGGTTTTATTGCAACTGATGAAGGCAAAGATATTTTTGCTCATTTTACCGATATTCAAACACAAGGTTTTAAAGTTCTTCTCGAAGGGCAACGTGTTGAGTTCACTGTAGTACAAGGTAAAAAAGGGCCACAGGCTTCAAATATTGTTATTCTTCAAAACTCATAATTAAATAAAAATACTTTATTGAATTTAAATACATTTTTAAATAAATTATATTTAAACATATAGTATTTTGCGAAAACCCACTTAAATTTGTGGGTTTTTTATAATTTAAAACTCAAATTGTATTTAAAATAAAAGAGAAGTATCAAATACTTGTTTAGAATGGCTTCATTAATTTTATGTTATAATATGATTTATTAAATTTTTGGTATTAAAATGGATATTTGTATTGGCGGTATTTTTGACGGTCAAAAAATAGAAAATAATAAAGATACTTTTAAAGTGGAAGATCATTATTCGGATCATAGTTCTCAATATGTTAAACAACACTTTCATTTATCTGGAAAAATTCTTTCTTTCTGGGTGTGCGAAGATATAGATTTAGCGCAAGCAACAAGAAGAGCAGAGCGAATTGTAGAAAAAAAAGAAAAGATTTAATTAAAGTTAAAAAAATACACCTACAATATTATTGTAAATAAAAGATATTCTACTTAATAAGCTCAATTGAAAAATTTTATTCTCTTACAGAGATATAGACTATTTACAATACTATAGTAATAGTTACATATTTTGAACAATTCTTAGGTGGTCTTTGCTTATAAAGCTACTACATTAGGCTTAAGTTAAAGTTGTTTTATTTATTGCGCAAATAAAACAAAACCCATTTTAATAATATATTTTATTAAAATGGGTTCTTTATACAGAATTCAGACGGTCATCTTAAATTTAATATTCATAATTAATAGAAATATTTATTGTTATAAGCCTCTCTTAAGAAAGGAAAACATTTTAAATGTTAAATGCAGTACACCCTAATATTTGCTTTGTTGGTAGTAGTAATTTAGCTTTGGCTTTAATAGGAGGGTTGGTTTTAAAAGGATTTAAAAAAGAAAAAATACATCTAATTGAAGAGAAAAATATTAATCCTACAAATGCTTTAAAGCAAAATGAAAATGGATTAAAAAAAGCTGAAATTGTTGTATTGCTATTAGAACCTAAACAGTTAAAAGAGATACTTGTACCTCTTAAAAAAGTGTTAGCAAATAAAATCATTGTTTCAATGATGGCAGGGATTGATATTGCAAACTTGGGCCGTTTTACAGGTTCAAAAAAAATTGTCCGTGTGATTTCAAATCCGCCTGTGCTTACACATACGGGTACGCATGTACTTATTGCTTCAGAGCAAATGGACCAACTCGATAAAGACTTAATCGAGTCATTATACTCTGCAACGGGACAGACCTTTTGGGCGCCCTCTGAATCACAAACCGATGCAATTATTGCGCTTTCTGGTTCGGGTCCAGCTTACTTTTTCTATATTTTAGATAGCATGATAAAGACAGGGGTTTCTTTAGGGCTTGATAAGCAATTTGCCCTAGATTTAGCATTCCAAGCGGCCAGCGGTGCAGTTGAAATGGTTCGTAAAAGTAATGTCCCACCTGCAGATTTGTGCGGGAAAGTCACTTTGGCTAACGGAATTACAGAATCAGCTCTAAGAATGTTTGAGCTAGGGAACCTATCCGATGATATACGTTTAGCAATGAAGGCCGCATATCATCGTAGTAAAGAAATTACTTCTGAAATTATTACAGAAGTTAATTAACTCTTTTTGCGCAACTTAGGCCTTTAAAAAGTATTCCCAAATAATGAAACCTAAGCCAAACCCAATAAAAGAGTAGAGAGTAATAATAAAGAATACAAAACTGGCCTTATTTTTTTTCTTCAAAATGTTCATGGCGATGCCTCCAATTCAGATTAATTACATTTTGAAGAAGTAGTGGCTGTAATCATAGATACAGAATTTTTTAAAAAAAATATAACAGAGCTATTATCTGTTATATTTTTTAGCATTTAAATTAATAAAGATTTTAAAATCAATAAATTAAAGATTTAACTGTAAGTGTTTAACCCTTTTATTCAATTAACATTAAATCGGCTGTATTGGCAGATTTGAGAGGGCGTAGGGCAAAGGTCGAACGGGTGTGGCGTATTCCTTTAATTGAATAAAGTTTTTTTCTTAAAAATCGTTCGTAATGGTCAGCATCTTTGACTGCTACTTTCACCAAATAATCATAGTCACCTGTAACGAGATGCGCTTCCACTACTTCAGGTATATCTGCTAATGCTTCGCTGAACTTCTCTAGCATTTCGTCGTCATGGCGCTCTAAAGTAATTTCAATAAAAAAAACTTCATGAATGCCAATCGCTTTTTGGTTTACGTTTACCGTATATCCTTCAATAATTTTTAAAGTTTCCAGACGTTTTAGTCGTGTCCAGCATGGAGAAGATGAAAGACCAACTTCTTCGGCCAATTGAGCAACGGTTAAACGGCCATTACTACGTAACGCAGATAAAATTTTCCGATCTATACGATCTAGTGTGTATTCTGTTCTGTTCAAAATATAAACCAAAGAAGAATCTTCTGATAAAATTCAATATACTTTATTTTTATGCTGTGAATGTTTAAAAATTTTAAAAAATACAGGAAACATTTTGAGTCAAAGGTACATACACTATTTCTATGCATCGAACCTTTCTGGATAGAGGTTGGGATGGAGCAAAGAGCACTGTTTCAGTAAGGGTGACTAAACAGTGCTCTTTGTGGATTTAATAAAAGAACAAATATCCTTTTCTAAAGAATGAAATTTTCTAATGTATTAATTGCTGTTTCTAACTGTTCATAATGATGAATTTTTTCATCTGCTAAAGAAGAGTTGATAGAAGGATTTGGGTGAAAAAAGATAGTTCGCATTCCGACTTTTCTAGCACCTTCGATATCGGCTTTAAGGTTATCTCCGACAAAAATACAGTGATTAGGAATACAGTCGAGTTCCTTACATGCAAACTCAAATATTCGTGGATCTGGTTTTCGTATACCTATCGCTTCTGAGACAATGACTGTAGAGAAAAACTCTCTGAGTCCAAGCGCATAAAAGTTGCTTTCTTGAAAAGGTGATTTTCCATTAGAAACTAAGTCTAATTTATGTCCTTTGTGATAAAGATTTTGAATTGTTTCTGGAACTTTCTCAAAAGGGCGGCAAAACTTATTAAAGTCGTTAATGTATGATTCAAGTAGGCTCTCAACACTAAAGGTTTTTATATTAAAATCTTCTAATAATTGAGAATAAACCAAATCTTTCCACACACTTCCATTGTTATCTAATTCGATAAATCTAGTAATAAAAGCTTGTTTATTTTCTTGTGATACTAATTGAAAAAAGTTTACTTGCCACTCAACAAATTTTATAAGGGATGTATTTCGGTCAAGTAGAGTTTGATCTAAATCGAATAAAATGGCTTTTTGCATCTACTGTTCTTATAAAATTTCTAGATACAAACAGTATAGCGATCTAACTAAGTTTAGAAGTTTCACATTTTGTCATTGCTGTGTATCAAGTTAAAATTAAATAATAACTTTTATTTATCAATCAAAGAAAAACTAATCATTATTTTTTATCTAACTTTTCCTTTAATGTGATTCCATTACAAAGGAGGAGCAAGGTTATGATCACCCAGCACGATATAAACCAAAAACAATATCAAAATAAATCTATCGATTATTTAAACAGCCAAGCTCATTCTGAAGGGATTGAATTTAATAAATTTATTAATGAAGTTCAGAAAATTGAAAAGGCTGTAGTTCTTGATTTAGGCTGTGGTGGTGGTCATGTCTCGTATAATGTTGCTCCACATGCTGACCTTGTTTTTGCTTACGATTTATCTCATGAAATGTTAGACACCGTGTCTAAGGCTGCTAGCCAACGTAAATTAAAAAATATCTTTGTGCAGCAGGGCATTGCTGAAGACATGCCTTTTAGTGATCAGCAGTTTGATGTCGTGATTAGCCGATATTCAGCTCATCACTGGCAACATGTTCCGACGGCTATGAAAGAAATAAACCGCGTGCTTAAGCCTGATGGTATTGTTATTTTTGTAGACATTATCAGTTCTAGCTCGCCCATATTAGATACGTTTTTACAGACCATCGAAACGATTCGAGACCCAAGTCATGTACGAAACTATAGTGTCAAAGAGTGGATGTATTTTATTGAAGATGCAGGCTTTGACTTGGTAGGTTTAGATAAACAAACGCTCGCGTTAGACTTTGATAGTTGGGTAAAGCGAATGAAAACGCCTGAAGATCAAATCAAAACTTTACGCTATTTGCAGGAAGGTTCATCTGACCTCGTGAAGAAGTATTTCAAAATTCAAAATGACGGTAGCTTTGAAAGCCATGTGGGTTATTTTGTCTTTAAGAAACTAGGATTTTAAAGCGCTGAAATGAGTAAGGGTTTTAGTAGTGTAGAAATCAATTAAATATTGCTAAAACTCTTTTCTTGAATAACTTGGACTATATTAAAGATCGCTATAAAAAAATTTAATATTATTTTTGATAAAAATTAATCACCCAATTTTATTAAGGTGATTAAGTATTCAAAAGAGAAGAGATTTTATCCTATTTTCTTTATTATTAATAGACACTTATAAATAATTATTATTTAATACGCCCGCAATATTATCACTAATACTTTTAATAACTTTTTCGGGGAAATAATGCGTAATTTTTTAGTAACGATTTTCACTTTATTCGTAGCAACATCAATTTATGCTGCTCAAGAGTCTAGAAATCTTTTAGAGCAAACACAGTGTGAGAAAGCAGTAGAGCTACATGGTTTTTTAAGCCGTGCTCAACTTGATTGCAACTATCACTATTATTCAGAAGAGTTAAAGGATGCTGCTGCAAAATGTACTAAACATGATCTCGGCGAAAAATACGGTAGAGAAGTCATGAAATTTGGTATGAAGGAGTTTGAAGAGCGTAAGAAAGAGGACACACAGGGCCACTTTTGTCATAAGGTTTTAAAAGAGTTTCCAAAATATATTAAACAATAAAAAAATAAGGTTTTAAAAACCGATTCTAGCAAGCCGATAAAATGGATTTAATTATCCATTTTATCGGTGTATTACTAAATATAATCTGCCAATTAAACTAGAAAATAAATCTTAAAAATCCACCTAATATCACATTAACACCTAAAATTTCTTTTATTTTCTTTATTTAAGCATGGGAAAGAGAGAATTTCTGCATGTAAGTTACTAGATGATGAGTCTGTTAACCCGCTTTCGTTTTGTCATCATGATTCAATGGGTCACATAAATTATTGAAGTTTGTTTGGACCACCTGAATAGCTGTTGAAAAGTCACAAATAGAAATAACCTTGCTAGAGAGTTGAGTATGACTACTTAAGAAATTTTCTAAACGTTGCTCAAAGCTATATGAAAACCGAATTAGCTCGATTGTATTTTTTAAAGTTTCTTTAGGTTTTTTGCCTGTAGCTACAGACTTTAAGTAACGTTGTAGTAGCCTTCTTGTTCTTAAATAAAAAGGAACTTCCAACTTTAAAATTAATGAGCTTTCAAGCAATAATGGAAGCAAACGTTTGTCGTAAGCTCCCTCTACAATCCAGCTATCTTGTAAGATAATTTCTTTAATACCCAGTGAGATCTTTTCTTCCGAATTCTTTACAAACTCACTTCCACTTATATTCCAGTAGATCTCATCAAATGGATGAGTTGATATCTTTAATTGCTGGGCTAATTTATTAGCGATAGTTGTTTTACCAGCACCAGAAGGGCCTACAATACAAATTTTCATGCTTTATCTTTTTAAATGAATATTTCAATAAAATGGTTATAAATAAAAACTAGACTAAAGTTTATAAGTCACTCATCTGTTTTATCAAAGCTTAATAATTTTATTTTGTACAATAAAAACTCAATTATAATTCCAACTTGAAGGAAATAAACTCATGAAAAAACTTTTATTCATTTGTCTAATCGGTTTAGCAGTTACACAGGTTAATGCTCATTCTGGGGGTACAAACTCTAAAGGATGCCATACAAATAGTAAAACAGGTGACCATCATTGTCATTAAATAAGGGTATGAAAGAGTAAGCTGACTTCTGGTTTACTCTTTTTAATATTTTTAGTTTTATATTTTTTATGAATAATAAGAGGAAAAAAGAATGGAAATGATATTGGGAGTATTTGGCTTATTGGTTTTATTTTTAATATTAAGTAAAAAGCATAAGAAGAAAAATCTCACTGATGAAAGATCAATAGTCTATTTGGTTGATATTGTTGGGGAGCAATCTTATCAAGCAAATTTAAGAAAGATTGCTGGGCCTAAACAAGAAAAGTCAAAATATGTAGAAGTAATGGCTAGAGTTGTTTCTGAACCTTTTAATGCTTATGACAAGAACGCAGTTAAAATTGAAATTAATGGTTTAACAGTTGGCTATTTAAGTAGAGATGATGCCAAATTATTAGCGGGTAAAGTGATAAATAAGACTGTGCCAGCTTTAATTAATGGTGGTTGGCTTAATAGCGATAGTGAAGGTAGCTATGGCGTAAAACTCGGTATCCAAAGTCTTAATGAATTAATATAACGAAGTGCATTTTTAAGTTTACCTTACATTTTTAAATCTAAAAAAAGAAAAGCATTCTCTAAGGTATTAATAAATCTTTTTATTCATGTTTTTAAAGCTTTATTTGTAGCCAATATCACATTGACACCTAAAACCCCTCCGATTATCCTTTGCCTGCTGGCCACATTGCCAGTCGACTTTGACAGGTCGGATAGCCAACGCACACGAAAAAGTCTCTCTTTTTTGTGGGCATCCCTGCGTGCCCCCTCTGCGGTGGAACGGGAGGGGGACACCTTCGGGTGTGCTGATCTTTTGGCTATCAGTCTGTCAACCTTCTCTCGTTTCACCACCATTATTTGACAGTAATGTAGTGAAGCTTCTTTATAGCCAAAGGAGTCCGCTCATGCGTACTATTTCTTCTTTAATGGCCTTTGCCAAACTCTCTTTTATACCGCCTAACTGGTCTTTAAAACGGTTTAACCGACTCTAGGTTTTCTACGCCTTAAGAATCGTTACGACTAAAAATCATAGCAACAATAAAACCCGAGATAGGTGAGCACGCCGTTTTGGTGCTGCTTATTCATGTCTGTTTTTAGCACTCATTTTAAGAGTGACGGTATTTCTATCTCATTTACATACAACAAAAAATTATTTTAAGCGGTATATCTATGCCAAATTTACAATCTTCCTTTACAGCATTAAAAGTGCTTCACGTAGCAAAAGACTTATTTAATCAAGATGGGTTTCAAAAAATCGGTGTTGATCGAATTATTGCTGAAGCACAAGTGTCTAAAACTACGTTTTATAAAATCTTCCATTCAAAAGAACGTCTCATTGAGATGAGTCTTACTTTCCAGAAAGATGCGCTAAAAGATAAAGTATTTTCAATTCTCTATTCCTACAATGGACAAATGGTGCTCGATAAACTTAAGGAGATTTACTTTCTACATGCCAATTTAGATGGTTTTTACCGTTTGCCATTTAAGGCAATTTTTGAAATTGAAAAGCTTTATCCAGTTGCCTATAAAATTGTGGTTGACTACAGAAACTGGTTTATTGAGGAAATATATAAGCTGCTTTTAACACTCAAATCGACCGCTTCGGTCCAAGATGCTTATATGTTTTTATTTATGATTGATGGCGCGATGGTTCAGCTTTTAGGCACAAATAGTGTAGATGATAGAGCACGATTATTAGATTATTTCTTTTTAAACTTGGCTTAATCAGATAAAACCTTAAAAAAAAGCCCCAACTCAGGGGCTTTTATTTCAGAATGTTTAACTTAATGACACAGATTTTGCAGAATGCATTCCTTCAAAATATTGAACCGCAGGCGAGCGAGCCATATAAGCTAAAGCTTGCGCGGTGTCTCCCTCATGAAGCGGGTTAAATTTTGGAGAAACCCATCTTAAGGTCGCTTTCCACAAATATTTTATGGTCGGTAAGTTGTCTGAGCGAGTCGCGGTTTTTTCAAATTCACGAATAATTTTGAAGTAGCCACGGCGCATTAGTTTTTGAATATCCTCGTGCTCTAAATCCTGCTTACCTAGACTACGGGCAAAGTCAGCAAGGAAGTAAATAAACAGTGGGAAAACCGCCGCCATAATCACTTGGCGCGACACATAAAAACCAAATTTGTTTGTTAAGAGATGCTCAAATAAATCGTAAGCAACACATCGATGTTCAACTTCTTCAGCCAAATGCCAACGGAATAAATCTGCCATGGCAGGGTCAGCTTGGTCCCAAGTATTACTGTCGAGTGTCCATTGACCAATAGTTCCGGTAAAGTGCTCGATTGCGGCGATCACACCTACCCGAAAAAGTAACCAATATTCATCTAGCTTTTCACCTTTTAAAAAAGGTATGCCTAAAGGTTTGTCACCCAATAAAATGTTAAAAACAAAATGGGCACGGTTGAGTGTTTCTTGAATGTCGTAACCATTTTCACGTAAGAAGTCCTGTGCTTTTTCATGGGCACGTGCATGAGCAGCTTCTTGGCGGACAAATCCAATCACTTCTTGTTTTAGTGCTTCATCGGTAATCAAAGGCAGGGTTTTATTAAACACACGGCAAAACCAAAATTCACCAGCCGGCAAGAGCATGTTAATGCCATTGGCGACATGAGAGCATAGAGGATCATTCGGCATCCAGCAGACGGATGACTCCGCAAAATCAAAATGTACTTTTCTTGCTTTAAGCTGATGATTCCCTGTGAGCATATCCGTCACCCTATTCATAATTGTTCATTTAATGCGAATGGGTCATTTTTAGCATTCAGATAACTTAATCACCATGTGCTTAAGGGACAAAAATATCTCTTGAATGGTTTGTTCAGATAAAAAACAATGTCACTTCGTGTTTTTGAAGCTTATGCAATAAAAAAAGCTCCTTAATAAAAAGGAGCCTTCATTTTTATCATTTAGGCCTAAAATAATTTAAGCCTACTCATTTATTTTTATACTGAAATATTTTAATTATAAATGACCACGGTGAATAACTCGCCGTGCTTCAAGCCTAGATCGCTTGCCATTGCTCTTTAACTTCTTCTGAATTTTTATTCAGAATGACTTGGTTTTCTTTGACTTCCCCAATCCATCCAGTAGGGATAAGGTGATGTTGGCCACTTTCATCTCGGGTGAGTTTGAGTTGGTTCTCACCATCAAGATGGTCGACAGTTCCTACTTTTGTGCCACATGAAGCAATGACATCAGCATGTTTTTTAATATCATTAATATTTAAAGTATTCATTTTGGACCTCTTCTTTGGAAATAGAAAAACGGTAAGAACTAAACTACTTTAAATAATCGCTTAAATGTTGGGTTTTTAATAAACCTTACATGATCGGATTATAAGTTCACTTAATAGGAATATTTGGATAACAATGAAATAATTGGATATAAAACTAATATTATTTTTCTTTTTATTACAATTTACGTGTTTATTTAAACAGAAATATTTAGTTATGGTTGAGTTAAGTCTTATAAATAATTATTTGCAATGAATATCAAAATACCTATAAACATGACAATTTTGAGTATCTTGAATGAATTTGAAACTGCCTCAGCTGAGGTTAAAAGTAAGCTGCGTATTAGTTTGCTCTATCAATTAATCAATGTAACAAAAAATTTACCTCATCCAGCTTCGGGGCAGACTTATCAACGTTGGCAAATTTTTGGGCAGATTGCTGGGGTGGATTTAAGTCTAGCTAAGCTTTTTGAGTCTCATTGCGATGCTTTAAGCATTTTAAATGAATTGGGTTATCAACAAGAAATAGATAACAAGACTTGGGCGGTTTGGGCAGCTGATGGTGGACCAGCGCCTTTGCATGTAACTAATGACCTCTGTAGTGGCATTAAACCGTGGTGCTCTGGCGCGGAGTTTATCCAAAAAGCTTTAATGAGTTATAAAGATCAGCAGGGGCAGGCGCAGCTTTGTATTGCCGACTTAAGTCATCCATCCATAACGACCGATTTAAGCCACTGGCATGCTGTAGGCATGCATGCCACACAGACCGCGCAAGTAGCTTTTAAAAATACCCCTGTTACGGCAATAGGTCAGCCAAATAGTTATTTAAAACGTCCAGGTTTTTGGCATGGTGCAGCAGGTGTTGCGGCCTGTTGGTATGGTGCCGCCGTGCGCTTAGCGGGTTATTTGCAAGAAAGTTGTCAGGCAAATCCTAATCCGTATAAAAAATTGTATTTAGGCGTGGTCGCTCAGCAATTAGAAATCACTAAACACTATTTTCAATATGTTGCCGAGTTGATTGACCATAAACCAACGCTAAGTCATGAACGGGAAATACGCATATTACGTGCCCAAACAGAACAATGTTGTCTGGATGTTATTGAGCGGGTAGGGAAAGCTTTAGGCGCACGTCCTTTTTGTGAAGATGCGACATTTGCTCAGCTCATGGCAGATTTGCCAGTGTTTATCAGGCAAAGTCATGCTGCTTTTGACTATGAGCAAATTGCAGAACTCTGTGTGTCGGAGCAAAGCCTATGGGAACTTTAAAACATCCTTTGGTTGAAGACCGCGTTATTTTTGGTGAGGGCACGGCCAAAGAGCAATGGTTAAATGTATTTAAAGATCATCCGCTAGCGCCTTTAGATCTTGAGTTATTTCGTTCTAAAAGAGTGGTGATTGTCGCTCCACATCCTGATGATGAAGTGCTTGGCTGTGGCGGGTTAATGCAGCAACTGATCACGCTGAATTGTAAAATAGTGGTTTTAGCTGTCAGTAACGGCACACAAAGCCACCCTAACTCTACAAAATATCCTCCAGATCAGCTCAATATTCTTCGTCCACAAGAAAGCTTGGAGGCCTTAAATTGTCTAGACGTAGCAGAGTCAACCGAACATGTAGAGCTTAATTTGTTAGATGGTCAGATTCATTTGCAAACCGAGCAACTCTGGCAGTATCTAGATCAGATGGTTCAAGCCAAAGATATTCTAATTTGTAGTTATGAATTTGATGGACATCCAGACCATGAAGCAGTGGGTAAAACCGTACAAGCCTATGCAACTGCTAAGCAACTCCTATGTTTACACGTATTAATTTGGGCTTGGCATTGGGCAAAGCCTTTAGACCCTCGCATTGATTGGCACCGAGCAAAAGCATTTTCCTTAACACAAGAACAGCTAACTAAAAAACATCAAGCAATTTTGCAGTTTAAAACCCAACTAGAAGCAGATGAAAGCACGGGGAACGCCGCCGTTCTCTCTCCAAGTGCGATTAATCGTCTTTTAATGCCTTATGAGGTTTATTTGAGTGATTCATTCTCGCATGTACTTTGAAGATTTATATCGTCATACCAGTGATCCATGGGGCTATGACGCTCACTGGTATGAAGCCCGAAAAAGACAAATTTGTCTCGCGCTGCTGACAAAGCCTCGCTATCCAAAGGTGCTTGAGGTGGGGTGTTCAAATGGTCATTTAAGTTTTCATTTAGCGCAAAGAGCTGAGAAGTTAGTGTGTATAGATGTCTCTGAGCGTGCTGTTCAACTGGCATCCACACGGCTACAAGAATTTGAGCATGTTGTGGTTGAAAATAGAAAAATACCCGAAGACTACTCAATTCAAAAATTTGATCTGATTTTAATTAGTGAGATGGCCTATTACTTGTCGGCAGATGAATTACATCAGTTTATTGAAAAGTTAAAACATAGTTTAAATGATGACGGTGAAATTCTGTGTTGCCACTGGCGTCATGAGATTCAAGATTTTGAGTTAAATGCCGAGCAAGTCCATCAAGCTTTTCAGCAATATTTCCCATTTCATCACTACCTCAGCTTAAACGATCCAGATTTTATGATTGATCTATGGACGGCGAACACTTCCTCTTTAGCACAGCAGGAAAAACTAAGATGAAAATAGGTATCGTCATTCCAGCGCATAACGAAGAGTACTATTTATCTGCCTGTCTACAGTCTATTCAGGTGGCGATAGATAACATTCACGGTTATGACGTAGAAGTGCTTGTTGTACTCGATAGCTGTACAGATCAGTCGCGTTTGATCGTACAAAGCCATCAAATCAATTGGATTGAATGTGACTATGCATGTGTTGGGCAAGCGAGAGACTTAGGTATTCGCCATTTAATCGGGCGTGATGTAACTTGGATTGCATGTACCGATGCAGACACCGTTGTCAGCCCTGATTGGCTGCGCTATCAAATCCAGCACCAACCCACAGATGCAATTTGCGGCACTGTAACGCTAGACGATTTTAGTCATCTCTCTATAACGAAACAGCAGAAATATTTAGCACACTATAAAGATGAAATGGATCACGCGCATATTCACGGGGCAAATTTAAGTTTTAGTGCAGAAGTCTACCTTTTGGTCGGTGGCTTTGAGCCTATTTCATGTCATGAAGACGTGTCTTTAATTAAAAAATTGATCAAGCATTGTTGCAATATTACTTGGAGCAATCTGGTTCGAGTAACTACAAGTAGTCGTTTAAATGGGCGCGCACCTCAAGGTTTATCCTACTTTTTAAATAATCTCTAATGACCTAAATCATCACTTCACCCAATATCGAAATATTCTTTAAATTTTTGGGATCATATTTAATTTTGATAATACTACCCAGTTTATATTTATAGTGATCTTGCTTAGCAATAAGCACCTTTAGATTTTCAGTAATGATTTGGCCTTGCTCAGATTGAAATTTCAATTTGAAATAACATAAAGGGCGATATTGCACCTTAGCTAATGAGTCCTGAAAATATACGACCTCGGCAGAAGTAATTATTCCTCGTTTATAAATTAAAAATTTATGTACCAGACTTTTAAGAAAAAAGATCCAAACAATATAGATAAAGAATAAGCTGAACCAGACCATTCCAATAAAAGTTAAAAAATCGGAAAATTTCACTCATTCAAACCAAAATTACTTGTCTAACGTATTATTCTAAATGAACTGATAAGTTCGATCTACTTTATATATTGGTCTGAAACATAAACAGATGAGGCTTTAAAACTAACAGATCATAATTAAATTTGAGCAGGGTATATAACTTAGTTGTTGTATTTATGACTACATATGTAAACAAACCTTATGATCCAATGCCTTAGGCCTTAAAATTACTGAAAATAAAGTTTTAAGGTGTATAGGTTTGGATTTTTTTAATTTTTTTCGTGATATTCGGGATGAGTTAAGCCAATATCCTTGGCTAGAGATGTTTGTTTCACTCACTATTTTGATTTTATTTGCAGCAATCGCAAATTTTATTGCCAAACGCATTATTGTTCGGGGTGTTCGTCATTTAGTTACAAAGCTAAAATCACCAAATCAGTCTATTTTTGCTCAGCATAGCGTTATAAAGAGATTTGCAAATATTATTCCTGCCGTTGTGATTATGAATGGTATTGCAACAGTGCCTCATCTATCTTCAAAATTTATTACTTTTGTAGAGATGGCTGCGCAAGCATTTATTTTCCTAACTCTAGCGCTTACGGTCAGTGAAATATTAAATATCTTTAACCTTATTTACCAGCGTAATCCAAAATCTAGAAATAAACCAATTAAAGGTTATTTACAGCTCGTTAAACTCATTTTATTTGTGGTTTGTGGCCTTATGATTTTGGGAACCTTCCTTAAAAAGGATGTGTTCACTTTACTTGCAGGCTTTGGTGCGATGGCCGCGGTATTAATGCTGGTTTTCCAAAACACCATTTTGTCTTTGGTGGCAAGTGTACAAATTGCTTCTTATGACATGGTGCGTATTGGCGACTGGATTGAAATGCCATCACTCAATGCTGATGGTGATGTGATTGATATTTCATTGCATACAGTAACTGTTCAAAATTTTGATAAAACCTATACCACCATACCAACCAATAAACTCGTTACCGATACTTTTAAAAACTGGCGAGGCATGAGTAACTCAGGCTGCCGTCGGATGAAACGCTCACTCTTTCTTGATCAAAGCAGTGTGCATTTTATGAGTGATGACGAGCAACAAAAGCTCAAAGAGTTTTTACTGTTAGACCAATATCTTGATGCGAAGCAATCTGAAATTGAAGAGTTTAATAAGCAATTAAGCAATCAATCTCGTTACAACAAGCGCCGTTTAACTAACATCGGAACATTTAGAGCCTATGTCGAATTTTACTTGCGCCAGCACAAGGGCATTGCTCAAAACCAAACGATTATGGTTCGCCAGTTACAACCGACCAGCCAAGGTTTGCCGTTAGAGATTTATGCATTTACCAACACGATTGCATGGGTTTCCTATGAGGCCATTCAGTCTGATATTTTCGATCATTTAATTGCGATTCTTCCTGAATTTGGTTTACGTGTTTACCAAGCACCATCGGGTCATGATTTGCAAAGATTAACGTCAGAGATTAATCCGAGTGAAGTTTAAAGCCATAAATCACGGTATTTAAAGTATTTTGAAAAGGCTCCCATAGGGGGGCTTTTTTGTTTTTTCTCACTCTTAAGCATTATTTTAAAAGATTAATAGTTACTTCTTGACCGTTCTGACATAGGAATTGTCCTTTAATGATATTAACAAGTTCTATTTTGGAACTTAATGTGTAGCTATCTTGAGGAAGAGAAAAATACATTCTCTTAATTTAAAGGACAGGTCATGAGATTTAAATGTAAAACTTATTTTTAAATAAATTCAATAGTTTAGTGACTAAAATAAGATTAGAGGTCTAAAATGAAAAACGAATTAAAACTGGCATCACCATTTACTTTAAAAGATCGCTTTACACTCAAGAATAGGCTGATTAAATCGGCTTTAAGTGAAGGGCTGGCACATACCGATGGGCGACCGAGTAAAGAGCTGATTCAGCTATACCAAACTTGGTCTCAGTCTGGAGCTGGGGTTTTGATCACGGGTAATGTGATGATTGACTCTAGAGCAATTGGTGAACCGGGTAATGTGATTATTGAAGACGAAAAAGATTTTGACCTCATCAAAGAATGGGCAGAGGTTGCTAAATCTGGAGGTAGTGAAGTCTGGATGCAAATCAATCATCCGGGCAAACAAGCAATTCGAGGGTTGAATAAAGAAACTGTTTCACCGTCAGCTGTACCTTTTAGCCCCAAAATGGCAGCAGTTTTTGCTACACCGCGAGAGTTAACTCAGGACGAAATTGAAGATCTTATTCAACGCTATGCAAACACTGCTGAAATTGCCAAGAAAGCAGGGTTTACAGGTGTACAGTTACATGGCGCACATGGTTATCTCATTAGTCAGTTCCTTTCTCCGTATCATAACCGCCGTACAGATCAATGGGGTGGAAGTGTCGAAAATCGACGTAGATTTGTTCTTGAGGTCTATAAAGCAATTCGAAATCGGGTCGGGCCTGACTATCCGGTAAGCATTAAATTGAACTCAGCCGATTTTCAAAGAGGCGGCTTTACCGAAGAAGAATCACTCACAACCATTCAAGCGCTCGATGAGGTGGGCATCGACTTAATCGAGATTTCTGGTGGAACCTATGAAAAACCGATTATGCAGTTGGGGAAACCTAAAGAATCAACCATCTCTCGTGAAGCTTACTTTTTAGACTTTGCTAAAAAAGTTCGTGGACTCAGTAAAGTGCCACTTATGGTGACGGGTGGCTTTAGAAGTCTGCAAGGGATTGAGAGCGCTTTATCAAATAACGATTTAGATTTTGTTGGCCTTGGGCGAATTTTTGCAATTGAACCATTGGCAGCTAAACGTTTACTCAGTGGGCTTGAAACGATAAACCAAGTTAAACCTTTAACTACAGGCATTAAGTTTATTGACAACTTAGGATCGTTAGAAATTACTTGGTATACCCGTCAAATGCATAGATTAGGACGGGGGAGCTTACCGATTCCAAATGAAAATGGACTCAAATCTTTTATTTTGGATATTAAAGATAAAGGCTTGGGGATTTTCAAAACTCGTCGATTGCGAGCTTCTTAAAACTATAAATAAACGTTTATATCAATGAGGACATCAGTAATGCCAACAACTCATCAGATAAAAATATCGAGATTTAGCCTAGCCGCAAAATTTACGGGAATTAGCTTTTTGCTATTTTTTGTCGGAGCAGCGCTTCTTATCTTTTTTAATATTCCTGCAATTTTACTTCAGTTTGAATGGGGGAAATTTCTTGTGCGACTGGTCCGCTGGGGATCGTTACATGGTGGAGCTGAGCATTACGAGTTGATGATCTCAGCTATCTATATTGTATGGGGCTGGTTTCTTTTAAAAGCAGCGAATGAACCACTAAAAAACTATCTATTTTTTGAATTTACCATGTTTGCAAATATTGCTCATTTCGGCGCAATGCTTGTTATGGGTTTGGTGATAACACATGAAACTCCACATTTGATTGGAGATGTATTGTTGGGTTGGGTTCTGCTCTTAATTTATATTTATTTCTGGTGGCCTATTAGAAAAATATATAAGTCTGATAGTAAGTTAAATCATTCAATTTAAGAGCTAGAGGTTGAGGGGAGCGAAAATTGAATTAGTGCTCCTCATTATTATCCGGCAAACCAAATGTTTTGATGATCACACATGGGACTTAAATGTTTAATGCGTAGATTGTCTTGCTCAAAATCACCACTCCCTCCAGTAATATCTAATGTACTCCCTAAGCCGATCTGCTGACCTTTATAACTTAAAGTGTTTTTTTCAGCATCCCACTGAGCGCTATGTTCTGGAAAGACAATGAGTATATCTTTCACATAAAGACATCCTTGCTTTAACTCCAAGTTTCCTTTTAAGCGTGCTGAACCAGAGAAACCATCGTACTGATAGGCTGGGAGTTTCACAGCATTTGTACTGTCGTTTGCTTCTTGCTGGTGGCATCCTGCAACAAGGGCAAATACAGCTGTGTAAAGCAACTTATTATTAATACCCAATTTTGTTCCTATAGGGATTTGCATATATTTGATAGTAATTGTCTAAAATTGCATATCAATCTTTAGATTGTTAAAGAAGATTTCATTCTATTACCGCTCGAACTTAAGATTTAAAGACTAAACTTTCTTATTCATGGGCTTATAAAACTTTGTATTATTATAGTTTGTTTATTTATATATTGTTATCTTTTTCATTTGTGCTTTGAGGCACGATATGACGTGTCATCCACCAAAATAATAATGCCAACAAACTTACACCTGCACCTAAGGCACATACACCAAACCAACTTGCATAAGCATAAGTCGCTGTTGTGCTGATTGCACCTAATCCGCTACCTACTGCATAAAAGAGCATGTATAGACCAACAAGACGGCTATGCGCTTCTGGACGTGTGCGAAAAATCATACTCTGGTTGGTCACATGCAAGGCTTGTCCGCCCAAGTCTAGCAATACGATGCCAATCATGAGTGCCCAGAGTGAGTAAGCCATGAGTGAAAGTGGACCCCAAGCGAGCAGTAATATTAACAGTGCTGCCAAGCTTGTGCGCTGAGCATATCCACGGTCGGCCCAGTAACCCGCACGTGCAGCAGCCAAAGCACCAATCATTCCAACAAGTCCAAAAGACCCAATTACAGTATGCGAGAAGCTATAAGGCGGGGCACTTAACGGCAGTACTAATGCGCTCCAAAAAATATTAAATGCGGCGAACATGAGTAAAGCTAACACACCGCGCACTTGTAGCACTTTTTCTTGGCGCAGTAGATTGAGCATAGAAGCCAGAAGCTGCGGGTAGCGCATGGCACTAGGTTGAATATTTAAATGAGGCAGACGTTTCCAAAGGGGTAATGCAATCATAAGCATGATGAGGGCTGCACAAAAGTACACGCCGCGCCAACCCGCCACATCACTAATGCCTCCTGAAAATATACGGGCAAGCAGTAAACCAATGAACACACCACTTTGTGCAGTACCAACCACATGTCCTTGCTCATGTGGGGCCGCCGCATTTGCAGCATAGGCAATAAGCCCTTGTGTCATGGCTGTGCCGAGTAAACCCACCGCAAGCATTCCTGCCAAAAGAATAATCGTAGAGTGAGCAAAGCCAACCATTAACAATGCAGATATTAAGGCAATTAACTGTAGGGCCATTAACCGACGCCGATTTACCAAATCACCTAATGGCACTAGAAAGATTAAGGCTAGGGCACAACCTATTTGAGTGGCGGTCACCACACCACCAATAGCGGCATGACTAACCTTAAAGTCTCTCGCCAATATGTCGAGCAAGGGCTGCGCATAATAGACATTTGCTACGCTTGCACCACTTGCTATAGCAAATAGCAAAATTACGCCACGAGGTAGGTTCGAATGCGTTTTATTGTTATCTACTGGAGACGTTGAAGATACAAGGGAAGCTTTCATGGGCCTAAATCCATTTAATCTAGTTTTAAAATGAAACTAGTTGAATGTTAAGCTTGCTAGTTTTAAAATGCAACTAGGTGGCTTATTGCTGATGATTGGTAAAGAAACTCGATGGCGAACTCTACACTAATGAAATATGAACCTTGTCCTGTTGCGCGCTGTGTCAATCTCATAGGAGATCGTTGGTCACTGCTTATTGTGCGCGATGCATTTGATGGAATGCGCCGTTTTGGAGATTTTCAGCGGAGCTTGGGAGTGGCGCGAAATATTCTATCTGACCGACTTAAAAAGTTAGTCGATGCTGATGTTCTTGAAATGCAAGACGCTTCGGATGGCACGGCTTATCAGGAATATGTGCTGACCACTAAAGGGGAGAGTTTATTCCCAGTGATTGTGGCTTTGCGACAATGGGGAGAGCACAACTTATTTGAAAGTGGTGAGCGCCATTCGCTGTTAATTGATAAAAATACAGGTCAGCAAATTCCATTTATGACACCAGTTGCGGCAGATGGAACAGCGCTGAGAGCTTCAAATACTCAAGTGCAAAAGGTGAAATAAAATAAGAGAAAACAAAAATAACCTTTTTTAACTTAAATTTGGGCAGATTAGTTGATAACCTTGCGCGTCAAATTAAGGTGAGATTATGAGATTTATATTCCTCTTTATAAGCGCAGTTTCAATTCAATGTTATGCAGCATCAGAAGCTATGGAACTTCATTACTGTGAAACTGTGAAAAAAGCAGCGAGTGGTGTGATGGATGCTAGACAACATGAAGTGCCAGCTAAAGAGTTACATGACATCGCCAATCATCTTGAAGAGCAACAAGCCAAACAACTTTATCAAGAGCTTATCAAATCTGCATATTCTTCAAAGCTATTTGAAGATCCTCTCATTAAGTCAAAAGCTGTCGAAAATTTTCAAACCACTTGGCATGAACAATGTTTGGCAAAAGAATTAGCTAAAAATATGTGAGTGTTAGGGGGAAATGGCTAGCTTAAGTTGGAAGATAGAACTTTATTTCTTATTTATCTCTTCACTAACACTGGCTAAGCGCGGTAAAGAAGGAGAGAAGGTATTAGTTCGAGTTCTTAATATCATGCAAGGCCAACGTTACATTGAAATCTGTGAATGAAATCCTACCCAAGAGCAATTCTTTTATGGTTGGATCCGCTAACCGCGTTTCACTATGAAGGTACTGATTTCGCTGTGTATTCTATTTTCAGGATGCACAGCTCATATGATATCTACAAAAGTGCATGTCACTGTTTGTGTGCAGTGTGTGAATTAAAGTTTTTAGGAGAACGCTTTTTTATAGATGTGCGAATAAGTTAAATTGGATTAAATTTTCTTTAAATATATTTAATTTTAGCTTTAGTATCTATAAGTTAATATAACGAGCTTTATTGTTATTTTCGTAAAAGTAAAAAATAAAAATTGTTTTTAAATTATTGTTTCTTAAAATTATATATATTTTATATTTACATTAATAAGATTGGATACAGATGCATGATTCATTATTAAATTTATATCATCTACTTTAAATAAGCTATTTACCCTTTGCGAAGAATATTCAACGAACGGTATAAATATGGTTGATTGAAATAATGAATAAATAAACCCAACCTTGAATTTACAAGTAGGGATATAGATTGGAAATGTGAAAAAGCTACCCATAGGTAGAAATACTCATGAATTAAGTTAAAGGATATTGGTATGAAAGCTATTTTAACGAAGAAAATTATTAGCTGTATCGCAATTAGTGGTGTTTTAAGTTTTAGTGCATTTGAGATTATGGCGGCGAATCAACAAACTATAAATGATGGGAAGAATCACTCTAAAATATTAAATGAAAACCATGAAAATTTGACTGATAGTCAAATTTTCAAAATATTAAGTACAGCTAATAATGGTGAAATTAAGCAGGCAAAAACTGCATTGCCAAAACTAAAAATGGATGAAGCTAAGAAATATGCTGAAATGATGATTAAAGAACATTCAGCCAATGAAAAAAATGCACAAGCGTTGGCAAGTCGGTTACAGTTAATTTCACAAACCAGTAATCTTAGTAAATCATTGCAAAATGATAGTGATAAAATTGTTAGTAAGCTTAATCAAATAACATCAGATACTGATAAAAATTATATGATGAGTCAAGTTAAAGTTCACCGTAAAGTTTTGAAGATAATTGATAAGCAGTTAATACCAAACACGAAAAGTTCTGAATTAAAAAATATGCTCGTACAAACACGTGGTGCTGTTGCGAAACACCTAAAAGCAGCTGAAGATATATTTAAAAATATGAAATAATATATAATTATTATCTTTTAAAAATATATTTAAAAAAGCCTAGTATTAATTAACTAGGCTTTTTTAAATTGCATATACATAAAATCATAATTTCCTGCAGGGCAGTGTAAAGCTAGAATGTTGTGGGTAATTTTTAATCTAGCGAAATATAATGATTATGGGATAAAGGATGATATAATTGTGATGACTATTTGAATAAGAATTTTTATTGATGAGAAATAATTTCTTTAATTAATAACATCTCCTTACTTAATAGGGGTATTTATGAAACATAACTAACCTAAAGGTGAATTATAATAATAATTGTCAAGCATATTTCAAAAGTTCTTTTAATTTAGCTCTTTTGAAAGACACTAGATTTTAAAATATAGGGAGTAAGAAAATGGTAAATATAAAAAAATCAAATTTAGATGGTAATCATACGACTCAGAAAGAGCCATCTTCTAATGGTAATGTATCAAATAGCAAACCATTACAAAACATTTCATCCACAATTGATAATGCTCGTCCAGATTTAAACTCACCACCGACCAATAACAATCATGTACCCGATATGAATGAAGGGGGAGAGAATTTGGTTGCTACAGGTGCAGGAACCTTGGGAGGAGCGGCGGTAGGTGCTGCATTTGGTGTTGTTGGGGGGCCTCCAGGTGCTATTGTTGGAGGGATTATTGGTGGTGTAGTAGGGGGAATAGCAGGTAATGATATAGCTCAAACAAATAATCAAAAAGATGATAGTAATTCTTGGCAAGAAGAAGATAATTATTGGCGAGAAAACTATAAAAAAATGCCATATTATACTGAAAACAAGAATCTAGAATATGATCGTGATTATCGAGCGGCTTATCGTTTAGGTTATGAAAATCGTGTACCTAATAATGCAGAAATTAATTTTTCCGAGGTTGAATCTAAATTGAAAACTAAATGGGAACAAGTTAAAGGCAGTTCACGTTTACAGTGGGAGGAAGCTAAATTTGCTGTAGAAGATGGATTGAAAAAAATTCATCCTTAAGTCATTTAATACTTAGAAAGTCTCTTCAATGGGGGAGACTTTGCGATATTAGCCCAAAGATGAAGTGGGTTTATCTACATTAAACCTGATTCCACCTTCGATATAATCTTTTAAATATTTTCCAATGATTTTTGGATCTTTAATACTAGTGGGCCAATAATGCTCAAGCCCAACATCACTGATAATATTTAAAACTGTATTAAAGGTAAATAAAACTTTTAGAGTTAAAGCTTCGGTATCAGCTTCAGGTAAAGCAAGCTTTAATAAATTAACGGCTTTATCAGAGATAGGGACTAATGTTTTAGCAACTAATACTCTTCCTTCATTGCCTGCACTGATTGTTCGCGAGAAAAACTTGATATGGTGAATTCCATTTTCTTTTAATAAGATTTTAACCATTGGGTTCATTAATGAATCGACAACCTCTGAAACTTTAACATTTTCTGGATGTATAGAGTTCAGCATCTTCAAGCTCTCCTCTACATAGGGTTGCATCACATAATCTAATGCAGCCTCTACTAATCCCCATTTTGAATTGAAGTGATAGTACAAAGCAGATTTGTTAGCTACTTTGGCAGCTTCATTAATTTTCTGTACTGACAAAGCTTCAATATTATTCTGTGAAAACAGAAAAATAGCTGCCTCAATTAGTTTCTCTTTGGTCTTTATGCTCATTCGCGCTTTGGAAATAGAGGTGAGGGATGAATTGAGTTATCTTACCTTTTGAAAAATCATAAACCAATCACTCAATGGATTGGTTTATGAAATTATCACTAAAAGTTATGAACAACCTTTTGATTCAAAGTCTTCTTTACTGGTATATCGAATATCAGGTAAGTAATCTCCGAGAACTGTTTTTTCTTCACCCCATGCTTTTACATTCTGAATTGCATGAGCGAAACTTGAATCTGGTAGCAAATTTCTCATAATTAAAAGTGTGAAATCAGGATGCCCGAATGTCACGCCATCTTGAGCTGTGTAACCCGTACCACGTGGACTTAATGGTAAATAGTAAACGCCGCATTCTTCTCTTGCATTTGAAGGTCTGTCTTCAGGTAAAGACGCAATAATGGTGTAGAAGCCATCTGAATTTACTTTTTTAATTTGCTCGTCATAAATACAGTAGTTTGTTGCTGTAGTAATGAGTTCATTCGTGCAAATTGATACATAGCGGACATCAGATTTTTGAACAAAAGGCTCATTATCAAAAGTTTTTTCCGTATTCGGGAGTTTTCCTTTTAGCTCAATCACTTTGCCTAAACGTCTACTGGTAGTAGCGAAGACATATTCATTATCTGGGGTAGCCCAATAGTTTAGTTTAGGAGTAACAGGCAAACCTTCACATTGAGAAATAGGTTGTTTAGTAACTGGATCATATTTATAAATACATTTGAAGTTATCTAAGCCACTAAACGCCTTATACCACTTAGGTTCTTTTTGTGCAGGAAAGCCATCATATAAATTCTGATTAAAGGCGCTTATCATTCCTTGTAGAGGTAGAGTAGTTACTCGATCAATAGGACCCTTTTTAACTTTTAATATATCGCAGACTTCTTTGCCTTGTTTTATATCATTATTTGCAAGTTGTACTTTAATTCTAGGGAAAGACACATTGCCTTTTACATTCATATTTTTATTAGGAACATACACCCGATATAAAATGGCCACTTTATTATCTGCGGTTTTTGGAGCATATAATGTATTTGCTGCAGGATTTGCAGGCAAATCTCCTAATTCAAGTTTTACACTATAAGATCTTGCTTTTGCGAAACGGTCATTTCCAACTAAAAAGGTATTGGTAGAACCATCATCAGGTTTAATTGCTCTATCTAATAGAGAATTGACTCGCTCACCAACTGATGTATAGCTTACTAATGAAAAATGACGAGAATACGGAAATTCACCATCAATAAGAATTTTTGCACCTTCAGGTACAGTAAACTCTGAAGACCAATAAGATACATTTGTATCCGGATAGGCAAAATTAAGAGGGTCTTCACCAGAATTAGTCTTGCTGTTCGGACCGTCTTGCCACATACAATCAGTTAGTGACGAATCTGGATTTGAAGGATTGCTGCTAAGCTCATTATCATCGCTATCATTACATGCGGTTATACTTAAAGCACTTACTAGCATGAGTAGTGTAAATCCTAGCCTAGTTTTTTTAGTTTTATTCATATCTCATTCCCTTTGAAGCTATTTAAATTGTTAACTTTTTACCGTGTTAACTGGATTTAGTGCTTTTTTGCACTAAAAATTAATCCATTTAGATTAAATATATTAATCTAAATGGATTAAAATACAAGCAAATTTTCTGAAGGTTTAAAGCACGACTTAGATATTAAGAATTAAATAGAAATGAATTGAAATTTGAATTTTTTTATTAAGGTCATTTTGATATTAAACAATCAGATGTAGCCTGATTTTAGTTAACTGAAAAGCAATAAAAAAACCACCTAATCCTTTCGAATTAAGTGGTTTTTAAATTTTGGAGCGGGAAACGAGACTCGAACTCGCGACCCCAACCTTGGCAAGGTTATGCTCTACCAACTGAGCTATTCCCGCAATGTGAGCACATTATAGAGTGTTTCACTAAAGTGTCAACACTCTTGTGATTTAATTGAACAGTTAATCAGCACGACGCCAAACTGTCCCTTGGCGAGTGTCTTCAAGTACCACACCTTGGTCGAGTAAAGACTGACGAATACCGTCTGCTTTAGCAAAGTCTTTTGCCTTTTTCGCATCAACACGTTGTTGAATGAACTCTTCAATTTCAGCATCAGACAAAGCAAGCGCTTCTTGTCCAATATCTGATTTTAAGAAATCATCTACATTGTGTTGTACCAAACCTAAAATGTTGGTGAGGTGACGTAATGTCGAATAAAGCACAGTCGCTTGGTCAGCTTGCTCTTCTTTTACAGCACGGTTCAATTCTTTGTTCAGTTCAAACAACACAGCCATTGCTTCGGCAGTATTGAAATCATCACACATTGCATTGTTAAAACGTTCAATAAAGCTTTGATCAAGCGTTTCAGTTGTCGTTTGACCATACACTTGTTGATAAGCTTTAAATGAATGATAGAAACGTGTTAAAGAAGTTTTTGCCTCTTTAAGTGCTACATCAGAGAAGTTCACAGGGCTACGATAGTGTGAAGACACAATAAAGTAGCGGATCACTTCAGGGTGGAATTTCTCCATCACGTCACGAATCGTAAAGAAGTTGCCTAAAGATTTAGACATCTTTTCACCATCAACGTTAATGAAGCCAACATGCATCCAGTAGTTTACATATTGCTCACCAGTCGAAGCTTCACTTTGCGCAATTTCATTTTCATGGTGCGGGAACATTAAATCTGAACCACCACCATGAATGTCAAAGTGATTGCCTAAGCAGCAAGTCGACATTGCAGAACATTCAATGTGCCAACCCGGACGGCCATTACCCCAAGGAGATGCCCAAGATGGTTCATTTTCTTTTGCATGTTTCCAAAGTACAAAGTCAAAAGGGTGTTTCTTTTCAACTTCTACATCAACACGCTCACTTGCGCCAGCTTGCATATCATCAAGCTTACGACCAGAGAGGCGTCCATATTTTTCAAATTTGGTGACTTCAAAATAAACATCGCCGTTTGAAGCAGGGTAAGCAGCGCCTTTGTTGACCAAATTGCCAATCATGTTTTGCATCTGATCGATATATTCAGTCGCTTTAGGTGCTTCATCTGGTGCTAAACAGCCTAAGTTCGCCGCATCTTCATTCATTGCATCAATGAAACGAGTGGTGAGTTGTTGGATTGCTTCACCATTCTCATTCGCACGTTTGATGATTTTGTCGTCAATGTCGGTAATGTTGCGAATGTAGCGAACATTCCAGCCTTGACTACGTAAGAAACGAATAATGTAGTCAAATGCAACCATAACTCGAGCATGCCCGATATGACAGTAGTCGTAAACGGTCATACCGCAGACGTACATATCGATGTGACCTTCTTTGCGAGGTACAAATTCAACTTTTTTTCGTTGCTCAGAGTTATATAAAACAAACGGTTGCATAAGGGTTTTCAAACGCTCAACAAAAACAGTGTTACATCATAACTGATGCATCATTTTTCACAAAGGTTTATGCAAGAATTTTATAAGCTTGTGAAATCTTATACATTTAAAAACGTGTAGATGATTGAGTTATGTTAGAATGCCCCCAAATCTTTTGATTAAAATCACCGATCTTCACAAGAGATCAGATCAATTATTTTGAGTCAAACTCGTATGCCCAATCCTACAGATTTCCAAAGCAGCGCATTAGCAACATTGCGTATTGAGCAACAAGCCTTAGACGTGTTAGCAACACAAATTGGTGACAGTTTTAACCGAGCTTGTGAAATATTGTTACAGTGTAAAGGTCGTGTTGTGATCACTGGCATGGGTAAGTCAGGGCATATTGGCCGTAAAATGGCTGCAACTTTCGCCTCAACTGGTACACCATCTTTCTTTATGCATCCGGGTGAAGCTGGACATGGTGATTTGGGAATGCTGGTTCGTGGGGATGTTTTAATTGCGATTTCCAATTCTGGAAAAAGTGATGAAATCATGATGTTGATGCCACTCATCAAACATCTTGGCGTTCCTCTTATTACCATTAGCCGTGATGATAAAGGCCCAATGCCGCAAAATGCTGACATCGCTTTAACTTTAGGCGAATCTGACGAGGCATGTCCATTAGGTTTAGCACCTACGTCGAGTACTACAGCAACTTTAGTATTGGGTGATGCACTGGCTGTTGCTTTACTTGAAGCACGTGGTTTTACCGCAGATGATTTTGCTCGTTCGCATCCAGCAGGTGCGTTGGGTAAACGCTTACTTTTACATGTAAAACACCTCATGCATACAGGCGATGAGCTGCCAAAAGTTTCACCAGATACACCAATGAATCAAGTGCTTTATGAAATCTCTAATAAACGTTTAGGCTTGACGACAATTGTAGATGAACAAGAACATTTGCTTGGTATTTTCACCGATGGTGACTTGCGCCGTTTAATTGATAAACAGCAAGGTTTCGATGTGAATTTGCCTGTTTCAGAAGTGATGACAAAAAAACCATCAACGATTTCTCAAGAAGCACGTGCGGTAGAAGCTCTACAACAGCTGAACCTGAAAAAAATTAGTCAGTTTGTGGTGGTAGATGACCAAAACAAAGTGATTGGTGTAATTAGTATGCATGACCTTATTCAGGCAGGGGTAAATTAATCAATGGCATCTTATGCATTGTTAGAACAAGCACGTCATTTACAGGCATTGGTTCTGGATGTTGATGGTATTTTGAGTGATGGCTTCGTAACCTTAACCAATAGTGGCGATGAAATTAAATCATTCGATATTCGTGATGGTTTAGGCATGAAGCTTGTGCAGCAAGCGAACATGAAAGTCATCATTATTACAGGCCGAAAAAGTAATATTGTTGAAAAGCGTATGTCTGACTTAGGGGTAGATCTGGTCTTTCAAGGGCGTGAAGACAAAGGTTCTGCACTGCGTGAAGCATGTGCGCAGTTTAATATTTTACCTTCAGATTGCTTATATATGGGTGATGATTGGCCTGATTTGTCGGCTTTTGCGATTGCAGGCATGAGTGTTACTGTGCCAAATGGTCACGAAGAAGTACGTCGCCGTGCGCATTTGGTTACGCAATCGATGGGTGGGCGTGGTGCTGTACGTGAAGTCTGTGATATGTTGCTGATCGCAAAAGGCATTTACCAAGAACTTCTTGAAAAATATCTTGCAGTACCGCATTAATAATAAGATTACTTAAAAAGGTAGGCTATTCCTGCTCATGGATACCAGAGTTTTATCAATTGTTGCTGTAGTGGTTGCTGCTATAAGTGGTGGTTATTACTACTATAGTGGCAAGGCAAAAAAACTAGACATTGGTTCTGCGAAGAATATGACATATTCAGCGCAGGGCGTCCATTTGACTCAAACTGATGATCAAGGCAATTTGTATATTCGTGCTGAAGTTCGTCAGCTTGAACAGGATATGCAACAAAAAACATCAAAGTTGGATCAACTTAATGCCTCAATGTATAAAGATGGCAAAGTTGATGCAACGTTCTTTGCAAAACAGGCAAATGGCTACGATGATAACCGTAAAGTTATATTATCGGGCGATGTGGTTGCTACTAAACTTGCGCCACAAGGGAAGATTGAATTCCAAACTGATGAGTTAACTGGATATCCAAAAACCAGAGAAATTGAAACGAATCATCAAGTGGTTGTTCAATCTCCGCAAGCCGAGTTTGTCAGCAAAGGACTAAAAGCCAATTTGAATAATGGTCAGTACGAATTTTTTAATATTCGAGGAAAGTATGCACCAAAGTCTTAATTTAAAACGTTCTTCAGCTTTCCTAAAACAAGCTGCGGTAATTACATTCGTTGCTCTATCATCTGCTTCGACTTTTGCTTTGCCGTCTGACCGTAATCAACAAATTTCGTTAGTAGCAGACCGTGCAACTTATAATGAGAAAACGGGTTTAACGACTTATACGGGTAATGTCGTAATTGAGCAAGGTACGATGAAGCTTCAAGCCGACTCAATTGTGGCTACTCTAAACTCTAAACGTGAAATTCAAACGATTACTGCCAAAGGTAGACCGTCTAAATTCCAGCAGCAAATTAGTGCTGACAAAGGCGTTGCACGAGGCGAGGGTCAAACCATTGTTTATAATGCAGATACAGGCATTATTACTTTGACTGGTGGTGCATATTTATATCAAGATGGTTCAAGTATTCGTGGTAACTCACTGAAATATAGTATGAACAAAGGCGATGTTGAAGCTCAAGGTTCATCATCAAACCGTGTTCAAATTATTATTCCGCCATCAACTTCAAAAAGTTTCCCAGGAGCGCGTGACTAATGCAACAAGCTCTTCAACAACCCCAAACTTTGTGTATTAAGCACTTAGCAAAAAACTATAGTAAACGTTGGGTCGTCAAAGACGTATCTTTTAGTATGCAAAGTGGACAGATTGTTGGTTTGCTTGGCCCTAACGGTGCAGGAAAAACAACAAGCTTCTATATGGTTGTTGGACTAGTGCGTATGGACAAAGGTGAAATTCACCTTGATGATCTTGATATGTCCGATTTGGCAATGCATGAACGGGCACGTAAAGGCATCGGATATCTTCCGCAAGAAGCTTCTATCTTTAGAAAGCTCACAATTGCTGAAAATATTATGTCTATTTTAGAAACACGCAAAGACTTAAATAAACAGCAGCGCCAGCAACGTCTTACTGAATTATTAAATGACTTTAAAATCAGTCATATTAAAGATTCATTGGGTATGAGTGTGTCGGGCGGTGAGCGCCGCCGTGCTGAAATTGCACGTGCATTGGCTGCTGATCCTAAATTTATGTTGCTTGATGAACCGTTTGCTGGTGTCGATCCAATTTCGGTAGGTGATATTAAAGATATTATCCAGACTTTAAAAGATCGTGGTATTGGTGTACTCATTACTGACCATAACGTACGTGAAACTCTAGCAATTTGTGAACGTGCATATATTGTGAGTGAAGGTGCGGTAATTGCTGAAGGCACGCCACAAGAAATTCTGGATAACGAACAGGTACGTAAAGTCTACTTAGGTGACGATTTTACAGTTTAAACAAAAAAGTTAATCTGTTTGGCTAAAAAGAGGTCAGTGTCTCTTTTTAGTTTTTTTATATTTATACTTTAAAAACAATAAATTAGTCTAAACAATTGATGAAAAAATAATGTGTGAATTATTCCTTCATTTATGCTTCTTTATGCAAAAAAATATGTAGAATGTAGAAGCTTTTAAACGATAACAAACAAGATCAACAAGACAAGCATGATTGGATATAACCAGAGAAGAGTAAAAAGGACATGTAAAAAGCCGGCTTTCCTGAAAGGGTTGATGCTTTTAACTACATTGCATGTACCTATGGTGATATATGCCGCTAAACCAAGTGAGCAATATCACACATTGAAAAACAACTTATCGCAGCTTTTTACCCCTAAAAGTAGTGATGAATTTAAAGTTGCTAAAATGCAAGAGCTGAGTAATTTTAAGCTAGATCGTTCTAGAGTTCAGGAGTTTCCGACTGTTCAACTCAATGATCGAGCAGC
The DNA here is from genome assembly GCF_034064985.1 of Acinetobacter pittii. Taxonomy (NCBI): domain Bacteria; kingdom Pseudomonadati; phylum Pseudomonadota; class Gammaproteobacteria; order Moraxellales; family Moraxellaceae; genus Acinetobacter; species Acinetobacter pittii. The sequence goes on along the minus strand of NZ_CP139249.1, from coordinate 2,499,565 downwards.
TTCATCTTATTCAACTCTACCATCAAGGAAAATGACTCTGCAGGAAGCGGTGAGAATCGCAATCCAGCGTAACCCTGATATTTCCCAAGCCATTTCAACTTTAGCTGGCCAAAACGCCGGTATTGATGTTGCAAAGGCGGGTTATTACCCTCAAATTTCAGGTGGTATTACCACAGGTGACTTGAGCAGTGGTGAGCGTGGTCGGCAGTTATTGACTTTAAATGCAACTCAAATGCTCTATGATTTTGGTAAAGTGAAATCAGGTGTATCGGTTGAGAAGGCTAAGCTGCAAGTCGAGCAGGCCAATGTTCTGGTCAGCATTGATGATATTGCACTTGATGTCGCACAGTCGATTATTAATATTCAGCGCTATCTTCAATTAAATAAAATTGCCGAACAGCAAATTGCAGGTATTCAGCGAATTCAGGAAATCGCTAATTTACGTGCAAATGCTGGTATTAGTAGTCAAGCCGATCCAATTCAAGCCCAATCTTATTTGCAAGCTGCTCAGTCTGGTCTGATTGCTCAGCAATCATTGTTACGTCAATATCAGCAGCATTTAAGAACATTATTGGGTGGCGATGTTTCTCGAACGGGATGGATTATTTCAGATGATTTGGTGAAAGTATCTGATTTATATGGTGAACCTCAGTTTAATACCATTCCAAAAATGATCGCAGCCCAAGCGGGTATTGAAGTCGCTAAAGCGCAAAAAGAGCAGACCCGTTTAACACGTTATCCAACTTTGGCAGTCAAAGGTTCTTTGAGTCAGGCCATTAATGGCAAAAATCCAAATAATGATGAAGATGACGGTCTATATAGTTCGGTCATGCTTGAAGCAACCAGTCAGTTTTATCAAGGTGGGGCAGTTTCTTCTCAGGTAAAAATGGCGAGTTATGCAGAAGAAGCCGCTAAATCTAAAGTGAATTCTGTTTATCTGGATGTTCTAGATCAGATCAGAACCAGCCGTGAGCAAATTGAAAATAAACAACGACAAATGCAGGTTTTAGCAAATCGCCAAGCGACGACGGTTCGTACACGTGAGCTTTATCAAGAGCAGTACAAACTCGGTACACGTTCATTGGTTGACTTATTAAATGCCGAACAAGCGATTCATAGTGCTAATTCAGAACTCGAAACAGCTCGTTATGATATCTACAGCAGTATTGTTCAATACATTGCAGCAACAGGACGTTCGCGCCAAGCTTATGACTTAAATAATATTTCAATTCAGGGGTTCGAAGTACAACCATGATGACAAAAATAAACTACCAGCCCTGGTTACAGGCAGTCTTAACGATTGCTAAACATTATAGAATTGAGCCTTCAGAAGAAAGAATTCGTTTACAACTTGACTGGAACCAAAATCAAAACCTTGATGATGTTTTACAGCTCATTACACGTCAAGTTGGACTCAATTTACGTAAAGTGCCATTTTCTTTAGAGTTGCTCAACCCATGGCGTTTACCTGTCATGGTCGAGTTCAATGACGGACAAGTCGGTGTAATTGATAAAGCTGATACTCAAGGAAATGTCAGTATCCAATTTAGTGGAGATCATGGCCTTTCTCAAAATTTAAGCTTAGATGTTTTAAAAACTACAATTAAGAATGTCTATATTCTGCGCCCTGAAACATCTATTCCCGATGCACGTATTGATGAATATATCAAACCGTATGAAGCAAGTTGGTTCTGGTCAATTGTTCTAAGAGACTGGAAACGCTACGTTGATATTATGTTTGCCTCACTCATTGCCAACGTATTGGCACTGGCAACCATTATTTTCTCAATGCAAGTGTATGACCGCGTTGTACCTTCTCAGTCTATTCCGACTTTATGGGTGCTGGCAGGTGGTGTACTGATAGCAGCTCTTTTTGAGTTTACCTTACGTATATCGCGAGTGTATTTATCCGATATTATTGGTAAACGTGCTGACTTACGTGTTTCTGACCGTGTATTTGGTCATGCCTTACGTATCAAAAATAAAGATCGTTCAAAATCTACTGGTAGTTTTATTTCCCAGATTCGTGAACTCGAAGGCGTTCGCGAGTTGGTGACATCAACCACCATTAGTGCCATTGCCGATTTCCCATTCTTTTTCCTGTTCCTAATCATCTTTGCTATTATTGGTGGAAAACTGTTTTGGGTGATGTTGCTGGTTGTACCCCTTATGCTTTTGCCAGGTATTCTGGCGCAGAAGAAACTGGCGCAACTCGCACAAGAGGGTATGAGAGAATCCTCAATCCGTAACGCGATTCTTGTTGAAGCGGTGCAAGGTATTGAAGATATCAAGTTATTACGTGCTGAGTCTCGTTTCCAAAACCAGTGGAACCACATGAACGAAGTTTCAGCCGATATCGGGATGAGACAGCGTAAAATTGTTGGGACCTTAATGGCATGGACTCAAATGCTACAAGGCTTGACCTATGCAATTGTGGTGCTAGTGGGATGTTTTGCCGTGATGGAAGGTGAAATGACTACGGGTGCTTTAGTTGCGTGTTCAATCTTATCTTCACGTATGTTAGGCCCAGTTGCACAAATTACAGGTGTGTTAGGCCGGTTACAGCAAGCAAAAGTTGCAAAACAAAGTCTTGATGAACTCATGCAGCGCCCAATCGATCAGGCGGACCGCTCGCATCTGGTTCACAAGGCCGTTTTAAATGGCGATTACGAATTAAAAAATGTCTTATTCCAATATGGAGAAGAAGACCCGAAACCGAGTTTGGCCATTCGTCATTTAAAAATTCGTGCTGGTGAAAAAATTGCAATCTTAGGTCGTAATGGTGCAGGTAAATCGACACTGCTTCAACTTCTATCTGGTATGCAAGTTCCAACTCAAGGTGCAGTGCACTTAGATGGTCTTGATCTTTCTTTAATTGATCCGTCTGATGTACGCCGTGATATGGGCCTACTCAACCAAAATGCACATCTTTTCTACGGTACGATTCGTGAAAACCTGACTTTAGGTGCACCACTTGCAACAGATGAAGATATTCTTCGTGCTTTGGTGGTGACTGGTGCATTACCTTTTGTTCAAGAGAAAAAAGAAGGGTTAGATCACCTGATTTTAGAAGGTGGTGTTGGTTTCTCTGGTGGTCAGAAACAAGCATTGTTACTGGCACGTCTATTGATTCGTCAACCTAACATTTTACTGTTGGATGAACCGACAGCAGCGATTGATGATGTGGCAGAGAAACAACTGATTGATCATTTAAAAGTTTGGCTAGCACATCGTACTTTGGTCGTTGCGACGCACCGCCGAGCTGTTTTAGATCTGGTGGACCGTATTATTGTCGTTAACGAAGGCAAAATCGTGATGGATGGTCCAAGAGATCAGGTCCTTAATCAATCAACAGCCCAACAAAAACAAGTAAGCCAAGGGGGTAATTCATGAGCGAACAACAACAAGAACTCACCCGTTCAATGAATGTCTCTTATAGTGAGCCACCATTACCACGCGCCAGTTTAGTGATCTGGATTGTGGGAATCGGTTTGGTTATTTTCTTTATCTGGGCATGGGTATTTAAACTTGAAGAAGTTTCTACTGGTACGGGTAAAGTGATTCCATCCTCTAAAGAGCAGGTGATCCAGTCTTTAGAAGGTGGTATTTTAACCAAGCTGAATGTACAAGAAGGCGACATTGTTCAAAAAGGACAAGTTCTTGCACAGCTCGATCCAACCCGTTTTGCGTCAAATGTCGGTGAATCAAGATCTTTACTGATCTCTGCTCAAGCGACAGCAGCGCGTTTGCGTGCGGAAGTAAATGGTACGCCTTTGGTTTTTCCTGAAATTGTGATGAAAGAACCAAAGCTTGTACAAGAAGAAACAGCGCTATATCGTTCGCGTCGCGCTGATCTTGAGCAAACGCTTGCAGGTTTAAGACAGGCTTTACAACTGGTACAACAAGAACTGGCAATGACAGAGCCGTTAGTTGCAAAAGGTGCAGCAAGTGAGGTCGAGGTTTTACGTCTACGTCGTGAAGCAAATGATCTGCAAAACAAAATGAATGATGCGCAGAACCAGTATTATGTGAAAGCGCGTGAAGAGCTATCTAAGGCTACGACTGATAGTAAAACACAGCAACAAATCGTACTGGGCCGTAGTGACAGTTTAGATCGTGCAGTGTTTAGAGCACCAGTACGTGGGGTTGTAAAAGAAATTGCGGTGACTACGCATGGTGGGGTTATTCCACAAAACGGTAAATTGATGACGATTGTACCAATCGATGAACAACTGCTGATTGAAGCGCGTATTTTGCCGCGTGACATTGCCTTTATTCGTCCAGGACAAGAAGCTCTGGTTAAGATTACTGCCTACGATTACTCAATTTATGGTGGTCTAAAAGGTAAAGTTACGGTTATTTCACCCGACACGATTCGTGATGAGGTTAAACAAGACCAATTCTATTACCGTGTTTATATCCGCACTGATTCTGACAAGCTTTATAATAAAGAAGGTAAGGCTTTTGGAATTACGCCGGGTATGGTGGCAACAGTAGATATTCGTACTGGTGAAAAAACAGTACTGGATTACTTACTTAAACCATTTAATAAAGCCAAAGAAGCATTACGAGAAAGATAATAAAAAAAGCCCCGAGATTCGGGGCTTTTTTATGGGTTTGATTCTTTTAAATTCACGTTATAATTTGATTTTTATTATGCTTTATTTAATTTATGGCTTTTACGATTGCATCACAGATTACATTTGAAGAAGAAATTAAAAAAAGCAGATTTCAGACCATCGCTGCACCAGTCGAAAATGAACAGCAAGTTAAAGAATTTTTAGAACACAACAAAGATATCTCGACCACTCACCAATGTTGGGCATGGAAAATTGGGCATAACGTACGCTTTAACGATGATGGTGAGCCGTCAGGCACAGCAGGGCGTCCAATCTTGGCAACCATTGAAGGGAATGACTTAACTAATATTATTGTGATGGTTAACCGTTGGTATGGTGGAATAAAACTAGGAACAGGCGGCCTTGTACGAGCTTATGGTGGCTGTGCTGGACAATGTTTACTGTTGGCTGAACGTATTGAACTCATTGCCAAGAAGACGATTCATTTTTCTTGCCATTTTAATGAATGGGCCATATTTCAATATGAGCTGACTCAACAACAAATTGAATATCAGGAAACTTACACGGCAACAGGTGTAGATATTGAAGCAAGGCTACAAATACATCAAATTGAACCGCTGGCGTTAAAACTTAGAGATGTTACACGTGGTCGTGAAGAATTAAAAATAGAAGAGGAATTAACTGATGACTGATTCCTTACTCAAATATCGTGAGCAACATAAACACCGCTTAAACTATATGCCATGGTTATATTGGAGTTTAAAACCTAAACATCGTGCTTGGGCCGAAGAATGGCAAAAAGAATATCAAGCTTATTTAATGGATATGGAAACCGTTGAGATTGGTGAAAATTGTTTTATTTCACCTTTGGCACACATTTTTGCTGAGCCGGGGCGCAAAATTATCATTGGCGATAATAGTTTTATTGCGGCTGATTGCACATTGCATGGACCGCTTGAAATCGGTAACGAAGTCGCAATAAATCATCATTGTATTTTAGATGGTGGGCGAGCGGGCATAAAGTTGCATGACCAAGTCCGAATTGCAGCATATTGTCATTTATATGCATTTGACCACGGGATGCAATTAGACCGTCCGCTTTACCAACAGCCGGTTACTTCTAAAGGAATTGAAATTGAGCAGGACGCTTGGTTGGGTGCACATGTGGGGATCAAAGATGGTATAAAAATCGGTAAACATGCTGTGGTCGGGATGAATAGTATGGTGACCAAAGATGTTGAGCCGTACCATATTGTGGGTGGGAATCCCGCAAAATTTATTCGCTTAAGAGAATAATGCAGTTTTAAGAATGTAATAAAATGTTTGATCTTTAAACAAAAAAGTTGGTTTTTATACATAAACCTTAACATACCAATTTTTATCTATGTTAAGTTAAAGCTAAGTTTTAATAATAATCTCCAAGGCAATAGACCTGAAGAAGAGAGGCTAACATGAACCGTGTTATTGCGTGTATTGACTCATCACCGTGTATTAATGCTATTGCCGATGCAGCAGCATGGGTTGCTAAAGCAACTGGACGGGAACTTGTATTATTACAAATTCTGGACTATTACCCAGCCAGTTATCATCTCGGTGAAATTAGTGGGGTAATCGGCTTTGAAAGCAATGCAATGCTGCTAAAAGAGTTAGCTGAGCTAGAGCAAAAACAAAGTGAACTCGCGTTAGATTATAGTAATAATTTACTCCGTCACATTTCTGATCTTATTCAAGAAAAACACGGAATTACCAGTTCAAAAATCCAAGAAAAAGGTGATTTTTTAGAGCAAAGTTTTAATCTCTTACATGAAAATGATATCGTCATTTTAGGTCGAGTCGGGGAAAGAGCCGCCGAAAAACATAAACCAATTGGTAGTAATGTCGAAAACTTCATTCGTGGTGCGAATTGTACTGTGTTGACCATTGGTGAAAACTTTAAAGTCCCAACCCGATTTATCTTTGCTTATGAATACTCGCCAACATGCCAAAAAATGATGCGCCGTATTGCCCAAAGTGACTTATTGCGAACACTGCAATGTCATTTGGTGTATGTAGGGGATCATCCAGAAATATTAAATGAACCAGAGCATTATCTTAAACAAGCGGGTCTAGATGTAGTCACCGTTTACCGTTATGGCGATGTTGCACAAAATATTCTAGAGTACCAACAAGAGCATGGTATTCAGATCATTGTGTTAGGGGCATTTAGCCATAGCAAAATTCACCAGTTCTTCTTGGGAAGTATTGCGACAACTATATTCCGAAACGCGACTGTACCGTTACTTGTGGCTAAATGATGAGATTTGCATATAGTTATCCGCAAATCTTGTGGATAACTATATGGAAAAGCAACAGTAATAAAAGTAATTAATTGATTATAAATAATAAAATAAAAAAGATGATTTTTTAACCATTATTTCACAATTGCAATTGCGAAGCCATCATGACCTTTTGAGCCAACCGTTTGCAGAGCTGTACAAGACAATATTTGCGGATGGTTTTCTAAGGCTTTAAACATTTCACGGATGCCTTCAATACTCGGTTTTTTATTCTCAGGATTTAAAATATCACCTGCGCGAATTACATTGTCGAGCACGATAATCGTACCAGATCTCGAAAATTTCAAACTCAATTCTAAATATTCAGGATAACCCTGTTTATCAGCATCAATGAAAATAAAATCAAAAGGCTCGATAGATTGAGGATCAATCGCAGAAAGGATATCTGCAGCGCGGCCAGCTCGCAGATCGACTTTTACCGGAAGATTAGCATAGTCGATATTTTTCTGAGCCATTTCTGCATGAGTAGCACGGCCTTCTATTGTGAGTAAATAACCATCTTCAGGTAAAGCAAGGCCTAACCAGATGGTACTGTATGCAGCAAAAGTTCCGATTTCTAAGACTCGTTTGCATTTATTCATTTGAATAAGCATCTGCAAGAACATTCCTTGGTTAGGAGCCACTGCAAGATGATTTGAAAAGCCGTGTTCATCGGTATTCTTTAATGCATATTCGAGTCGCGGGTCTTCGGGAATTAAATGTGAATCGATATATTGGTCAATGTCTGTCCACATCTGCTGCATAATCAAATTTACCTATATGTTGATCGGGCTATTTTAAACGTTTATGCCTAGAGTGCAAAAATCTTCAGTTCAAGAAATTTTGGTTGATTGGGAAATGAACAATAAAAAAACTCCTTTCAGTTGAAAGGAGTTTTTTTATTAGAAATTACACATCGAACTGTTTCGGGTGAGGTCAGGGCCCCAAGTACGATAGCCTTGCGTATCGATATGAATCTGTCCTGAGCTATATAAGCCAATACCCATATTTAAGCTTTGACCATGCTGAGCCCAGAACTGACAAAGTTTAAACTTGGTATTTTCGATAAATGCATAATCTTGAGCTTGTGGAAACTCAGGACCAATACGGAAATCGATTGCCGAGTTAAATAAATGTTTAGATGAGCTTGCACCACCCGCACATTCATTTAAAGGTAAATCTCGATAAACCGAGGTCACTTCAAAGTCGGTAAGAACTTTTGCTGCCACTAAATATTTAAATACGCGTAGGGTCGATAAAGAATTTCCCCATAGCTCGCGGTTAGGCACAGCATATTCTGAACGTCCACATTTTTGCCAATCACGTGCTGAGCGTAATAACTCAAAGCTTGGCACAATACCTGCGACGTTGTTTCGGGTTAAGAAATTTTCGTACTCACGCACACGCTGGTAATTTTCACCCGAACTTAACCAGTTTCGATAAGATGCAGGCTCAACTTTAGGGGGAATTGGGCGCTCGATAATAACGCGCTCTTGTGGAATAAAGATTCGTTTACCACTTGGAGAGGTTTTGCCTGTTGTTGTGTGTTGGGGAGAGCTGACACAACCTACCATAACCGCTGGGATTATGCATAAGGGTACCAAACTCTGCAAAAACTTCCGCATAAGAAAAATTAAGCACTTATAAATATTGCGGCTATTTTAATGCAAAACAGTGCACAAATTACGAGGAATTTGCAATGAAATGTTTGAATAGGGTATAAAAAAGATCAGCGGTTGCTGATCTTTTTTTAAATTACTTTTCAAGATATTGTAATTTATCAGGTTTACCGTTCCATTCTTCACGGTCAGCTGGTTGATCGCCAATTTGAGTAATGTTAGGCCATTTTTGAGAAAGTTCAGCATTTAATTCAATAAACACTTCTTGACCTTCAGGTAACTCATCTTCAGAGAAAATTGCATTTGCCGGGCACTCTGGTTCACATAATGCACAGTCAATACATTCATCCGGATTAATCACTAGGAAATTCGGACCTTCGTAAAAACAGTCTACAGGACAAACTTCTACGCAATCTTGGTATTTACATTTAATACAATTTTCAGTGACAACAAAGGTCATGGCGACAGCTACCTAAAAAATATGGTTTCATTTTGAATAGCTTATTTTAGGCAAAAAAGGGGTAAACAAACAATTGCTTTTATTGATATTCTTTATTCATGCATATGAAGATAAGTTAATACGTTGATAATCAAACAGATCTTTGAGCCTTAGGAGTTGCGAAACTATAAAACTAAAATAATAATATATTTTATAAAACAATAACTTAAAAAATATTTTATTTAATTATTTAGATGTCATTTAAGTCAAGGCATCTATTTTAATAGATACCTTAACTTTTCATTTTTTTCTTTCATAAATTTTGATTTTCTGCCTTTTTGTTAAAAAGCCCTTAAATTTTTAGCGCTAAACGTTACATAGTAAATGGATATCTTCGGGTTCAAGCTGCCAAAGTTGTTGATCTGGAGCACTTAATGGTTGCGCGCCATGCTTCATATAGAAGTCAACAGTGCGCCGACTTGGAGTTGCTGAAATATAGAGTTGGTTTGCACCGAGTTGCTTGGCCGATTCTTTTGCGGCTTGCATCAGTTTGGCGCCAATACCTTGACCTTGCTGATCTGCATCGACGTAGAAATAGTGGAGTAATTTAGCGTGAGGGTAATCCGCTATAACTTGGTTTGAGACTACGCTCACACCAACGAGTTTTTCAGAGGTGTCAAAAGCACCGATAAATATTGAACCTTGTGCAAAGAGTTGTTTGAGTTTAGGCGGGTCATTTTCTAGATGATATGAATCCCAATTTTGTACATCAAAAAAACAATCAACCAATTCTAGCTGTTGCTGTTTTTGTATGTAGTTTTGAGTAATTAATTCACGGCGGCTAATCTGCTGCCAAATAAGATCAATTTCTGAACTTTGCAAAGATCTTAAGATCATATAAATATTATTCTCCGATACGAATAAGCAGACCTAAGCCTGCTTATTCGGAAGTGCTTTATTAAGATTTGAGTGCAGCTTTCAGCTCGTAGAGTTGTTCAAGTGCCTGACGGGGCGATAAATTATCGACTTCAATTTGCTTAAGTAAATCTAGAGCAGGGGATGAAACTTCGATCTCGACAACTTTCTCTATGATTTGTGAACCAGAGCTTGCATCTGGTGGAGCAAACAAATCATTTTGAAAACTAGTTTGTAGATGTTGTTGCTGCTGTTTCTCTAAGATACGCAGACGCTTCTGCGCTTCTTTAATAACATTGGCAGGAATACCCGCTAATTTTGCAACTTGTAAACCATGACTTTGACTCGCAGGGCCTTGCTGAACCTTATGCAATAAAATCAGATTGCCATTAAGCTCTTGCGCTGTCACATGATAATTATCGATTCCTGCTTCACTACCAAGTTCGGTTAACTCGAAATAATGAGTGGCAAATAAACATAAACATTTTACACGTTTAGTTAAATCGACCACGCATGCCCATGCTAAAGATAAACCGTCATAGGTACTGGTTCCACGGCCCACCTCATCCATTAACACCAACGACTGGTTAGTAGCATGGTGAAGAATTTGCGAAGTTTCTGTCATCTCGACCATAAAGGTAGATTTGCCTGTAGATAAGTCGTCGGCTGAACCAATACGGGTAAAAATTCGGTCAATTGGACCAAGTTTGACTGCTTTCGCCGGAACATAGCTACCGCAATAAGCAAGCAAACTGATTAATGCTGTTTGTCGCATGAAGGTTGACTTACCGCCCATGTTTGGACCGGTAATAATTGCCATGCGGTGCTGAGCATCAAGGAAAGTATCATTTGGGGTAAATGGTGCTTTATTTAATGCTTCAACAACAGGATGACGACCTGCCTGAATTTTAATGCCTGTTTCGGGGGTAAATTCAGGGCGCGCCCAATTGTTTAAACGTGCTTGATGAGTAAAGTTTGCAATAACATCAATTTGAGCAATTGCTGAACTCATCATTTGTAGATGGGCAATATTTTCACGAAGGTTTTCAAGCAAAGCTTCAAATAATGCTTTTTCACGTGAGAGGGCACGTGACTCGCTCGATAGAACCTTATCTTCAAAACTCTTTAGCTCAGGGGTAATGTAGCGTTCAGCATTCTTTAAAGTTTGACGACGGATATAGTCGGCTGGCGCTTGTTCTGCTTGAGCACGAGTCAGTTCGATGTAGTAACCACTTACACGGTTATAACCGATTTTAAGGGTATTAATGCCTGTACGTTCACGCTCTTTAATTTCTAAGTCAATTAAGAATTGACCTGCATGATCGCGAATTTGACGTAATTCGTCGAGCTCAGCATCATATCCTTCTGCAATTACATTGCCATCACGAAGTAATACAGGAGGATTTTCAACAATCGCTGCCATCAAGTGCTGATGAAGCGCTTTAAAATCGCCAAGTTCTTCATCTAGTTGAACTAATAACTTAGATTTTTTTGCTTGAATGACTGGAGTTAATGCCGTTCTTAAAGCTGGAATTTGTGCACATGCATGACGAAGTTGCACCAAATCACGTGGTCGCGCACTACCTAGTGCAACACGGCTAAGCACACGTTCAATATCACCAATTTCTTTAAGCACTAAACGAACTGGGTTTTCGTGATACCCCTGAATGAGTTGTTCAATCGCATCTAAACGAGCATCAAGCAATGCAGTATCACGCACAGGTTGCATGAGTGTGCGGCTTAATAGACGGCCACCCATTGCAGTTTGGCAGTCATTTACCAATTGGAATAATGATGTTCCGTGTTCAAATAACGGTTCAATAATTTCTAAGTTGCGGCGCGTGATTGGGTCGAGCGCAATAAAGTCGGTACTTTGTTCAAGTTGGATTGAACGAATATGCGGTAATGCAGTTTTTTGGGTTTCTTTTGCATAGTGAATGAGTGCAGCGGCAGCAGCTTTGGCTAAAGGTAATGGGTCTAAACCAAAACCTGAAAGTGTTGATACCGTAAACTGATCACATAAAGTTTTTTGTGCATTATTTAGATTAAAGTCTACATTCGGACGTTTAGTAACAGGGCAATCTAAGTGCTTTTTAATCTGTTCGATAATATTGGTGTCGACCAAGTCTTCATCAATCAAGATTTCACTTGGCATTAAACGTGCAAGCTCAATAGGTAATTGTTCTGGCTTGTAATCTTGTTGTTGAACTTTAAAAATACCCGCACTCAAGTCGAGTAAAGCAAAACCAATCTGGTTTTGATGAATGCATAAGGAAACGAGATTAGATGATTGATAACTGCTGAGTAGTGCGTCATCAGTTAATGTACCAGGGGTCAGAATACGAACAACTTTACGTTCAACAGGGCCTTTACCTGTCACTTCTCCAACTTGTTCGCAAATGGCGACAGTGCGCCCAGCTTTAACAAGACGCGCCAAATAACCTTCTGCCGAATGATAGGGAACTCCTGCCATTGGAATAGGTCGGCCACTGGCTTTGCCACGATGGGTTAAGGTAATGCCTAAAAGTTTGGCTGCTAAATGAGCATCTTCAAAGAAGAGTTCATAAAAGTCACCCATACGGTAGAACAGCAACGCATGTTGATAGTCCGTTTTAACTTTGAGATATTGCTGCATCATAGGTGTATGAGAAGATAAGTCAGCCATGATTTCAGCGCTATTCATGTATGTTAAATCCTTAAATTTAAATAATAAATAAGTTAATTTTGAAAGTTTGGCTGTCCAACCAATTCTAACAACTTCTGTACAAAACTGACCTAATGTAAGAAAAAAGCACACCTTTTCGTGTATCTTTTTATGTCAAAATTGAGTCAACAGTGTGTGAGAGCTTAACTTAAACTCTCACGGTTGCCATCTTAACAAATTGAGGCTGTTTGACAAAAAGGATTCCTAAAATGAATGAAGAAATAAGCAACAAAAAGAAGGCAACCTTCCAGCCCATCTAATAGCTAATTCATTAAAAGTAATAATCGATTATTTTTATCTATAATTCGCTTATCTACAGTTTCAAAATTATTTTATGCATATTACATACCACATTTTTAGCTAAAAAGAAGCTCATCGAAAAATAAGCTTTTTATTTCTATTGGTTTATAGGAAATTTTGAGAAAACATTTAATTAAATAATTTTTATTTTTACCAAAAAGTAAAATTAACTTGTTAAAAAATATTTCATTTTATCTCTATTCATCCATAAATTTTGCGGATTAGTTATCAAAACCATAATTTTTTTATGTGTTTTTTTGGAAAGCTTACTTAAAGCTTTAATTACTTACATTCTACTCTTATATACTTACTTTTCGATACATTTCTTGGGCCATAATCATACTTATAGAACAACGAATATTCATAATTTAGCACCTTATAACAATAGTACGGAGATAAGTAATGCCAAAGTATTTAGCTGTAGCAGAGAAAGTATATAAGAAGATTAAAAATGATGGCTTATACACTAATGACATTGCTGAGAACCTTAATTGTCTTATCAGCCAAATTAGAAAAGCCATTAAAGGAACAGAGTTTAAGCTCAAATATAACTATATTGATTTTGATGAACTTTTAACCAAGCCATTAAGTGAGTGTAAAGTTCAACTTGATCTAAGCGTTATGCCAAGATTTGAAAATGAAGGTGAATATCTTCTTTGGTTGGCTGGTTTTATAGAACGAATCACAGAAGGAGGCAAAACTAAATTACCTCCTATTTCACAGTTTGTACCGCCGGGTTTCAAGTTCTCTCATGATTCAATACCTGTCGCGAAGGCTGTTCAAAAGGAAGAACATGCGGACATGATTATTAGTTATTTCAAATCTGAGGACTTTATTAAATCAAATAAAGTGCCTTCATAAATTATAGAAGTGTCAGTTCATGATGCTTCTATATTCTGCTGATTTGATTCAGCTACCGCCACTTGGGGCGGTTTTTTCAATAATGAAAATTAAATATAAATAATGAAAGGTTAATAAATGGCAGATAAAGCAATTATAGACATTGCAAAAATTTTGGTGGCTCATCACTTTATTTTGAACAAAGAAAAATCATTTGATATAGAAAAAATTTTATTACCACTTATTGAAGGTTGGAGTGAATTTGGTGATAACGGACCAACTATAACAGTGGTCAGTGATCTAAAAGGCATTTCTTTTAAATCGGAGTCATTGAGTAGTACTGTCGAGAACTTTGTTACTTGGAGTGAAGTACCAAATGGATCTGATCTTAAAGCTGTGCTGGAATTTATAGAAAGTATTCTTCGGGAATATTTCTATAAAGATGAGGTTTAAAAGGTTCTCTGAGTTATATGTAGTTTTCTGTGAGAAGGAGTTATTTTTTTAAAAAAATATGAAACATGTATTGAATTTATATGTTTAAACTTTTAATATATATTTTATATATTACTGCGCTGAAAGTTTTTATTTTTGTGGCCCGTTTCTCTTATTGAGGAGCGGGTTTTTTAATACCTATAATTTAAAAAATTTTCATTAAATATAAGTGTAGAATGAATTTTTAATTTTTGAGAAATCTATATAACTCTTACAGCGCATCTTTATTATGGAGCAATTCCACATGTATAGACCTAAAATTGGTGAAATCATAAGTGATAACAAGTGTGTGAGAAGGGTAACAGATCATAAATGTGTCAATTTTATAGGGCCGGATAAAAATGGAACTCAGGTTAAATTTGAACACTATAAAAGATGAGGTTGAAATTAATTTAGAAAATTGCATGGCCATTGAGATAAATGAATTACATCAAAACCATGCGATTTATAAATAAAGAGTTTTAAAGCTCTCGAAGCTTATTTAACGCGATACCATGTTTGATTTCGGCCAATTGCAGAGATACCAATGTATCCACGAGCGGTAAGTTTTTCGCCACTTGGTGATACTGTCACGCTAAAGCGATATGTCTTATCTGACTGGGGGTCGAGAATAGATCCCTTGTCATATTTATTTTGGCCGACATATTTTAGATTTTTGACGATGGTTAAACCGATTAAAGATTTATTTTTATAAGTGCCTTCACACATCGTACATTTGTTGGCTTCACTTGGAACAAGTATTTTTTCGATATTGGCAGAGAGGTTGCCGTTTTTATCTTCGCTAAATTTTACCAGTGCTCTTGGTTGATTGGTTGCATCATCAATTGTTTTCCAAACACTGCCATGTATTTTGTCCGAAGCAAATGAATGAATTGAATAAAAGCTGAGTAAAAGTAAGTATAAATATTTTTTCATATCAATATATTCTCAAATTAAAATTTGATGGTTTTAAAGGTCTGAATTATTCATTTTAAATTTAACTTCACAGTCTTCTTAATATTGAATCTATAAGCTAAACAATATGTAAAGTTATAATCTATTTATTGAAATATTATTTTGTTCAATTTATTTATGCAATTGCGATAATTGACAGAATGATTAAACAGAATCTCAAGAGCAGATTATCAATGAATTAATGTAACGGATAAAAAATCATTATTTCAGAGATAGGGAGTTTTTTAAAAAGCTACACCAAATTATGGTGTAGCCAGCTGCTTTGATAGAACTAAGCACCACGCATTAGTGCTGCTACTGCTTTTTCCAGAAATTGTAGAGTCACTGGTTTGAGCCAAGTTCCGTCAGCAAGGCTTGGTTCATTGTGCATTGCGGTACGGATTTTTTCTTGAGTACTTGAATTTTTGCCAGCATAGCCTTGTAGCATAGAAAGCCATTGCTGTGCCAAACGCTTTGCTCCTTCACTATCTGGTGGGACCTCAGCATCAATCAATTTTTCAATATCGACTAATAATTGAGGCCATTTTTTCATCTCACGAATGTAATTTTCTTTTAGAAAAGCAAACTCATCGTCAGATAAATAACGCGCAAAAATACTCAGCTTACTCTCAGAAAAAGCTTTAAGTAAAAACTCAACAACTTCTGGCGTTACTCCCAATTTTTCCTGAAATTCAGGCTCGGCTGAATTTATGGTATTTAATTTAACCAGCCATTCAGGATTAGCTCGCGTATTGTGCTCAAGAGTTTTCATCCACTTTCGAGCTAGGTCTTGAGCTGCTTCGCTGTTGGATGGTGCACCAGCATTAAATAGTGTATTTGCTGCCTGAGTTAACTCTTGCCATTCTTGGTGGCTCTTAGTGCCTGCTTGTAAGAAAGTCAGTTTTTCAAGCTCTTCTTTTGTAAAGTATTTCTCATACATTGCTATAAGCTCCAGTGTTTTTAGCCAATCCTCCAAACCAAGCTCTTCACCATTTATGATCTGAGATTTAAGTTTGCTGAGCTGATTTCGCAATTTCTGTTGCTCGGTCAGTCTCTGATCAATAGCTTGAATCTGCTGATCAATAATCGGTAAAAGCGCAAGATTGGGGTCTTCAAGAACCGTATGGATTTCGGCTAACGACATTCCCAGTCCTCGTAATGCTTGAATCTGATGCAAACGAGTAATGTCTTTACGGGTGTATAGTCGATAACCAGCATCGGAACGGACCGAAGGCTGAAGTAAACCGATATCGTCATAGTGATGAAGAGCACGGACAGTAAGTCCTGTTTGCTTAGCCAATTCACCAACTTTTAACAGCATCTTTTTAGCTCCTTCTTCCTTAGGCGTGTTTTATGCTAGGGGCTTACGTTACGTGAGGGTCAACTACTTTAAATCATATTTTTTGATTCTTTTTTCTTTATTCACTCTTCAAATTTATTTTATTCATTGTTGGGGTGTCTTAAGCAAGATTAGATAAGCCAGTTTTTTTGGATAAAAATGACTTCAAGTCATTTCAGTCATGGAGGGGCAATATATTTAGCAAATCAATAGCAACCGATATTCCCCATCTTTTTCAACAGGCGCTCGATGAACACAAGGTAAAACCTTTTGAGTTGGATGATCTACTGCTAATCGCCAAATATGTCCCGTGCCTAAATTTACAGGTTGAGCGTCGGGTTTAGGCTGATAATGCAAATCAAAAAAATACTCTGCCAAGAAGGCTTCAAACTCAGCATCTAGGCCATCATGTAATTCTTTGAGCTTTTCTCTAATTTCTGGAATTAAAATTTTTTGTTCAACTTGGTGATTTGGCACAATATCGCTTGCAGCGCCGTGATAGGTACATAAAAAGGTGTCGGTTTCAATGGGGGAGCGATCAACATGAAATGAATATACATCTGTTGAAATGAAATCTAGCTCTTCATCGCGCTCATAGTTTTTAAGTAAATTAAGGACAGGTGAGGCACCAAATTCAGTTAACTGCTCGATATCTTCTAAAATAATTTTTCTGGCCAAATTACCTTTTTCTGAAAGTTGTAGCGCTAACAAGTCTTCAACGGAAACTTCTGTAATATTTTCTTTTAACTCAAGTTTATTCACAATTTCTTTAAAGTCGCCCACCAAATTTCTGTGCCAGCAAATCGCATTTGTCTCTCCTTGAAAATGTGTATTTACAAGTTCAGGGAAGCTAGAAACTTTTCTAATTTGATTACTGTCAGAAAACGCGTTTTGCATATGAGAATTAAATAAACCAGAAGCCGAGTCGCATAATATACACTGAGCTTTGTTGAAAATATTCCACTTTAGAGCGGTAAGGGGGAATTATTGGGCCTAGGGGAAAAGAGTTGCGGTAAATTTCTTTTAGTATTCAAGCCTTGTGCCAGCTAGCTAGAAGCATGTATCGTTAGGGAATAATACTTTAAAATAATAAGGTGATTGAAAGCAAAATTATTCAATAAAATAACCGGGCTGCACCACCAAAATTAAAACAACAATGGTCTCAAGAGAAGTCCTATAAAAGTAAATAAAACATTAGGTTTTATTGGTGAAAATTGACAGGGCATATCACTGATCAAGATTGGGGTTTATGAAGTATATTTTTACGGTTGATTTATTTATGATAGCTTCGTCTTACTTTAAAAAACGCAGAAAAAATTACCGTACCGTAAAGGATCAGCAGCTTACAATCGCAGCAAAAGCCAATATTTTTATTTGTATTATTTTTTGTTTGTTTTGGACCATATATTTCGCATTTGCACAAATGTGGTTAATTGTTTATATGGATATCTTTTTTACGCTGATCTCCATTTTTAGCCTTTTTCTTATTTATATAAATCGTATTTCAGCGGGTATTCTTTTATCTCAAGTCGTTCTGCTTGTTTTTCCAGTGATTTTTTGCTTATTTTTTGATGTGGCAACCACTGACCGTCCGCAGGTGGCCCAATTATTTTTACCTGCCGGAGCGATATTGGGGTATTTAAATTACCGTAGAAATCCAAGCTATTTACAAATCGTTTTAATTCTATTGTCGGTCGGATGTTTTATATTTTTTAGCGGCAGCTCTTTTAATCTTGAGAGCGCTATACCGTTATCTGAAGATATTCGTGACCACGGTGGGTGGATTGCGACTTGTGTGGCGACACTGATGATTTGTATTTCAATTTACACTATGCAATTAGAGATACAAACCGAAAATACCATGGTGCAAGACTTACGTTTAGCGCTTGCAAAGGAACAATTTGAGCTTTTCTATCAACCACAAATAGATTCATCTGAAACGCTAATTGGTGCGGAAGCTCTGCTCAGGTGGCGCCATCCTGTTTTGGGTCATGTTCCAACACAAGATTTTATTCCAGCAGCTGAAAATTATGGATTAATGCCAGAGATTGGGGAATGGGTATTAACTCAAGGCTGTAAAGTTTTACAAGATTGGAGTAAAAAAGCCGAGACTAAAGATCTAACGCTTTCAATTAATATTAGTGCTGATCATTTTATGCAGCCCACCTTTGAGCAAACTTTGATTGATTTGGTTTTACAATACGGCATAAATCCATCTCGGCTCATTTTAGAAATTACTGAGAATATTGCTTTAAATAATTGTGTAAGCCTCATCGAAAAAATGCATTTCCTATCAAAAAATGGAATTCAACTTTCACTTGATGATTTTGGTACAGGTTATTCATCTTTAAGCTATTTACAGAAGATGCCGATTAAACAAATTAAGATTGATCGTAGCTTTGTACAGGCAGCTTTGGAGGATAAGCGTAGTAATAAGTTAGTCACAGGCATTATTAAAATTGGATTAGATCTGAACCTCCGAGTGTTGGTAGAAGGCATCGAAACGCCTGAACAATTTAATGCTTTTAAAGACAGTGGATGCACTGAGTTTCAAGGTTATTTATGGGGATGCCCGAAATCTTTAAATGATTTTATGAAACAGTTGCCACATTTTAAAAAATAGGCAAAAGCTCTATTTTTCAGCATGTAGATATAGAAATTAAAAAGAGGCTCTATATTATTTAGAAAAATTTAAATTAATTTTAAATATGTAATATCAGCTAAACATTGATAGTGAAAGATACGGTTATTTATTAAACGGGTCACATCATGTCTAGCTTTAAAATAAATACACTTTTACTTTCTCTTATTTCTTGTTCGGTCTTTTTTACGGGTTGTAATGACAGCAATAGCTCAGATGATAATTCGACAGCAAATCAAGAAATACCAGCAGCGCCAAAGGGTGTAGGCTTTGAAGATACTGCTCCAGTGCCATCAAATATCACGACCATTGTAGATTCGTGGACGACCAATCAACGTGGCGATGCACGATATGCCACGGTTGAAACAAATGCTGGGGTACGTGTGCTGAGCGGTTTTTTAGATGTATGGACGCCATCTAGTTTATTTGTAGATGCAGGCCAATCTGCCGAAGCAAGAGATGGCTTTCCGGCGGTAGTCGAATCGAACTGGACGGGTTTACCGGGCGACAGTACCGACGGTACAAAAAAGAATGCAGATGTATTGAACTACAATATTAATTATTCAATTCAGACCACGCATAAGCGTACAGAAGAAGAAGCTATACGTGCCTATTTAGATGATAGACGTGGAAAAAGCTATAGCGTAACGACAGGAATGGGCGCATTAACCGATCCGTGGCGAAAACTCACTAGGCAAACCACCACAATCAACTCAGTGCCAGCCGATGCTACACAAGTAAAATATGATGACAAAGGCAATAATAGTGGACTAACCACCGCCGATGGAAATGCCAATTTCGGAAAAGTCGTTGAATTTGTGCAAGCGATGGGGAATAACTCATCAACAGAGTCAGCAAAACGTTTTTATAAATATGCTCGTCCATGGCGTTGGAGTCCGGAAGTCATTGTAGTGCCGAGTTTAGAGCCTGCAAAAAGTAGTACCCCTGCAACTGACGGCGGTTTCCCGAGTGGGCACACTGCCGAAGCTGGCCGAAATGCAATTGCGATGGCCTATTTAGTGCCGCAGCGTTATCAGGAATTGATTGCGCGTGGTTTAGATTTGGGTGATTCACGTATTATCGCGGGCATGCACTCAGCGATGGACGTGATTGGCGGACGACTTCAGTCGATTGCCGCAGATGTTGCCAACTTAAATGCGATGACGGTAGAGCAAAGAAAAGAAGCTTATTTACAAGCTCAAACACAGCTCATGAAAGAGACCAATAGTTCAACGTTTGAATCATTTTATAGTTTGGCGAAAACACCTTATGACGTGAATGACCGTTTTGCCGATCTTGAAAAATTAAAACAGCAAGTAGACCACTGGATGACCTATGGTTTTAACCAAATTGGCGATAAAACAAAAATAGCTACGGTGCCTAAAGGAGCAGAAGTTTTATTGGAAACTCGACTTCCATATTTAACTGCCGATCAGCGCCGTGTGGTTTTAAAATCAACCGCGCTTGCTTCGGGTTATCCAGTCATGGATGACGTTGAGGGCTATGGGCGCTTAAACCTGTTCAGAGCGGGTGCAGGTTATGGCAGTTTTGATGGTGATGTAAATCTGACAATGGATGCGAGTTTAGGTGGTTTTAACCAATATGACCAATGGAGTAATGATATTACGGGTGCGGGTAAACTCACCAAATCAGGCACAGGAACTTTAGCACTGACAGGAAATAACTCGTTTACTGGTGGTATTGATTTAAAGCAGGGTGGTTTAGAAATATTGTCTAAGCATGGCGCTGGTCAAGGCGATATTTATATGCATGAAAATAGCCTATTAAAAACCAACTCAGCTAAAACAGTTACCATTGCGGGTAATTTAACTCAGCTTGCAGGAACGACATTTAATATCACGTTTAAATCGAATGTACTTCCAGCAGTTCAGGTCGCAAATACCCTTACTTTAAATGGAACATTGCAGCTCGTCACAAAAGACAATTTAGCGGCGGGAACCTATACGGTGTTATCTGCTAAAAAAGTTCAAGGCACCTATAAAAAAGTGACACTGAATGGCAAAGATATTACGCCAATCTATCAAAATAACAGTGTTAAGTTTACGGTGTCATAAGTTGAGTTTTGAAATTTATTCTTTGCATATTGACCTATAGGGTTAGTCTGCTAAGTCTCTTTGGTTCTGCCACTATAACTTAATGTAGTGGCAGAACTCTAAATCTAAGGGATCTGTCTTTGTCACAATGAATCCAACTTAGGATGTTTCAACACTTGGTGTAAGCAATTTATAAATATTATTATTTCTACTCTTTATATAAATTTGACTTAATCATGAGCGGTAAACCAAGACTACTTAATAAACTAGTTCGAGAATTTGGCACATTCTTACTTTCTAAATCTATAAGCTCAATAAATTCTTTATTAAATTGTTTTCTAGGGTATTTTTCTAAAATTACATTTCTGAAAGTGACGGGGATTATATATAGACCGTCACTAATCACATCACAGGATGCACCTTGCTGTAAAAGAGTAATTTCTGCTGAGTCAGAATGATCTATATAGCCGTTCATATGTAAGCAGATAGAGTCTTTAATTACTTCACTTTTCTTCTCATCAAAGCTATGTTCTTTAGCCTTTAGCTCAAATTGTTTAGCACTTTCATAGGTAAAACAATTACAACCTTTACTATAAATATGTTGTTCAGTTAAGCCAATATCATGAAAAAGTGAGGCTATTAAAAGTGACTCATCATCAAATTGCTGTTTTTGTATATTGCCTAAAGCAGCTCCCCAGAAATAGGTTCGCCATGAATGATTGTAGATAGATATACTTGCTTTAGCTTCTAGTTCCTCAAGTGCAACTTTAACCATTTGAGTATCTGGTATCACGATCTGATCGATATCAAAATCATGAGAAGTTTTGAATCGAAAGTAATTTGTTTTTATAGAGGCTATAACACTTGGCAGCATAATTTTTTGAATTAACTTAATTTTCTCTTTGAAGTTGAGCTGACCATTTGTAGCTTGAATCCAGTGATACGAACCAATTCTTTTAGTTTTCATATATTAGATCTCATTTTAGAGTAATTACTCTAAAATATTGCCATAGATGTTTTTTTGCAAGTTGTATCTTTTAAGACATCGATAGAGCTTTGATTAATAAGCGTTTTATAAACCCCAATTTAACAATAAATTTTAATTATTTATCCTTACTTTTTAATGATCTATTTTAAAGCAAATGTCATTTTGTGTGCTTGACTGAAAGAGGTCTGAATATTATTCTTCGCCTGCTGGCCACATTGCCAGTCGGTCGTCGCGGACCGCTTTTTTCGACCACATCAGGATTATTTCTTCTGAGGAATAGTCTTGTGTGCATCTCGTTCCCTCCCGTAGCGGTAGGACGGGAGAGGGACACCCTCGGGTGTGCTGGAGTCGAAACCAGTCCGCGAACCCTCTTCCGTTCTGCCACCATAATTTATAATGTTTTGGCAGAACCCCCAATAAAAAGGAGTTGGTTTTGCACATCCATTATTTCTTGGCAATCTTTGTCAAAAGCTATAACGACACAGCTTAAATATTTAGAGCAGTTTGATCGCCGTAAGGTTTTCGGGCTTTAAATTATTTCGTCTTAAAACTTAATCAACAATAAAACTTGAGATGTGCCAAGCACAGTCTTACGGGCTTTGCTGTGCCTTTTTTCTCCCAAAAAAGTATCTCATTTATATACAACAATAATTTTTTATAACGGTAAAACTATGCCACATTTAGATCTTCCATTTCGTGCTTTAAGCGTACTGCACACTTCCCGCTATCTTTTTAATAAATATGGCTTTCACAATGTCGGAGTCGACCGAATTATTGATTCGGCAAAAATTCCCAAAGCGACTTTTTATAACTACTTTCACTCAAAAAAGCGTCTTATTGAAATGAGCCTAACTTTTCAAAAAGATGGCCTTAAACATGAAGTCATTTCGATTATCTACGTCCAAAAAGAATTAACTATATTTGAAAAACTTCGCAAAATTTACTTTTTACATGCTGACTTAGATGGTCTTTATCATTTGCCATTCAAAGCTATTTTTGAAATTTCGAAAACTTATCCCAAAGCATATCAGCTCGTAATTGATTATCGGAATTGGTTCATTAATGAAATCTATAATTTGCTTTTAACGACTAATGAAAACGCTTCAAAACAAGATGCACACATGTTCTTGTTTGTGATTGACGGGGCAATGGTTCAGCTTTTAGATCCAAACAAACCAGATGAAAGAGAGCGGTTGCTTGAGTATTTTTTATTGGGGTTTGGGTGAGAGAGAAATTAGTATAAACAGTATTCTTTGGAGAGTTGATCATCTAGTTTTAGAAATGAATTGTTTTAAGTAATTCATTTCTAATAATAAGCTCATATTCTTAATCTGAGGAAGCTAATTAAAAAAAACTGGACTTAACAGGTTTTTAAAATTCTATACTTTTTGAAAATAACTTTTAGCCGCAGATCTTTTCGCAAGGAATACCGTCATTGTCTCGATCTAAGCTATGCATTCCACATTGCAGTGCTTGACGTGCTTGAGAACAACTTTTCATTTGACCACAAGTACGAGGATATGACCCACATTTAAGTGGGATCGAATCAGTATTAGTTCTTTTTGAACTCGGAGCTGGAGTAGATCTAGGTGATTTTTGTTTAGGATAAAGAACTGGTTTAGTTCTCGACTCAGCTTCTGACCTGTTAGATATACTATAAGGATAATCTGACTGATCTACATTCATCTGAGCATTATATATTGCTCTAGCCTCTTCAGGTGTTAAGCCTTTAGGGTGCATTGGTACAGAATTAATAGGGGATACAGTTACACATCCAATTAATAAAAGTGGTAATAGTATTAAGTTAAAAAGTATTTTCATTTTCTTTTTTTAAAGTAGCTAACTTATATTGATCTTGTCATAACACAAATAGAGTAACAATATAGGTATGATAAAAAAGGAAATTTATTTATTTTGATTTTCTATAAAACATAAAGTAAAGTTCGCTCGCAAGTTATTAAGTAAAATGAATAACTTTTTATGAATACTATAAAAGCTTTTAATGATTTTTATAAAGCTAAACACATGGTTCCAAATTGTAAAATATAGATATGGCTTCTAAAAATTTTCTTTCTACGCTTGCACGGAAAAGTAAGGAGAACAAAGGAAATATAGCTATATGTTCTATTCTTTTTATTATTCCTTTATTTGTATTTCCTGCTTATCCAAAAAACGAATGGCAGTACGAGCTATATCAATACATCACACAAACTATGCATGTGACTGTTGGTACGAAAGGGCCATTACCGTTTTTTACGATTCTTTATAGCATTTACATAACGATAGTCATGTTCTTTGTTGGTTGTGTTATCTCCTATTTTTTTATTAAAAAATATGGAATTAATAAAGCTTATCAAGAAGAAATTTATAAATTCTTTTTTAAAGCCGAGTTTGAATCTTCAAAAAAATATCCTTTGCTAGAAAGGCCTCTAATTAAAAAGACTTTGGTCTCAAGTACATTTGCTGGTTGTTTTGTTATGGGAATTATTCATTTCATTGAGGATGATATTACTCAGCAAAGGCCTAGACGTAGAGGTGGACTCATATCATTTTGTTATAACTATAGAGTGGGGGTTATGTTTTGGGAAATCATAAGTACTGCCTTTAGCATTTTTCCTATTTTTTATTTTGGCCTGTTATTCTTATATATTATTAATTATTTTTTTCGCGGGTTAGGTACAGGTAAGGTGGCTATTCCTTTAGAAGTGCCAAGCGAAAAACAAAAGAGAACTAGGAGGGTCTGATATTTTTCTTTTGAATTGATAAAACACAATTCACTTAACCTATCAATAAATGTGACAGAATCTAACTTTTTAAAACCTGTAAATGCCACTATCCTAATTAGACTTGAGCACAATCTTTTGAAGTGTTCCTTTTTAGTTTAGTTAGTTTTTTAGGTATTTAAAAAATGAATAAAATGCATGTAACTTTAGCGGTAATTGTTGGTTTAATTGTTGGTGGCGTAATAGGCGCTCTAGGTTACTCTAAAACTGCTGCACGTTATGACGCAATGACCACAGCCTGTGTCATGGTAAATCAAGCAGTTGAACATGAAATCTTGAAACCAGAGCAAGTCAAACAGCTCGGTGAGCTTACAGGCCAAAGCCTTAAAAAAGATTATGAGTCAGTTGCCGCTAAATTTAAATTCTCTGAAAAGCAATTAGGTAATGCATCTGAAGGTTCTCATTGTAGTCAGTTTATTGTTGGGGTAAATGCAGCACAATAACCATTAAAAAGCCCACAGTGTGTGGGCTTTTTTTTATAATATTTAGTTAGGGTAGCTATAATATTAACTGACCATATTATCTACAGACTGCTATAATAATGATCATCACAAAATTTAAACTAAGCTTGCCCCAAAGGCAGGCTTTTTGTATGTGCAAACAGATCTGCTAGGAAATATGAAACGTTATCTTAAACAAACTCCAACGACCACTTCTCATTGGACAACAGAGCAAGACTGCTTCTTGATAGAAAATAACTCTCTCTCAATTTACGAACTTACAGTCCATCTCCCTTTTTCCGAAGAGGAAATAAGAGTGCGTAGAGCGGTGCTTGGTTTAGTTCGACGCGATAAGCAGATGAAAACATATTAATTTTACCAAATGGTAAAAATCAATATGAAAGAAAATATTTCAAAGTATCTCTATTCAAGCTTTTATTTTGTGGATGAGTTATCAAAACCATATTTTTTTTCGGTGTTTTTTTGGTGCAATTTACATAAAGATCCAATTACTTACAATCAAATCTAATAAGATTACCTTTACTTACACATCTTTAAGCATAATCAAACTCATAAAACATTCATAGATCAGCACTTTATAACAATAGGACGGAGAGAGGTTAATGCCAAAGTATCTAGCTGTAGCCGAAAAGGTTTATAAAAATATTAAAAAAGATAGCTTATTCACTGATGACATTACTCAGAACCTTAACTGTTTAATTAGTCAGATTCGAAAAGCCATAAAGGGAACTGAGTTTAAGCTCAAGTTCAACTATATAGACTTTGAAGAAAACTTAACCAAACCGTTAAGTGAGTGCAAAGTTAAAATTGATCTGAGTGTTATGCCAAAGTTCGCAAATGAAGGTGAATATCTTCTTTGGTTAGCTGGTTTTATTGAGCGAATCACAGAAGGTGGAAAACCTAAATTACCGCCAATTTCACACTTTTTACCACCAGGTTTTAAGATGTCGAAAGATGCGTCATTTGCTATGACTGTTACTCCTCCAAAAGAAGAGCATGCAGACATGATTATCAATTATTTTAAATCTGAGGATTTTATTAAAACCAATAAAACTCCTTCATAAAAGAATATAGAAGCAAATGTCCACCTTGCTTCTATATACCTGCTGGTTTTAACTCAGCGACCGCCTTCTGGGGCGGTTTTTTTTGCCTAAGAAGAGTTATCACACAATTTATTATTTTAGTTAAAGCCATAATTAAGTAATTTTTAAATGTATATAAATATTCAAAAATTTACTTATTTTGTATAAATAACAAAGGTTTGCTTATATCTTTTGGTAAAGAAAAATATACATTTTTCACATAAGCAACGTTCCATGTAACGCAATGAAACATTTAGCTGTTCATAATCTTTAAAAAAAGAGAGCATGAACGAAATGAATGAAAACGCAGAGCTTATAAAATATATAGACGTTGCGGAGAATGTCTATGAACGTGTTTATGAGAATAATCAAGTTTCAAATAATTTGATTGTTAATCTCAACCGTATTATGGCGGAAATAAAAAAACAGGCCGAAGAAAAAGATCTGAAGTTAAAATATAATTCGATCGACTTTGAATATTGTCTGAGTTTGCCTGTAGCCGATAGAGATATAAAAATTGACCTCAGTTTAATTCCTCATTTTGAATACCGTGATGAATGCATTTTATGGCTAACCAACTTTATTGGGAAAATTAGTGTGCCTAAAAAGATGACCAGACAAAAGCTAAGTTTTCATTAAAGTTTTTAGATTTAAAGCGATATAAGTCATTACTAAAAAACTAACCGCATCTGTGCTTAAACAGTTATGCTTTATTACAGATCGATATTTCATAATTAGAAAATGACAGAGCGGTTTAAAATGAAAACGTTTGTATTAACCTTTGCTGTTTTAGCTTCGCTATCTACCTATGGTCTAGCCAATGACTCTACGGGTTACGTGGATACAGGTGGGATTCAATATCTCAAAAATTCGCAAATTGCTATGCAAAGCGAAGATCTATTTATTAGTAAAAAGATTATTAAGGTCGACTATCTTTATAAAAACTTAAGCAATAAAGACGTAACGGAAACGATCTTATTTCCGTTACCACGCATTGATAATTTTTTTGAGTCTGATTTTGCTCACACCGAACAGCTTTTAAAAAGTTTTAAAATTGTGGTGGATGGTAAAAATATAAAACCTGAGATGCATGTCAGAACCTTTATTCAAAAAGATGAAAAATCGCCACTGATTGATGCAACGGATGAGTTTAAGCAATGCGGTTTTAGTGAACAAGAGATGCTAAACCCATGGACTCGCACTAACTATGATTATGAATATTATGTAGACAAGCTAAA
The DNA here is from genome assembly GCF_034064985.1 of Acinetobacter pittii. Lineage (NCBI taxonomy): Bacteria > Pseudomonadati > Pseudomonadota > Gammaproteobacteria > Moraxellales > Moraxellaceae > Acinetobacter > Acinetobacter pittii. The sequence goes on along the minus strand of NZ_CP139249.1, from coordinate 2,471,842 downwards.
ACAATGTAATAAGCCGCAAATACAGAAAATTTTAGCTAATTTTAAAAAAGATGACGTGATCCCGTGGTCATCTCAAGTGGTTTATAGTTGGAAGCAGACTTTCAAAGCCAATGGTTTGACTAAGATTCATCATGAATATAAACCGTTGGTGGGTGGTTCAGTTGCTCTCTATCCAGATGAATATAACCAGCAATTTTGTATGGATAAACAATTTAAGCTAGGCTTAAAAAAAGCCAGCGCAGAAAATTCGCCGTTTAGTGCTCTGGGCTATATTTTGAAGACGGGTGCAAATTGGGCAAAGCCGATTGAAAACTTTAAGCTCACCATTGAGCGAGATAAAGATGAACTAGTGTCATTTTGTTGGGATGGTCAAGTTAAAAAGATTAGCCCAACTCAATTTCAAATGACCAAGACTAAGTTTGTACCTAAAAAAGATCTAGATATTATTTTTGTGAGAGTGAAATAGGCCAAACTCAAATAAAAATGCAGAAATGGGTAGCGTAATCACACTAACAACTCCCATACTGTAAAAGTAAAGGAGTTTTTTAAGACAGGATGACACGTGAATTTAAAGAATCTTGAAGCATTTTATTGGGTGGTGACTTTAAATAGCTTCAATAAAGCGGCGACTAAATTGCAAACCACACAGCCTGCGGTATCTCAAAAAATCACAGCTCTTGAAAATGAATTAGGTTTTAAAGTTTTAGATCGAAACTATCGGCAGTTTAAACCGACTCATAAAGGCTTAACTTTATTTAAGTATGCCGAAAAATTTATGCGACTAGAGACCGATCTGGTCGCAGAACTGACAGAAAACCAGCACCTAACGGGTACTATTCGTTTGGGAGTTTCCGAAACTATTGTTTATACATGGTTAGTTGAATATATCGAAAAGGTTCAACAAGAGTTCCCAAAAATTTCAGTCGAAATCGTGGTGGACCTTACGCCTAACTTACAAGAAGGTGTTCGGACAGGCGACTTAGACATGGCTTTTTTGCTTGGGCCAACTTTAGCTTTTGAATGTATTGAACAAGCCTTGTGTGACTTTGAACTAAGTTTCTTGGCTTCACCGTCATTTAAAGGCGGAGTTGCTCAAATGTCTTTTAAAACTCTCATGTCACATACCATTTTAACTTATCCAAAAATTACCTATCCCTATAAAGAATTAAAAGCACGAATGAAAGAGCAAGGGATTGATGAACCACTTTCAATTACTAGTTACTCATTGGCAACTCTGTTGCGTTTAGCCGAGCAGGGCTTGGGTATTGCTGTGGTGCCGACCTTAACAGCGCTAAAAGAAATTACTGATGGACGACTAGAAATATTAAATACGCCTATTCAGTTAAAGACGTTTCATTTCACCTCGATCTACATTCAAGGAAACGATGTTGCCTTAAAAGAGAAATTAACCGAAGTTGCGGTTAAGGTTTCTGAATGCGCTATGAAAAGACTCAATGAGCAAATTAAAAAATAAGCTGTTTTGTATGTAAAACAATAAAGGCAGCTTATTAACTTCAATAAGTAGAGCTTATCTTGATTTTCTAACACCTAATAAATCATTTAAAATCAATAGTTTAAATTTTTACCCTAATGTAAAAAGTCTTATTGTTCGTAGGGATTAGCTATGTTTTTATTTTAGACACAAGATTTGATCACCGATTGTATTAATTGGGGAACAGGGAATCTTTGTCATTTTAAAGGATTAAAGAATATCGTTTGGGACAAAAAATGGTGTTCTTGGTTCAACTTGAAAATAGCGTTGTTAAGCTCAAATGGATGAGGAACGCATTAATATGTCTTTACTGAAATCTTCTTTTTTATCAGATCGCCAATGGGCCATTGTGGCCTCGATCTTTATGATGGCGACCTCTGCAATGGGGCCCGGATTTTTAACCCAAACTGCTGTATTTACAGTCAAGTTAGGCGCGGCATTTGGCTTTGCCATTTTAGTTTCCATTTTGATTGATTATGTGGTTCAACAAAATATTTGGCGAGTGGTGACACTTACTCAAATGCGTGCATCAGACATTGCTAATAAAGCATTGCCGGGTAGTGGTTATTTACTGGCGTTTCTAGTGATTTTGGGCGGGTTTTTCTTTAGTGTGGGTAACATTGCAGGTGCAGCTTTAGGTTTAAATGCACTTTTTGGCCTAGACACAAAGTGGGGCGGTATTTTAAGTGGTGCGTTAGCCATTTTGATTTTTGCATCAAGAAAAGCAACGCTTGCCATGGATAAAAGCATGATCGTGTTGGGATTGCTTAAAATCCTCCTGATTATTATTGTTGCTGTCATTGTAATGCCTCCTGTTGGGCAAGCTGTACATCAAACCTTTGCTCCAGATCAGATCGACTTTGCCATTATTACCACCATTGTTGGCGGTACAGTAGGTGGCTATATCTGTTACGCGGGAGCACACCGTTTACTCGATAAAGGCGCGGTTGGCCCTGAAAATATTGATGAAGTTGCTAAAGCTGCGACCAAGGGCATTGTTGTGGTCGGCATCATGCGCTATGTGTTGTTCTTGGCTTTTTTAGGTGTGGTGGTGAGCGGTGCAACCATTGATTTAGCCAGCCATGACGCCAATCCGGCAGCTCAAGCATTCCAATATACAGCGGGTACATTTGGTTTTAAATTATTCGGCTTAATTTTCTGGGCAGCAGGGATTAGTAGCACCATTGGCGCAGCATATACTTCAGTGTCATTCTTTACTGCGTTTAAAAAGAACTTAACACCAAAACAAACCAACTATACGACCATTACCTTTATCGCATTGGCTTTATTGCTCTATGTGTTATTGGGTGCAACTCCGGCAGGCCTACTCATTTTCGTAGGTGGTTTTAACGGATTGGTGTTGCCAATTGGCCTTACAATTTTTGTATATGTTGCCGCGTGCCGTAAAGATTTGATGGGTAATTATAACTATCCAAAATGGTTGCTTATTTTGGGTGGATTAACATGTCTGTTAACGTGGTGGATGGGCTACATGTCGTTTACGACTGTGTTTAACTATTTGACCAAGCTTTAAGCCAGACGTTGTTAAGTAATAAAGGAATAATGCCATGTTTGTAGATTTAAATAGTGATTTGGGTGAAAGCTTTGGCTCATGGAAAATGGGTAATGATGACCAGATTTTACCTGTCGTGACCAGTGCCAATATTGCTTGTGGCTTTCATGCGGGCGACCCGCTCGGCATTTTAAAAACGGTTCGTAAAGCCGTTGAGCTTGGCGTGACTATTGGTGCTCACGTGTCTTATCCAGACCTTGTAGGCTTTGGCCGCCGTAATATGGATTTGTCACGTGACGAACTGATTGCCGATGTGCTTTACCAAATTTCTGCACTTGATGGTTTGGCTAAAGTAGCGGGCTCAAAAGTGCAATATGTTAAACCACATGGCGCGCTTTATAACACCATTGCACATGACCAAGCTCAGGCAGCAGCCGTGATTGATGCAATTAAAATGTATAACCCCGAATTGGTTTTAGTGGCTTTGGCAGGTTCTAACTTAGTCGAACAGGCACGAGCTGCGGGTTTAAATGTTGTGTCTGAAGCATTTGCAGACCGTGCTTATAACAGTGATGGTTCACTGGTGTCTCGTCGTCTCGAAGGTGCAGTTTTACATGACTCGGCATTTGTTGCTAGCCGTGTGGTGTCTATGCTTAAAAATGGTGGAGTCGAGTCAATTGATGGTGTATTTACTCCAATTCAAGCCGACACCATTTGCTTACATGGCGATACCGACGGTGCACTAGAAATGTCGGCTGCCATTAAAGCCGAGCTTGTAAAAAACAATATTGAAATTCGCCCGTTTGTAAATAAAACATAAGGATGAGCACCATGTATAAGGATATTAAAGTCGACCCAGCTCAGCTTGAAGCCGCATTAGATGCGCGTTTAAAAATCCGTGCAGGTTTTGATAAACCGACAGCAGGCATGGCTGCGGGCATGACGCAGGTCAACATGATCTCGGTGCCAAAAGAGTGGGCATATGACTTTTTGCTCTATGCACACCGTAATCCGCAAAGCTGCCCAGTGCTTGATGTGCTCGAAGAAGGCATCTATGCAACTAAGCTTGCAGCAGACTCAGACATCCGCACTGACTTCCCACGTTATCGCATTTGGAAAGATGGCGAAATGGTCGATGAAGTGACCGATGCAAGAGAGATTTATAACGCTCATCCTGATTTGGTGACTTTCTTAATTGGTTGCAGTTTTTCATTTGAAACAGCTTTGCAAGAAGCGGGTATTGAAGTTCGTCATATTCATGACGACACCAATGTGCCGATGTATTTGAGCAATATAAAGTGCGAACCAGCAGGCCGTATTTCAGGAAATATGGTGGTTTCAATGCGACCAATTCCATCGCATCAAATTAGTGAAGCGGTAAAAATTACAGCACGTATGCCGAGTGTACATGGCGCGCCTGTACATATTGGTCACCCTGAAAGCTTAGGCATTAAGGATGTAAATAAGCCAGACTTTGGCGATGCTTCTCGTATTGAAGCGGGTGAAATTCCAGTGTTTTGGGCGTGTGGAGTGACGCCGCAAGCGGCGGTCATGAACTCGAAAATTCCTTTTGCGATTAGTCATGCACCGGGTTACATGTTTATTACCGACATTCCTGACCGTGCTTGGATTGGCTAATTGGACTAAAGAAGAATTAAAAGGATAAGCAAATGCGTTTTTTATCGGTAAACGCCGATTGTTTTCTGATTGAGCTTGCGAGCTTAGAGGAAACTTTGGCGTTGTACAATAAATTGCAAAATACGCAATTGAATGGAATTAAAGACTTAGTCCCCGCTGCAAAAACAATTTTGGTTTTCTTTAATGAGATCGAAACCAACTTTAAAACGTTGGTTGCTTCAATTCAGAGTCTCAAAGTTGATTCTGGATTTGAGCGTAGCGGCCAAGAAGTGATTGTACCGATTTGCTATAACGGCGAAGACCTTGTTCAAGTTGCCGAGTTACAAGGGCTGACTGTGGCTGATGTGATTAGAAAACATCACCAAAGTGTGTGGAATGTTGCTTTTATTGGGTTTGCGCCGGGCTTTGCTTATATGAGCAGTCCCGATAAGCCGTTTACCGATATTCCACGCTTAACAGTTCCGCGTAAAAAAATACCGTCAGGCTCTTTGGGCTTGGCTGGAAAATACTCTGGTATTTACCCAAAAGACAGTCCGGGTGGTTGGCAGCTGATTGGTACTACATCAGAAAAAATGTGGGATTTAGAACGTAAAAATCCTGCGTTACTGTTACCGGGCATGACCGTACATTTTGAAGATGTGACGCATAACCCAACGACAGTGACTGTACCGCAGCAAATCACGCGTACGGTTGAGCTGAAACAATCGGTGCCACTATTTACGATCACGGCGCCAAGTTTACAAATGCTTATTCAAGACGAAGGGCGATTAAACCAGACCAATATTGGTGTTGGGGTAGCTGGTGCAATGGATTTATCTGCCATGCACAGTGCTAACCATATTGTGGGTAACCCAACCGATACACCCGTTATTGAAGTTTTAAATGGTGGCTTAAAAGCCAAAATGCAGCATGCAGGTGTTATTGCAGTGGCTGGGGCTATCTCAAACATTCGTGTGAAATTTGCCGACGGACAAACCGCAGACTTTGCAAGCTATCAACCAATTGATCTGGATGAAGGCGATGAATTCCAAATTCAGCCACCAACAGCAGGTTTAAGAAATTATTTGGCAGTTCGTGGTGGTATAGACGTTGAACCAGTACTCAATAGTGCCTCGTTTGACAGCTTGGCAGTGTTAGGTCCAGAACCTTTAAAGCTTGGAGATACCATTTACCAAGGGCAGGTAAAGGCAGCCAATATTAGCGTAAATGAAGTGGGCAAAAGTGACTTACCGCGAACTGGCGAAGTCGTTGAGCTAGATATTGTGATGGGCCCACGCACAGACTGGTTTGAACAAGACAGTATTGAGCTGCTCTGTCAGCAAGAATGGTTGGTAACCAATGAAAGCAACCGAGTCGGGCTAAGACTTTCAGGTGAACAGCCTCTAACTCGCAAAATTACCCATGAACTGGAAAGTGAAGGCACATGTATTGGTGCTTTGCAGATTCCACCGAGTGGCCAACCCGTTTTGTTTATGAACGATCACCCTTTAACGGGCGGATATCCGGTTATTGCCTCTGTTGCTAAACACCATTGGGATTTGGTGGCACAGATTCCGGCAGGTTGCCGCATCAAATTTAAAAGAATTGCCGAATTTACAGATTTTGAGAATGAATGATGAATACAGAAAAATTATTGATTGCTAACCGTGGTGAAATTGCCGTTCGTATTATCCATGCTTGTCGTGACATGGGAATTGCATCGGTCGCGTTATATGCAGATGACGACATTAGCAGCATGCATGTCGAACTTGCAGATGAAGCATGGGGCTTGGCTGGTGCAACTGCTAGCGAGACTTACCTAAATATTCCAGCAATTATCGAAATTGCAAAAAAATCGAAAGCGACTATGGTGCATCCGGGTTATGGCTTTTTATCCGAACGTGCTGAATTTGCCCAAGCCGTGATTGATGCGGGCTTAAAATGGGTAGGGCCATCACCAAGTGCCATTGAAAAACTAGGCGATAAAATCGAAGCACGTAAAATTGCTGCTTCCGTTGGTGCGCCCTTGGTTCAGGGCACGCAAGACCCACTTAATAATGCAGATGAAGCTTTAGAGTTTGCCAAACAATATGGTTTACCAATTGCCATTAAAGCCGCATTCGGTGGCGGTGGGCGTGGCTTAAAAGTCGCGTGGAAACTCGAAGAAGTCAAAGAACTTTATGAGTCGGCAGTGCGAGAGGCAAAAGCTGCTTTTGGTCGTGGTGAATGTTTTGTCGAGCAATATCTTGATAAACCGCGCCATGTAGAAGCGCAGGTGATAGCAGACCAACATGGAAACATTGTGGTACTTGGTACACGTGATTGCTCGTTGCAACGCCGTAACCAAAAGTTAGTTGAAGAAGCGCCCGCGCCATTTATTAGCGATGAGATTTACCAACAAATTTTAAGCTCGGCAAAAAACATTTGTCAGGCCGCAAACTATGTGGGTGCGGGAACAGTTGAATATTTACTGAGCCGTGACGGCAAGCTTTCATTCTTAGAAGTAAATACGCGTTTGCAAGTTGAACACCCAGTGACTGAAGAAACATCAAAAGTCGACTTGGTAGTAGAGCAAATTCGTGTGGCACAGGGCCATGAGCTTTCTATTAAAGAAACACCGAAAGCACAAGGTCATGCCATTGAGTTTCGTATTAATGCCGAAGACCCAGCTCGCGGGTTTATTCCAGCGTTTGGTGTGTTGAGTTTATTTGAAGCGCCGTTTGGTAACGGTATACGAGTCGACACAGGTGTTCGCACGGGTTCATTAGTATCTAGCCACTTTGACTCACTCATGGCAAAACTGATTGTGACTGGTCCAACCCGAGAAGTTGCAATTGCCCGCGCTAAACGTGCTTTAAAACAATTTAAAATTGAAGGTGTAGCTTCGGTTTTAGACTTTCACCGTGCGGTACTTAATGAACCTGACTTTACAGAGGAATTTAATGTACATACGCGTTGGATCGAAAACGACTTTAAACAAGAATTAAAGCCGACTAAACGCGGCATTCCAAACCATCAACAACCCATGCTACTCAGCTACATTGAAATTGATGGGAAGTTACACCGTTTAGGTCTACCTGCGGGCATGTTTGCACAAGGTCCAGCAACCGCAGTTCAAGCACAGACTGCCGAGCCAGAAGTGAGTGCTGAGCATTTACTTGCCCCAATTAATGGTGTGATTAGCGCTTGGAAAGTCGAAAATGGTGAGCAAGTGACAGAAGGGCAAGTGGTTGCCATTATGGAAGCCATGAAAATGGAAGTACAGGTACTGGCGCACCGCAGTGGCGTTATTCAGATTGGTGCAGAGAAGGGCGCAACCTGCCATGCAGAAACTGTGATTGCGAGTATTAATTAAGTTTTGAATAAATGATTTGGCTCACTTAAGCATTAGTTTAATTGGGTCAAATCTAATGCTTATTTATTCACTCGGTTTGTTATTTTTCACAGTACTCGTTAACCATTTTCAGCTTGAAAATCAGCCCTAATTGTGAGATATTTATCACAGTTTAGTGATACCAAAAATTAATCACTGTATTGAAAGCTCGCTTATGCGGGCTTTAATTTTTAGCCCAGTTTAAGCATTTCTCACTTAATGAGCTGGCAGCATAAAAATATTTGAGAATTTGGCATCCACTCAAAGGCGAATTGAAGAAAGCGAATGAAAATTCTACCTTCATCTGAATATGATCAAATTCTAAAATACAGTGTCTATTGGCTCGTCATCTCGATTGTGATTGGAGTCGTCGCGGGGTTGGCATCGACCTTAATTTTTGTCGCTTTTGATATTTCAAACAAAGTCAGAAGTCTGCATCACTGGCTCATCTACTTTTTGCCTTTTGTGGGTTTTGGTATTGGTTATCTCATTAAAAAATATGGATCACCGATTGAGCGGGGAACCCATTTACTGATTGATGAAATTCACCAGCCTAAGTCGTTTATTCCAAAACGAATGAGCCCCATCATTTTTATTACTTCAATTTTAACGCAGTTATTTGGTGGTTCGGCAGGACGTGAAGCGCCTGCGGTTCAGCTTTCGGGTGCCTTAATTGACCACTTAAGCCATATACTAAAAGTCTCGGAAGATAACCGAAAAATCTGTTTAATCGCCAGTATTGGTGCAGGCTTTGCAGGGGTGTTTGGCTTGCCTCTGGCGGGTGCAATCTATGGTTTAGAAATTACTGCTTTGGGTAATTTAAGATACTCAGCTATTTTTCCATGTTTTGTGTCGGCTCTGATTGCATCGGCTATCCCTGAGCTATTTGATATTGTTCATCCACATATTTTTTATGTGATTAGTGAGTTTCCAGCCATTCATTTTGGCACGCTCATGAACTTAATTGTGGCAGGTCTGATCTTTGGTTTAGTCGCACGTTTCTTTATTGCTGCCATTCATTTTGCGAGTGACATTTTTTATAAATACGTTCGGTATTTGCCATTAAGAACGATGGCGGGTGGTATTGTCATTATGCTACTTACGTTGTTCACTGCGCATCAGCAATACAACGGTTTGGGTACAGATAAAATCATTTCATCTTTTTATGTGCCGATTGAGTTTTACGACTTTTTTAATAAGACCGTTTTTACTGCCATCACTTTAGGTTCGGGCTTTAAAGGTGGAGAAATTACACCACTCTTTTATGTAGGTGCGACATTAGGGAATGCTTTGGGGGCGGTTTTAAACTTACCAATTTCATTGCTTGCTGGCTTAGGATTAGTCAGTTTGTTTTCTGGGGCGAGTAAGGCACCGTTAACATCTATTATTTTAGCTGTTGAGCTATTTGGAATGAATGTTGCCACTTACGCCATTATTACTTGTTTGTTGGCAGCGTTATTTTCTGGAAATTGTGGGTTGTATCGTCGTAAGAAATTGATGGATTAGGGAGTATTTTATAGGTAGGGTTTGATTGGGTTTTGAGTCAATTGTACTTGAGGATTTATGCTAAAATTCATTCAATATATTTATCATCACAAGCAATTTAATATTTATTATGTTTTTTATTTTAAGAAAAAAACTTCAAAAAATTGGCATTATTTTCGTAGCAATCAACTTATTAGCTTGTAGTCATCAACCAGATTTTAAAGATATTTCGCATTTAGCAGAAAAAGGCGATGCAGGAGCTCAAGCAAAACTTGGTGAATTATATGTAGAGGGAGAAGTTGTTCCTCAAGATTATAAAAAGGCATTTGAATGGTATAGCAAAGCTGCTAATCAAGGAAATGCAGAGGCACAGAATAATTTGGGAGCAATGTATGCTCTTGGGCAAGGGATAGAGCAGAATTATAAAAAAGCATTCGAATGGTATAGTAAAGCTGCTGAACAAGGGGAAGTAAAAGCACAAAGTAATTTAGGTGCATATTACGCAAATGGTGATGGTGGAGTTAAAAACTATCAGAAAGCCTTTGAGTGGTTTAGCAAAGCTGCTGCACAAGATAATGCCGAAGCTAAATACTCTTTGGGCATACTTTATGAAGAAGGTTATGGAGTAACCCAAGATTATAAAAAAGCATTTGATTGGTATAGCAAAGCTGCTGCACAAAATTATGCCGATGCGCAAAATAATCTTGCAGCACTTTATGCACAAGGTAAGGGCGTAGAGCTAAATAATAAAAAAGCCTTTGAGTTATATAGCAAAGCGGCTGAGCAAGGAAATGAAAAAGCACAAAATAACTTGGGGGCGATATATGCTCTTGGGATAGGTGTAAATCAAGATTATAAGAAAGCATTCGAATGGTATAGCAAAGCTGCTCAACAGGAAAATGATGAAGCACAATTTACTGTAGGGATGATGTACTACAAAGGTGAGGGTGTACAGCAAAACAATGAATTAGCCGAAAAGTGGCTAAGGAAAGCGGCGGAAAATGGCAATAAGGATGCTTTATCGCTATTTGAAGAATAGTTATTTAAAATTTAATAGATGCTAATACATAAATTAAAAAACGTTTTATTTTGATAAAAATAGGCTGCATTTTTTTAGGCCATATTTTGTTGAAATATTGGTAGGTGTTTTTTTGCTTAGGTTAAGAGTGAAAATAAGTTTTAAGTAATTGATAAATTATTCTATCTGTATCGGGTGATTGAAATGAAAATATTAAAAATACTTAAATGGCTTATTATCCTATTTCTAATGTTTGTTATCTTGTTCGGTATGATCGAATTTATTGCAAATAAATTCTTTGACAATGCAGCTACGAAAGATGCATGTGCTGACTCTGGAGGGGCATGGGATCATCAAAAAGATACCTGCCAATTTGGACCTAATGACCCTAGAAGTAAAAAATAATTGGGAATATAAATGGAAAAACAATTTGCCGATGAGAAAATGAAAAAATACTTGCGATTAATGCGTTTACGTAGAAACTTTGTACTCTCAGTATTTTTAGTTCCATCAGTTGTTATTGTTGTATTGATGCTAGCAAGAGTAGATGAAAAGTACTTATCTATTTATTTTCCGATAGTAATGATTCCTATCATATTATTTTTGATGTTTAAGCTGCTAGCTAACGATATATGCCCTTGGTGTAAATATGGCTTTTTCATGAATGATCTAGGTTCTTTTGTTAATGGGCTAAGTTTTATTTTCAGAAAACAATGCTCTCATTGCGGGCAGCCAGATAAATTATCAAAAAATGTAGATGTACATGACTCTTAAAACTATAGAATATTATCACCGTAAGAAGTTGATGGATTGATTAAGCCTTTTTAAGGAGTTGACTAGATTAAGTTAAACCGAGAAATTTTCTATTTTCACTAGAAAGAGAACTTAAATCAATATTTAAACCACCCACTCCATATATTCTATGGAGAACTTTCTGATGTAAATCAATCATGTGGTTTTCAAGCTCAGTATAGTTAGTAATACAATCTGAGTATGCAGCTTTATAACCAGATATACGTGATTCAATAGCAATCCCAAGATTAGCTAACTTAATATTACTATCCAGTAATTGTGTGATTGAGCCTAATTGTAGTAATTCAGTACGGATCATGTGTAATTGTTCATTTGTCAAAATAAGCTCATAGTCAGCATTACATTTTTTCTTACTTAAACCTAATCCTAAAAACTCAACTGTTTCGTTTGGGTTGTAAATTACTGTCTTTGAATTTAATTCACCAAGTAGGGGAATATCTAAATCTAATTTTTTTAAAGATGTACGGCAAAAACTGTCAATTTGTTCACATTCATGCTTACTCTTAGCAAAGAAAATTAAATCATCGGCATATCTTACAGCACTAAAACCAGTAGCTTTAATCTCATTATCAAAAGTTCCTAAAAATAAATTTGCAAAAAAAGGAGACAAAGGCATTCCTTGACGGACACCATGTCCTCTTTTAATTCCAAGTTTTTTAATCCTTGATGCTTGAGAGTTTGAAGTGATACGTACTTCACGATTTATTATCGAAAATAATAATGGATGTAGCGAACGATGTTTAACTAAAGATTTAATCTTTTCCTTAAGTTTTTCACGGTCTACATTATCGAAGAATGCAGTGATATCAGTTTTATAAACCCAATTATGCTTCTTGCGAAGTTCACAGGCTTTCTTCGCCGCATCTTTGACTGTTTTTTTAGTAATAAAACCATAGCTTATACCATTATCAAGTTGATTATGATAATAATTGTTCAGTACATTTAGTAAAGCTCGCTGTACTATACGGTCTTCAATAGTTGGTACACAAATTAACCTATATTTACCATTCGATTTAGGAACTAAAAACGGATGGAGATCACTAAATCCATAAGATCTATCTAACAACTTTTTTGAAATTTTTTTTAATAGTTGTTTTTTATTATGATTAAAATCATTGAGGCTTATGTTATTTAAATCCAAAGAGTTTTTAGATTGTTTTTTTGAATTTTTCCAAATATGATCCCAAGCTTCTTCAAGATTAGCAAGGCTTGCAACCTGAACTAATGCAGTTTTTACTTTTTTTGTCATCGTAATTCTTGCCGCAAATGTCTAACCCTAGGTTTGCGTTAAAGAGGTGGAATCTCATGACTACTCAGCCCGTCATGGGCGAATGAATAGTCCAGAGACACGCCAGTGACCCATGACCAACTAGTGACCGTGGTATCAGTATGCCGCTTGGATACGTGCAGCGCAACTCGCAAAGAGATGCAAACCGTGAACCGCGCAACCGCCGCCGAACAAATGAGAATGAGACGCAATAACAAGGTATTTAACTCACTCAAATCCAAATCCTCCCAATAACAAATGTGTAAATGACTTAATAGGGCGCAAATACCGTATGAAAGCCAATCGAAAACACAGCCAGAGTGAGGTGACGACTTACGCGCTTCCCCATCCGTGCTCATGGGCTGCCCCACACGCTCTTTACCCGCCTTCCCGACATTACCTAGGGAAGAAGACGGGTCCAAGCTAGAAATCTCATGACTACTCAGCCCGTCATGGGCGAATGAATAGTCCAGAGACACGCCAGTGACCCATGACCAACTAGTGACCGTGGTATCACAATGCCGCTTGGATACGTGCAGCGCAACTCGCAAAGATGAAAATTAGAAGCTACGTTCTAACAATAATGAGGATAATGGTTTATTTTTCAAGAACAAAATCAAATTATTTATAAAAAATTAAATCTACTGGTTTTTTATCTAGGTATTTCGTCGATTGTCCATTTAGTTATATTTTTCTTACATCTTCGACCGCTCTACTTTAATACAAATGTCATTTCCCACGCTTGACGCCAACAAAAGCGAATACTATCCTTTGCGGGCTGGCCTACATTGCCAGTCGGCTTTGACAGGCCGTCATCATCTAGAACATCAAAAAAGTAATTTTTTGGTGTTGAACTCGTTCGTCCCCCTTCGTAGCGGTAGGACGGAGGAGGGACGCCTTGTGCGTGCCAGTTCCTAGATGACTGGTCTGTCAACCCGCCTTCGTTCTGCCACCATAATCATTTGACAGTGATTAGGTAGAACTTCTATTTCATCTAGGAGTCCGCTATGCGTACTAATTCTTCTCATTTATTGGCCTTTGCCAAACTCTCTCTAGCCATACCGCTTAAACAGTTTATAAATCGGTTTAATCGACTCTAGGTTTTTACGCCTAAACATTGTTACGACTAAAACATAGCAACAATAAAACCGAGGTAGGCGAGCACACCATTATTGTGCGGCTTTTACATGCCTGTTTTTAGCACTCAATTTAAGAGTGACGGTATTTCTATCTCTTTTACATACAACAAAAAATTATTTTAAACGGTATAACTATGCCAAATTTAGAAGCTTCATTTAGAGCACTACGAGTGCTGCACACAGCAAAAGATTTATTTACTCAAAATGGGTTTAACAAGGTCGGAGTTGACCGAATTATTGCTGAGGCCAAAATTCCCAAAGCGACTTTCTATAACATCTTTCATTCAAAAGCACGACTGATCGAGATGTGTTTAACCTTTCAAACGGATGCGCTCAAAGTAAAAGTCCTTTCAATTATCAATTCATACAGCGGACTTATGGTGTTCGATAAAATCAAGCAAATTTACTTTTTACATGCCAATTTAGAAGGATTTTACCGTTTACCATTTAAAGCAATTTTTGAAATTGAAAAGTGTTATGCAACGGCTTATCGAGTGGTTGTTGATTATAGAAACTGGTTTATAAATGAGCTTTATAAGCTGCTTCTTACTGTAAAAACTACCGCTTCAATAAAAGACGCCCACATGTTTCTATTTGCGATTGATGGAGCAATGGTTCAGTTGTTAAGTGCCAATAGCGTAGATGAACGGGATAAATTATTAGATTACTTTTTATTTATGCTATCTGAGCATTCAACTTAAACCTTAAAACAAAAAGCCCGTGATTGGGCTTTTTTTGTGGATATTGGTCTATTAAAACTTGAGTTTTTTAAGCCCGCGACTCACACCATTTTGTAGAGCGGCTTTAATAATAGGGCCAATAAATGGTACGCGGCCTTTAAAGCTAATGGTGTAATCCAAACGACTACGATTATTTCCCAAATCAGTAAATTTCATTACACCACGGTGAGCTTTAATTGGGCTAATGCCGCTCGTAATTGCATATTCGATCAGTTCATTTTCTTTATAAACTAAATTGGTTTCTACAAATGAAGGGGTCAATGGAATAGACATTTTGCGCGCAGAGCCAACACCATTACGAGCGTCTTTTCCGTCGCTTATACGAGTCACTTTAGCAGGAGCGAAAAGTTTACTTAGGTTTTCATGCTCACTTAAAGTCGCGAAGACCTTGTCTACGGGTGCATCAAATTCTTGTACGATGTTGATTTTTTGAGTTTTTAACATCTTATTCCCTCTAGAAATTATTTTGACATTGGTAATTGTCAGAATTTGGATGTTAGCACGCTTTGGGCAATGGGGGAATTCTTCTTCGTCGGAGTTATCGCATACTTAAAAAATTCACTTTGGTACATCTACAATGCTTTTTGGCCTTTTCTTAATTTTTTAAAGAAGGGCTGAATCACAGACCAGTTGGTTGAAACCCAGCAAATAAAGGAACCGGCCGTCACCATTGCTGTTCCTTGCCAAAAGCTCATTGAAAGTTGAGTTTGTAAAACAAACATCGCCAAAATAGACGAAATGATCGGGGTGAAATAAGAGGCCACCACAAGCACGGTAATGTTTCCATGAATGATGCCAATATTCCACGCGGCATAACCAAAACCCATGGCAGCAGACGCTACTAAAAGGGTGATGACGGTTGGAATATCTATTGACGGAATAGCGAATTGCCCCGATACAAGCAGCTTGAACCATAGCGTGAGCGCGACACCAACAAAGAAAATGAAAATTGGATTTTGCCCATTACTTAATTTTTTAGTGAGTACACAGTAAAAAGCCCAAATGATGGCGCCTGCAAATGCCAAAATATAGCTCAGTGGGTTGCTATGAAAATTATCGACAAGACTATTTAGACTAAAATCACCGCTTCCAGTTTGAATAAAAATAATGCCGAAAATTGAAAGCATTAGACCTAAAATAATAAGGAAATTAAACTTTAATTCCTTAAAAATAACAAAAGCTAAAACCGTTAAACTCGGCCACAGATAGTTAACAATACTAATTTCAATTGCTTGCCGTGCTGTCTGAGAATAAGCAATTGCAAATGAGAAGCACACTTCATAAGCCACGAACAGAATTGTGCCAAATATTAAGTATTTTTTAGAGATCTGCTTAAAATCTGGAACTTTGAAAATGGCAAGCAACAGTAGCGCACTTAAAGAATAAATAAAGGTAACACCTAGCTCAGGCCCAATGGCGGCACTGACTTGTTTCATTAAGCCGACCAGAGATGCCCACATGAGAATGGCGCTTAAACCAATCAATGTTGCTAGATTTTTTGACATAAAATTCAATAAATAACGGTTAAAAAATGGTAAAAGATGAAGCTATATAGATGAAAGGAATAAATTTTCAAGCTAAGGAATATAGGACAAATTATATAAAATATAAACAATTAAATTTATTGATTGGTTGAATCTGCTATGTTTATTTAAGCATTCATTTGAGTAAAGAAATTTCGGATAAAACAACATTTGTACGAGGAAAATATGGAAGTCATTAAAACGGTTGGTGTTGTTGGAGCTGGTGTAATAGGTGCGAGTTGGACGGCCTTATTTTTATATAAAGGATTTAAAGTTAATGTTTACGACCCGTATCCGATCGATGAAGCGGTCTTTAAAAAAAGAATATCTGCAAATTTAAATGATTTATTGGCTTTAGACCAAAACGCTGAACACAGTTATTCTCCGCAAGAGGTGCTGCTTCATCTGGAAATTTTTAATAGTTTAAAAGATGCAGTTTCAGACGTAGATTTTATTCAGGAAAATGCCCCTGAACGTCTCGATGTGAAACAACAGCTATATCAAGAAATCACGGCATATTGCCCTGAACATACCATTATTGCTTCAAGTTCATCGGGCTTAAAAGTGTCTGATTTTCAAAAAGAGGCGCAACATCCTGAACGTATTTTATTAGGTCATCCTTTTAATCCGCCTCATCTCTTACCTTTGGTCGAGATCGTTGGCGGTAATTTGACTGATCCTCAAATTTTAAAACAGGCTTCTGAGTTCTATAAACAGTTGGGCAAGAATCCAATTGTTTTAAATAAAGAAGTAAAAGGGCATGTCGCAAACCGTTTGCAGGCTACGTTATGGCGAGAAGCTTTTTCATTGGTTGAACAAGGTGTGTGTTCTGCCGAAGATGTTGATGTCGCGATTACCAGTGGGCCGGGTTTAAGATGGGCGTTATTTGGCCCTTACATTAATATGCAGCTTGCAAATCAAAAGGGATTTAAAGAGGCAATTCATCATTTAGGCCCACCAATGACAGAATGGTGGAATGATATGCACGCATTTCAACATTCAGACGAGACAACAGAGTTGTTGGAAGCACAAACCAACCAGCTTTTAAACCAATATAAAGATGTCGATTTATACCAAACCAGAGACAAAGGTCTGGTTGATATTTTAAAGCTCAGGCAGCAACTTAAACTAGATTAAGTTAAATCTTTAAGACAAAGCCAATCATTTTATTGCAGAGATGATTGGCTTTTTTTGTTGGGGCAAATAATAAAAACATGCCTAGCTGAAACAATCCTATATTCATTAAATGTTACTGAAATTCCTATCGCGTTGCATTTGAACTATATGCCTTACGTGAAAAGTAAGAATCGTTGCAAACCGTAAAGAAAGCCTCCTCATAATCAAAGGACATCACAGAAAATAGAGGAATAACAATATGCGCGCTTTAACTTACCACGGTACAGAAGACGTTCGAGTAGAAACAGTAGCAGACCCTATTATTCAAGAACCAGATGACATTATTTTACGCGTGACTGCCACTGCGATATGTGGCTCTGATTTACATTTATATCGAGGAAAAATCCCTAGAACCGAACAAGGCGATATCTTTGGGCACGAATTTATGGGCGTGGTTGAAGAGGTCGGCCCAGCCGTCACCGCAGTAAAAAAGGGTGATCGAGTGATTGTTCCTTTTGTGATTGCTTGCGGCGAATGTTTCTTTTGTCAACTTGACCTAACCGCTGCCTGCGAAACCACCAATACAGGGCGCGGCGCAATTATTAATAAAAAGCAGATTCCACCAGGTGCAGCTTTGTTTGGCTATAGCCATCTTTACGGCGGTGTACCGGGCGGGCAAGCAGAATATGTTCGTGTACCAAAAGCCAATAAAGGCCCTTTTAAAGTGCCAACCTCATTGTCAGATGAAAAAGTACTTTTCTTGACCGATATTTTACCCACCGCTTGGCAAGCTGTGACCAATGCCCAGGTGAAACATGGCTCAACCGTTGCAATTTATGGTGCTGGTCCAGTCGGACTGTTAAGCGCTGCTTGTGCCAAGATGCTCGGTGCTGAAAAGATATTTATGGTCGATCACAATGACTATCGATTGAACTATGCAGCGGCAACATATGGTGCCATTCCAGTTAATTTTGATGAAGTCGATGCGGCCGAATTTATTATTCAACATACCGACAATTACCGCGGTGTTGATGCTGTGATTGATGCGATTGGTTTCGAGGCAAAGGGCAGTGTTATTGAAACAGTCCTGACCAATTTAAAGCTTGAAGGTTCAAGTGGTGCAGCACTGCGTCAATGCATTGCGGCAGTTCGCCGTGGTGGGGTGGTCAGCGTACCGGGTGTATATGCAGGCCCAATTCATGGTTTCTTATTTGGCGATGCTTTTGATAAAGGACTGACTTTTAAAATGGGGCAAACACATGTGCATCAATATTTGCCGCAACTCTTAGAACTGATTGAGCGTGGTGATTTGTCACCTGAAACCATCATTACCCACCGAATGAAATTAGAAGATGCCGCAGAGGGATACCGTATTTTTAATGAAAGAGAAGAGGACTGCCGTAAGGTGATTCTGCTTCCTTAACATTCTCAATCTTATAATTCATTCTTAAGCCTCTTAGTGAAAGGGGCCTTAATTATTGGAACTTATATGTGCTTATACGGTACGAAGGGACTGGGTGGCTAGTTGTAGATGACGGTTGAAATCATTACAAGGACAAACTGTAAAAACTATTTACCTTTGCACCTGTAGCTTAAACTAAAAGAGAGCATCGATATTGATGCTCTCTTTTGACATTATGCTTCAGTTAAATGCTTTAATACTTTATGGCCATGCTCAACCGATTTTAACTGAATTTTAGACTCCGAATTACCCGATAAAGGTGATACGTCATAAAGCAAATAAGTGCCACTTAATTGCATTTGCGTATATTGAAC
The DNA here is from genome assembly GCF_034064985.1 of Acinetobacter pittii. Classification (NCBI taxonomy): domain Bacteria; kingdom Pseudomonadati; phylum Pseudomonadota; class Gammaproteobacteria; order Moraxellales; family Moraxellaceae; genus Acinetobacter; species Acinetobacter pittii. The sequence continues at coordinate 2,452,970 of NZ_CP139249.1, read as the reverse complement.
TGAATATTGAACCGCTTTTAAAAAGCTATCGATTAAATTTTCTTGGACATTCACCATATCAGCTTCTTTTTGCCCAACCGTCATACTAATAATGACTTTTTTGTCTTTTAATTTGTCGCCCTGAGAGCCATAAGCGAACTGATAAGTAAAGACTTCATCAAACCATAACTTTAAGATTGCTGGCATATTAAACCAGAACATCGGATATTGCAGAATGATGGTGTCGTGGCGTAATAACGCTTCTTGTTCAGCACTCACGTCAATTTTATAGTCTGGATAAAGCTGGAAAATATCTCGCACTTCAAGGTCCGGATAGGTTTTTATAAGTTCATTCACAATTGTTTTATTTGCAATTGATTGAGCGTAGTAGGGATGGGCCAAAATAAGTAAAGCCATAATAATGCCTTGTAGCTATAAAAATCATAGTCACTATAATTTTTATAGTATGGGTGTACAATAACTATCAAAGTTGATAGGTGGCGTTAAAAATGGCAAATACTAAAAATAAATGTGAAATCAGTATGAATGGAAAAACTTATCCATGTCATATCAGTATGGCTATGGACTTGGTGGGTGGAAAATGGAAAGGCGTTATTTTGTATTACTTAAAAGATGGGCCAAAACGTTTTAATGAAATCAATCAATTAATGCCAACAATCACAGAAATGACTTTAAGTCTTCAACTTAAACAATTAGAGCAAAGTGGCTTAATCTCCAGAACTGTTTATGGTGAAAAAGCACCGATTAAAGTAGTCTATGAAATGACTGAGTTGGGTCAATCTTTTAAGCCTGTTTTAGAGTCTTTATCGGCATGGGCACATACGATGATTAATCAGGAATAAGATTAAAAAAATTAACTTTCTTAAAAATGTAAATATTAGCCCCATCCCTTTGCATGGGGCTTTTTATACCCAAAAATTACTCACAAATAAGCAAAATAGGTGCCATCTTTAAGCTACTTTAGATGAGTTAAGAAGATGAAGGAACTAAAGTTTCATGTAAATACAGCCAATAACATTTTTTATCTTCTACTTTAATGCAGGCCGTCGAAGTGCGTACTGTCTCGATTCCATCAGTTTGCTGATGTTCCTGATATTGCACCCAACAATAATTTTCAAATTCGTATAAAGCTGTACTCTTAATAATGTCGATTTTTAAAGAGGGTTTCTTTCCAATATTTTGACTAAATAAGTTTTTAACTTCGGCTAAACCAATACTCTGACCTTGAACCGTGACCATCTTAAAATTTTGATCAAAGCTATCTAAAAGCGGGCTCAGACTTTGCTCTGCATTTTTTCCTGTAAATACATTTTCGATCAAAATATGTAGGTCAATGACACTTTGAATAGCCTGATCCATTTGTTTAGACATAGGTTTTCTCCTTTAAAACGGGAATGAGTGAAAGTAAGCAGAGTAAAGCTGCAATTAAAAAAGTATGTTGATAGCGAATCAGGTCGCTTGAGCCAGACATCAAGTTATATATCGAAATCAGAACAACAGTACCGACACTAAATGAAACTTGTCGATTAATATTCCAGAGCACACTTCCTTGTAATAAATCTTGGCCTGAAAAATCAATCAGGGAGCTAATTTGGGCAATATTGGCACTTAGACCGCCACCCATACCTATCAATAAATAAGCAATCACTAAAAAGCTTAAAGGGCTTGTTTTTGAAATACAAAACAAAAGAAATATGCCAAAGCTATGTAGGGTTATTCCAATAATAAGAAGAGACTTTTTTCCTAACCGTTGATAGAGCAGACTGCCACTAATCATGGCAGTGAGTGCCCCAGTTGCATAGAGCAACATGAATAAACCGGTTTGTTTTGTATTAAAGCCAAAGTTAAGCTGTAAATTAAAAATATTGAGTAAATTAACGCCTGTAAAAATACCCGGAACGGCGTAATAGACAATAAATGCATTACGTAAATTTTTATTTTTTAATAACCCAAGATTAAGAACAGGATGGGAAATGTTTTTCGCATGTCGAATGTAAAAAATAAGCAATCCGACTGAAATTAGAAAACTCGTTAGAACGAATGAGGCGTTATGGTAATCACTATAAAATGAAAAGGAGAGTAATAAAGATAACAGACTTATATTAAAAATAACTAAGCCTTTTAAGTCAGGTTTTTCACTCGACACATTCTCTGTTTTTTTTATCCAGAACCATGCCAGAGCTGCTGCCAGTAAAGAAAAAGGAAGGTTAGATAAAAATACCCATCGCCAATTCAATGAATCAATAATTACGCCGCCAATCGCAGGTGAAAATGCAGGGGCAATAAGCGCAATTGCCATAATCATGGTAGAAATACGTTGGCGTTCTTGGTTGGGGAATAATGCATATACGAGTGCTTGCCCGATTGGAATTAATAAACCTCCAGCTACGCCTTGAATAAATCGCCAAAAAATTAAGCTATAAATCGATTCACTAAAGCCAATAAAGCAAATGCTGATCGAAAATAACAGCATCGAATAACACAATAACTTTTGGTTCCCAAGTTTGGTGGCTAACCATAAACTCATGGGCATAATTAAAATGAGGCCGAGAATATAAGCATTTGTTACCCAAGCGACCATGGATTGGCTAACTGAAAATGACGATGCAATATGAGGTAATGCAATTGCAGACATAAAAATGTTGATGCAATCAATAAAGAACCCAAGTAAAAACACCGTTGCTATTTTATATCGATAAGACATACCTACCTCCGTGCAGGCAGGGTAAGATTCGGCTCTTTTATTGTCGATGCAAGCGAAGTAAAATCATTGTTTAATAATTTCAAACAATCGGCTGAATTGTGCAAAAAAATCTCAAGCAAATTACTAGTTTTTTACAAGTCGTTGATTCCGGGTCTTTTACTAAGGCTGCCGAAATTTTGGGACTGAGCCGATCAATGGTGAGTATTGATATAAAACAATTAGAAAAGCAGTTAAATACAAGTCTCTTAATTCGAAATACCCGTAATATTGCATTAACTGAAATTGGTCAGCATTTTTATGAAGATTTTAAACAAATCCAACTTCAGATCGATGAAGTATTTGAGCGAAGCCAACACTTAGGTACAAGCATTACAGGCACTTTACGGTTTTCGTCTACTAATGAATTTGGTCAACGCTTTATTCTGCCTTTACTTCCTGAGTTTTGTCGCCTTTACCCACATTTACGTTTACAGTATTCATTTAATTCATCTCTCGATGATTTAGTGACTGAAAAATTAGATCTGGTTATTCGACTAGGGAATTTAAAAAACTCATCTCTAAAAACTCGAAAAATTGGAGAATATCCAATTTATATTGTTGCTACTCCACAATTTATACAAAACCATCCTGTAGAAAATATATCTGATTTAGCAAATGTTCCCTGGATTGGTCACACATTATTGAACTGGCAAGATTCACAATATATTTTGGAAAATAGTTTAGGTGAGCAATATTCATTACCTTTTATTCGAAGTCAGTATGAATCAAACTCGGTAACAGCCATTCATCAAATGGCTCTCTCATCATTAGGTATTGCGATTTGCCCAGCATGGTTAGTTGATGAAGATATTCAACAAAACCGGTTAATTCGATTATTTCCCGATTTCTCACTACCACTACAAAATATTCAATTACTTTATCCTCATACCTCTAATTTATCGGCCAAAACGAGAGCATTTATAGACTTTTTGGTGTCCCATCTTTCTTTTAGATAAACTAAAAAATATGTAAGTCTTGGAAGATAAGCTATTTTATATAAATAGACAATTCTGTCTGTTTTTTATAAAATATCGATGATTATGACTCAGTTTTTATAATAATGATGTCCCATAAAATATTTCAAATTTTAGATAGTTTAGGGTTGGTCGCACAGAACCGCGTTCTTCATGTGCAATTTTCCAACGCATCATTAAACAATCAAGTTTTCTTACAACGTATTGAAGGCGAGCATACGCTCAACCAAGGTAGCGTTGCTGAATTACTGTGTCTGTCGACGAACGCGCATATTGCATTAAAACAATTTATTGGCTGTCAGGTGGCCGTCGATCAGGTGACTGATACAGGCCAATTTTTTAGAACAACAGGCATTATTACCGAAGCGAGCCAAGGACAAAGCGACGGCTCACTCACCATTTATAATCTCACCTTAAAAGACCCAACTGCACTTTGGCATAAACGCCGTAATAGTCGTGTGTTTATGAACAAAAGCGTGCGCGATATTAGCGAAATTTTGTTTAAAGAATGGCAGGGGAAAAGTCCATTATTAGCCTCAAGCTTAACCCTCGACACTGCAGGCTTAACTAAAGACTACGATGTGCGTCCATTTGTGATGCAGTCTAACGAAAGTGACTATGACTTTTTAAGCCGTTTATGGCGTAGTGAAGGCATTAACTGGTTGGTCGATGAATCACAACTTTTTGTCGCTGACCCGAATGCTTCCATTCAGCCACAAGTACTACATTTAATTGATGATAACCAAAATTATCAAGCCCTTGAACGTCGTAGCCTACGCTACCAACGCAGCAGTGCCACAGAACAGTTTGATACCATTACCCAAGTCAAGGCAGAGCGCCGCTTACAGCCAACTTCAGTTCATGTGCAACGTTGGCAAGCCGATGCCCTACAGCAAGAAGAAGGCAGTGGCAGCGTACAAGGCACGCAAAAGCACAGCGAAAACTATGATAATGCTAGCCTGAATCTTGAAGATGCATGGCACGTTAGCCCAGCTTGGATGCAGGACTTAAACGGTGAAGATCAAGCTACAGCTTCAGGCAATAGCCAGATTGAACGGCTTAACCAGCACATTAATGCTTACCATCACCTGAGTTCTAAACAGTTTACCGTTGCTGGTAACGTCCGTGATGCACAGGTCGGTTACTGGTTTGAACTCAATGACCATCCTGAACTCGACCAACATGACAGTGCGGACAAAGAGTTCTTAATCTTAAGCAAGCACTACTATAACCAAAATAATTTACCGAAAGAATTACAGCAGCAACTTGAGCACTTATTACCAAAAGACAAGTTCAAGGCTGCGCAACTCGACAACCAAAACCTTGAGCAGCGCCACTTTGCTGAGCTAAATGTCGTTCGACGTAATATTAAAGCGGTGCCTGAATATAACCCGTTAGAACACCGACCAGCTGCTCACCCGCAGCGCGCTAGAGTGGTGGGACTGGAAGGCGAAAGCATTCATGTCGATCAGTGGGGACGCATTAAAGTCCGTTTCTTGTTTACCCGAACTGACGACCATAGTCATGACGGTGGGGCAGGAAGTAACGACAATGACACCGACTCCGCTTGGGTCGATGTGCTGACTCCGTGGGCGGGCGCCGGTTATGGCGCACGTTTCTTGCCTCGCGTGGGTGAGATCGTTGTCATCGATTTCTTTGACGGCAACATTGACCGTCCATTTGTGGTGGGCCGTATTCATCAAGCTGAACGTCACCCGACCCAGTTCGACCAGAAAGGCCAATTACCTGATACTAAAAAGCTCAGTGGCATCCGCTCAGAAGAAGTGGATGGCAAAGGCTTTAACCAGCTACGTTTTGATGACACCACAGGCCAGATCAGTGCCCAACTACAAAGTAGCCATGCCGCAAGCCAGCTCAACTTGGGTAACTTAAGCCATCCAAAAGACAAGGCGGAAAGTGATGGTCGTGGTGAAGGTTTTGAGCTACGAACAGACCAATGGGGTGCGGTAAGAGCGGGTAGCGGCTTACTCGTTAGTACCCATAAACAGGACCAAGCTCAAGGTGTACACCTTGATGCAAATGAGGCCAAACAACAAATCGAAGGGGGCCTCAACAATGCCAAGGCACTTAGTGAAGTTGCCAAAAACCAGCAAACTGACCCATTGGAAGTGCTTGAGAATTTAAAAACGTTCATAAAACAAATTGAAGAAAAAGATCAAGACAAAGCTGCTGCTTTTAAGCAAGCCTTGATGATACTAACTGCACCTAACAGTATTGCTCTAGCCAGTAATGAAGACATTCACCTCAGCGCAGATGCTCAGTTAAGTCAGACTGCTGGTGATAGCATTAACCTGACTACGCAAAAGAACCTGATTGCACACGCCCAAAATAAAATCAGCCTTTTTGCGGCTCAAGAAGGCGCAAGACTTTATGCCGGCAAAGGTAAAGTTGAGATACAAGCGCAAGGCGACGGAGCAGATTTAATTGCCCGTAAAGCTGTTCAGATTATTTCAACAGAAGACAAAATTGAAATTAGTGCTTCTAAAGAAATCGTTATCACGGCGGGTGGCTCTCAAATCAAGATTAATGGCTCGGGAATTTTCCCTGTCACTGGTGGCAAGTTTGAGGTAAAAGCTGGGCAGCATTTATTTATGGGAGGAGGAAGTGCGAATTTAAGTTCTTCACTACCGCCTCCGCCCAAACGTAGCCCAGGAAATTTAGAGCTCATCCATGATTATGCGCATGGTGAGTTTGTTAAAGGTGGAAGTTATACGGTTGTTGATAACTTAGGAAAAGAAGTCACTGGCAAGTTAGATGATAAGGGATTTGCAAGAGTTTCTGGCTTAGCAACAGGTGCAGTAAAAGTCTTCTTCGAACCAGATCACCGTGATCCTTGGGATGCAGCAAGTGACTTTAAACGTCCAGTTGAGTGGCCAAATAAGAATGATGCGGATACTGAACAATCAGATTCATTAATTGCACAAATGAGTAAAACAGCCCAGTCCAAACTCGGTGAATTATCTAAACAATTAACCAATCCTGCGAATATTATGAAAAATATTCAAACTGCACAAAGCATAAAATCTGAAGGAGCAAAGGCTTTAATGCCAATGTTAAAAACAGAGGCGCAGGGATTAGTGACTGATCAAGTAAAAAGCTTTTTACCCATTTCAGAAGTAGGCCAAAAAATAGGTAACAACATTGATCTTGCATTAATTCAGAAAATAAATGACTTCAGCAAATTAAGTTCTGTTGATGGCAGTAGCTTGGTGACTAATGCTCTTCCTCAATATTTGCAAAGCCCTTTTAAAAAGAATTCGTAGAGAAATAAAATGTCTGGAAAAACAGAAGTTGTTAAACCCTTATCAGAAGTTGCTATTAAAGATGTTAGTCACTCAAAACAAAAAATAGATGACTGGTTAAAAAGTCATACTCATCAAATTGTGACATTAGACTTGCTAGCCAGTGTAATGGGAACAATTCCAATTATTGGCAATGTCATGGCTGCTATAGATGTGGTTTCTGACATTTGCTATATCTACGATAAAGGTTTTCAAAATGCCGATATTATGGATTGGACGACAATGGGTATTGACCTGATTGGGATTGTACCTATTCCGGGAACAACAGCAATCCGTACCTCTGCTCGCCCAGCTTTGTTTCTAGTCCGTCAAGAAGTTAAACGTGTAGGTAAAGCTGCTTTAGGTGAAGCAGTAATTGTAGTGATTTCTAATCATTTAAATGATCAGGTTGCAGGAGAGATAGAAAAATTTTGTAAAACGGGTTTGCAACAGCTAAATTCAATTTTGTCTGAATGTGGAAAAACGGTCCAAAATGCAACTACACAAATTAATGGCGGAATTGTTCGAGTTGTAACAAAAGGCCAAGTATTTACAAATGCAGGCTCAAATACAAACCGCGCTCAACAGCAAGCTGCTGGTGTTATTAAAGGAATAAAAAGTGGTGATTTAACGCGAGCTGGAAAAAATTTAGTTTACATGACTGAAAACTTGGGGAAAGCTCTTATTAAAACAGGAGCAAACTCCAATGCTAAAGTTGTTACTTCTTTAGTTCCTGCACATCTAAAGCAGCCGATATTAAATGTAGGCGCAACGATTAATAAAATTGGTATTACTGCCAATACTAAAATTAAAGGCTTGGGAAATGTAGCGCAGCCGCAAACAATTGGGTGGCTATTTGATGTATTGAGAATGAGTGCTTCTAAATTTAGGAAAAAGAAACCAGCTCAAGTTAAGCCAACTCAAACCACACAAGTTAAACATGACAAGAAAAATAATAAATTAGAAAAGGCGAATACTGAACCCGACGCGACTCATAATGCGAATGCATGTAAAAACTGTAAAGGTGCTGCGACTAAACGATCGATTACTTTTGCCATGGGTACTGAGTTTTTAAATCATACCGATGCCCAAATTCATCCATTATTAATAGAGCAATTTTCGAGAACGTACGTATCGAACTTATATCAGTATGATCAATCGATTTTCGGAGCGCGGTGGATTACACCTTTTACAACCAAGATTGCTCGTTGTTCTAGTTACAACATTAATGAACCTAAAGAACCGATTGAGCAAGAGGGCTGGGAGTATATTGGCAGCGATGGCCGTCCTGTTCGCTTACCAGAGCTAAAAGTTGAGCAGAGTTACTATGATGAAGTAGAAACTTTTACTTATACAGTTGTCTCACCTGAAATTAGAGCAATTTCATATGGTGTTTCAGAAACTCGCTTCTATCAAAAATATAAAAATGAGTTTCGTTTAGTCTCCATTGAACGTCAAAATGGATTTAGTATTGGGCTGCGTTATGACCATGAATTAGAAAATGGTGATAGCTATTTATCCGACATTATATTTAAACAGCAACAACAAACACTGGCGCATGTTGCATTACAAATTAATGATGTGCAGAAAGTTGTTGCAGCTTGGTTGGTTGAAGATGGTCAACTCATTAGACAACTATCAGCATATCAATATAACGAGCAAGGCGATTTAATTAAGGCAACCAATGAGTTTGCTGCTTCTTATGAATATCTATACCAAGCTCACTTATTGACTCGTTATACTGATCTTACTCAAAGAGGAATGAACTTAAAGTGGGATGGAAATTTACCAAGCTCTAAGGCTATAGAGGAATGGGCTGATGATTATAGCTCTGCGACTAAATTAGATTGGGATGAAAACATTCGCGTAACTTCAGTCATGGATATCGATGGTAACGTGACTGAATACTATTATGGTATTACGGGTTATACCTATCGAATTATTTATCCAGACAATTTGCAAGAATGGTTCTTTAGAGACCAAGCAAAAAATATAACATCGCATATTGCTACAGATGGAACTGAAACATCGTATACCTACGACGAACGCGGTAATGTCTTAAGTATGGTTCAGGCCGATGGCTCAACCTTTTATTATGAATACGACGAAAAAGATAATCTGACTGGTTTTGTTGACGCTGAACAGGGGCGTTGGTTTAAAGAATACGATGCTTCAGGAAATATAATTAAAGAAATTGATCCGCTGAAGCATGAAACAGCCTATACCTATAACGCGATGGGTTTGGTAACCTCCATTAAAGATGCTAAAGGCGGTAAGAAGACACTTAAATATGATGATCAAGGGAACTTGGTTACTTATATGGATTGTTCTGGTAAAGAAACGCACTGGCATTATGATGATCGCGGGCGTGTCAAATTTATTGAAAATGCTTTAAAGCAAAAAGTTGAATATTTCTATACGGAATTAACTGCTGAACCAAGACAGCCTCTAGCAAAAGGCTTACCGCTGAATGCTTTTGGACAACTCGAGAAAATTAAACACGCTGATGGAGCTGAAGAGCATTTTATTCATGATGAAGAAGGTCGATTATTAGTTCATATTGACCCTAAAGGCCAGCAGACACGTTATGAATATGATGCGGCTGGTTTAATTACTAAGCGTATTGACCCATTAAATCAAACCTTAAAATATCAATGGGACCGCTTGAGTCGCTTAAAACGGTTAATTAATGAAAATGGCGCAAGTTATGAATTTATTTATGATGTTGCGGGTCGATTAGTAAAAGAAATTGATTTTGATGGCAAAGAAACTGTTTATACGTACGATGAATATAATGGTCGTTTAACTAGTAGTATTGAAGTCGCTTCTGCCTATGGTCAAGATTTCAAAGATCGTGCTGCACCTAAAGACCGTATTCAGCAATTTATTTTTGACAGTATGGGACGTTTAGAACAACGTACAGCAGGATATGGTTATCAAGGGCAAGAGCTTGAAGAAAAGCAAATAGAAGAATTTTCTTATGATGGCCTAGGTCATTTAGTTCAAGCTAAAAATGCAGAAACTAACTTACAGTGGTTTTATGATGCAGCAGGTAATTTAATTAAAGAACATCATCAAGATGTTGTAACTCAGAAAACTGCTGTGTGGAAACATGTCTATGATGAATTAAATAATCGAACCACAACCATTCGACCAGATGGACAGAAAATAGATTGGCTCACTTATGGAAGTGGACATGTCTATGGCATGGCTTTAAATGGTGAAGATGTTGTTAGTTTTGAGCGTGACGATTTACATAGAGAGACGTTACGACACTATGTAAATGGACTTAGCCAACAACAACGTTATGATGAAGTCGGGCGCTTAACTCAGCAATTAATGTTGAATGGGCATGATAAAGGCTATCAGGCCCAAACTCAAAATAATGCTATCCAGCATACCAACCAATTGATTGAACGCTTATATCACTACGATCAAACAGGTGAGTTAACGCTCATTAAGGATACTCGTCGTGGGGCTATTCATTATAAATATGATCCTGTTGGGCGTTTATTAGAAGCGACCAGTAAGCTTGGAAAAGAGACATTTAATTTTGACCCAGCAAGTAATATTCTAGATCGATATAACAGTACCAAAGAGCAATCCTCACAGCACACTGCCGCTGAAAAAGGTCTTGGTTATAACCGCTTAGTTAATAACGTCGTACAAGAATATCTTGACCAACAATATCAATATGATGCTTTTGGGCAACTGATTCGACAAAAGTCATCACAAGGTGATTTAAATCTTAAGTGGGATGTATTGGGGCGTCTTATTCGTAGCCGAAACAATCAATATACGGCAGAATACCGCTATGATGCTTTAGGCCGACGTATTCAAAAAAGAAGTAAGCATCACCATACTGGACAAGAACAGAACATTATTTATGGTTGGGATGGTGATACTTTAGCGTATGAATCTAGCGCTGATATAACTAAACACTATTTCTACGAAAAAGATAGTTTCGTGCCTTTGTTGCAAGCGGCGTATCATCACTCAATTGAGTTACATCAAATCCAAGACTGGGCAGAAAAAACATATAGCATTTATAAAGACCCTCTTTGGAATACCGTAAAACAAAGCCAAGGCTTTGATGATGTATGGTTCTATCACTGTGACCATTTAGGAACACCGCAAGAAATGAGTAACCAGACAGGTGCCATTGTTTGGAAAGCTCAATATAAAGCTTGGGGCGAATGTAAGGTTGAACAAGCTAAGTCAGATTTCTTTGAAAATTCAGAGATTATAAGCAACAACATCCGTTTCCAAGGTCAGTATTTTGATGGGGAAACAGGACTTCATTACAACCGTTATCGTTATTATTCGCCGTATGTAGGACGGTTTATTAGTAAAGATCCGATTGGATTATTGGGTGGTTTTAATGTTTATGCTTATGCACCTAATCCTAATAATTGGATTGATCCGTTAGGCTTAAGAAGTAGAAACAAAACCTTACCAATTAATGCGAGAAGTCGTAATACTAAAAAGTTAGTAAATTGCATTAATGCAGACGGGAAAAAAGTTAGTGCTGATGATGCTAGAAAAGATGATTTCTTATTTAATAATAAAAATGATGCAATGAATGCTGGATCTAAAATGTTGGGGCCAGGCGCTGTGAGAACTTATAATGAAAAAGGTCAGTGGAATGGTTGGAAAAATGCTAAAGGAGATACTGTATATTGGAATCATGGAGATTGGGGTAAAGGCGTTGGTACCTCAACTTTCCCTCATTTGAATTATGACGTGAGTGGGAAGAAAGGGCACTTATTTATGAAAGACAAAATTGAAAATTCAGGTATGGTAGATGACTTTTATAGTAAATATGAAAAGGCTCGAGGGTGTCCATGACTTTATTAGAAATAACTGAAAACAGTGATGATTCAAAGTTATTGGATTTGAGTTGTGATCAAGATGAAATTACGTTGACTATAGCTCATGATTATTTTGATAAAATTATTTGTATCACTTTTCCTTTTCAAAACTTTTTTAGTAGTTTTTCGAGTAAAAGTGATGGTATATGTTTTTTATCTATTGAAAATATAAAAGACACACTAAATGTAAAAAATGGAGTTTATATTCCTTCTACAGATTTTGGTGATTTTATGTATGACGTGAGAGAAGGTAATAGCAGTGGATATGGTTTGAGAGAAAGTAAATTTAAAATTTTTTTTAAAGTTATAGGAAGTTTTAAAGTAGTCATTCCTGTTGAAAATTTTGAAAAAATAAAAATTGAATTCCTAAATAATTAGTAGAGGTGTTAATAAATTTATCGGAATACTAAAAAATTAATAATCGTTAAAAGTGAGTTAATAGCGTAAGTTGTTAATTCACTTTTTTTTATATTTATCACGGATAGTATTCTCATTCATTCGTGTATTCATATGGTTAAGTTTCCCTTTACAAAATAGACAGATGTTTCTGTATTTTATAAAATAATGCCAATCCTGACAAAGTTTTCATAAAAAAATGTTATCTCATATACACAGAATTCTAGAAGATTTGGGTATCAGCTCGCAAAAACGCGTGCTTCATATTCAGTTTTCTAATCCATCGTTGAATACTCAAGTCTTTTTACAAAGTATTGAAGGACGGCATCAGCTAAATGAAGGACTGACTGCCGATTTATTTTGTCTTTCTACCAATGCCTATATTTCATTAAAACAATTTATTGGTTGTCAGGTTGCAGTCGATCAAGTAACTGATCAGGGGCAGCTATTTAGAACTACAGGAATTATTACAGAAGCCAGTCAGGGGCAGAGTGATGGTTCATTAACATTATATAAACTGAGATTACAAGACCCGACCGCGCTATGGCATAAACGCCGAAATAGCCGTGTATTTATGAATAAAAGTGTACGGGACATTACTGAAATTCTATTTACTGAGTGGCAGAACAAAAGCCCGTTGTTTGCTTCTGGTTTAACTTTGGATTTAAAAGGTCTAACCGAAGACTACGATGTTCGACCTTTTATAATGCAAAGTAATGAAACGGATTATGAATTTTTAACTCGACTTTGGCGTAGTGAAGGCATTAACTGGTTAATTGATGAAGCTCAGTTGTTTGCCATTGATAGCTCAGTTGAGATTCAACCGCAAAAATTACGTTTAATTGATAATAATGAATCATATTTAGCATTAGACCGAAAAAATATCCGTTATCACCGCAGTAGCGCAGTTGAACAACAAGACAGTATGACGAGTCTTGTGCCAACTCGAAGCTTGCAACCTACAGCCGTGCATGTACAACGCTGGCAGGCAGATGCTTTAAGTCAAGAAGAAGGTATGGGCAGTGTTCAGTCAAAGCATAGCCACAGTGCTAATCAGGATAATGCGAGTTTAAGTCTAGAACATGCATGGCATGTCAGCCCTGCTTGGATGCAAGATTTAAAAGGTGAAGATCAAGCTACCGCATCGGGTCACCAGCAGCTAGAAAAACTCAACAATAATCTATCTGATTATTATGCGTCTCAATCAAAATATTTCCGTGCACAAACTACGGTACGTGATACGCAAGTTGGCTATTGGTTTGAATTGAATGAACATCCCGAAATAGATACGCATAGCGGATCAGACAAAGAATTTCTGATTATTGGTAAAAGCTTCTATTTACAAAATAATTTGCCTAAAGATTTGCAACAGCAAATCAATCAACTTTTTAGTCAAAGCCAATGGCAAAACAATCAATCAGGGCCAAATGACCAAATTGAGCGTCAGGGTAATGAGCTCATCTTATCGCGTAGAAATATAAAAACTGTTCCTGAGTATAACCCGCTTGAACATCGACCAGCCGCTCATCCGCAGCGTGCTAGAGTGGTTGGGTTAGAGGGTGAAAGCATTCATGTCGACCAGTGGGGCCGCATTAAAGTCCGCTTCCTGTTTACCCGAACAGATGACCATAGCCATGAAGGTGGAACAGGAAGTAACGACAATGACACCGACTCCGCTTGGGTCGATGTATTAACCCCATGGGCAGGTGAGGGTTATGGCGCACGTTTCTTGCCTCGCGTGGGCGAGATCGTGGTGATCGACTTCTTTGACGGCAACATTGACCGCCCGTTTGTGGTGGGTCGTATTCATGAGGCTGAACGTCACCCAACGCAATTCGACCAGAAAGGGCAGTTACCTGATACTAAAAAACTCAGTGGTATCCGCTCCGAAGAAGTCGACGGTAAAGGTTTTAACCAGCTACGCTTTGATGACACCACAGGGCAAATTAGTGCCCAGCTACAAAGTAGCCATGCGGCCAGCCAACTAAACTTAGGTAACTTAAGTCATCCAAAAGACAAGGCGGAAAGTGATAGTCGTGGTGAAGGTTTCGAGCTACGAACAGACCAGTGGGGGGCAGTCAGAGCAGGCAGCGGCTTACTCCTTAGTACCCACAAACAGGATCAAGCTCAAGGCGTACACCTCAATGCAAATGAGACCAAACAACAAATAGAAGGTGGCCTCAACAATGCCAAGGCACTCAGTGAAGTTGCTAAAAATCAGCAAACCGACCCGTTAGATATGCTTGAGAATATTCAGACTTTCTTAGAAGTTCTCAAACAAGAAGATCCTAAAAAGGCTGCTGAGTTTCAATCAGCAGTGATGCTGCTGGCATCTCCAAAAAGTATTGCTGTAAGTAGTAATGAAGATATACACCTTAGTGCAAATGGTCAGCTCACTCAAAGTGCTGGAGATAGTATTAATATTAGTACGCAAAAGAATATAGTGAGTCATGCGAGTCAAAAAATAAGTCTATTTGCCGCCCAAGAAGGTGCTCGGATTTTTGCTGGTCAAGGTAAACTAGAAATTCAGGCACAAGGTGATGGCTTAGATGTGATTGCTCGAAAGGGCGTACAAATTACTTCAACTGAAGACACGGTTTTTATTACTAGCCCAACTGAAATTAATCTGACTGTAAGTGGATCTCAAGTTAAGTTGAATGGTTCGGGTATTTTCCCTGTTACGGGCGGTAAGCTTGAGGTGAAAGCAGGGCAGCATTTGTTTATGGGAGGATCATCAATAAATCCACCTGCATTAGATTTACCAGACTGTTCTGCTAAACAGACTCAAGCTGCTCAAAATGGATCAGCAAAAGTGATATTAGACTAAGATGAAGCTTTTATTTTCTAAAGATGAATTAAATTCTAAAAAGTTAAGTAATTTAATCTCAAACCTATTTGAACAAAATGGTCATATTAGTTTTTTATGTGATGAGACTTTATTGAATGGATTTTTTGATGAGTTTATCGAAAAGTTAAAAGATTATGAATTGGAACCAATAGAGATTGCAGCTGGCGCTAAAAAAAATAGCCGTCCAGCTCTTTTCTTTATAAAAATAAAAGTGAAAGAAGATCTAGCAAATTCATTAGACTTTATTACTCATACATTATTAATGAATTTAGATCAAAATGAGGATGGTTATTTTATTCATGGATTTAGCAAAATTGTTGATCTAAAAATTGCAGTTCAAACTTTTAAAAAACTTGTTATTGCAAAAGATACAAACAATAAATTTATTTTTCGTTGGTATGATCCACGAGTGTTGGTTTACTTGCCCGCAATAATTGATAAGAAAAGCGAACGAATTGAATCATTTTTAGAGAATTGGCATTTTGTTTTTTTTAACGGTTTGTATGAGGTGAAAATTCAGGAAAAAAGGTCGCTTTTTCCTCTTACTTTTACAAATGCTGAGTCAGCAAAACTAGATTTAATTGAGTTGTCGAATACGGTGATTAAACAATCTCTTATATATGACGAGAAGTTGTTGATTCGTCAGGATGAGATATTGGATTCACTTCATCACGCAATAACACATTATGGAATTTTACATGTAACGGATCTTATTGCTTATGGAATGTATTCCGTTATTTTGCATAGAAATTTTATAAAAAGTCGTTTGATTTCAGCCATACTTGATCATTATTGGGTTGATAGAAGTGAGACCAACTCATTTACCAAAGCAATGGACTATTTAGAAGAAAATCAATATTCACAAGTTATAAGAGAATGTAAAGAGAGCTACCATGGCTAATGATAAACCGACTTTTGCGAAACAAATGAAAAAATTTGGGACGCCAGCACAACAAGAGCAGAAAGTAGTTCAAAAGTTAGGCGTTAGTCCAAATCCAAGCAAAATTAGTCAGCAGGCTGCTGCATCGACGACTCAGAATAATAAAATACCAGTCACTCAGATGTCTAAAAAGGAATGTACTAACTTTTGTCGCCCTACAGGTATAAATATATTACCTCTTAAATATTCGGTAGCTCGTTTAGGAGTAAAACCATTACCGGCACAATTAGGGGCCAATGTTACTAATGTTTCACTTAAGGAATATAAATATACAGTTCGAATGATTAATTCAGGATATATTTACTTACTCATAAAAAGAAAATCAGGGAAAAAAGAGTGGGTTGCGTATATTACTAATAAGAAGGGGTTTCATCAGGAGTTTGCTATAGGGGGTAAAGCTCCAATTGTTGCTCAAGATTTTGCATGCAATAAAGCTGGACATAGTGCTAACGCTTCTTTAATTACCATTCCTTCTATAAATAATGATAATGCCCAGACGGTCTATTTGCTTCATGCTCACGCTCCACTCACCAAAAAAATGAGAGAACAATTTGAAAAAAATGCTGATCAGTATGCGACTTCAGGCTACTGGCAAAAAATTGATGTAACAAAAGGAGCTGTCCAGCAACATTGTCTTTCTAGTGCCCAGTTAAGTGCTGTTGCATTGCCATTAGAATCATATGGTTCTGCTCGTTGGGGAGCAATAAACAAGAAATTTAGTGAGAAACCGAAAGAGCATATTGGTGTTGCGCTTTATGATCCGATTGGAATTACTTCTAAATTAAATGAAGATCGTAATATATTAAGCTTTAAAGAGATTGATAGTTTCTTAAAAGAAAATAAAGACGGCTTTAGCAACGAACATAAGCTTCAAACTATGACTTTGATTGATAATGTGAAGCAAAACTTAGTTGCAAACTCTATTCAGGCAAAGTTCAAAATTATTGATTCAAATGAACAGCAAAGGAAGAAAATTACAGAACCTTATCTTCAAGCAGCGATTCAAAGAGCTGAACGTATGGGTGATAAAAAGGGACTTGAGAATCTTAAAAATTTCGAAAAAAATGCGCCTGCAAAAGCTGCAGCCGAACTTGAAAAACAGAGAGCAGAGGCTGTTAAACAAGCGACTGTGGATGGCGATCATGCATGGAAAAAGTATCAAGCACAGTTAGATCTGAATGGCTTGGAAAAGTTCCGTAAGGATGTCGATAAGAAATCGGAAGAGAGTTATGCTGCTGCGGCTCGCTATGTAGATGATCATTATAACTGGCTGGTTTCTTCTAATCTTTTAAAAGGTCTGTTCTATTTTGACCAGAGTGAGGAATTGAAACAGGGTAAAACACCGAAAGAAAGCAATGGCTTTATTTTTCATGCGGTTATTATGGACTTAATGTATGGAATGAATTTATTGCAAAAAGGGAAAGATTTACTTAATAAATGGATATGTGAAAAAAAAGTTTTGGATAAAAACCTATTCTTGAGAGCCTATTGTTTTAATAACAAAGTCTTGATGGATGAGTATGCCAAGATATTTGAAAGTCCAAGTTCAGCAAAAGACTTACTGGATTATAGTAAACAGAGTTTTAGTATGTTTACCGCAGCCGATGCTGCCTTTGATAGTTGGTTGGGTAGTATTGAGGGGAAAAAATTTATCTCGGCAAATGATTTTAAATGGCCAGATAAACTGTTCTACTGGATATCTTTGATGCTGAATACGGCTCTAAAAGA
Organism: Acinetobacter pittii; assembly: GCF_034064985.1. Taxonomy (NCBI): domain Bacteria; kingdom Pseudomonadati; phylum Pseudomonadota; class Gammaproteobacteria; order Moraxellales; family Moraxellaceae; genus Acinetobacter; species Acinetobacter pittii. Next base: position 2,435,168 of record NZ_CP139249.1, on the reverse strand, counting down.
GTTTGGTGATATACGTTTAAGAACAATAAATATTAGTACAATTACTATAATGGCGCGTGAAGGTGCTCAACGTCATACAGCTCAATTGTTATATTTAAGATCAGGAAATTTGGCTCAACAAATCCCATTGATGAGATTGATGTATAACCTAGAATTTAGAGCTGCTGCAATTTCGTCTTTACCGCAAAGTGGTATGACTTATACTTATCGAAATACTAGGGCGATAGAAATTAAAAACTCAGTATCCTTAGCAGTTAAAGGGCAACCTGATATTACCAAAAATCGAATACTTGCTATCGTAGGTGTTTTTGAGTTACTGAATTTTTATTTCCAATATGATGCTTGGAAATCTGATATTAAAGATAAGCCAGAGCTATCCGTACAATTGGTAGGTTCGATGTTCTCGGTATCTGCTGTTGCATTTGATATGTTAGGTGAGAGTTGGAGCCGTAGAACTGCCACAGGTGCAGCGGCCTCTGCAGCAGCATTTAGATTAACTGCTGGAAGTCTTGGAACTTTAGGTGGAATAACTGGTTTATATGTAGATTCAAAAACCTTAAAAGAGACGAACTCACTTGTTATCCAAACAATGTTATTTACCAGAATTTTGATCAACTTAGGCTTGTCAATTGGACAGGCAGGTGTATTAGCTAGTGCTATTTTACAACATAGCAAAAATGCAGTAATTAAAAGAGTTTTAACTAAATTCACAGCGAATGCTCTAGTCGCATTTTTAATGAGTGCTCGAGTAATTGCTGGATTGAATCTTATAACATTAGGCTTAATTAGCGCAGAAATTTTACTTAAAAAATATGTTTTGGATGATGCAATGGAAGATTGGTGTCAAAAAACAGCTTTTAAATTAGCATCTGACCCTAAAAAAGAGTCAATATTTAAATCTACATCTAGAAATGAAAAAAAATTCCAAACTGCAGATGAAGAATATGAAGAGTTTATGAAAGCGATAGTGAGCGTTTAAAATGTATGAGATGTTAAAATTTGAAGGTCGCATTCAAAGATTAGAGATTTATGATGACTCTTTAAGTGCATTTGGAAAGTCTGGTGATGCTCAAATTGCATCTTCAGCGATTTTGAGTGGTGTGGCAGAAAATGTTTCATTGTCTGCACAAACTGTATTTCTCGCTTCACGTAGTCGTTTACATGTCAAATCAGTTGTTATGGAAATCGATGGTAAAGTTTGCGTAGGGCAATTCCATCGTGCGTTATTTGAACATAATGAATATGTCATTTGTGTCGTAAGACGTCTTGAAAAAAATTTGTATGAACTTTATTCAGTATTGAGCCCTAAAACAGGCTTACTTCATATGCAGGTTGGGATGGGAGCTTCTGTTAAAGCTCATCAGACTTCTATAGCTAAAGGTAGAAATGTTTGGTACGCAATAACAATTTTATTAGGATCTTTAATTTATTTTTGGGCAAGAGGTTTTAATCAGGTTGATATATTAATTTTTTTAGGAGTGGCTATTTTATTTTATTTTATTTTATTTTTTATTATTAAAAATGCATCCAACTCATTAAAACATTTTTCAGAAAAGTCAGAACAAATTTTTAGTTTGTATGGCTTTAAAGATCCGCAAGAGGTTTTTTTATTGCCAAGTCGTTATTTGAGTGAAAAAGATCATTTGTTACTAGAATCCGTATATGAATATAGAAAAGTTATTGAAAGTGATCCATATCCAGAAAGCTATATAGAGCAAAAATAAAAGAATGGGGCCAATAACTAAAGGCTAAAAGGTTATTTAAAGGTAAAGATTTTGAAATTACATCTTCAACTGGTTCAGGGCCCAATCCATTCTCTAGATAAAGCCAAATCTAAAATACCTGTAAATCAGGATGTGGGCGACATCGCAGCAGGTACCGCTTTTGCAGGTGTACTTGCTGGAAGCAGCTCCTTACTTACAAGCTCACCTATTTTATTAATGGCTGGAAAAGCAAAAGATGGTATAACTTTTATAGGTGAAATAGATAAGTATCCATTAGTAGGGCAATTTACGACAGCACGTTTTGAAGAAAATGACGAATTGATTGCTGTAATTAGCGAAAAAACTATTGATGGACGTCATCAAGTTTATGCAATTGTTGATCCTAAATCAGGTCTATTGTATATGATCTATGAAATGGGTCGTTCAGTAAAAATGGGATATAGAGCTATTATGATGCAGACTTGTTTTTTTAGTGCTCTGTCATTTGGCTTGTTCATGGTGATACTTATATTTAGTTTTATCTCTTCTTCTGATTATTCTGGTGAGAGTATAATATTCTTCTTTGAGGCAGTGCTTATAACATTTTTTATTTCAGTTTCATTTTCTGCATTCATAAATTATTTTAGTTTTCGAAAATCATATGAGAATTTTGGCAATTTATCTGAACAAATATTTGAAAAATTAGGTTTTGAAAATCCTAAAGAGCAGGATTTTTATAATGATTTTTTAACTGATAATGGTGTTCAGATTAGTGTAATGAAGTATAGAAAAAATTTAAAAGGCCAAGATCCTTATCCAGAAGATTATTTTGATAAGAAAAATTTTTGAAGTAAAAGGTTAATTAATGAAGCTTAGATTGTTTGTCATTACCTTAATATTATTCACATCTGCATGCACTCAAGACAAAGAAGAACACACTCACGGAACTTTGACTAAAGATTATAAAGATGTGTCTGAATACAAGTCTAAACATGATCTGGAAAAGGCTGTGAAGGCAAATGATGCAGAGGCTATTTTTGTATTAGCATCTATGTATGCCACAGGCGAAGGTGAAAAATTTGATCAAAAGAAAGCATTGGAACTATTTGAAAAATCTGCACAACTAGGCTCCTCAAATGCCATGCTTCAATTAGGACTGATTTATCGAAATGGCAATGAAGTTGTTAAAAAAGATGATCAAAAAGCTTTAATTTGGTTTGAAGAAGGAGCTAAAAAGGGAAATCCTTCCGCAATTCACAATGTTGGGTTGGCCTATTACAAAGGTTTAAATGTAAAACAGGATAGAGCAAAAGCTTTTACATATTTTATTCGATCTGCTGAATTAGGACTCATACAATCCCAGACGGTAGTTGCTGCTCAATTATATGTAGGTGATGGTGTCGAGAAAGACATCAAAACATCTTTTAAGTGGTTATTAAAAGCTGCTGAACAGGGAGATCTTGAGTCACAAAACAATGTAGGCTTGGCTTATGAGCGAGGTGATGGTGTAGAGCAAGATCCGCTTCAATCACTTGTCTGGTTTAAACGCGCTGCTGATCATGGACATGCGTTAGCGCAATATAATACTGCTCTTAAGTATTATAATGGTGCAGGTATGAAACAGAATTTAGATGAATCAATACGATATGCAGAAATGGCTGTACGCAATGGAAATAAATCTGGAGCAGAGTTGTTATTTAATATTTATTCGGATGATAGTAGTTCAAAATTTAGTCCTGAAAAAGCTAATTATTGGAAGTCTAAAATATAAATTTATACTTAAATAAAAGTTCTTTTGAGTGGAAAGGTCTTTTTATTTTTCTCTAACTTAAAACTCGCAATATTCTTTAAAACTATAACGCCAAATAGTTTATTTTTCTTGATATCGAATATGGTTTTGAGTTATGCAAGAGCTTGACCCTAAAGGAAAGTTAGTTATTCACAAATCTATGGGCTTTATTGGTTCTACTTGCTCTCACAAAGTGAAATGAAAAATATACTAAATAGACCGATTAGTCTTGACAATTTTATTTTTATTAATTTTGAGTTTCTACTTCCATAAATTTGAAATGTATCTTTTACAATCATTTAATTCGTTTATCTTTTAAATCAACTAAAATCTTTTTAAGAAAATGTTTCATAAAACTTAACTAAGTGATATTTATGATAATTTTTTGTTTAGTTTTAATTTTTATTTAATTTATAAAATTCAACAACTTATTTTTAATTACAAAAAATAACAATATCATATTTTTATAAGAATAACTTTATTAAGCTATATTTTATAAGCATATTAACTATTTACTTTTAGTTTAAGTTGATATGATTTTTATATAAAATATGTTTGTTTATATGATAAACTGTGCCTAAATTTTTTGAATATAAGGTTTTTAGACTGATTTTTTAATGTTTTAAGAATATTAACTTTTCGGTAAAGCCTTGAATAAATAAGAAAACAGAGGAATGAAAGTTGTGTTGAAACGAAGTATTTTGATACTTTTTTTGACTGGAAACATTATCGGTCTATCATATGCTCAAGCAGCAGAACTAGAGCCTATAAAACTTAAAAAAAGTTGTATTAAGAAGAACCCTCTAGCTGAAGGTCAAAATGATCCTGAGCTATTGAATATTTTTAAGCAAGTTTGTGATAGCGATAATACAACTCAAAAAAATGATTTATTAGCTAAAGCTGCTATGCGGTTTTATCAGACCAATCAACCAGTTAAAGCATTGAATTTAGCAAGTCAACTGCAAAGTCAAAATATACGCGGTTCATTAATAACAGATGTCTTGTTTTTATCAGGTGTGAGCATTGCAAATAATTCTTTGCAGCAAATGCGTACTCAGGAATTGAGATATTTAAGCAATGATGTGACTTATCCTCCTGCAAAGCAGTTAATTGAAAATATTCATACTGCCATGCCTGCTCCTGATCCATCGAGCTTTAAAGCGAGTTCAGAAAGTAGCTCAGATGATAACGAAAAAAGAAGTTATAAAAAACAGTATGTAACGCGTAATAAGACGAGTACTTCTAGAACGTCAAATAAACGAGTATCAAGCCCAGCAAAGACGACTACAGTAAAACCTAAAACTGCACCTGCAGCCACTGTTAATAAATCAAAAAGTTCGCCTTTTGACCCTTTAATTAAATAATCCGGAATAGAATCTTATGGCTAAGAGAGAGAGCGTACAAAAGAAGCTTCAGCGAATTCGACCTCCACGTGTTCAGCTTACATATGATGTCGAAATTGGTGATGCAAAAGAAGCAAAAGAGCTACCATTCGTTGTAGGTGTGATGGGTGATTTTTCGGCTGCATCTGAGCTTGAGCGTACAAAATTAAAAGATAAAAAATTCATTAATGTTGATTTAGATAATATTGATGAAGTTATGGAGTCATTGTCTCCAAGAGCTGCTTTCCAAGTAGATAATACGTTGACAGAAGAGGGCGGTAAGATCGCTGTTGATTTAACATTTAAGTCAATGGAAGATTTTCGTCCGGAAAATGTGGTTCAACAGGTTGATCCATTAAAGAAACTTGTGGAAGCGCGTGAGCGTTTAACTGACTTAAGAAACAAAATTTCTAACAGTGAGCGTTTAGAAGATTTACTTGATGAAGTTCTTAAAAATACAGATCAGATTCGTAAATTAAGTGCGGAGGCTGATCATGAATAATACACAATCTGCAGCAATGCCACTTGTTGAGAATGAGCAAGTTACACTATTAGACTCGATTGTTGAAGAAAGCCGTATTGCCCGAAATGAAGAAGAACATTCGCGTGCAAAAAGCTTAATTGGTGAGCTTGCCAAAGAAGTAATGGCAGGCACAATTACAGTTTCTGAAAATATGACTTTATCAATTGATAAGCGTATTGCGGAAATTGATGCTCTGATTTCAAATCAATTAAGTCAGATCATGCACAATGAGCAATTCCAAAAGATTGAATCAACTTGGCGTGGTCTTTATTATTTCTGTCAAGAGACACCATCTAACCCTCTTATTAAAATTCGTATGTTGAATACGACTAAGAAAGAGTTAGTAAAAGATTTCCAAGGTGCTACAGACTTCGATCAAAGCACTTTGTTTAAGAAAATCTATGAAGAAGAATACGGTTCTTTTGGTGGTGCACCATACTCGGCATTAATCGGTGATTTTGAATTTGACCGTACGCCTTCTGATATGTATTTGCTTGAGCAAATCTCTCATGTTGCTGCAGCAGCCCATGCGCCATTTATTTCGGCCGCTAGCCCAAGCATTCTTGGCCTTGAGTCATTTACGGATATCGACCGTCCTCGAGATGTATCAAAAATCTTTGAAACAGCGGAATATGTTCAATGGCGTTCATTCCGTGACAGTGAAGATGCTCGTTATGTTGCTTTAACCTTGCCACATGTACTTGGTCGTCTTCCTTATCATCCAAAGGAAGGAACAGCTACAGAAGGGTTTAACTTTGCTGAAGATGTTTCGGGTGCAAACCACAATGAATATTTGTGGATGAATGCTGCTTACGCTTTCGGTACTCGTTTAACTAATGCATTTGATATGCATGGTTGGTGTGCTGCAATTCGTGGTGTTGAGGGTGGTGGATTAGTCGAAGGCTTGCCAGTACACACTTTTAAAACACAAGATGGTGAAGTGGTATTTAAGTGCCCAACAGAGATTGCAATCACTGACCGCCGTGAAAAAGAATTAAGCGATTTAGGCTTTATTCCTTTGGTTCATTGTAAAAACACTGATTACGCTGCTTTCTTTGGTGCACAGTCAACTCAAAAACCTAAAAAATATGACAATGATACAGCAAATGCTAACTCTGCTTTATCGAGTCAAATTCAGTACATCATGGCCGTTTCACGTATTGCTCATTATTTAAAAGCAATGATGAGAGACAAAGTGGGTAGCTTTGCTTCTGCTGGAAATGTTGAAGCATTCTTAAATGAGTGGTTGTCGCAGTATGTATTACTTGACGATGGGGCTTCTCAAGAAGCAAAAGCTCAATACCCTCTACGTGAAGCGTCTGTAAAAGTTGTAGAAGACCCTGCTCAACCAGGTCACTACAAATCTGTGGTTTTCTTGCGACCACACTTCCAGCTGGATGAGTTGTCAGTTTCTTTACGACTTGTCACTGAGTTACCTCAGTCCTCAAATTAATAAAGGTCAGCGAAAGAATAACTTTAAATTAAAAATAGGAAAGTTCTAAATGAAAGATATATACGTTGAGTTTCGTGGTAAGTATAAAGTTGACGGAGAGTCTCGTGACGCTGAGCACAAAGGCTGGTTAGAAGTTAACTCTTGGTCTCACAACATTCGTCAACCTAAATCTGCTACTTCAAGTAGTGTTGGTGGTCATACTGCTGAACGTGTTGAACATTCAGATATGGTTTTTGTTAAAGACCTAGATGCAACTAGCCCGAAATTATGGGAAGCATGTTCAGCTGGTTATACATTTGATGAAGTACAAATCGACTTCTACCGTGCAAATGGTGATAAGCGCATCAAGTACTTACAAATTAAATTGAAACATGTTTTAGTTTCTAGTGTAACTCCAACAGTTAATGAAGAAGGTGTTCCAACAGAAGCGTTTGGTTTGAAATACGCGGCTGTTGAATGGACTTACAATCAACAAGATATTAACGGTACTGCTAAAGGTGCTGTTACTAAGAAATGGTCACTTTCTAACAATACTGCTTCTTACGCGGCGTAATTGTTTAAGTGAATATTTGGTGGAGGCTGACATAAAGTTAGCCTCTGCTGTCTTTAAGCATGCTTGTTGTGAACTCGAATGAATTTAGATCGGCTTTATCCCTATGGATTTCGTTCAACTTTGTTTGACCGCTTAATTCCTGAAAGTGAAGATTATGCAAAAGGTCTTTCTATTCAGCAATTAAGAGAATCGGTAGCAAAAGATTTAGAAGACTTGCTTAACAGTCGAGTCGCTAAGTTGGATCATGTAGTCGATGATTATCCACTAGTTAAAAAATCTATACTCCAGTTCGGTATTATTGATTTTGTGGGGCTTTCTACAGCCAATCCGCTAGATCGTGACAAGATTTGCCAATCTATTGAACAGTCAATTGCAGCTCATGAACCCAGATTAAGACAAATACGGGTAGAGATGTTGTTGGATGGGCACAATATGGGGGCATTGTGTTTAAGCATTCAAGCATATCTAAATATTCATCCACTGTATGAACCTGTCGTTTTTGATGCATTGTTAAAACCGACAACGCAGCAATATGTAATTTCAGCGAGAACCTAAGCATAGTGGGTGTGTTGTGATAGAAGAGCTTTTACCTTTTTACGAAAAACAACTACAGGAATTTGGTCAGCAATCTCGTGAATTTGCTCAAAAATATCCGAAAATTGCTCAGCGTTTATCTTTAAATCAAGAGCAGATTGATGATCCGCATATCGAACGTCTTATACAGGCATTTTCATTAATTTCGGCTCGTATTGATAAAAAGCTTGCTGATAGTTATGACGTATTTACACGTTCTTTATTTGAGGTGATGTTCCCTCAATACTTACGTCATTTTCCGGCTTGTTCAGTAATAAGTTTTGAAGATATAAATAAAATAAAACAGCTCACAGAAGCGCATATTGTTCCTGCTCACACAGTCTTGAAGTCACGTAGCTTTAAAGGGGTTCAGTGTGAGTTTAATACTACGCAAGAAGTCAAATTACTCCCTATAAATTTACAAGCGCTAGAGTTTAAAAGCACACCTAGTGCACACATGCATTTAAGTCAAAATGCGACTTTAACTTTTAAGTTTGAAATTTTTAATCATGCTCATGTATGTTTAATAAATGAAAAACTACCTATTTATTTAGATGCAATTTCTAATTTTCCACTTCAAGTACTAGACAGTATTTTTAAGAAGGGAACAACTTTTGCCATTAAAATAGGGCAGAAAATTGTTGAACTGGATAAAAATCCATTTGAGTTAACAGGTTTTTCCGAGCAAGAAAGTCTATTGCCACTCGATCAGCATACTCATCATGCTTATCGTTTGCTGATGGAGTATTTTTGTTTTCCTGAAAAATTTAATTATCTGAAACTCGATTTAGGTTTTTTAAATCGCTTATCTCTAGAAAATAGTAATTTTGAACTGCTTATACATTTTAAATTAAATTTAAATGATCAAGCTGTAGTGCGAAATTATTCTGAATTAAATGTCGCTAATTTTAAATTGTTTACTACACCAGTTATTAATTTATTTGAAAAATACGCTGAACCACAAAAAATTGTACATAAGCAATTAGAATATCCACTGATTACAGATGCTCATCATCCTGAGTTTTATCAGGTGTATTCAATTACTGAAATGAATATGGTTCGTGAAAAAACGACTCAAGAAGAGAGCTATGTTCCAGTGCTGCCTTTTTTTGCCATGAGTCATTATCATGCTGACACGGCACGTTTTTTCTATTCGGTGAATTATCAAAAGCTACAGCCCAATTTTGTCGAAATGGGTTATTCAATTATTTCTAAAAATTTAAATCCTTCGTCAACACGTTCGGATTTTATTAGCACAAAACTATTATGCTCAAATCGTGACTTGCCGCATGAAGCATTAGGACAGTCCAATAATATATTAAATCTAAATGATAGTAGTTTGGCTCGTCGTGCCATTGTTTTAAAAAGACCTACAAAACCTTATCAATTTGGTCAAAGTCAGAGTGAGCAGTGGCGTGTTATTTCACACCTTTCATTAAATAGTTTAGCTTTAATGAAAGGTGATGCGGTATCTCATATTAAAGAGTTACTTGCTTTATATAACTTACCTTTATCAAAAGAAAATTATCTAATTATTGAATCAATCAAACATCTCGAATTTTCACTCACTCATAAGCTTGTAGATGGAAAACCATTCCCAATGTTTGTAAGAGGGGTAAAAGCAGAATTACAGATTGATTCATCGGTATTTAGAGGACATAGCCTATACATTTTTAGCCAATTGTTAAGTCGTGTTTTTAATTTAAAGGTTCAAATTAATAGTTTTGTTGATTTGGTTGTTAAGGATTATTCATCTCAGCAGGAGTTATACCAATGCAGTCAGAACGTTGGTGGCAAGACTCTTCTGTAACAGCTGAGCTCTTTACAAAGCCAAAGTCTTTTGAGTTTATTCAAGCCACACGACTATTAAGACACGATTCAAGTCGTGCAATGTGTTCATCTTGGAGTGATCATTTTAAGTTTGAGACATCCTTTAATTTAAATTTTCCTGCTACAGAGATTGAAAATTTAGAATTAACGGATGAGCGAATTTATATTACAAATTTAATCGTTGGCCTTACGGGCATACAAGGTACTTTGCCTTATACATATACGAATAAAATTAAACAGGCCCCACGTCAGCAACGGGCTGAAACTAAAGAGTTTTTGAGCTTATTTAATCATAAGCTTACTGCTCAATATGTAGAGTCTAGTATTACCTATAATCTGCCGATTAGATATGAGATAGAACATAAAAACGATTATTTAGATATTCTGCATGCTTTGAATGGCTATGTGCGTTCACAGCATCAACAAGCTGATCTGGATGAATATTTTGCAGAATTTTCAGGATTAATGCAGGGACAAAATAATACAGTTCATGCATTAAAAACAATGCTGTCATGTATTTTTAAACATGACATTACGATTAAAGAATTCGTACAAGAATCTTTTAAGTTGGCAAGTGACCAATTAACAACGTTAGGTGGAAATCAGCCGAGTTTACTTGGTATTAACACCTTTTGTGGGGAAACCATTCAGCAGATTGATGGGAAAATTGAAATTCAAATTGGGCCATTAAAACGTCAGCAATATCTAAATTTCTTACCAAACCAAGAGTTAAGTTTAAAACTTAAAAAGCTCGTGGAAACTTGGTGTAGCCCAACTTTATCGATAGATCTGCGGCTTATCTTGGATGAGTCAGAAATACAACCCATTTGCTTAACTCACAACAACGAGAGTGGTTTAGGGCAGGGTTCTTTTCTCATATCACGACAACCAAAAATACATAACCATGAAACTTGCTATAGCCTTATTGGAGAGAAAATATGATTAAAAAAATATTACTCTCATTCATTGCTATTTTTTCATTGGTTAGTGGAATTATTATTTTCTACTGGCGTGATGTTCAATATAATCCCGATAAAGGAGATTTTTTCCTTTATTTCTTGATGCTACCCGCAGTTATTACCTTGGTGATCTTATCGCCATGGTTAATTTATAGCGCTTATAAAACTTATAAAGACAAGAAAGAGCAAGCTATAAATCAAGATAAAGACGATACTAGTCAAAAACAAAACACAGTAGCTGATCAACCATTAGAACAGCTAGACTTTAATATTTACTCTGCTTTTGCTTTACATGCATTAGGTGAGAATGAAAGCATTATTGAGCAGCTACAAAACTTTAAAAGCCCAGAGCTGGATGATCAACTGTTAAATTCTTACGGATTGCCTCTTTTATCTTATCGTATTAAAGATTTGGATGAAGAGAATCATGAGGAGAGCGAATATGCTTCTCCACGACAAGTTCGTATGATGTCATTGATAAGACAGCAACTAGAACAAAATATAGAAAATTTATATCTTCTAGCCGAGCATTTAAAACGTTCAACTTTATTTTATGAGTCGCAACAGGCCCGTGAATATCACATGCATCCGGCATGGGTGGATCCTGATTCTGAATATGATGATGTTCAAATGCCGATCGTAGAAGTTTATCGTTTAAATCGCTTAAATCTACACATCCTTCTTTCGGAGGATTTATTACATATCTGGAATGATGACCAAAGTAATGAACTAATTTTAGAATTCTTTGCTGAGGTTGGTATTCCTGCTCAAAAGCTCCATATTGAATATCATTTTTTTGGAGAGCAACTGGCTTATCAAGAGTTGATACACCTATTAAAGGGTATTCATAAAAGAGAACATGAGATGTTCTTTTTGGTCGTAGCTGACTCTGAAATTGATCAGGATCTGGTCGATGAAAAATCTTGGATGATTAAAGATTATATTCCTGCTGAATTTGCGGCCAGCTGTTTACTGGCTGATCCTTTAGTGAAAATTCAAGAATTAGAACCTTCTAAGGCACTGAAAGTTGTTGTGGGCCAACAAGATACAGCGAAGCTTTTTAAAAATCTTAAATTTAATGATTTGCCTCAGCATGAAGGTGAGGAGCCTTATGTACTGATATTGTCAGATCAGACCGATATAAAAGTTTCGAAAAAATTGCAGCAGCACTTTTTTCAAATGCCTGTCGAACCGCATCACTATATTTATGTGAAATCTTCATTAGGGCATACCCAACATTTAGCTGATATTTATGGCTTTATGCTGAGTATGCATTTTCCTGAACATATCATTCCTTTTGTCTTTGGAGAAAATACGGTGTCAGCGCATACATTTGTGCAATCTGTCACTGAAAATTCAGAAGATGATGCGATGGTGTTGAATAACTAATTTAAACTTTGGACTTAGAACGAGAATAGAATGCATACAATTTTAGGCTACTTGTGGCAGTACATCACGAATCCTAAAGCAATTATCGCCGTGTCATTGTTCGTGGCATTGATGTCTTCATATACTTCAATTCCTCGTCATATATTCTGGGCTTTAGCAACTGCCTATGCTTTGGGTCTTATTGTTTATGGTATCTATTGGCTTATTCAACGAAGAAAGCATGCTGCTCAAGGTGAAGAGCTAGTTGAAGCAATTGAAAAAGATAACCAAGCTGAATATGGCAAAAATAAAGATAAAGAAGAACTTCAGCTTATTAATCAACAAATGAAAGAATCAATCCAATTGATTCGTAAATCTAAGTTGGGTGATAAAAAAGGGAATGCTGCACTATATGAGCTTCCTTGGTATATGGTTATTGGTAACCCGGCAGCAGGTAAAAGTTCGGCTATTTATAACTCTGGTTTAAAGTTTCCATTTGAAGAAACGCATCAGAAAATGGTATCTGCTGGCCTAAGTGGTACTCGAAATTGTGACTGGTTCTTCTCTACAGAAGGTATTTTGCTTGATACAGCAGGTCGTTATTCTGTTTATAGTGAAGATCATTCTGAGTGGTTAGGTTTCTTAAATATTTTAAAAAAGAACCGTTCTAAAGCTCCAGTCAATGGTTTGATTTTAATCGTTAGTATTGCTGAGCTCATTAGTCAAAGTCCTGAAAATTCGTTAAAGCTTGCTAAAAATTTACGTGCTCGTATTCAAGATCTAACCGAACGTTTAGAAGTTGTTGTGCCTGTTTATTTGGTCTTTTCAAAGATGGACTTAATTGCAGGTTTTACTGAATTCTTTGAGTTTTACGAAGCTCAAGAATACAACCAAGCTTGGGGAGCAACGCTTCCATATGAGCAAAATTCTTCTCATAACGCAGTAGATTTGTTCGAAAAACATTACAACATTCTTTACGATGGTCTAAAAGGGGTAAGCTCGACTCATTTAAGCCGCCGTCATTCGCAAAATATTTCACCAAGTGTAATGACTTTCCCATTAGAGTTTAAAACACTAAAACCAGCTTTAAAAAGCTTTATTGGTACACTTTTTGAAGATAATCCATATCAATTTCAACCTGTTTTCCGCGGCTTCTACTTCACGAGTGCTTTGCAGGAAGGTGTAATTGAAAGTCCAATGACTGAACAAATTGCCCAAGAATTCCAGCTGACTCAAATCGCTCAAAGTGATTTAAAGGATTATTCAAAAAATACCCCTAATCATGGCTATTTCTTAAATGGTCTATTTTCAGATGTTATTTTAAGAGATAAAGATCTTGTTAAGCAGCATGTAAATACAAACAGAAAACGTCAACGGTATATTGCATTTATTGGTGCTTTAGCGGGTGTTTCAATTATTTTGGGTGTATGGGTTTGGTCTTACCGTAATAACCAACAATTAATTGGTGAAGTTCAAGCAGATTTAAATAAAGTTGTTCAGTTAGAAAGAGCTTCTGGTCAGCAACTTTCTACTCAATTAGAAGCTTTGCTAATTCTTCAAAGACGTCTACAACAGCTAGATGAGTTTGATGAAAATAGACCACTTAAGTTTAGTTTTGGTTTATATCAGGGCAATGAGCTTCGTGAAAAGCTAAAAGCCGAATATTTAAAAGGTGTTAAGCAAATTGTGTTAACACCAACACAGCAAAATATTGCTCAATATTTGCAACGTGTAAAAAATAATGAAGCAACCTTAAAAGCGAATCATACGAATGTTGAGATCAAGCAAACTGCTCAATCTCAACAATATTTGGAACCTTCAGATACCAATCCTCAAGACGCTTATAATGCATTAAAAGCTTATTTAATGATGAGCAATCCGCAATATATGGATGCAAGTCATCTAAGCGATCAGGTTACGCGTTTCTGGCGCTCTTGGTTAGATGCAAATAAAGGTCAAATGCCACGTGCAGACATGATTCAAGAAGCTGAACAGATCTTGTCTTACGCAATGACTTTGGCAAATGATAAGCAATTCCCAGTTTTAGAAGCTGACTCTCAAATTGTAGATCAAACACGTCAAGTATTGCTCTCGGTTGTTCGAGGAATGCCTGCGCGTGATCGTGTTTATAACGAAATAAAAATGCGTGCAGCAGTACGTTTCCCTGCGTTGACTGTAAGTCAGATTGTAGGTGAAGCCAATAAAAATGTTGTATTAGGAAGTTATGCATTGCCTGGCGTATTTACTCAAAAGGCATGGAATGACTATGTAGAAAAAGCAATTGAAGAGGCCGCGGATAAGCCAACAGATAGTAAAGATTGGGTGCTAAATAGTCGTCAATCTGATGATCTAACTTTCTCAGGTAGTCCAGAGCAAATTAGAAAGCAGCTGACAGCTCTCTATAAGCAAGAATATATTGCGGAATGGAGAAAATTCTTAAGTGGTATTCACTATGCTAAAGCTGGTCAATTTGCTCAGCAAGTTAAAAATATTGATGTCTTAGGTGAACCGCAAAATTCTCCAATTAGAACATTAATTGAAAGAGTAGCAGTCGAAACAAACTGGGATAATCCGGTTGTTCAAGCTGAGCTCGCAGCTCCACAAAAAGGATTTATTGTGTGGTTTAAGCGTAAAGTTTTAAATCATGATGACAAGCAAGTTGCTAATCAAGTGGCAAATAATGCTCAAGGCGCTATTTCTCAAGAATATCAAATGTTCTATCAGTTGGTTCGCAAACGTGATGACCAACAAGGTAAGTCATTGCTTGATGAATATATGACAAATTTAGCTCTAGTTCGTAGTAAGTTTAACGAGCTTAAGAATGCGGGTGAAATTGGACCTAATGCGATGACATTAGTCAAGCAAACCCTTAATGAGCAAACGTCTGTATTTAACCAAACTCAAAAAATTGTCGATGAAAAAATGGCGGTTGGTTTCAATGAAATTGATCAACGATTACTACAAAAATTGGTAGTTAGTCCACTTACGCAGGCTTTTGAGAGTTTAATTACACCGACACAAGACGAAATTAATAAATTATGGGTAATGCAAGCCTATCAACCATTTACAGCAAATCTTGCTAAGAAATATCCATTTAACTCATCAGCTTCTTTACAGGCAACAAGTAGTGAAATTGGTCAAATCTTGGGTGAAAACGGTAGTATTTCTCGCTTTGTAAAAGAAAGTCTTGATCCATTTGTGATTCGTCGTGGGTATACGTTAACGTCTAAAACTTGGAAAGATTTAGGCATTAGTTTAAATCCTCAATTCGTTATGAATTTCCAAAGATATGTTGCACCAGCCAATGGTATGGCAACTGGTGAGTTGAATGCTCAAGCGCAAGCGGCACCAGCGACTAACCAATCTAACTTCCAGTTCTACCCAATTCCAAACCCGCAATTGCTTTCATATACCGTTGATATTGATGGTCAACGTATGACTTATGAAAACGGTGTTCAGCAGTGGGTTAACTTCATTTGGCCAAATCAAGGCAGTATTCCAGGTGCTCGTATTACCGCTGTAGATTTACAAGGCCAAACACATACAATTTTTGATGAGCCAGGTGAGTACGGTATTAACCGTTTAATTGATAGTGCTCAACGTAAGGAACAAAATGGCGGATTTGAAATGCTTTGGCGTAGTAAAACTGATCCATCATTATTTGTGAAAATGAATTTCCGTCTAATTAGCAGTAATTCAGGCAGTATTGGTTCAAGCCGTGGTTATGCAGGTATGCAACTGGTTGACAAAGTCACTGCCGACAAAGCAGCTCGTGTAGTATCTGCTCAGCAAGCGCCAGCTCAAGCTGCTCCAGCAAGAACTGAAAATCCTGTTTCAGCACTTGCTCAGCCTTCTGCGGGAGTTAAACCATGACATGGAAAATAACTTCTATGCGAAAGGAGGAGCAATAATGCAAACATTAAAAACAACTCCTTTGTATTACGGCAAAAGTCCTGCACGAGGCGACTTTTTAAAAACAAAAGGTCAGAATGCTCTAATACAGTTGCTTGATCAGTGGATTACTGAAGCATTGGAATATGCAATGCAATCAGGTAGCTTTAAACAAGCTTATAACACGTTACCTTCATTGGATTTCTTTATTGCGAATCCGAAAGAAAATATGTTTTTAGCGGCAAATTTGCTCGCAAGTGAAGATAGTTCAGGTCGATCTTTTCCAATGGTACTGAGCCATTTATTAGAAATTGATTTACCGTATGATAATTTGTTGTACGCACCATATAGCTATAAACATGTACTCGTTGATTTATTTCAAAACAATCGTGCTTTAAAAGGAATTAAAGATTCCGATCTGTTGCTTGGAAAATTAGGGCACTTACAAAATCAAATTCAGGTTTTAACTGAACGCGAGTGTGTAGGTTTCTATGAAAATCATACGATGCATTCATTTGCTCAACTCATGAAGTTAAGTATTTATCAATTGGCGCAAAGTATGATTGGGCTGGGATTATTACTGCAACCAATTTTACAAAATGGAACGAGTCGCTTAAATAAAGTTTTAATTTTGCCTATTAATAATCCTGCTTACAGTTATGAAATAGCAGCATTTTGGGTCAGCATTATTTGTCGCTTTTTAAAAGAACATAATACTGAGGTATTGATAGGTTTATTACATCGAGATCAACCTGTATTATTCTTCGGTTTTCAAGGGGCTGATATTTTAGCCCTGAGCGATATTTTTACTCAGAATATGGATAGTAAACATTGGGTTTCTTTAATAGAAGCTCAGTGGATTGATACTTATTTGGAGCAGAATGCTGGTTTAGCTACGCTAGAACAATCATTATGCCAACGCCAATTAAGTTTAAATCAAGGCTTAAAACTATTTAGACAGACTTTTTTGGGTGAATAATAATGAATCAACGATATCAAACTAAACTTTCACAGCTCATAAAAGGCTGTTTTATCTATGCTATTGCTAACTATGCTTTGGCTCAGCCGATTGTCGTAGAAGGTGTGGTCCCTAACGAAGCAAGTAAACAGGCTATCTTATTAAAAATGCAATCTGTTTATGGTGCTGATCAGGTTGTAGATAAAATACAAGTGAGACCCGTAGCTGCTCCAAATGGGTGGAGTGACTCGGTGACGCGAGTGATTACCCCTGATCTTAAAAAGGTTTCGCAAGGGAAATTAAGCGTAAATGGTACTCGATTTGAGCTAAGTGGAAAAATGCTGAATCCAGCAGATATCCAGCCTACAATTCAATCTTTTCAAGGGTTAGTGCAGCCACCATATCAACTGTATTCACAGTTATCAGTCAATCAGGCTGAGCAAAAAATCATTGATGACGCACTTAAAAATCGAATTATTGAGTTTGAATCTGGTAGTGCAGTTTTAACTAATGCTGGTCAAAAAATTCTCGATGAGATGGCTGTTGCTTTAAATAAAGTAGGCGGTAAAAAAGTCAAAATTATTGGTCATACTGATAGTTCCGGTGATGCAACTAAAAACTTAAAACTTAGCCAAGATCGAGCATTAGCAGTGAAAAACTATTTGATTAGTAAAAGTATTCCTGCCGATCATTTATCTACAGAAGGTTTAGGTTCATCTAAGCCAGTTGCAGATAACACTTCTCCAGAAGGCAGAAAGAAAAACCGTCGAATTGAGTTTACTGTTCTATAAATATAAGGAGAAGAACATGGCTAGCCCTTACATTACGATTGGATGCCCAACCACTGGTGGAGGGCAAGTCATTTCAGGAAACAGTACATTTTTAATTGATGGAATTGCAATTGCCTGTGTAGGAGATAAGGCAACTTGTCCGTTACACAAAACGGTTTCTACGATTGTATCGGGAGATCCAAATATGCTTGTTATGGGAAAATCCGCAGCACGTGTAAATGATTCATTATCATGTGGCTGTAAATTATTGCCAAAACAGAGTTTAGTTAATCAAGGATAAGGGTAGAGATATTTTTATATAGATATAAATATCTACTAAAACATATTAACGCTTGAAATGATGAGTAGTTTGTCTGATAAAGCTGAATTTTGTTAATATACAGGCATTATGATTTTAAGCATTAAATTATTTAAAAATATTGAGAGTAATGATGAGTAATTTAAAAATTTTAATTACAAAACTTTCTACAGTTGCACGAACTGCTTTAGAAAAATCGGCTAATGCTTGTGTTATTCAACAAAATTACGAAATTGAAATTGAGCATTTATTTTTAGAATTACTTAATCAATCTTTAGAGAATGATTTAAAAATTTTATTAAAGAAGTATAAAATTTCATCTGAAGCTTTAGTTGATGATTTAAAAGAAACAATTTCTCAATTACCAAAAGGTAATACTCGAACTCCTATTTTTGCTAAATCTATTGTTCGTTTGTTTGAACAAGCTTGGTTATTAGCTTCGGCTGAACAAAATCCAGTTATTCGTAGTGGTCATTTATTAGTTGCGTTATTAACTGCGCCTGATTTATATCAAATTGCAACAAGAGCTTCGAGTTTATTTGACCTTTTACCAATTGATTCCATGAAACATAAGTTTCTTGAAATTTGTGAGAAGAGTGTTGAACAACAAGATGAAACAAAAACGCCTTCTGATGAAGCTGACTCAACAGAGGCGACTGTAGCAAATACCAAAGTAGCTAAAACACCTGCACTTGACCAATATACGATTAATCTCACTGAAAAAGCGAAAAAAGGTGGTATAGATCCAGTTATTGGACGTGAATATGAAATTCGCTTAATGCTCGATATTTTAATGCGTAGACGCCAAAACAATCCGATCTTAACCGGAGAACCTGGTGTTGGTAAAACAGCTGTAGTGGAAGGTTTGGCTTTAAAAATTGCTCAAGGTTTAGTACCAAACGCCCTAAAAAATGTACATTTACATGTGCTGGATATGGGACTATTACAGGCAGGTGCAAGTGTTAAAGGCGAGTTTGAAAATCGTTTAAAACAGGTTATTCAAGAAGTTCAAGCTTCTACTCATCCTATTATTTTATTTATTGATGAAGCACATACTTTAATTGGTGCAGGTGGACAAGCAGGGCAAAATGATGCTGCAAATCTTTTAAAACCAGCACTTGCACGTGGTGAGTTGCGCACAATTGCTGCGACTACTTGGGCAGAATACAAACAATATTTTGAAAAAGATGCTGCATTGAGCCGACGTTTTCAGGTAGTAAAAGTAGAAGAGCCAACCGAAGAAGTTGCAGTAGATATGTTGCGGGCGATGATTCCAGTCATGCAGCAGCATTTTAAATTGCAAATTGATGATGAGGCGATCGTTACCGCGGTTCATTCTTCACATCGATATATTAGTGGTCGCCAACTTCCGGATAAAGCAATTAGTGTGCTTGATACGGCTGCAGCACGTGTTGCTTTGACTCAAAATGCTCAACCTGTAAAGCTTGATCAGTTAAAGGCCCAAGAGCATAACTTAAAGCTTGAGCAGCAAATTTTAGAAAATGAGCATCGTCAAATTCCAATTCATCATGAACGATTGGAAACTTTAAAAGCTAATTTAGAATCTTTACAAGAAGAGATCCAAGAAACCGAAGAGCAGTGGCAAAAAGAATTAGAACTTGTTCATAAAATTCAAGAGTTAGAAGCACAGAATCATGCTAATGAGTCTGAAGCTTTCGATCAGATTAATCTACTGCGTAAAGATCTTGCCGATATTCAAGGTCAGCAACCATTAGTATTTGAAAGAGTAAACTCTCAAATCATTAATGAAATTATTTCTGATTGGACAGGTATTCCTGTTGGAAAAATGGTCAATGATGAAATTAAACAGATATTAACGCTTGAAGATAAATTGGGCGAGCGTGTAATGGGGCAAGATTATGCACTCACACAATTAGTTCAAGGCATTAAAACTTCAAAAGCAAAACTTGAAGATCCTAATAAGCCACAAGGTGTATTTCTTTTAGTGGGACCGAGTGGTGTAGGTAAAACTGAAACTGCATTAACTTTGGCAAATGAGTTATATGGTGGTGAGCAGCATTTAATCACAATTAATATGTCTGAATATCAAGAAGCCCATACTGTATCTTCGCTAAAAGGTGCACCTCCAGGATATGTCGGATATGGTCAAGGTGGGGTTTTAACAGAAGCGGTTCGCCGTAACCCGTACAGTGTTGTGTTACTTGATGAAATTGAAAAAGCTCATAGCGATGTTCAGGAACTGTTCTATCAAGTATTCGATAAAGGTACTTTAGAAGATGGTGAAGGACGAGTAATTGATTTTAAAAACACGACTATTTTGTTAACTTCAAATGCTGGTTCAAGTGCCATTATGCAGGCTTGCTTAAATAGACCTGTAGAAGAGTGGCCTACAGCTGAAGAGTTGATTGAGCACTTAAAACCAAGTTTATATAAACAATTTAAGCCTGCATTTTTAGGCCGAATGAGAGTTGTACCTTATTTCCCACTGCATGATGATCTACTTGTACGAATCATTAAGCATAAGTTAGGCAAAATCACAGCAAGAATTGAGAAACAATACGGAACACAAGTCCAGTATTCTGATGATTTGGTAGAGCTCCTCTTAAGCCGTTGTACAGAAGTCGATAGTGGTGCGCGTAACGTTGATAATATTTTAAATTCTACAGCGTTACCTGCATTGGCTACAGAAATTTTGGTGGCTTTAGCAGAGCAAAAACTACCAAAAATTATCATGATTGATGCTAAAGATGACGAAATTCAATATGTACTAGACCCAGTTGTAAAAGCTGCTAAAAAAAGGACTAGTAAAAAATTGAAGTCAGAAGTTTAAAATTGAATAGAGCTAAAATTAGATGAATATTGATATTTCTGAACTACTTGAACCCATTAGTGATAGTTTGCCTTGTGGTGACGACTTTTCGTTTTCTAATGAATTTCATGAAATAAAAAAAGCGAAGACACAAGATGATCTATTACTAGATCAAGGTGATTGGGTTGCTGAGCGCAAACAAGCCGATTGGGACTTTGTAGCAAAGAACACAAGTGTTTTGCTAAAAGATAAAACGAAAGATATTCGTCTATTAACTTGGCTCTTAGAAGCTTGGACTCATCTTGATGGTTTTGAAGGTATGGCGAAAGGTTTAACTTTAAGCCATTCCATGCTAAATCAATACTGGCAGGAAATTCATCCTGTTATTGAAGATGATGACTTGGATCAACGCATTGGTTTATTACAGGGTTTAATTAATCAACTTCCGATGTTGTTAAAGAAAGTCCCTTTAACCAATACGGCTCCTTATTATAATTTGCTTGATTATGATAATTTTCTTTATCACGAAAATGTTCGCCGTAAACAAACAGAAGAGTATGATAGCCAGTCGGGGCCATCGGAATTAGAACAATTCGACCAAGCTATTTTTAATACGTCTAAAACTTTTCAATATTCTAACTATCAAGATTTTAGTTCAGTGTTAACTGAGTGGGATGTTTTAAAGCAAACTCTCGATCATTTAATGGGGCTAGATTCGCCAAGTTTTGCTGCGATTGATTCAGCATTTGAGACTATTCACAGCACATTACGCAAGATTTATAAAGCAGAAGCTTTTGGTTCAGGACTTGCACCAATCCAAGAACAGGCTACTGTCATCACGAGCTCATCTATGGAAAATCAAGTGCCTGTACAAGTTGTTTCAGATCAGCCTGCTTTTCAGCCTCAAGCACAAACACACTTGGCTAACCGCGAGCAAGCAATGAAAGTGCTGCAAGAGATCGCAGATTACTTCCAAGCAAATGAACCTCATAGCCCTGTGAGCTATATGCTTCAAAAAACTATTAAATGGAGTCAAATGCCATTACATGAATGGTTAGCGCAAGTCATTAAAGATGAGCATCCATTACAAATGGTTCAGGAAATGTTAGGTGTACAGCCTAAAAATGAATATGAATAAAGATTGGTAAAGACATATGTTTAAAGCTGAAAAAGTCCTGTGGGGCGAAGGTTTATTTTTAAGACCTCAACATTTCCAAATTCAAGATACCTATCATGAACAACGCCTAAATCATACGGTTCGTGCGGTTGTGCCTTTTTCGTATGGTATTCAAAAATTGAGTTTCGACGAGGCTCAATTGAGTACGCATATACTTGCTCTTGAGTCTGTAGAGATGATCTGGCAAGACGGTGAAATTTATCAGGCGCCTGCATATGATTTATTGCCTGAACCAATTTTATTAGATGATCTTAATTTACGTGGTGAGATGCTAATCTATTTAGCATTGCCACTCTTACAAGCAAATAAGCAAAATCTAATTGATCAAAACCAATCACAAAAGGGTAGATATCAATCTCACCTTGTCGAAACGCATGATCTATTTACGAATGCTACCGAAGCCGATATTAGTTTGCTACGCCGCCGTGCTGTTTTTAAATTATTAGATGTTCATAGTAATCCAGACCATAATTTAGATGGTTTCTTATATCTGCCGATTGGAAAAATTAAGCGCCAAAGCTCTGGTGCTTTTGAAATTGACCGAAAGTTTATTCCACCAATTTTGCACGTGGATGCCTCTGAAACACTCATTTCAAACTTAAAAAGAACACTGAATGTTATTAAGGCAAAAATTAAGACGATTCAAACCAATAACCGAGAAAATGAACAGAAATTAATTGAATTCCGTTCAGGTGATATTGTTTCTTTCTGGTTAGTGAATGCCTTAAATACAGCTCATGCCGGTTTAAATCACTTTGTGCAATATCCACAAATCCATCCAGAACGGTTGTTTTTCGAATTATTGCGTTTAGCAGGTTCATTATTAACTTTCTCGACAGCCTATGATGTCGATCAGTTGCCTGCTTATAAACATCATAATTTACAAGAAAGTTTTACTCAGTTAGACACGATTCTGCGTGATTTACTCGATACGATTATTTCAAGTCGTTATATCAGTATTGCGCTTAAAGAGATCCGACCTTCATATTGGGTGGGAAGTCTTGAAACCGATAAGATTACTCGAGACACTCGACTTTATATTGCTGTATCAAGTAGTGCTATGCAGACCCATGAGTTGATCCAGATCGTACCTTTACGATTCAAGATTGGTAGCACTTTGGATGTAGAGCAACGTGTAGTTGCTGCATTACCTGCAATTCCATTACATCATTTGATTCAGGTTCCAACGGCAATACCGGTACGTTCTGGTGTGAGTTATTTTGAAATTGAACCGCATCACGAGCTATATCAGCGCATGCTAGATTCAGAGACGATCTGTATTTATGTTCCAGCTGGTTTCCAAGATATCAGTATTGAATTGATTGCGGTCATGAACGCTTAACGGTAAAGGAGAGAAAAATGTCACAATCTACAGGCGCTCCTTCTTTATTTGACGATGGGCAAATCGGGACAGGTGGAAATAACAATAGCCAGTCGCAGGCAAAACTACAGGCAATTAATCTTATTGATTTATTGCATGATGGCTTTTATTTGATTTTTTTAATTCGAAATCAATATGTGCCAGCAGATGCGCAGCAATTCCGTGAAAAAACCCTAAATTTGCTTAATCAATTTGAGCAACAAGCTAAAAAACTACAATTTTCAGCTGATGATATTCATGATGCTAAATATGCATTTTGTGCATTAATTGATGAAACCATCGTAACGCAACAAGACCCAAGCTATTTTAATTTACAGAATGCTTGGTTGATTAGCCCATTGCAATTGAGCTTGTTTGGTTCTCAGTTAGCGGGCTATCGCTTTTTTGAAATTTTGGAGCAATTGCGAAGCCGTGGAAAAGAACGACTAGCTGCTCTTGAAGTATTTCATTACTGCCTTTTACTTGGTTTTCAAGGTAAGTACCGCATTGAGTCTATTGAAAGTCTTAACCACTTAGTATCAAGAGTGGGTGATGAAATTGACTATTTAAAAGGGAAAAAAGTTGCGTTTTCGCCGTTCTCGGCAATTCCCGATCAAATACGAAATATTATTCATCGCGAAGTACCTTTCTTTTGGATTTTGATCTTTTTATTGATTTTTGCATTACTTACCTTTGCAGGTTTAAGATTTATGCTGAACAATCAAAATGATAAAGCATTATCTAATTATCAAAATGTGATTTCTGCTCCTCAAGAGCAAGCGCATATTACAATTTATTTACCTTGATGATGGTACGAAATGGCTCAGGAAAAACCAACTTCTATTCGAGTTTTACAATCGAATAAAAAAAAGCCGAAATCACCACTACTTTATATTGTGATTGGTGTAATTGCAGGGGTGTTTGTCAGCATCTCGCTATTCCTGTTCTTGTCTCAACCGAATTCGCCAGAATCAGCAGCAATTGAGAGTAAATCAATAGAAGATCAAATTTTAAATCAAGATGCTGCTCATTCTTCTGATGAACAAAATCAGGTTGCTGTAAGCCAAGACAACGAAACAGACTCAATGAGCCGTGATGGCTTTGAACAGCCAAAAGATAATGAGTTAAGCAATATTTTTAAACCTGCTCCACATAAAGCTGTTGCTACGAATGAACAACGAGTTTCGCCGTTTGATGAGCAGCTAACAGGTGAAAAGAAAGTTCAGGTTGTGCCTCAGCTACAGACGGGTGCAGCTAAAGCGGCTCAGCCCAAAATACAGCCAACTCAGCAAAAACCTGTGAGTAAGCCGCAGCAACAAGTAGTGCAGGCTAAACCCGTAGTTGAGAGTAAAGCTCCAGCTGAACCAGAACCTGAGGTTGAGCCACCTAAGGCATCGGTAGATATTAAAATTACACGAAGTCCTTTTGCCGTGAATTAATGAACTGATGATGATCTTTCTCATTTTCTTTTGCTTTACATGTTTGGCAATTGGTTTAGCGTTTTTAATGTCTTATGAACTCAGGAGTAGAAGCAAAGATTTTGTTTTGTCATTACTGCCCCAAGGGCGTAAACAGCTTAATCAGGTGAAGCAATTTGCTCAAACCATGAATCAGGCAGCTGCTCCTGAAAAATTACAATCTCATTGGCATTTACAACAATGGTGGATTGTAATTGCAGGCTTTTTTTTGTTTGCCAGTATATTAATTTTTGCTTTTACTCGTCCGATTAGTTCAACTCGAATTGAAGCTGAATATCTGAAAAAAACTGATCCTCAAATTTATGCACTTTTAAATGGTGAAATATTATCGCCGCCGCCAGAAGTGGATGAAAGCTTAATTGAGGCCGCAATTGTTGAGGCTACGCAGTTAGAGCAGCAATATTCGTCTCAAAATAGTGGAGCTATTAATTCTTCACCGATTGATAATGCAAGTTTCGATGGTCGAGCTATTCTGGACACGACTTTGGTTGATCGTAAATGGGACAAAATGAACCCACGTTATAAACAGCGTTTACTCATGGTGTTTAAAATCATGAAAGAACAGTATGGTTATGAGTTGGTTTTATTAGAAGGCTATCGTAGCCCAGCACGTCAGAATATGCTGGCGGGCAATCCTAACACGACTAGAGCGAGGGGGTATCAAAGCTATCACCAGTTTGGTTTGGCTGCTGATGTAGCATTTAAACGAAATGGAAAAGTGGTTATTTCTGAGCGAGACCCGTGGGCAATGCAAGGCTATCGATTATATGGACAAGTTGCCGAATCGGTGGGGCTGACTTGGGGTGGACGTTGGAAATCTATCCAAGATTATGGGCATACCGAATTCCGTATGCCAGGCTTAAGAAAAACTCAAGAAATGGCAGAAAAACTTATTGCTGAAAGTTCGAATGATATAAGTTAAATATTGATTGAGGATTGAAAACGATCCTTTAAAACGGTCGTCATTTTATCTACAAGCTGGGAGATTATCCCAGCTTTTTCCCATGTGTAAATTGAAACGACCATAGGCGGAACAGCCCCGAATGAATCATATCGACGTACTCTACGTCCAGTGGTCGTAGCCACAGGTAATAAAGATAACCCTAATCCTGTTTCAACACTGACTAACACGCTTTCTAGGCTACTCCCCGTAAAGGCAATATACCAACGTCGCCGCTCACGTTCTAAGGTTGCGAACATTTCGTCCCGATAAAGTCCGCCTTGAGGAAAAGTGACTAAACTCACGGGGTCAGTCGATGGAGTCTTTGAGTTTTCACTTGCAAACCATGCCATTTCTTCTGGGAATGTAGCGTGGTGATCAGCACTGGCTGCGGGTTCTTTGACAATAATAATATCCAATTCACCATTCCGATAACGGTCTGTTAGGTTCCGACTTAAGCCAGAGGTTACGTCTAAACGAATGGAACGATGCTCTTTGGCAAATATACCGAAAACTTCAGCCATTGCAGGACTCATCATATCTTCTGGTAGACCAATACGAATAGGAATACTTCCTGCCGGATCTTTAAGTAGGGCCTCAGCTTCTTGTTGAAGAGTCAAAATCCGCTGCGCATAACCAATCAGATATTCTCCCGAAACTGTCAATTTGAAAGGTCTTGCTGTTCGATCTATAAGCACATGACCCACTGATTCTTCAAGCCGTGCTAACTGCTGACTAATCGTTGATTGAGTCAGATGTAATCGATCGGCGGCTGCGGTAAAACTGCCCGTTTCAAAAATAGTGACAAAAGCACGTAAAAGGCGAGGATCAAACATATTATGCACCGCTATGTTTAAAAGCAGATCAGATAAGTATTTATAATCTTAATACTATCGATTAAATAATTTAATTTCCAAATACTTTTGATGGTGTTTATTCTATTTACAAAATGTTTTGCCATAAATTTCTATTGGGAGACCAGCATGCGTAAGTCACTAATATGGATAAATCTGATCGTCGCGGTAGGGGCTTTAGGTTTTACAAATATGACGAATGCAATGAGTGAGTACCCTTTACATCAGGCAGCAATAAATAACGACACTCAATCTATAAAAAAGATTTTATCTCAAAAGGCTTTAATTGATGAGCGGGATGAAACTGGTTCGACTGCTTTGATGGTCGCAACAAGAGCAAATAATGTACATGCTGCTCATATGCTGATAGAGGCGGGTGCGGATGTAAATGCAAAAGATAATATTCAAGACAGTCCGTATTTGTACGCCGGCGCACAAGGATATTTAAAAATTCTAAGAATGACACTCATGCATGGTGCCGATTTAAAAAGTACTAATCGTTACGGTGGGACTGCGCTCATTCCTGCAGCGGAGCGAGGCCATGTTGAAACGGTTCGTACATTAATTGCGGCTGGTATAGATGTTAATCATGTCAATAATTTGGGGTGGACCGCATTGCTTGAGGCCATTATTTTGGGCAATGGAGAACCAAAATATCAACGCATTGTAGAGCTTTTATTAAAAGCAGGGGCTGATCCGAACTTGGCTGATAAAGACGGCATTACGCCATTACAACATGCGCGTTCACGAGGCTACCGCGAAATTGAAAAAAGACTTCTTGCAGCTGGTGCAAAATAAAAAGTGAGAGTACATGATGGAAAAAGGTGAACAGTTTTTACGTAATGCGATTGAGCTTGCCTATAACAATATTGAAAAAGGTGGCAGACCATTTGGAGCAGTAGTTGTAAAGAATGGAGAAATTATTGCTTCATGTGTAAATCAGATTCTGACAACCAACGATCCCACTGCACATGCCGAATTACTGGCGATTCGTGCAGCCAGCCAAGTTTTAGGAACTGCCAATTTAGAAGGCTGCTCTGTGTATGCAAGTGGTCATCCATGCCCAATGTGTATGGCTGCAATGCGTTTAGCAGGTATCAAGTCGGTGAGCTATGCATATTCTAATGAAGACGGAACACCATTTGGTTTGTCTACAGCCGAAATATATATAGAGCTTGCCAAGCCGTTTTCTGAACAATCAATGAAAATTCAATATATACCGATCAGAGTTGAAAACCGCACTGATCTTTATGTGCATTGGAAGAATTATCAGGCCCAGAATTCAGGCTCAGAAGAATGAAGCAGTCTGGAGTTTTTTTGACTCGTCCCATGCTTGTTGTAACGGTAGCTTTGGTGGGCCTTAATTTAAGACCATTTATCACAAGTATTGGACCATTAATTGCCAATATTCGAACAGCCACTGGCTTAAGCCTACAAGGAATGGCACTACTTACTTTGCTACCGATGATGCTTATGGGGCTTGTTGCATTTGTTGGCCCAATATTGCAGAACTATGTGGGCGAACGAAAAGCTATTCTTGGTGCATTGCTCGCCATTTGTGGAGGATGTGCTGTCCGATTTTTATTGCCTACATCTGAAGGATTAATTCTTAGTGCAATAGTAATTGGATTCGGAGTTGCGATGATACAAGCCGCTTTTCCGGGCATGATTAAACGAGAATTTAGCCAATACATAGGTCCGATGATGGGGCTTTATTCGGCTATGCTCATGGGCGGTGGGGCGTTAGGAGCATGGTTAGCTCCCATAATTTCAAATATAACGGGTGTCTGGTCGATTGGACTGGCTTTTTTTGCTATTCCAGCTTTATTTACATTTATATTGGCACTTATCTTTTTACCATCAAAAGTTCGCTCATCCATTCATCGCGCGCCTATAAGAAAGTTATTAAAGCAACCTCGAACTTGGTTATTAATGGCTTGTTTCGGGCTTGTAAATGGTGGCTACTCATCAGTCGTAGCTTGGTTAGCACCTTCTTTTCAAGATCAGGGTCGGAGCGCAGCGCAAAGTGGACAACTACTTGCTTTACTGGCCTTGAGCCAAGCAGCTTCAGCACTCATTTTGCCTGTTTTAGCTAGGAAATATAAAGATCGACGTCCATGGTTATGGTTTACGTTAGCCATGCAACTAGTCGGTTTCTCTGGAATGGCTTTTATGCCTGAGTTCGCCTCTATGCTTTGGGCAATTTGTTTAGGCGCGGGTTTAGGGGGATGTTTTGCCTTAACGCTTATAGTTGCATTAGATCATTTTGATGAACCGATACATGCAGGTGCTTTATCTGCACTGATGCAAGGCGGTGGTTTTTTACTGGCAGCAATCCCGCCGTGGATTATTGCGATTTTGCATGATCTTACAGGAGCTTACAAAGCAGGCTGGCTTTTTCATTTAGTCAGTGTGATATTAGCTGTTATTTTAGTAATTAGATTGAATCCCAAAAGTTATTTTAAAGTGAGTCTGTAAAACGTTGAGTTAGCCAAGATTCTTTTTTTAAGAATTGCTGCTCCTATAATCACAAGCAAATGAGGAAATAGTGATACGATAGTACTGAAAATTTCAGCTTCTAAATGAATACAACAATATTTGATTTCTATGACTTCTTCTTTGAAACAACTCACTTTATTTAATCAAGGCCTAGGGAAAACCAGTCGATTTGCAAAAGGCTTGGAAGGCACTTTACAGGCGATTGAGCATTTAGGATATGTGCAAATTGATACCATATCGGTTGTAGAGCGAGCTCATCACCATATATTGTGGAGCCGAGTGCCTGATTATGAGCTAAGTCATCTCAATAGTTTGGTACGTGAGCGCCAGATTTTTGAATATTGGTATCATGCCGCATCTTATCTTCCTATGAAAGATTATCGCTATGCGCTGCCTGCCATGATGTCTGTTAGGAAAGGGGAAAGCCGTTATTTTAATAGAGGCGATCAGCAGCTCATGAATGAAATTTTGGCGCGTGTTCGTGCTGAAGGAAAAATTCGTCTACGTGATATTGATAAGAATAATAAAAAGAGTTTAGGAAACTGGTGGAATACAGGTCCGGGCCGCCGTGCTTTTGAGCAGTTATATATGCAAGGTGACCTGATGATCTGCGAACGTAACGGAATGGAAAAGGTCTATGATTTGACCGAGCGCTGCTTGCCTGAAAATATTGATTTAAGTATGCCTACGCTTTATGAATATGCGCAGTATTTATTTAATAATACGCTTCGAGCACATGGTGCATTTACATGGAAACAACTGGTTCATTTAAAGAAAAATGATTTAAAAGAAACTATGCGTGCTGTGCTAATGGAGCAAATTGACGCAGGCGTAGTATCTGCAATTACGCTTGAGAATGGTCAAACGCTATATATTGATGCCGTTGCAATAGAACAAAAGCTTAATACTGAGTTCGGTTTAAAAATACTTTCACCTTTTGATAACTCGCTTATTCATCGTGACCGTTTAACTTTTTTATTTGAGTTTGATTATCGGATTGAATGCTATGTACCAGCGGCTAAAAGAGTATATGGTTATTTTTGTTTGCCGATTCTATATCAAGATGAGTTAGTCGGCCGAGTAGATTGTAAAGCGCATCGTTCTATAAAAGAGTTAGAAGTAATTAGTCTGCATCTAGAAAAAACAGTAAAAAATAAGGAGCTCTTCTTTTTTGAATTGGAGCAAGAGCTCAAGCGTTTTGCAGCGTTTAATCAATGCTCAACTATTAATGACAAAGTAATAAAGCTTATTCATACTAAAATTTAAACACCAAAAGCACTCCAGCTTTTAGTGCTTTTTACTTTCTTTAGTTCAATGGCATACGGTATTGAATAATTCCTGGCTTTTGTGCAATCCAGTCATAGAGCTTTTGGGCTGTTTGATTGCTTTCTTGAGTATGCCAATATAAACGTTCACAGTGATGTGCAATTGCTTGTTTCTGTACGTATTCAATGAGTTGCTTACCAATATGTTGACCACGGAATTCAGGTGAAACATAGAGGTCTTCTAGATAGCAGTAATTATTTTCTGCCCATGTTGAACGATGAAACATATAGGTGACAAAACCTAAGATACGTTCTTTATTTCTGGCAACAGCACAATAAATTGGTTCTTTTTCATCAAAGAAACGCTCCCAAGTCTTTTTTGTTATATGAAGAGGTAAATTGACCTGATAGAAATTTTGATAGGCAAGCCAATATTTTTCCCATTGTAAATAGTCTTGCTGCTGAACAGGAACGATTTCGATAGTTTTATTTTCAATCATAATTACACTTCATTCTTACTCATTGATTAAAATTATATTTTGGATATAAGTAGCTTAAGTAAACATTAAGATATTAAAAACTAACATAATAAATCTGACGAGAAAAGAAATTACTTATTCTCATTACTTTTTTAAATTTATTAATCTTATTTTAAGCTAACTTCATTATTCTAATAATATCAAAGCTCAGTACAGTACACCTTTTGGCCACATTCTCCAGATGTGGCCTTTTTTTATTGGGAATAAATATAGCTTAGAATGAATTAATTTTTTAAGGAGAATAAGATTTAATCTTCTTCCATGGCATTACTATAGAACTTAACACCTAGTTTAATTCGGTCTCGACCATTACTCATACGCCAACGATTGGTGTCACGTAAAGAATATACACAGCCACAATATTCCTGTTGGTAGAATTCCTCTCGTTTACTGATTTCAATCATTCGACTAGAGCCACCATTTTTTCGCCAGTTATAATCCCAATATTGAATATCTGGATAATTGGATGCTGCCCGAATTCCGCAATCATTAATTTGAGCCATATTTTTCCAACGAGAAATTCCTAACGAACTACTGATGAGACTAAAGCCGTGTTCATGTGCATAAAGGGCAGTTCGCTCGAAACGCATATCGAAACACATGGTACAACGAATGCCGCGTTCGGGTTCATCCTCCATACCTTTAGCTCGAGCAAACCAATTGTCTGTGTCATAATCGGCATCGATAAATGGAATATTATGCTTTTCTGCAAAACGAATATTTTCTTCCTTACGGATGAGATATTCTTTTATTGGGTGAATATTAGGATTATAAAAAAATATTGAAAATTTAATTCCAGAATCAATCAATGCTTCCATGACTTCTCCTGAACAAGGAGCACAACAAGAGTGAAGTAATAATTGATCATGTCCAGATGGGAGTTCTAATTTTAAACGTTGAGTTGGCATAATAAAAAATTAAATTGCAATTCTAATGATTATATATTTTGTATTTAAATAATGTGAACTGAATTATTTTCAATTAAAAGTGAAAATAATTTATTACTCTATTTAATATTAAGTTAAATATAATGAAATAAGTATATTGTGAAATATTAAAATTAATTATATAACTGCATTTAATTTTTCTGCCTTTTATACTATATAATAATATAAAATATATAAGATTTTTATATTTATAAAAACAATAAACCTAAAATTTTATTTGGTAAGTAATTGATGTATCTAGATATAATTTGTAATTTTATGATTTTTATTTGTGATGTGCATCACAAATAAACCTTATTTTTTTAATTAAAATATTTCTTTAGATTTGTAGCTTTAATAAATCTATACTATAAAATTCAATGTGTTTTTAAACTTAAGCGTGTGATAATTTGAGATATGAAAGATTGGCAATGTAAGTATTGTAATGGTTACATTATGGTTAATCATTCAAAGATCAGCGTAGGAGAAAAAGTTTACTTTTTGGTATATAAATTTGATGCAAAGAATGAACGGAAAAAATTATATAAAAAGGGAATAGTAGTTGCTCGCTACGATAATATACTTCACATCGAGTCACGTAAAAAAACTTATAAAATCGATCAAGCTAGGGTCTATCCTCTAGGAGCACCAATGCCTTTTGTTTACAACATGTTTTGGATTTGCGGGTGCCCGTGTGCTCTACAAAATTAATTTCTTAAATTTAAATGTTAGCACCTCATTTTATAGATTTAACAGAATTAATAGTCTCATTAAATTTATCTTCTTAGGTTTTATCGAAAAGTTAAGACCATCAAACTCAGAAAAATGGCTTTTAGCAGTCAGGTTGGTTGGCTTATTTATTTGACAAAATACAGAGGCTCTCTTATAAACCTCGAGTAAAGTTGAGGTCAATTATGATAAATGAAAATAAAAAAGCTGACCCTAGTCGAGTTTTGACAGTGGGTGAGGTTGCAAAAAGGAGCGGGGTTCCTGTCTCAACGCTGCATTTTTATGAGGCGAAAGGGCTCATAAAAAGTCTAAGAACTAACGGTAATCAACGCCGTTTCCCATTAATCGTTTTAAGATATATTGCGATTATTAAAGTTGCTCAAAGAGTTGGGATTCCCTTAGATGAAATTAAATCAGCTCTTAGTGCATATCCTATGGGAAGCAAATTAACAGCTAAACAGTGGAAAGAGTTATCAAGCCATTGGCGAAAAGATCTGGATGAGCGTATTCAAAAATTAACGAGACTACGCGATGAAATGGACTGGTGTATTGGCTGTGGTTGCTTGTCATTAGAGCAATGCCCTTTAAGAAATCCAGAAGATGTTTTAGGGCAAGACGGTTCCGGACCCCGAATTTTAGAAAGGCCTTAATTGCAATATTTTAATCATTGTTTTTAGAACAGAATATTTTAAATTCTAATCAATTAAAGAGCGGTTAATAGAATTGCTAAGAGAGTTTTTTATTGTAAACAAGACACATGAAACATGAATTTTTTTGATATCTTTATTTTTTTATTAAGAAGCAAAAATTTATGAAAAAAATTATCTTTCTTGGTTTAGCGCTTGTTTCGTTAACGGCTTGTTCATCTGCACAACATAAAGATTCAACTCCACCAAAAATTGGTTCACCAAACCCAGCTAGTCAATATTGTGTTGAACAAGGCGGGAAATTAGAAATTAGAAATGAAGCAAATGGACAGGTTGGGTATTGTCATTTACCAAACGGCCAAGTCGTTGAAGAATGGAAATTATTCCGTGATAATCAAGCGAACTGTGTAGCAGAAGAAGCTCAAAAATTGGTAGGTCAATCTGGCCTTACTGATGACCAAATTAAGCAAAAAACTAAATCAGAAATTGTACGCAAAGTGGCTCCAGGTCAACCTATGACTATGGATTATCGTACAAACCGAGTTACAGTTACTATTGATCCTGCAACTAAGAAAATTACTCAGGCAACCTGTGGTTAATTAAGCTTTACTAAATTAAATCTTGAAATAAAAAGCCTGCTGAAATGCAGGTTTTTTTATTAAGTAATAAAAAAAAGCCTCTAGCGGACTAGAGGCAGAAAACTTCAGATGCAAGAACAGGTGAATTATGCATCTGAGTTAAGTAGGTTGTATCAAACCATGTAAAGCACTTTACCAGTAAAAATGAATAAAAATAGGGAGGTGCGACTAATGGCTAATGTTCTGTGGTTGTTTATTGAGCGCCTATAAGCTCGCATTTAATTTCTCTTCTCAGTACTAATTTTTAAATTTTTAAGTTCTATTTTTAAAAAAATATAAGGAAAATTTAATTTTTTAATTCTCTTAATAAAATTACTATTTGATTTATATGAACTTTTTCTCAGGTAAAGAATTTAGAGAGAAAGACTATTCTTTTTGTTGTATATCGTATACGATATATAAAGAATGATTAACAGCTATTAATCCCATTCCATAACTTTTGAGATGGATTAACTCGAAAGTACGACTACCCAGAGTTTTATTTGTATTACTGAGGAATAATTATGAGTAATATCTTCACAGGATGTATCCCGGCGCTAATGACCCCATGTACTCCTAACCGTGAGCCAGATTTTGACGCGCTTGTGAAAAAAGGGCATGAGCTGATTGAAGCCGGCATGAGTGCGGTAGTGTATTGTGGTTCTATGGGTGATTGGCCTTTACTAACCGAAGCTCAACGTCAAGAAGGGGTGGCACGACTTGTTGCTGCTGGCATTCCTACAATTGTTGGTACTGGTGCAGTTAATTCAAAAGAAGCAGTTTCTCATGCAGCTCATGCAGAAAAAGTCGGTGCACAAGGGCTTATGGTTATTCCACGTGTACTGTCACGTGGAGCCTCACCAACTGCACAAAAAGCTCACTTTTCTGCAATTTTAAAAGCAGCGCCAAGCTTACCTGCAGTGATTTACAATAGCCCATATTATGGATTTGCGACTCGTGCAGATTTGTTTTTTGAATTGCGCCGTGAATTTCCAAACTTAATTGGTTTTAAAGAGTTTGGTGGTGCTGCTGATATGCGTTATGCGGCTGAGTTCATTACTTCACAAGATGATTCAGTCACCTTAATGGCAGGTGTAGATACTCAAGTTTTCCATGGTTTCGTAAACTGTAACGCAACGGGTGCGATTACCGGGATTGGTAATGCTTTGCCTAAAGAAGTTTTACAGTTGGTTGACCTGAGTAAGAAAGCCGCAGCAGGCGATGCAAAAGCCCGTCGTTTAGCGCAAGAGTTATCAAGTGCATTAGAAGTTTTAT